>WGLW01000046.1 GCA_016125405.1 Alphaproteobacteria bacterium | reverse complement strand
TTCGCTTCGGGCGAGCGCGCGGTGATGCGCGGGAACGCCCGCCCAGCATCAGGGACAGGCGGCGCGTCCGCCTCTTCGAACAGTCCGCCTGCCTGGGCGCAGCGCATGAAGCGCGGCCAAACCATCAATCGCGGCGTCAGCGCCGCCGACCACGCAATCCGCTCCGGCGATCGGCCAAGCGGCGGGCACCAGGTCGATCTTTCCGAGGGGGAATAGTCCATGTTCCGACGATCGACCGTGCGGTATGGCAAGACGCCCGACGCCGAAACGCCGTATCAGCGTGCCGGCCAGGTCTGGGACGAACGCATCGGCTCCGCCCGTGTCCAAGCGAAGAACTGGCGCCTCGCCTTCTTCGGTGCGCTCGCGCTCAGCGGCGGGCTGGCGGGCGGTCTGGTGTGGCAATCGGCGCGCGGCACCATCACGCCGTGGGTGGTGCAGGTCGACAAGCTTGGCCAGGCCCAGGCGATCGCGCCCGCCACGGCGGATTACCAGCCGACCGACCCGCAGATCGCGTGGCATTTGGCGCGCTTCATCCAGGAGGTGCGCGGCATTCCCGCTGACCCCGTGGTGCTGCGCCAGAATTGGCTCGACGCCTATAACTATGTCACCGACAAGGGCGCGCTGGCGCTCAACGACTACGCGCGGACCAACGATCCGTTTTCCAAGGTCGGCAAGAACCAGGTCTCCGTCGACGTCGCGAGCGTCATCCGCGCCTCCGACAACAGCTTCCGCGTCGAATGGATCGAGCGCCATTACGTCGACGACGCGCTCGCATCGACCGAACGCTGGAGCGCCATCCTCACCATCGTCCTGCAGACGCCGACCGACGCCGATCGGCTCAAGAAGAATCCGCTCGGCGTGTACGTCCATGCCCTCAATTGGTCAAAGGAGCTCGGCTAATGCGCCCCCTTGCGATCTCGTCGCTGTTGCTTGCCTCTCTATCTCTTGGCGCATGCGCCACCACATGGAAGCCGCCACAGATCAGCTACGACAATACGCCGAAGCCGGCGGTGCTGCAGGCCGATCCGCCGAAACCCGTGCAGATTGTCGAGTTGCCGAAGCTGTTGCCCTTGCCGGGCCAACTCAAGCCTCTTCCTGGCAACACGAAACAACCGCCCGAGCTTGCCGATCCCCATGCGCGCGTCGACCAGGCGAACGGCGCGGCCCGCGTTCAGCCAACGCGAGCCGGCTACCTGAACGCGATCCAAGTGTATCCCTTTTCCGACGGCGCGCTCTATCAAGTCTACGCCGCGCCGGGCGAGATCACCGACATCGCGTTGGAGCCAGGTGAACAATTGACGGGCTCGGGGCCTGTCGCGGCGGGAGATACCGTGCGTTGGATCATCGGCGACACCGAGAGCGGCGTCGGGCCGGCCAAGCGTGTCCACATTCTGGTGAAGCCGACGCGAGCCGATCTGGTCACAAACCTCATTATCAATACCGACCGCCGCACCTATCACCTCGAGCTGCATTCGGACGACAAGACCTATATGGCTTCGGTCTCGTGGGCCTACGCACAGGACCAACTCATCGCGCTGCGCCAGCAAAATGCAGCGGCGGAAGCCGCAACGCCCGTCGTCACCGGCGTCGACCTCAACGCGCTCAACTTTCGCTACCGCATCGAGGGCGACGACCCGCCCTGGCGGCCGCTACGCGCCTTCGACGATGGACGACAGGTGTTCATTGAGTTTCCGACCGGCATCTCGCAAGGCGAACTGCCCCCGCTATGGGTCATTGGTGCGGAAGGCGATGGCCAGCTCGTGAATTATCGCGTTCGCGGCAATCACATGATCGTCGACCGGCTGTTCGCAGCGGCGGAGTTGAAGCTCGGTGGCAAGCATCAAGAGGTCGTGCGCATCGTCCGCACCGACGGGAGGCCAAGGTCGTGACGGACGAGGCCCGGGAACAGGAAGGGCCGGGTGAGGCTGCGCGTCCGGCCGGTGAGATGCGATTGCGCGCACGGCGGCCGCCGGTGACGCGGCTATCCCGCAAAGTCTTGTTGGGGGTGGGCGCGGCGGCGGCGATCGGTATTGGAGGCGCGTTGCTGTTCGCCCTAAAGCCGCAGCAGAAGACGACGGGCACCGAGCTCTTCAACACGAACAACCGCAACACGCCGGACGGGCTGGCGAATCTGCCGCGCGACTATACCGGCCTGCCGAAGCCGGTTCCGCAACTCGGACCGCCGCTGCCCGGCGATCTCGGCAAGCCGATCCTGAATGCCGGTGCGCCGGCGCCAGGCAGGCCCGGGCCAAGCCCGGAGGAGCAGCGGCTCGCCCAGGAGATGGAGGCCGCACGCACAAGCCATCTGTTCGCCACCACAAATGTCGTCGCTCCGACCGTGGCGACGCCGCGTTCACCGACCGCCGGACAACCGACGCCGACGCCAGCGAACGCGTCATCCGACCTCACGTCGCAGGATCACATGCTCGCCTTCCTCAACGGCAACATCGATCGCCGTACCACCAGTCCCGACCGTGTCCAGCCGCCGGCGAGCGCCTATGTGCTGCAGGCCGGCGCTGTGATCCCGGCGTCCTTGATCACCGGCCTACGCTCAGATCTGCCGGGCCAGGTGACGGCCCAAGTGACCGAGGACGTCTACGACAGTCCGACGGGCAAGATCCTGCTGATCCCGCAGGGCTCACGCCTCGTTGGCCAGTACGATGCGCAGATCGCGTTCGGCCAGTCGCGTGCCTTGCTCGTCTGGAACCGGCTCATCATGCCGAACGGCCGATCAATCGTGCTGGAGCGCCAGCCCGGCGCGGACACCGAAGGCTATGCCGGGCTCGATGACGAGGTCGACAATCATTGGGGCATGCTGTTCAAGGCGGCAGTCCTCTCGACTGTTCTCAGCGTGGGAACGGAAGTCGGCATGAACGGCAACAACAATGGCTCGCTCGCAGAAGCCATCCAGCAAGGGATGTCGCAGAGCATCAATCAGACCGGGCAGCAGGTCGTCAGCCGCTCACTCAACATCCAACCAACAATCACGATCCGACCTGGATTCCCAGTGCGCGTGCTGGTTACCCACGACTTGGTCTTAGAGCGCTACGTCCAATGAGGACCACAATCATGCACAAGCTAAAACTCGGAACACTAGAGGATGACCGGCCCGTCAAGGTCACGGTCGAACTCTCCGCCGCCGTTCATCGTAATCTCGTTTCCTATGCCGAGGTTCTCAGCGGCGAAACTGGGCAGGTCGTCGCCGAACCGACGAAGCTGATCGGTCCGATGCTCGCGCGGTTCATGGCGACTGATCGCGCTTTTGCGAAACTGCGTCGCGCTAGATTGGTCGCACCGCGGCCGCAGCCAGCACGATCGAACTCAGAAAAGACGGCGTGATCGTGCTTCGTCGCGCATGAAGGCGAAGAACCGGCCGACGGCAGGGTCTTCGGCATCCGGACTCCATACGAGCTCGACCTGAACCCACGCATTCTCCTCGCGGATCGGCCGGTATGCGACTCCAGGGAAGGAAACCTCGGCTTGGCTCTGAGTGACCAGCGTGATGCCAAACCCGGCTCCGACTAGCGCCAAAACGCATTGCTTGCTCGCGGCATGCGCCTGGAAATGGCCACTGCATCCCATCAGCGATGCATAAAACTCGCGCGCCGACTGGCTGGTGTCCCACCCCTGAACGAGCAGGATCTCTCTTCGCAAGCACTCCCAATCAAGTGTCTCCTGATTCAGGAGCAGATGTCCGCAAGGAATCGCCGCAAGCACCCGCTCGCGATAAAGCGGGGCGGAACTAGCATCCGGCCAAAGGGTGTGTCGCGTCATTAGCGCCACATCGATGCGGCGCTCCTGTATCGCGGTCCGGATTTCGCACTCGTTCAGTTCTGAGATGGTCAATGTGACCTCCGGATGCCGCGTTCGCCACCGCACCAGGAGGTCGCGCAGCGGCTCGCCGACCGGGGGCATTCTCACTGCAAGGCGCACTTCACCTACGATGCCGTTGCCGTTCCGGTTACCGGCATGCTTGATCGCATCGAGTTCAGCCAGGGCGCGGCGGATGTGTGGCAGCACTGCCTTGCCACCAGCGGTCAGGCGAATGCCCGCGTGCCCGCGTTCGAACAAGGCGAGACCGAGTTCGTCTTCGAATCGTCCAACCCGACGACTGATCGTGGAGCTGTTGATTCCGAGTGACTGGGCGGCCCGTGTGAAGTTGCCCGTGATCGCCGAGGCATCCAGATAGACGAGATCGCGGATCTCCATAGTCGACATCCATACAATGCGCTGATTGGCGATTGGGGTGACAGCCGGGGCCGGTGCGAGGTCTGAGCCCGCGAGCTCTCAACCGATGCCGCGTGCCGCTTTCAGTGACCGTGCTTCCGATCCGCGGCTTCCGATCGCAGTTTATGCGGCAGCCTCGATCACTCCGCTGGGCCTCGTAGGGCTGGGATCGCCGCCGCCTTGCACATGCATCACGGCGGCGGAAAGGCCGCCGGACTCGCGAACACGAGCAAGCCGCTCGCGCGAAACTTCAAGATAACCCGCGACAGCCAGCGTCTTGCCGATCGCCCGGGGCGAACCGAGCCGTAACAATGGCCAGTTCGCGCGGCACAAGATCCGCTCCATCCGCGCGTCGGTGACAGTGACGATGTCTGAAAGCCCAAGCATCAGACCGAATTCGATCATTCCGGCAAAGAGCTCAAAGGTTGCTCGCGCGATGCTGCGGCCGGCCTTCTCGGACCGCGAGCTCAGATCGACGCCGAACCGGCTGCTTTCCCAGATGGCATCTGACGCTGGCACGGATTCACCGTCCAGGAGCACTGGAAAGGTATCCCGGAGCATGGTTGAGCCCATCGTTGGCAGAAGCCGCACGCACCCTTGGATGCGGCCGTCGTCATCCTTCTGCAGAAGATATGCAGGCTGGCAGGCGTCGAATTCGTCGATTTCCATGTCGCCGCTGACCTGAACGTCCCAGCCGAGCCGTTCCTTAAAGATCCGGTAACGAAGCCGATGCATTTCGGCGAGATCATCAAGGAACGCACCGTAGCGATCGGCGGTGATGAGTTGGATCATGTTGGCCTCCTGGCAGGTTTGCTCCTGCGCGATTGGAGGCGATCGAGAGACGGCTCGCATCCTGTGCAGTTGCACAGGGGGCGACGGATGGAACCGATTCGCTTGCGGATTTGGAGGCGGCCAACTTTGCAACAGCCTGGCAAATTGTTCTGACGCCAAGCTTCCTTTTCGCATTGTCAAGGTGAAACGCCGCTGTACGGCGAGAGATATTTAGCAGGTGCCCGATCTCCCATGCAGACTTACCCTGCATGGCCCATTCAAGGCATTCGAGTTCTCGCGGCGACAACGCGACGCCATCAATGACGCGATTGCCAGACAACCGCCGCCGCGCATGCGCATGAAAATACATCGCTATGAGTTGGAGCACATGCCGGTGCTGTTCGATGCAATGCTGGAACTTCGGGCGGCGTTGGTCGGCCGCAAAAGTAACCGCTGCAGTGGTGCCACGCGCATCATGAATGGGCACGGTAAATCCGCAGCGAATCCCAAACTGAGCCGCCTCATCGAGCAGTGAACACTGCAATTTCGACAAATGCTTCGCAGGAAACTCCTGTCCCCACTCGAATGGCTCCCTTGTGGCTAGCGCTTCCACGATGACCGGATCTATCCGCTCGTAACGCTCCCGAAGGTACCGATCGGTCCACTTAACTGGATAAGTCGAGATCAGCGACGGCGCATCCCCCACTCTCAAGGGCATGGCGAGATAGGCAAAGCAGCTCAAATCGAGAGCAGCGCCTGCCTCGGCGAGGACCGCACGGAGGTTATCAGCATCTTCGCTGGCTACCAGACCATCGACAAACGACTGGAAAACACGCTGCATGCAGAATCTCCGCGTCACCCCCCAGTCTGTTGAAGTCCGCTGGACCGGTCCCCCCGGCAAAAAATTGGTTCGGCCAATGAGATGGATCTCGAGTGCAGACGCCACTGACCGAGTTTCAATCCATCCAGAGCGTCCCCTTTCGGAACTGCCATAGGCCAAGCACCACGTTGGGGTGCGGAAAAATATGCAATTTGAGGCCTTCGGGCTCGAACGTCCGATGCCCTCAACAGGCCCTATCGTGTGGCCCTCCTTCGATGACGCACGCAACGACGAGGCGGAGCCTGCGCCCACGCCAGCGCGCTCGGCAGATGACCCCGAGGCGTTGTTTCAAGAGGAGATTCGCCGCAAGCGGCCGGAAGGTTTCGCTGCGCCAGTCGACCACCGAGGCGAAACTGCGCCGTTAAGGATCCACCCCGCCGCACGTGTCGGGAAGGAGCCGGATGACGCCGAAGGCCTCATTTTGGGCCGCCTGATGAAACCTCTCGGGACCGGCCGGCGAATCTCAGATGAGTACACGACAACTGAGCGCCCGAAGATGGATCAAGCCTTCTCTGCCCCCCAATGCTGGCGATCAACCCCGGCAACCCGCGCCCCGAATTCGGCGGAGGGACCCGCGGCGACGGCTCCGGAACATGTACGTCCGGCTATCTCCTCAACGAAATTCACCCATCCGGACGTAACGGCAACGGGCGAACGCCGTGCGAGTGTCTCCTTAAAGGCCCTCAAAACGCTCTGGTTCAATACCGGGACCCTTTGCAACCTTGCCTGCGAGAACTGCTACATCGAGTCGAGTCCGAGGAACGACCGCCTCATCCACCTTTCGCGCTCAGAGGTGGACTGCTTCTTAGCGGAGGCAGCCAAGCTTGATCCGCCGCCTAATGAGATCGGCTTTACCGGTGGCGAGCCGTTCATGAACCCGGACATCCTGGGCATGCTGGAGGACGGCCTCGCCGCGGGCTTCGCCGTCTTAGTGCTGACCAACGCGATGAAGCCGATGCAGCGGCTGAAGGCACCACTACTCGACCTCAATCGGCGATTTCCGGGCAAGCTCGCTCTGCGTGTTTCGTTAGACCATTACGGGCCGTCGGGTCATGAGCGGCTGCGGGGGCCGCAGAGTTGGCGGCCTACAATCGACGGGCTGCTCTGGCTCGCGCAGAGCGGCTTCTTCGTATCCGTCGCCGGCCGAACGGTCTGGCAAGAAACAGACGCCCAGATACGTGCCGGCTACGCAGCCCTATTCGACAGACTGGGCGTGGGCATCGACGCGGCCAATCCGGCGCGCCTTGTGCTATTTCCTGAAATGAGGTCCGACGACGACGTGCCGGAAATCACTGAGCGCTGTTGGAGCATCCTGGGCAAGACTCCGGATGCGGTGATGTGCGCCAGCTCTCGGATGATCGTGAAGCGAAAAGGCGCGGATAAGCCGGCGGTTCTCTCCTGTACGCTGCTTCCCTACGACGCTGCCTTTGAGCTGGGCGCGAGTCTGGCCGAGGCGGCGCGGCCGGTGAAGCTCAATCATCGCTACTGCGCGCGCTTCTGCGTGCTCGGCGGCGCATCGTGCAGCGGATGAGATCGAGCCCACCGATGCAGGCCTTGTTGGGAAAATGGCTCGCTGCGTTCTTGAATGCGGAACGGCATGTGCACAGCGCTTCGCCGCCGACGAACCCGACACTTCTGAAGCAGATACTTCACCCAGGCGACGTCCTGCTGATCGAGGGCTACAGCCGCATCAGCACTGCCATCAAATATCTGACGCAATCGACTTGGTCTCACGCCGCACTCTATGTGGGTGACCATCCAAACTTGCCGCCAAATTCGCCCAGACCGCACGCATTCATCGAAGCCGACCTCCTTGCCGGCGTTCGCGTCACCGGGATCGCCAACTACTCCCAGTATCACAGCCGCATCTGCCGGCCCATTGGTCTGACCGAAGCGGACCAGCAAGCGCTTCTCGCATATGCTGTTAGCCGGATCGGGCACAGATACGATGTTAAGAACGTCATAGATCTCGTGCGCTATCTCTTGCCAACACCGCCGGTTCCGACCTCTTGGCGGCGCAAGATGATTGCGTTCGGGAGCGGCGACCCCACGCGGGCGATCTGCTCGACATTGATCGCGCAAGCCTTCCAGACAATCAAATACCCAGTGCTTCCGCTGGTGACGACGGTCGCAGCGGCGACGCCGACCTGCCTCGATTGCTTGAAGGAGGTCCTGCGCATCCGCCACCACAGTCTCTTTGTGCCGCGCGACTTCGACGTGTCCCCTTATTTCAAGATCGTTAAGCCAAGCCTGGAAGGCACTTTCGATCACCGCCTTCTCGAATGGAGCGATTTGCCAGAAGAAGCGAAGCCCAACCTGACAGCAATAACCGAGGAAGTCTTAAGCTCATGACGCAACACCAAAGTTCGCTCGAATCGATTCAGCGATATTACGGAGAAATCCTCAAATCGTCGGACGATCTTCAAACCTCCGCGTGCTGCATAGGCGCCACGCCGGCCCCCTATATTTCCGACGCCCTCGCCAGGGTGCATGACGAAGTCAAGGCCCGTTTCTACGGCTGTGGTTCGCCGATCCCACAGGCATTGGAGGGTGCGCACATCCTCGATCTCGGATGCGGCGCGGGGCGCGACTGCTATGTCTTGTCCCAGCTTGTCGGCCCAAACGGCAGCGTTATTGGGGTCGACATGACAAAAGAGCAGCTCGCTGTCGCCCGGAAGCATCGCGACTATCACGCCCGAAAATTCGGCTTCGCCAACGTCGAATTTCGGGAAGGATACATCGAAGATCTCCGCACCGCGCGCATTGCGGACGACAGCGTGGACGTCGTCGTTTCCAACTGCGTCCTCAATCTTTCGCCGGACAAACAGAGCGCCTTCCGGGAAATCCTTCGTGTGCTCCGGCAAGGCGGCGAGCTCTATATCTCGGACGTATTCGCAGACCGGCGCGTTCCCCGAGATTTGGCCGCCGATCCGATTTTGCGCGGAGAATGCCTGGGCGGTGCACTCTATTGGGAGGACTTCCGGCGCCTGATGGCAGCCGTTGGGTGCCGGGACGTTCGCGTGATCGAGCGGCGGCGCGTCGCCATCAACAATCCCGACATTGAGACCAGGATAGCCCTCATCGAATTTTACTCAGTGACCGTGCGCGCATTCAAACTCGACCTCGAGGACCGGTGCGAAGATTACGGTCAGGCAGCGATCTACAAGAAAACGATCCCGGAAGCCCCGAGCGCGTTCGAACTCGACGATCATCATCGCTTCGTTGCGCACAAGGCTGTTCCCGTCTGCGGCAACACGGCGGACATGCTGTCACTGAGCCGCTATGCTCCCCATTTCGAGATCATCGGCGATAAATCCGTTCATTTCGGATTGTTCGATTGCAGCCCGGCCACTGCCCAAGGGGCCGGAAATGCGGCTGCTCCGATCAAATGCTGCTGAGAGGACGGACATCGTGCTCTCCGCTGCCCTGCTCTTGGCTGTCAGCCTGACGCTTGCCTGGGCCAATGGCTCCAACGATGTGTCGAAGGGGATTGCGGCCTTGGCGGGCAGCGGCATCGCCACGCCACGCGCGGCTTGGCTCCTCGGCGTCTTCGCAACTCTCGCCGGCGGACTTGGCGCGATCTCGTGGGGTGGCGCGCTCGGCGCCTTGTTCGGCGGCGGGTTCCTAAAGAGCGCCGAGGGGTTGCCACTCGGCGCGGCGCTTGCGGCGTTGGCCGGTGCGGCCGGCTTTGTTGCCCTGTCCACCTGGCAGCGCTGGCCGGTTTCCACAACGCACGCGCTGATTGGGGGGATCATCGGCGCTGCTGCCGCGCAGTTCGGAATCCGCGATGTCGCCTACCGCGTTGTAGCAGCCAAATTCCTGGTCCCGCTGCTCGCAAGCCCCGCTCTCGCCATCGCCCTTTGCTGGACGCTGCTGCTGTTGAATCGGCTCGTCGAAGCTCGCATGCCGCAATGGACGCCCGGCTGCTGCGCGCCCGAAGACCACATGAAAGACCCGTTCATCTGCGCGGCTCCCGACCGACGTCCTTCGCCTGCGATGCGCCGGGTCTGGCTGGCGCTCCACTGGCTGAGCGGTGGAGCGGTGAGTTTCGCCCGAGGCCTCAACGACGTGCCGAAGATGGCCGCTTTGATGATTCCCGCCCTGGCGGCATGGCCAGCCACCGAAACAACGGCCAGCGGACCCGCCCTGGCGATCGCGTTGATGTCGTTTGCCATGACGGGTGGCGCCTTGATGTCCGGCCGCCGCCTGCTGCCCGTTCTGGCACAGGAGGTGTCGACGATGACGCCGACAACGGGCCTGTTCGCCAATCTCGGCACCGCATTCCTGGTCTTGGGCGCGACTCCTCTTGGATTGCCGGTTTCGACCACGCATGTCGCAGCCGGGTCGATCATTGGCGTCAGGGTTGCCGACAAGGCGCCGCCGCGCGCTCGGGATGCTCTGCGGACGATCCTGTTGGCTTGGCTGGTGACGCTCCCGGCGGCGGCCGCGTTCTCCGCCATCCTCGTTGTACTGGGGGCGTGATGCCGCGTCCCAGCCATGAGATGTCCTCTGACCATCGCGCCCCCACGCAACGAAGCTGGGCGCGCGTCGCTCTGCTCCCCGCGCTGATCGTCCTGGGCCTCGCCGTGTTTGTCGGACTTCATCTCGACCGCTATCTTTCATTTGAGACGCTTGCGGCCAATCGATCATGGCTCCTGTCGCAGGTGGAGCAGAATCCAGCGCTCATCGCCTCTGCCTTCGCGGCGGTCTACGTAGCCGCGACGACCCTTTCGCTTCCCGGCTCCTCGATCCTGACGATGAGCGCGGGTTTCCTCTTTGGATTGTACGTCGGCACGGCCATAGCTGTCGTCTCCGCGACAGTCGGCGCGACGCTCCTTTTCCTCATCGCCCGCACGAGTTTCGGTGAGTTTCTGCGAGGTCGCGCGCTTGGCGCTCTGGAAAGCCTCAAGGATGGCTTCCGGAGAGGGGCCTTCAATTATCTTCTCTTTTTGCGGCTCGTGCCGCTTTTTCCTTTTTGGCTGATCAATCTCGCGGCGGCCTTTCTTGACGTGCCGCCTCGGACCTTCGTGGCCGGCACGTTCTTGGGGATCATTCCGGGTGCTGCTGTCTACGCCAGCGTGGGGAGTGGCCTGGGCGAGATCTTGGACCAAGGCCAAAAGCCTGAACTCGACATCCTGTTCGCGCCAAACATTCTGATTCCGATCCTGGCGCTTGCCGTGCTCTCGCTGGTCCCAATCGGGTATCGCCGGCTGCGGCGCAGCGAGGCGAGCTGACGCATGTCCAAGCTGCTGAGATGCGACGTTTGTGTCATTGGTGCCGGCTCGGCGGGGCTCTCCGTCGCGGCTGGTGCCGCGATGCTGGGAGCCCGCACGGTTCTGTTCGAACGCGGCGAGATGGGCGGCGATTGCCTCAATTACGGGTGCGTGCCGTCGAAGTCGCTGCTCGCGGCGGCCCGTGCGGCCCGCAACGTCCGGGAAGCCGCCCGCTTCGGCATCGGCGGCTCTGACGCACGGATCGATTTCCAGGCGGTCATGGCGCATGTGCGCGACGTGATCGCGCGGATCGCGCCGCATGACTCGGTCGAGCGATTCGAAGGCCTTGGCGTGCACGTCATCAAGGCTCCCGCGCGCTTCGCGAGCCCCAGAGAAATCGAAGGCGGCGGCCTGCGCGTCCGCGCGAAGCGGATCATCATCGCAACAGGCTCCGCCGCCGTGGTCCCGCAAATCCCGGGCATTGATGTGGTTCCGTTTCTTACCAACGAATCGGTCTTTTCTCTCGGCACCCGTCCCGATCATCTCCTGATTATCGGCGGCGGCCCGATCGGCGTCGAGATGGCGCAAGCCTTCCGCCGCCTCGGCAGCTCCGTCACGATTTTTCAGCGAAGTCGATTGCTGCCAAAGGACGAGCCCGAATTTGTCGACCTCTTGCGCGCGGAACTCACGGCCGAGGGGATCGCCATCCATGAGGGAGTCGAGATCGCGAGCGTCGCCGCGACCGGCGACGGAATTTCCGTCACACTGAACGGGCAGCCGCAGCCAATTGCCGGCTCGCACCTATTGGTAGCCGCCGGCCGGCGACCGCGACTGGACGAACTCGACCTTCAAAAAGGCGGAGTCCGGCGCACCGAAAAAGGCGTTGTCGTGGACGCGAGATTCCGAACATCGAACAGACGCGTCTACGCGCTAGGCGACGTAATCGGCGGGCCCCTGTTCACGCACGCAGCGAGCTATCAGGCCGGGATTGTCATCCGTAACGCCCTCTTTCGTCTGCCCGCCCAGGCTGACTATCGCGCCCTTCCATGGGTTACTTACACAGATCCCGAGCTCGCACATATCGGGCTCTCCGAAGCTCAGGCCCGCGAGATGCTGGGCGATCGCGTGCGCGTGGTGCGAGCTGACTTTGCGGACAATGACCGCGCTCAGGCCGAACGGGAAACCGCGGGCGGGGTCAAGCTCATTACCGACAACAAAGGAACCATACTCGGCGCAACGGTTTTGGGAAGCGACGCCGGTGAGCTCATCCAGCTTTGGGCGCTCGCGATTACGCGGAAGCTGAAACTGAGCGCGCTTACGAGCCTTATCCTGCCCTATCCGACCCGTGGCGAAATCTCGAAGAGCGTGGCAAGCGCGTTTTATGCGCCGAAGCTCTTCAGTCTATGGCCGAAGCGGCTGGTTCGTCTCCTGCTCTGGCTAAGCTGACGCCCATGATAGCCAACGATACGCCCCACGCGGACTTGGCCGGAGTGTCGGTGATAATCCCGACCCTCAATGCAGCATTCGACTTAGGCGGTGCTGTCGCTGCTTGCAGCGGAGTTCGAGAGATCCTCGTGGTCGACGGCGGCTCGCGCGACGGCACGGCCGATGTTGCGCGCGCGATGGGCGCGCGGCTTGTCCACGCCGACGCCGGCCGCGGCATTCAGATGCATGCGGGTGCAATGCGAAGCGAAGGCGAGTGGCTCCTGTTTTTGCACGCGGATACGATTCTCATCACCAATTGGCAAAATGAGGTGGAGAGGTTCATCGCAGACCCGGCCAATCTGTCGCGAGCCGCCACCTTCCGCTTCGGGCTCGACGATCCAAGCGCGGAAGCGCGGCGGCTCGAGCGGTGGGTGGCGTGGCGCACGCGGCATCTGGGGCTGCCCTATGGCGATCAAGGACTATTGATACACCGCGATTTCTACAGTTCTCTTGGCGGATTCCGCGCCTGGCCGCTGATGGAGGATGTCGATCTCGTGCGCCGTATCGGACGGCGCCACCTGGCAATCCTCGATTCTGTCGCCCGCACCTCAGCCGAACGCTGGCGCCGCGACGGCTGGCTCCGCCGGAGCTTCAGGAATCTGACATGCCTCACGCTCTATCTGCTCGGCATGCCGCCCCACCTGATCGCAAGACTCTACGGCTGATCATGCGCTGCGAACGGCACCTTGTTATCTTCGCGCGGCTGCCGCGATTGGGCCGGGGCAAGCGCCGGCTGGCGCGGGACATTGGCGCGATCGAAGCCCTTAGGTTCCAGCGCGTCATGCTGGCAAGGCTGCTGCGCCGCCTGGGCCGCGATCCACGATGGTCGACGTGGCTCGGTATCACCCCCGACCACTCCGGCCCTTGGCCACGTGGCATCGCGACGCTGCCGCAAGGAGGCGGCAATCTCGGGCAACGCATGGCTCGGGTCGCACGGCGCATGCCGCCCGGGCCGGTCGTGATCATTGGCAGCGACATCCCCGACATTGCCGCATCCGACGTCACCGCGGCATTCCGCGCCCTGGGATCGAAGAGCGCGGTCTTCGGCCCGGCCAGGGACGGCGGCTATTGGCTGGTGGGCTTACGTCGGTGCCCGCGCTTCATCGATCCCTTCGCGAACGTGCGATGGTCGAGCGAGCACGCACTCGCCGACACGCTCTCTAACCTTGCCGGTAAGGAGGTCGCGATGCTGAGAACACTCTCCGACATCGACGACGGCGAAGCCTGGCGCGTCAACGGAAGGCGGGAGGCCTCAAATGCCTGCAGTCGCATCTAAGCCGATCGGCCAATATCCCTGGTTCATTCGCCTGTTCTTCTGGAAGCAGCGGCGTACCTATGGGCGCGTGCTCGATCCTGGCCTGCTGTGGGGCCGCTCGCCATGGGTCTTCGCGAGCGTCGCTCTGCTCTATGGCGCGCTCGATCGGCGGTCCTCGCCCATCGCGCCAGCGCTGCGCTCGCTAGTGACCGTTCGCGTATCACAGATCAACCACTGCGCCTTCTGCGTCGACATCAATTCGGCGACGCTGGCCAAGCGCGGCGTTTCCGTCGAGAAGATCGACGCGCTGGCGCAATGGCAAGGCAGCGCTCTGTTCGACCGCGCGGAGCGCCTCGCGCTCGAATATGCGGAGGCAATCACGGTCAACGGCGTCGACGACGATTTGCGCGCGAGGCTAAAGGCGCACTGGAGCGACGACGCACTCGTCGAACTGACGGGGCTGATCGCCTTTCAGAACTTATCTTCGAAGTTCAATGCGGCATTGGACGTGCCCGCCCAGGGGTTCTGCCGCGTCCCTCGGCCGCCTTCGGACGTGTGCACCACCATTGATGACAGCTAATATAGGAGCTGCAGCGCGATCAGGTTGTCTCGACGCGGACACCTTTCCAGAACGCGACTCGGCCTGCGATGTTGCGCGCCGCCGGCTTCGGGTCCGGATAATACCAGGCGGCGTCCGGATTCTCCTTGCCGTCAACCTCGATCGAGTAATAGCTCGCGACGCCCTTCCAGGGGCACACGCTATGCGTCTCGCTGGACCGGAAGAATTCTTTGCGCAGGGCTTCGGCCGGGAAGTAATGGTTGCCCTCGACAATCTCCGTCCGGTCCGATTCCGCGATCACTTTTCCGTTCCAAATGGCCTTGATCATGAAAGTTTCTCCCAACCCGTGAAGGTGACGAGCGCAATCATCGCTTCAGCACACGGCCCGCGACGGCATCGAGCTTGGCGAGCATATCAGGGGAACGTGCGCCGGGAGCGGTGATGAGGGCATGATCCAGCGCGCGATCGCAACCCGCCGGGCAAGGGCTCGGTCTCGAATCCCTCAGTCGAGGCGCCAGCATGCGCACGAGCAGCTTCGCCCGTTCCGCATTCTCTTCGAGAATTCGCACGACGTCGGATACCTGAACGTGAGCATGGTCCGGATGCCAGCAGTCGAAGTCGGTGACCATCGCGACCGTCAAAAAACAGATCTCCGCTTCGCGCGCGAGCTTCGCTTCTGGCATGTTCGTCATGCCGATCACGTCGCAACCTAAGCTCCGACAGATGCGTGACTCCGCAAGGCTGGAGAATTGCGGCCCCTCCATCGCGAGATATGTGCCACCCAGCGTCACGGGAATTTCGGCGGCACGGGCGCATTCATAAGTGGCTTGCGCAAGCCTGTCGCAAGTCGAATGCGCCATCGACACATGAGCGACTAGCCCCTCTCCGAAGAAAGTCCTCTCCCGCCCGATTGTGCGATCCACAAACTGGTCGACGACCACGAACTGGCCAGGCAGCAGATCCTCGCGGAGAGACCCACAGGCAGAGACCGAAAGGAGATCGGTGACTCCAACGCGTTTCAAGGCATCGATGTTGGCGCGATAGTTGATCGAACTCGGTGTATATCGATGGCCGCGTCCATGCCGCGGGAGAAAAACGACATCCAGGCCGTCCAGCTCTCCGAACAGGAATTCGTCGGACGTTTCTCCAAAGGGTGACGAAACTCTCCGCCACGCGGCGTTTTTGAGACCGGCTATGTCATAGACACCACTGCCACCCAAAACGCCTAAAATTGCCATTTCTCCACACTCGCAGTATTGGCGATAGAGCCGTCAGTTCTCATTGATGAAGTAGTCGAGAAATGCCCGTGCTTTCTGCGAGTCCCATTCGGCGGCACCCGTGATGTAGCCGACGACATCGCCGTGCTTGTCGATGATGTAGGTAATCGGCAGGCCCCAGAGCGGCAGCGCGCCAGCGGACACATGATCGGTACTGAGGGACCCCAAGCGTTGGCTGGGGTCGAGTCCGATGGCAAGATGCGTGAGCCCGTGCTCGCGCAAAAACGGCGTGACCGTCGCTGCTCCATCTCGGTCGATCGCGACGGCGACGATGGCGAGGCGAGACGGATCGGCGGTCGCCGCGAGCCGGTCGAGCGAGGGCATCTCATAGACGCAAGGCGAACACCAGCTTGCCCAGAAATTGAGGAGAACCACTCGGCCGCGTAACTGGGTGAGATCGACAGGTGCGCCGCCAATTCCTTGGATTTTCGTTGACGGTGCCGGATCGATGGGGCGCAACAAAATGAACTGGCTGCTTCTGCTGCGAAAGACAGGCGGATCCGGGGTGCCGCCCCTCGCATTAGCAATAGTTGCGAGAACCAATAATGCAGCGACGGCTGTGAACCGGTAGCTTGGAGCAAAGGACGGCTTCGCGCCTTGCAGCCGCAGCAGACCAACCACCGCCGGAATCATGTGCCGGACTCGCTCATATGCGACCTTCATGCTGGGCGGAGGTCAACACGTGGCGCAACCCAGGAGAACATGGTCCTACCGAAGGCGCTGCCCAGGCCGACGAATAGGCCGGCCGTGCCGAGATTCCACATAAGGATCATGACGGTCGCATCGCCGCCGTGAAACAGTGACAGGGCGACAGCCGTGACCGCAGCAACAGCGAGGCTCCCCGTGAGGATCACGGAAGTCGGGCGCAGCGGCGCGGCGTAGCGGAGCATGAGGAGCAGCGCCAACGACAACGGCAGGCTGGTAAGCACG
>WGLW01000048.1 GCA_016125405.1 Alphaproteobacteria bacterium | reverse complement strand
TTCCGGGGACCGGGGGCGAACAGCCCCGGCCCGCACGCCGCCGGCGTCCAACGCCAGGGGAGTGAAAGACCTCCCCATACAAGACTGGCCTGTGCGAGGCCGGCGAGAACAGGCCGCGGGGACGCGGGGCGATCCGCGCCACTCAAGCGCCGGCAACGGCGCACCCGGACTATCTCTCGACGTGGGTTCCCCGCGTCCCCGGCCCTCCACATGACGGCGAGATGGCAGCTTCCCTCCAGGCGCACCCCGCGTCGTGGAGCGTTTGGCGCGTTCAGCTCTCATCCTTCGACAGCTTGGCCCTGCACACGCGCCCGGATAGGCTCACGCCAGACAACACTCCGGGAGGGCGACGCCATGCTGAGCTTCGACGTTTGCGAATGTGGCGCGCCGCTTCAGCGCATCGAGCGCGAGACGCCCGAACCGAAAGGCGCCGAGGTTGTCCTCAAGGTCATTGCCGCAGGCGTCTGCCATTCGGACCTGCATATCTGGGACGGCTATTACGACATTGGCGGCGGCCAGAAGCTGCAGCTCCTCGACCGCGGCATCAAGCTGCCGCTCACCATGGGGCACGAGAATGTCGGCGAGGTGATTGCGGCCGGCCCTGACGCCAGGGGGGTCAAGGTCGGAGATGTCCGGCTCGTCCATCCCTGGATGGGCTGCGGCGAATGCGCGGTCTGCAAGCGCGGCGATGAAAACCTCTGCCTCAAGCCCTGCAGTGTCGGCATTCATCGCGGCGGCGGCTTCGCCACGCACCTGCTGGTCCCCCATCCCCGCTACCTGTTCGACATCGGCGACATCCCGCCGGAGCGCGCTGCGCCGCTCGCCTGTTCGGGCGTCACCGCCTATGGCGCGCTCAAGAAGGTCGGCGACCGGCAACTCAGGGAAGAGCCGGTGGTGATGATCGGCGCCGGCGGCGTCGGCCTGATGGCGCTGGCCCTGCACGCCAAGATGGGAGGCAAGTCCGCCATTGTTGTCGACATCGACCCGGCCAAGCGGGACGCCGCCAGCAGAGCCGGCGCCGCCCAGGTGATCGACGGCGCCGCGCCGGATGTCGTGAAGCAGGTGCAGGCCGCAACCGGCGGCGGCGCCTGGTCGGTGATCGACTTCGTCGGCGCGGGCGCCACGGTGAAGCTCGGCGTCGACGCCACCACCAAGGGCGGCAAGGTCATCGTCGTCGGGCTTTTCGGAGGCGACGTCGTCGTGCCGACGCCCTTCTTTCCGATCAAGGCGCTCACCATCCAGGGCTCCTATGTCGGCAGCCTCACCGAGATCGCCGAACTGCTTGAACTGGTGAAGCGCACCGGCGCCCCGGATGTGCCGGTCGCCACCCGACCGCTCGGAGAGGTCAACGCCGCGCTCAAGGACCTGCGGGAAGGCCGCGTCGTTGGTCGCGTCGTGATCACGCCGTGACGCCATGATCACCGCGCGCGAGGAATTGCGGCAACAGGCGCACTGGTGCGGCGCCTTCGGGTCTCCGTTCACGAGTCAGCTGCTCGAACGCGCCGCCGACGACCATGCGGCGGGCGGCATCGTCGCGCGGCTGACCGAAAACTGGCCCGGCAATCCGCGCGCCGACGCCCTGTCGCTGCGCATCGCCGGCGCCCTGCACGCCGCCGCGCTTACCCGCCGCGATCCGGTTCTCGCCGCGGTCTATCCCGCCGCTGCCCCGGACTGGACGATGGACACTGTCTGGCCGCATGCCGAGGCGTTTCTCCGGCGCGAGGAAGACCACGTTCGCGATTTCATGCGCTCGCCGCCGCAGACCAACGAGACGGGCCGCGCCACGGGGCTCGCTGCGGGATTCCAGTGGCTGGCCGCGCTGTCGCCGCAGCCCTTCCATATGCGGGAGCTTGGCGCGAGCGCCGGCCTCAACCTGAACTGGGACAAATTCCGCTACGCGCATCCGCCGTGGGGCCGAAGCGCGGGCGAGGGTCCGCTGGCGCCGACAGTGGTGCAGGGCGCGCCGCCCGCGTGGCTGCCGCTCGCGATCGCCTCCCGCGCGGCCTGCGACCAGAACCCGCTCGATCCATCCAGCGAAGCCGACCGTCTTCGCCTTCGCGCCTATATCTGGGCCGACCAGACGGAGCGGATGGCGCGCCTCAACGCCGCCCTGGATCTCGCCGCCGCCTCTCCTCACCGTGTCGAGAAGGCCGACGCCGCCCAGTGGGTGGCCCAGCAGCTGCAGGCCGGGCTGCAGCCGGGCACGACGGTGGTCTACCATTCAGTCTTCTTCCAGTACCCGCCACAAGAGATCCGCAGCGCCATTGCGGAGGCGATCGAGACGGCGGGAGCGAAGGCGACCGGTGAGCGGCGCCTCGCCTGGGTGCGTTTCGAACCGGAAGCCATTCTCGGCGGCCCGCGCGACAGCCTTCGCTACGTGCTCAACATCGTTCGTTGGGACGGATCCGTCCGAACCGAGTCGACGCTTGCGGAGGTCGATCCGCATGGCCGAACGATGACGTGGCTGTAAGCCTGAGTGCCGCTTTCTGACTTTTCGTTGTTGCGGCGCGGCAAACCCGCGCGGTTGTGGCGATTTTCTTGCAGCCGGGCTTGAACCTTCAGTGATTGGGGTGCACGTGGCCCCGGTTCCGGTCACCCGGGGGAGCATGCGAAAATCCCGAGGCATCCTGCGCCGCTCGGCGCTGATCTGGCGCCGCTACGGCCAGGCGCAGACGGTCGCGCAGATCAATGTCTGGCGCCGGCGCGCGGCCACTGGGGTCGGCGCGCTCCTGCTCGCGGTCGTCGCACTTGTCTTCGCCCGGATCTGCGACCGCACACAGCGCCTGTTCTACACCATGACCGACATCAGCCCGTTCCTGCCGCTGGTGGTGACGCCGATCTGCTTCGGCATTTGCGCGCTGATCATGAACGACCGGCTGAACTCGACGCGCGGCTCGGGCATTCCGCAGGTGATCGCCGCAGCGAGGGCGCCGGGCAATCCGATTCTGGCGCCGCTGATGTCGATGCGCACCGCCGCCGCCAAATTCATCATGACCATCATCGCCCTGTTCGGCGGCGGGTCATTCGGCCGGGAAGGGCCGACGGTCCAGATCAGCGCTGCGATCATGGTCGCCACACACCGCCTGTTCCGCGTGCCGCTGACGCCGGGTGTGATCATCGCGGGCGGCGCGGCGGGGGTCTCTGCCGCCTTCAACACGCCGCTGGCGGGCGTGTCGTTCGCCATCGAGGAGCTGGCCTCCGCCTATGAACAGCGCGTCGCCGTGCTCGTCATGGCCGCCGTCATGATCGGCGGCCTCACCAGCCTGGGCATTGCGGGAGACTATGTCTATTTTGGCACGGCGCACGTCAGCCTCTCGGTCTGGTCGGCCCTGATGCTGGCGCCGATCATGGGCGTCGCCGGCGGCATCACCGGCGGCCTGTTCTCCCGCCTGCTCCTGCTGATCTTGCGCGGCGGGGCGAAATGGCTGGCGCCGATCCGCAAGCGTCCGGTCTCGATGGCGATCGGCTGCGGTCTCATCGTGGCGCTCGTCGGCGTGGGCAGCGGCGGCGTCACCTTCGGCACGGGGTACGAGCAGACGCGCGAGCTGGTCGAGGGCGCCAGCCAGCCGATCTGGATCTTCCCGGCGAAATTCCTCGCCACGCTGGCCTCGTCCGCGACCGGCATCCCGGGCGGCGTCTTTGCCCCGTCCCTGTCGGTGGGCGCCGGACTTGGCGACGCCTTCGCGCCGCTGTTTCCCCGCCTACCCGTAGCCGCGCTCGTCATTCTCGGCATGGTGGCGCATTTCACCGGCGCGGTTCGCTCGCCCCTGACCGCGGTGATCATCCTCAGCGAGGCGACGGGCAGCCACGGCATGATCCTGCCACTGTTCGCCACCGCCCTGATCGCAGACTTTGTCAGCACGCTGGTGTGCCGCGAGCGTCTCTATCACGCGCTCTCCAAGCCGTTCGTCGAACCGCTCGAACAGGCCCAGGCAAAGGTCGCCACGGAGCAGGCGGCGTCTTCCTCACCGGACTGAACGGGCGTCAGCGCGCCTCAATTTCCTGTAACTGCCCCAGAAGCAGCGAATTGGTCGCTGTCTCCACCGCCTTCTGGGCCGCAGCCGTGGCGCAGTTGCTGGCGGCCAGCGCCGCGATGCCGTGCTCCGGCGCGATGATGGCCTGCGCGAACCACATCGTATTCGACCCGGCATGGGAAAGCATCCGACCGGCGACCGGATCGTCGATGATCCCCCAGCCCAGCGCGTAACTGGCGCCAGCCGGCGGAGTGACGAGATGTTCGAGGCTCTCCTTCTTGAGGAAGGTCTGGCCGGGATCGAGAAAGACAGCGATGAATTTCGCCCAGTCGTCCAGCGGCAGGTGAACCGTGCCCGCCGGTCCAAGCGCGGCGGGATTGTCCGCGCCCGGTCCGGTTCCAACCGGCGCGACGCCGCCGAGCGGGTTGGCGCGGTGCCCTTGCGGCGCGGCGCCCTTCGGGGCTCCAAATCCGGCGCCTTCCATTCCGAGCGGCTGGAACACCTCCGCCGTGATCGCCTTTTCCCAGCTCAGTCCCGTGATCTGCTCGATCGCGGCGCCGACGATGATGTAGTTCACGTTGGCGTAGGAAAACTCGCCAACCGGCTTGGCTGGCGGCTTCGAGAGCTTGTCGCGCGCAGTGTCCAGCCTTTGCGCCTGCAGCGAGCGCGTGTCGGCGCGCCGCGCAATCAGCCAGGGCACGCCGATGTCGTCGAGCCCGGCGCGATGCGACATCAGCTGTTCAACCGTTATCTGCCGCCACGCCGCATCCATACTGGAGGCAAGGTCCGGGAACAGGTCGGGCAGGGTCGCGCCCCATTTCGCCCGCCCCTTGTCGACCAGGCGCGCATAGAGCGCGGCCGTCATCGCTTTCGTATCGGAGCCGATATGCCAGGGGTCGTCCACGGTCACCGGGTCGGTCTCGCCGGCGCGGCGGACGCCCGCGGCGCCAATGAAGGTGACGCCCATTTTGTTGACCGCGGCGGCGGCGAGGGCGGGAACGTCGTCGCCCACAAGCTGGTCGAGCTGCGTCTTCAGCGCGTTCGCATCCGTGATCGCCGACGGTTGCGGCGGCGGCCGGGCGACGGCCGGCGCTTTTGCTTCCGGTGCGGGCGCGCGGGGCTTGCTGCAGGCGGACGCCAGCAGCGCCGAGAGTCCCAGCGCGACCTGACGGCGGTCCGGACCTGCCGTCACCGGTCCGGCGTCGGGATGTACGGGCTGATCAGGCCCAGCGGCGCCGCCGTCGTGCGTTTCGACACGTTGACGATGATGCGGCTCTGGATGTCGGAAACCAGTCCCAGCGCCAGGATGCGGTCGCGCAGGAAATTGTCGTACGCATGCATGTCGGTGGTGACGATGCGCATCACATAGTCCACCGCGCCGGTGACCGTCATGCACTCGATGCATTCCGGCCATTTCTTCACGGCCTGCTCGAATTTCTCCAGGTTTTCGCGGCTGGGCAGGGACAGCTTCACGTTGGCCACAACTTCGAAGTTCAATCCGAGCTTGTCGTAGTTGAGCAACGTCACACGTTTGGAGATGATGCCCTGTTCTTCGAGCCGTTTGATGCGCCGCCAGCACGGGCTGGATGAAAGGCCGACCTTCTCGGCGATCTCGGCGACAGACAGGGCCGCATCACGCTGGATGAGGTCCAGAATCTTGGCGTCGATTGCGTCGAGATCTGTTGGCATGATTTGTGCCCCAATTGAGTAGTTTACTGGTACATTATTGCTCTAACCATGCCATGTCGTGCAACGAATGGCAATTAATTTCCGCAAATTTGGGAAATAATTTGTCCGGCCCCATGTTTCTCTTGAGGAGCGAGCCGAATTGAAGCGCGAACCCGTATCGCTTGACGACAAATACCTGCGCGAGGATGGGCGGGCATTCATGACCGGCATCCAGGCGCTGGTGCGCCTGCCGCTGGACAGGAAGAGGCTCGACCGAAAATTGGGCCTCAATACGGCAGGCTTCATCTCCGGGTACAGAGGATCTCCCCTTGGCGGATACGATCAACAGCTTTCCGCCGTCAAGCCGCTGCTTGACGCGAACGACATCCGCGTCTGGGAGGGATTGAACGAAGACCTCGGCGCCACGGCGGTCTGGGGCTCGCAACAGGCGCAGGCCTTTCCCGGCGCCAAGTTCGATGGCGTGTTCGGCATCTGGTACGGCAAGGCGCCCGGCGTCGACCGCACGGGCGATGTCTTCAAGCACGCCAACATGGCCGGAACGGACCCGCGCGGCGGCGTTCTGGCGCTGGTGGGCGATGATCCCAACTGCAAATCCTCCACGCTGCCCTCGCAGTCCGAATTTGCGCTGATCGACGCCGAAATCCCCGTGCTGGCGCCCTCGACCATCCAGGATGTGCTCGACTACGGCCTCTTCGGCCTCGAGATGAGCCGCTATTCGGGATGCTGGACTGGCATGGTCGCACTTGCCGACACCATGGATTCCGGGGCCGTGGTGAATGTCGGCGCAGACCGGCACAAGCTGGTTGTCCCGACCGACTTCATCATGCCCGAAGGCGGCGTCGGCCTGCGCATTGGCGATACGCCGATGGTCAAGGAACAGCGCCTTCGCGAAGTGAAGCTTCCGGCGGCGCAGGCCTTCGCACGCGCCAACGGTCTCGACCGCAGGCTACTGACCTCAAGAAATCCCCGCCTCGGCGTCGTCGTCGTGGGGCAGGCCGCCCGCGATGTCTTCGAGGCGCTCTCCGCCATCGGGCTCGACGAGAAGGCCGCGGCCGAGCTTGGCGTCTCGATCTTCAAGGTCGCGATGCCCTGGCCCCTGGAGCCGAGCGCGATCACGGAGTTCTGCCGGGGGCTGGAGCGCGTCCTGGTGATCGAGCACAAGCGCGCGCTGGTCGAGCCCCAGCTCAAATCCATTCTCTACCCGCTGCCGGAAGGTCAACGGCCCCAGATCGAGGGCAAGCGCGACCGCGACGGCAAACCCTTACTGTCTGAGCTGGGCTCGCTCTCCACCGCCGACATCGCCGCGGCCTTGCTGGAGCGCCTGCCCGACGGTCCGCACCGGGCGAAGGCCGACGCCTATTTCGCACGCGTCGGCGGCGCCAAGTCGGCCGTCGCCGGCATGAATTCAGTCAACGTCCGCAAGCCGCATTTCTGCTCCGGCTGTCCTCACAACACCTCGACCACGCTTCCGGAAGGCAGCCGCGCGCTCGCCGGCATCGGGTGCCACTACATGGCGACGTTCACGCCCGAGCGGCGCACCGACATGCACACCCAGATGGGCGGAGAGGGCGTGCCGTGGGTCGGCCAGTCGCCTTTCACCACGGAGAAGCATGTCTTCGTGAACCTGGGCGACGGCACCTATTCGCACTCCGGCTCGCTGGCGATCCGCGCCGCCATCTCCGGGAAGGTCAACGCCACCTACAAAATCCTCTACAACGACGCCGTCGCCATGACCGGCGGCCAGCAGGTCGAAAGCGGCCAGACGGTGCCGCAGATCGCCCGCCAGGTTGAAGCCGAAGGCGTCAAGACCATCGTGATCGTCGCCGACGATCCCACACGCTACGCCTCGGTCAGCGACCTTCCCGAAGGCACCCGCATCTACGACCGCAAGAAGCTGGATGACGTGCAGAAAGAGCTGCGCGACACGCCCGGCGTCTCCGTGCTGATCTACGACCAGGTCTGCGCCACCGAGAAGCGCCGTCGCATCAAGCGCGGCAAGCTGCCGGCGCCGACGAAGCGGGTGTTCATCAACACGGCGGTCTGCGAAGGCTGCGGCGACTGTTCGGTGAAATCCAACTGCCTCTCGGTCGAGCCAGTCGAAACCGAGTATGGCCGCAAGCGGCAGATCAACCAGTCGACCTGCAACACGGATTATTCCTGCCTTGAGGGCTTTTGTCCCTCCTTCGTCACGGTAACCGGCGGCGACCGGAAATCGGACGCCGAGCGCGAAACGCCGGTCTTCGACGTCTCGAAACTGCCGCTGCCGACGCAGCCGGTTCTGGATGATGTGTGGAACATCGTCTTCACCGGCGTCGGCGGCACCGGCGTCACCACTGTCGCCGCCGTGCTCGCCATGGCGGCGCACATCGACGGCAGGGCGGCGCAGACGCTCGACATGACGGGCCTCGCGCAGAAGGGCGGCCCGGTGCTCAGCCACGTCCGCTTCGCCAACCAGCCGGACGACATCAAGGCGGCCAAGACGCCGCCGGCCTCGGCGGACGCAGTCATCGCCTGCGACCTCGTCGTCGCCTCGTCCGGCGATGCGCTGGTGATGTTCGACAAGCAGCGCACCAATGTCGTGGCCAACCACGACGTCACGCCGACCAAGGAATTCATCGACGACCGCAATGTGCGCTTCGATCCCGAGATGCTGGCGGCCCGCGTCAGGTCTCGCGCGAAATCCTTCTCGATGACCAACGCGGAAGCCCTGGCCGAGCATCATTTCGGCGATGCGATCTTCACCAACATGATCATGCTGGGCATGGCGTGGCAGCTCGGCTTCGTGCCTGTGTCCGCAGAAGCGATTCACGAGGCCAACAAGCTGAACCGGGTGAAGGTCGCCCAGAACGACGCCGCCTTCGATCTCGGCCGTATCGCCGCGGCTACGCCGGACGCCGTGCAGGCGCTGGCGCCCAAGCGCCCGGAACCAGAGCCGCTGACGCTGGACGAACTGATCGCCCGCCGATCGGAGATGCTGAAGGCCTATCAGAACTCAGCTTATGCGGATCTCTTCGAGGCCCGCGTGGCGCGCGTTCGTGCGGCTGAATCCAATCTCGATCTGGGCGAGGCGCTGTCCCGCGCGGCAACCACCTACCTCTCCAAGCTGATGGCCTACAAGGACGAATACGAAGTCGCGCGTATGTACGCCGATCCGGCATACAAGCAGTCGATCGAAGACACGTTCGGCAAGGGCGCCAAGCTGACCTTCCTTCTGGCGCCGCCGCTTCTTTCGAAACGCAACAGCCGCGGTGAACTCGTCAAGCAGAGCTTTGGCGCGTGGATGATGCCCGTCTTCAAGGTGCTCCAGTCGTTCAAGTGGCTGCGGGGCAAGAGCTACGATCCGATCGGATGGACGGCAGAACGCAAGACGGAGCGGCGCCTGCGTGACGACTATCTCGCGCGTCTCGACATGCTGGCCGCAGGGCTGACAGCGGACAATCATTCCCTCGCCGTCGAGATCGCGTCCGTTCCGGACGACATTAGGGGCTACGGCCATGTGAAGGATCGCTCGGTGGAAGCGGCGGAGAAAAAGCTCGCCGCTCTTCTGGCCCGCTGGAACGCTCCCGCCCCGGCGCCGCGCGCGCCAGCTATGGCGGCGGAATAGGGCGTCCGGATTAATCGCCGCCTGCAACCAGGAAGTGGCCGCGCAGGGCGGCGATCGGACGGGTGTGTTCGTCCTGCCAGGTTTCGACGTGAACGTTGATCACCCGCCGCCCCAGCTTGGTGATATGCGCCCGGCCGAACGTATCGACGGGTCGGCCCGAACGCAGGTAGTCGATGGTAATGTCCACCGGCTTCGGTAGCGCCGGCCCGGGCGCGTCGAACGCAATCTGGAGAATGGCGGTCACTTCCATGAACGCGCCGAGCACGCCGCCGTGCAGCGCCGGCAGGGTGGCGTTGCCGATCAGGTGATCCGAATAGGGAAGAATGGTCGTGATCTCGCTTCCCTTGCGATCGATCGCGATGCCGAGAAACCGGCAGTAGGGAATCGCCGCGATCAGTTCATCCAGGTCCGGCCGGCCGCCGGAGCGCGAACCCTTGGCGAGAATGTCCATCAGGCCGTCTCCGCCGGCGTCAGGTTGCTGCCCTTGCCGCTCTTTGCGCCGATCATGAACGTGGCGGCGCAGGTTGCGACCGGATCGGTCGGGTCCGACTGGTAGGCGATGCCGCGAACAAACGCGATGTTGCGGGTGACCTTGAAGCATTCGGCGCGCGCAAGGATGCTTTTCCCGGCGTCCGCGGGCTTCATGTAGTCGATGCGAAGATCCAGCGTGGCGATCTGGCCGTGCAGTCCGGTCTTCGAGGTCACGGCGATCCCGCATGTGTTGTCGAGCAGGGTGGTGACCAGTCCGCCATGCACCACGCCTGTCTCGGGATTGCCGACAAAGCGTGGATCGTACGGAACAAAGCAAACGGCGTCGCCATCGCCTGCGCTGATCACCCGCATCCCGATCGCGGCCGCGTGCGGCACGTCGGTGACGAGGTGTCCGTCGATCTCGGAGACGGTATCCGAAGTGGGTTCGCTCATGCCGTTCCGGTACAGGATCACCCCCGCCTTGGCCAGCCGAAGCCGGGTTGCGCTGGCATAATCGGTCCGGACGGTTGCGCGCGGCATCTGAATCTGGCCGTGTGGCGCCATGGAAACCTTCGATGCTGATGCAGTTGTAATTGGGGCAGGCGCTGTCGGCCTTGCCACAGCGCGAGCATTGGCGTTGCGGGGCCGCGATGTCCTGGTCCTCGAGGCCGCGAACGCCATTGCGACCGAAACTTCCTCGCGCAATTCGGAGGTCATCCACGCCGGCATCTATTATCCGACAGGCTCGCTCAAGGCCGAGCTTTGCGTCGCGGGGCGGCGCGCTCTTTACGACTATTGCGCCAGCCACGGCGTCGAAGCGCACCAGTGTGGCAAGCTGGTCGTGGCGGTGGACGACGAAGAGGCGGCTGGCGTTCCGGCCCTGTTCGCGCGCGCGCTCGCCAACGGCGTCGAGCGCATCCGCATGATCGACGGCGCCGAAGCCCGCCGGCTGGAGCCTGCTCTGAATCCCGCCGTCCAGGTGGCCATCCATTCCGAGGTGTCAGGGCTGTTCGACAGCCACGCCTATTTCCTCGCTCTTCAGGGCGAGTTGGAGGATCGCGGCGGGGCGATCGCGTTCGACAGTCCTGTGTTGCGCGGCCGTGTGACCCGCGACGGTGTTGAGCTGGAAACCGGGGGCGCGTCGCCCACCCGTGTGCGAGCGCGGTTGGTCGTCAATTCCGCCGGTCATCGCGCGCTGGAGGTCGCGCGACAGCTGGAGGGCGGTCCGGGCTATCCGGGCCTCGCCATGCACTGGGTCAAGGGATCGTACTTCGTTGCTTCGGGCCGCGCGGCGTTTGCGCGGCTGATCTATCCCATGCACTCCCGCGCCAGCCAGGGCCTGCATCTCGCCATTGATCTGGGTGGGCGGACGCGACTGGGCCCGGATGCAGAATGGCTGCCGGACGACGCCGGACCGCCATTCGACTACGAAGTGGATCTGGCCCGGGCAGGGCATTTCTACCAGCAGGTCCGCCGCTACTGGCCGGGCCTGAAGGATGACGCCCTGTCGCCCGACTATTCCGGCGTGCGGCCGAAAATCGTAAAACAGGGCGAACCTTCGGCCGATTTCCTGATCGATGGGCCGGAGGCTCACGGCGTGCCGGGTCTCGTCAATCTCATCGGAATCGAGAGCCCGGGGCTGACATCTTCCCTTGCGATCGGGGAAAAGGTCGCGGCGCTGGCGGGCGATTAGCGGGCGCCCAAGCCGCCTTGCACAACCCGGAGCGCTTGCGTATACCGCCGCCTTCCCGTTTGGTGGGGTAGCTCAGTTGGTTAGAGCGCAGGACTCATAATCCTGAGGTCGAGAGTTCAACTCTCTCTCCCACTACCAAATGCAGACGGCCCGGAGCGCAAGCTTCCGGGCCGTTCCGTATTATAGCGCACAGGCCGTCCGGCCCGGCAAAACCCTATTTCACCAGATAGCGTTCGCGCTTGTGGCCCTTGGCCTCCAGCGCCTTGAGCCAGCCCGGGGTCGGGCCGCGGCCCGTATAGGTCTCGCCATTCGGCCCCATATACTTGGGCTTGAGTTTGACGCCCTTGTCCGAGCGTTGCCGCCGACCGCTGGTGCGACCGACCAACTCATCGAACGTAAAGCCTTCAGCACTCGCCAGAGCTTTCAGCTTGTTCAGCGTATCGGCTTTGGCTTCGTCCTTCTTGCGGGCGATAATGCGCTCGGCCCGCGCGATCAGTTCCTTGAGATCAGGAAGCGAAAGGTGGTCGATATTGGGGAGCGACTTCGATGCCATGGGAGCTTTCTCGGAAACAATACAGGTAACCCCAACTTGGGTATCGAGATATAACTGTTCGTCCCGGATGTCTATTTAAATAGACGTATATCGGCGTAATTTATGTTTTCAGGATATCATACGAGGCGAGCAGCGTGCCACGCGACATGTTCCTGGATGAAAGTCGCGACAAAGAAGTAGCTATGGTCGTAGCCTTCGCGGCGACGAATTGAGAGCGGCTGCCCGGCCATGCGGCACGTCTCCTCGAGCAGGTTCGGCTTGAGTTGCTCCTCAAGGAACGGATCGCTCAGTCCGACATCGACCAGAACATCATCGAAGCGTCCCTTCGCCGCTCCGGCGCCGATCATCATGGCTGCGTCGTGTTCGGCCCACTTCGAGCGGTCGGCGCCCAGATAGGCGTTGAACGCCTTGACGCCCCAGGGGCAACGGGTCGGGCTGGCGATGGGCGCCAGGGCCGATACGGACCGGAAGCGATCCGGATGGCGCAGGGCGAGCGTCAGGGCGCCGTGTCCGCCCATCGAGTGACCGGAAACGCCAACGCGTTTCAGGTCTGCGGGAAAATTGTCGCCGATCGTCGTCAGCAGATCATCGACCACATAGCTTTCCATGCGGAAGTGCGGCGCCCAGGGCGCTTCCGTCGCGTCGAGGTAGAAGCCGGCGCCTTGTCCCAGGTCGTAGGACGGATCATCTGCAACACCTTCGCCGCGCGGCGAGGTGTCGGGCGCCACCACCATGACTCCAGCTTTTGAAGCGGACGGATAGGCGCCTGCCTTCGTCGTGAAATTATCTTCGGTGCAGGTGAGGCCCGATAGCCAGAGCAGAACCGGGAAAGGGCCGGGGCCGTCCGGCGTGAATACGCTGAACGACATTGTCGTTCCGGTCGCAGCGCTGGCGTGGCGGCAATAGTTCAGCATGCCGCCGGCGACACGATGCGTTTTGGTGATCTCGATGCTTGTCATTGCGGCTCTGCAGTTCCCATCCTGTCGGAATGGCATTGCCGCCTCATGCAGACGGCTGTCGATCCGCACGGTTAAACCGCATCACAAGCCGGGAGGGAACATAGGGCCCGGCTTCAGGGGATCATGATCTTCTGGCGGCGATCATCGTCGTCCGCAGGCTTGGCCGTGTTGCGGTGAAGAATGGTGTAGGCGCCTTTCGACGACATACCCCAGACGGCTGTGTCTTCGCCGCTGGCGTCGAAGAAGCCAACGCGGTGATTTCGGGCCAGTTTAATGGCCTGCCGGTGCGCATGCCGGGACGCCTCCCACTGAAACGCGACGAAGACCGCCACTGGCGTGAAGCGATAGTCCGCGACGCACTGGTTGTCCCTGTCGCCGATCCAGACCGCGTCAGGGCCGTCAATCGGCGGGAACTGTTCGATCATGTTGCGATACCAGGCCCGCAGGTGGGGCGAGGTGGTGGCGGGATCGCTTGACAGGATGCAATCGCCGAGGCGCGCGGCTTCGGTATACCAGGCGAGAAATTCGGCCCGGTCCTCCGGCGCAGCGCCGGATTCGAAGACGACAAGATCGTAGCTCATCTCAAATCACAGGCTTCCAGCCCTGCGATGATGGCGTTGTTTTCTTAATGTGCAGCTTTTGTCGGTTCGGCAATTTGCCGGACCTGTCTGGCCGGCGATGGCGCCTGCTCCAATTCGGGACAGGTCGGCCGGGTTCGGCGGCTAGAGCGCGCCGTACTCGTTCGCGTCGCTGTGAACGATCTCGAAGCGGCCGCGGCCCGATACCATCCAGACGCAACGATCCGTTCCGCTGGCGTCGAAGAGGCCGATACGATGCGCCTGCGCAGAGCGGCGGGCCTGATAGATCGCCTGTCCGGAAACGTCCCAGTGAAGGCTGGCGATGACGAGCTTGTTTGCGAACCGGTAGCTGGCGTTCCGTGTCTCGGATGGCGAATACGGATCAAACGCGCCGGGGGCGTCGGCGGCAGGAAATGTCTGGCTCATGTCGTTGCGCCACGCCCACAGCTCTGGGGCTGCGGCGGCGGGATCTCCGGCAGACGGCGTTTCCGACAGCGCCGTCTTGATCCAGCCAAGAAAGGCGGTTCGCTCGCGCGGCGCCGCTGCGGGATCAAATGCGACAAGGTCGTAGCTCAAGGGTCGAATCCGGGTTTGCCCAATGAGCTAACGAAAACCACAACGGCGTTAAGGCATCGCTACCCAACCCGCGCGGATTTGCCCGGTGATGGAAGGTGGGGGCGAAACTAATACACCACGACGCTGCGGATGCTTTCGCCGGCATGCATCAGGTCGAAGCCCTTGTTGATGTCTTCCAGCTTCAGCGTGTGAGTGATCATCGGATCGATCGCAATTTTCCCGTCCATGTACCAATCGACGATCTTCGGAACGTCCGTGCGTCCGCGCGCGCCGCCAAACGCCGAGCCTTTCCAGACGCGGCCCGTGACGAGTTGGAAGGGGCGGGTGGCGATTTCCTTGCCAGCTTCGGCGACCCCAATAATGATCGATGTGCCCCAGCCGCGATGACAGGCCTCCAGCGCCTGGCGCATGACTTGGGTGTTGCCGGTGCAGTCGAAGGTGTAGTCGGCGCCGCCGCCGGTGATGGCGACAAGGTGCTGCACGAGATCGCCGGAAACCTCTTTCGGGTTGACGAAATGCGTCATGCCGAAGCGTTCGCCCCATTCCTTCTTGGCGGGATTGACGTCGACGCCGACGATCCTGTCGGCGCCCACCATTTTCAGGCCCTGAATGACGTTGAGGCCGATGCCGCCAAGGCCGAAGACGATGCAGTTCGCGCCAGGCTCGACCTTCGCGGTATTCACGACCGCGCCGACGCCTGTGGTGACGCCGCAGCCGATGTAGCAGGCCTTGTCGAACGGCGCGTCCATCCGGATTTTCGCAACCGCGATCTCGGGCAGAACCGTGTAGTTCGAGAAAGTCGAACAGCCCATGTAGTGATAGATTTTCTGGCCCTTGTAGCTGAAACGGCTTTCGCCATCCGGCATGACGCCCTTGCCCTGCGTGGCGCGGATCGAGGTGCAGAGATTGGTTTTCTGCGACAGGCAGCTTTTGCACTGCCGGCACTCCGGCGTGTAAAGCGGGATCACATGATCGCCGGGTTTCACCGAGGCGACGCCGGGGCCGACTTCGACCACAACGCCCGCGCCTTCGTGGCCGAGGACTGAAGGAAACAGGCCTTCGGAATCGAGGCCGTCCAGAGTGTAGGCGTCGGTATGGCAGATGCCCGTCGCTTTGATCTCCACCAGCACTTCGCCGGCCTTTGGGCCTTCGAGGTCAAGCTCGACGATTTCGAGCGGTTGCCTTGCGGCGAAGGCGACGGCGGCGCGGGTTTTCATGGTCAATTCTCCTCGTTGCGCGGAGAGGACAGCGCGTGGGCCGCGGGGTCAAGCGGCTGGGCGAATACGGCCTCGCTCGATCGGCACGAAGAGTTGACGGTGTGTCCGCCGAAAGCAGGGTGCTCCATTGTCCGGTTTGTGCGAGTAATCGCTCACTGGGCCGAATTTTTCCTTATCGATTTTCCAATGAGGTGACTCCCGATGAAGTCTCTGATTCCGGCTGCCTTTTGCGTTTCGGCTGGGCTACTCGTCGCGGCGCCGGCTTGGGCCCATTTCATTCTCGTCTCACCCGATTCCTGGATCGAGGCGAACGCGTTGGGCGATCCCCAAAAAGCGTTGCCCTGCGGTACGTCGGAGATCACGGCAGGCGTGCCCACGGGCAAGGTCACTGCCCTGCGCGGCGGCGATCCCGTGCACATCAAGATTAGGGAAACGATTTACCACCCCGGCTTTTATCGTGTGTCGCTGGCGGTGCTGGATCGCAAGGAATTGCCGAAGGACCCTGACGCGGTGACTCGGGAGAGCGCGCGCGGTCCGCTTTCCGTCTCCGGCCGGATCGAATCCAACCCTCAGCCGCCGGTGCTGGCCGACGGCCTGTTCCTGCATCACGAGAAACCGGCGGCGGGTTCGTTCTGGGAAACCGACGTAAAGTTGCCGAACATCAATTGCGACAAGTGCACACTTCAGATCATTCAGTTCATGGAAGCGCATCCGCTGAACAAGGAAGGCGAGTTTACTTATCACCACTGCGCCGACCTGAAGATCACGGCCAACCCGGCATTGCCGATCAATGAGGATTGGCCGGGACAGAAGTAGCCGGCTTTAGCTCTCTGGGGCCAATCTAGCGGCTCGGAGGAAGGTGCTCGAAACTGGCCATGCCATCCGGCACATGGTGGAAGGGCTGTTTGTCCACTGTGAAGATCGCGACATTCGGCCCGCCATATTTTGCAGGGTCATCGAGCGTGCCGACTTTCAGGATGACGGCGTCGAGGCCGGGGCGGCGCGTTGTCAGATGGGTTCCGCAATCGGCGCAGAACTCGCGGGTCACTGCGTTTTCAAGGTCGCTGCGCTGAAACGTCTTTGGCGACCCCTTCGTGTAGCTGAAGCCGCTGGTGGGCATCAGCATGAACATGTTGGGCGCGCCGCCGGTGATGTATTGGCACTCCCGGCAGTGGCATTGGGCCTTGAATACCGGATCTCCCTCCGCCGCATACCGCACGGCGCCGCAATAGCATCCGCCTTCAAGCTTCATGTCGGCCTCCTCGATTTGCAGAAGCGCAAGACCACCCCCGGGCGGCCGGTTTGGCAAGGGTCGGCTTCAGGCGCGGATGATATTCAGAACGTCGCCAAGAGATGCCGCGACGTGGAGCACGCGGCCGCGAATATCGTCATCGGGCTGGATCAGGTCGGGCGTCATCACGGTCATCATGCCGGCGGCAAGGGCGCTGCGCACGCCCGTGGGGCTGTCTTCAATGGCCAGGATGTCAGCCGGGTCGAACCCCAACAGTGTCGCCGCCATGAGATAGGGTTCGGGGTGCGGCTTGCCATTCTTGACGTCGTCGCGCGTGACGACGGCGTGAAAGCGTCGGCCAAGGTCGTGGGCTTCGAAATGCTTTCCCACCCATCCGGGACCGGACGATGTGGCAAGCGCAAAGGGCGTTTCCCTCCGCTCGAGTTCATCAATCAGGTCCAAGGCGCCGGCCTTGAGCGGCGCCACCCCGTCGCCGATGTGCGCGGTTACCGCATCGAAGAATTTGGGAAGCGGAAAGCCCGCGCCGAAATACTCCGCCAGCTTTTGCTCGGTCGCGGCCCGGTGCTGGCCGACCAGCGTCAGGAACTGTTCGTGCGTGAACGGCAGGCCGAACCGGCCGGTCGCGGCAATATATGCCTCAAGCACCAGGGCTTCGGAATCGATCAGCGTGCCGTCGAGGTCGAACACAACTGCGCGAGGTTTGCGCGGGAGCTGGAACGGATCAGGGGACAGCATTGTGTTCCTTTCGGGCGGCCGCCCAGACCTCGCGAGCGGCGCCGGCGTTCAAAGCGGCGATGCCGAAGCCGACGATCAGGTCCGGCAGGAAGCTGGAGGTTGCTGCCGTTACAGCGGCGGCGGCGATGATGGCGAGGTTGGCCAGAGCATCGTTTCGGGCGGAGAAGAAGGCCGCCTTGGTGAGACTGCCGCCTGTATGTCGGAATCGCGCGAGCAGGAAGGCGCACGAGACATTCACCACCAGCGCTCCGAGCCCGGTCAGCGAGAGGGCGGACGGATCGGGCGGGACCGGTGCTTGCAGCTGGCTCCAGGCGGTCCAGAGCCCGGCAAGCGCGGGCGCCAGCAACAAGGCAGCCAGCGCCATTCCCAGACGGGCGCGCCTCCTTGCGGGCCAGTTCAGGGCCAGCAGGATCAGAAGGTTGACGGCGGTGTCTTCAAGAAAATCCACACTGTCGGCGAAGAGCGACACCGATCCAATGATCCGGCCGACCGCGAATTCCACAAAGAAATAGGCCAGATTGGCCAGCGCGACGACGCGCACGGCGCTGCGGAAGCGAGGATCAGCGAGGGCGGCGGCCATGTGCGGGGGCGTCGCCTGTTTTGACTGGTCCGGTCAAGCCTCCGGCGCTATCACAAACCGCAACAGGGAGTTTCGTATGACCAGACGCATCGAAGGCTTTGTCGCGGGCAAATCGGCCAAGGCGACGTCCGGGCGCGAGGGGGACGTTTTCAATCCCAATACGGGCGAGGTGCAGGCGAAGGTCGGATTCGCCTCCGCCGCCGATGTCGATGCGGCCGTGAAGGCGGCGGCGAACGCCCAGCCGGCCTGGGGCGCCGTGAACCCGCAGCGCCGGGCGCGCGTGATGTTCGAATTCAAGCGGCTGGTCGAAGCCCACATGGAAGAGCTGGCCGAGCTGCTGTCCTCCGAGCATGGCAAAGTGGTGGCGGATTCCCGCGGCGACGTGCAGCGCGGGCTTGAGGTGATCGAGTTTGCGTGCGGCATTCCCCATGCGCTGAAGGGCGAATACACCGAAGGCGCAGGCCCCGGAATTGATGTTTATTCAATGCGCCAGCCTCTGGGCGTCGTCGCCGGCATCACGCCGTTCAACTTCCCGGCGATGATCCCGATGTGGATGTTCGGCGTCGCCATCGCCGTGGGCAACACCTTCATCCTGAAGCCGAGCGAAAAGGACCCGAGCGTGCCGCTGCGGCTCGCCGAACTGTTCGTCGAGGCCGGCGCGGCTGCCGGAACGGACACCACGGGCGTCCTCCACGTCGTCCACGGCGACAAGATCGCTGTCGATGCGATCCTGACCCATCCCGAGATCAGGGCGGTGAGCTTCGTCGGATCGTCCGACATCGCGCACTACATTTACCAGACCGGCGCAGCGAACGGGAAACGCGTGCAGGCCATGGGCGGAGCCAAGAACCACGGCATCGTGTTGCCGGACGCCGACATGGAGCAGACGGTCAAGGACCTGCTCGGCGCAGCCTACGGCTCGGCGGGCGAGCGCTGCATGGCGCTGCCGGTGGTGGTGCCTGTCGGCAAGAAGACGGCCGACGAATTGCGCGAGCGCGTCGTGGCGGGTATCGAAGGACTTAAGGTCGGCGTCTCGACGGACGCTCAGGCTCAGTACGGGCCGGTGGTGTCCTCTGCGCATCGCAAGAAAATCGCGGACTACATCCAGCTCGGCAAGGACGAGGGCGCCGAGCTGGTGGTCGATGGCCGCGGCTTCTCGATGCAGGGGTACGAAAAAGGCTTCTTCATCGGGCCGTCGCTGTTCGACAAGGTGAAGCCCGAGATGAAGACTTACAACGAAGAGATATTCGGGCCGGTGCTGCAGATCGTCCGCGCCGAGACGCTGGAGGAGGCGATCGACCTGCCGTCGAAGCACCAGTACGGCAACGGCGTCGCCATCTTTACGCGCAACGGCCGCGCCGCGCGCGAGTTCGCCTCCAAGGTCAATGTCGGCATGGTCGGCGTCAACGTGCCGATCCCGGTGCCGGTCGCCTATCACACCTTCGGCGGCTGGAAGCGCTCGGCCTTCGGCGACACCAACCAGCACGGCATGGAAGGCGTGAAGTTCTGGACCAAGGTGAAGACCGTCACGGCGCGGTGGCCTGAGGGCGACCAGGCGGATTCATCCTTCGTCATTCCGACGATGAGGTGAGGCCTAATGGAAGCCAAAGCGTTTGTCCGTGACGCCGCCGAATTCTTTGTGGCGGCGCATGCCATAGACAGCGCCATGGTGGACGAACCGCAGTTTCAGATTCTCAGCCCATACGCCGCATACTATCTGGCATGTCATTCAATGGAATTGGCCATGAAGGCGGTTTTGGTCGAAGCCGGTTGGACGGAGCAGCAATTGAGGCAAAATGTCGGTCATCGGCTCACGGACGCTTTGCAGCATGCAAAGGCTAATGGGTTGTGTCTGACTTTGGCGCCGCAGCATGTACATCTGCTGGAGCTGCTTGACGCCGCCTACAAGAGGTTTCGATACCCAGGAAACGCTGTTGGAAACTTACCGGTTTGGGGGCCGCTAACCGAGGTGGTGATAAAGGTTATGAAGTCAGCAATCGCCGCCGTTCCGAACAGTGAAGAGGCTATCAGACCTCAGGCCCTGGATAAGATGACCGGCTTTGTCGACTGGCACGTATAGGATTTCAACATGACCCGCATCGCTTTCATCGGTCTCGGCAACATGGGCGGCGGCATGGCAGCTCGGCAGGTCGTTGGCGGGCGCGAGGTGATGGCGTTCGATCTCGCCGAGGCCGCCGTGAAGCGCGCGGTGAAAGCGGGCGCGACGGGCGCCTCCAGCGTGGCCAAGGCAGTGGATGGCGCCGACGCCGTCATCACCATGCTGCCGGCCGGGCCGCATGTGCGGAAGGTCTATGACGAACACATCCTTCGCCATGCGCCGAAGACGGCGCTGCTGATCGATTGCTCAACCATCGACGTCGAAAGCGCGCGCGCTGTGGCGAAGCAGGCGAGGGAAGAGGGTTACCGGTTCGCTGACGCTCCCGTGTCCGGCGGAACTGCGGCTGCGGACGCCGGAACGCTCGCCTTCATGGTCGGGTGCGAGGAGAAAGACTTCGCGGATATCGAGGAGGCGCTGAAGCCGATGGCGCGGGTGGTGATCCGCGCGGGGGATCATGGCGCAGGGCAGGCGGCGAAGATCTGCAACAACATGCTGCTTGCCATCTCGATGATCGGTACGTGCGAGGCGTTCGCCCTGGCCGAGCGGCTTGGCCTGGCGCCGGACCGGTTCTTCGACATCGCGTCAAAATCGTCCGGCCAGAACTGGTCGCTGACGACCTATTCGCCCTGGCCTGGCGTTGGTCCGGTCACCGCCGCGGATCGCAATTACGAAGGCGGTTTCGCCACGGCGATGATGTTGAAGGACCTCAAGCTGGCGCAGGAAGCGGCGGGCAAGTCGGGTGCGTCCACGCCGCTCGGCGCTCAGGCAGAAGCTATCTACGCACTGTTCGACCGGCTGGGTTATGCGGGCAAGGATTTTTCCGCCGTGCTCCAACTGCTGCGTGGTGATCTGGCGAGTTTGAAGAGCTGACGGGCCAAAAGCCCGCTACTGCCAGCCCAGAAGCAATTACGCGCTAGAAGCATATATCAAAATGGTTTCCAGAACGGCCATGTCCGTTAACCTTTTCTTTACCGGGCCCTGATTTATTAGCACATAAGAGCACTGGGACATGCTGCTTCTCCTGCCGTCACCCTGAGCTCTTGATGCGAGTGCTGCGACGTCCCCTCCCGCGCACTCCGCCGAGTCGGCCGCGCCGGTTCCCCCGCTGGCGCGGCCATTCTTGTTCAGACCGCCCCACGTTTTTCCGTCAGATAGCGATAGGCTGTGTAGGCCGAGAGCCCGGCAGTGACGACCAGGGCGATCAACCAGACGATGGCTGCAAGAAAGCCCGACACCAGCATGGCGTCGAAGGTCTGGGCAAAGGGATTGGGCGCGGCCGGCAGCAGGATCGCGGCGCCGACGACGATCAGCTCCAGCGCCGTCTTCCATTTGGCGAGGCGTGATACCGGCGGCCCTTCGCCATCGGGCGCCGAAAGACGAACCCAGGTCATCAGCACATCGCGCGCGACAATGACCGCGATTGAGGCAGTCGCCAGCGGCCATAGCGGCCAGTCGCCCAGGACGAAGACAAAGGCGAGCGCGATCAGCGGCAGGCCCACCAGCGCCTTGTCGGCAATGGGGTCGATCAGCCGTCCGAATTTGGATTCGGCATGCAGGGCGCGCGCGATCATTCCGTCGAAGAGATCGGTCAGCGCCGCAATGACGAAGAGAACCGCCGCAATCTCGGCCCAGCGCTGGTGATCCCCGAGTTGTGCGCGCCAGACCGCCCACGCGATGACGGGAGCGAGGACCAGCCTCGCCAGGGTCAGCATGTTGGGAATTTGCTTCAGCATGGCTCGCCCCGAAACATGCGAGCCTACCTCATCGTGCCTGGATCGTAATAGAAGCGTTCGGTCTGGATGCGGTCGCCGCGCCAGGTCTGCACGGCAATCTCGTCGAGCACTTTTCCGTTCGGCATTTCGAACGTCCAGTTGATGAAGACGGTGTCGCCGTGAATGGCGAAGCGCGTGCAGGTGCTTTTCGGCGGGCCGCCCATCCGCTCGAGCGCGGCTCTTTCGCCCGCGACCAGCGCGTCAATGCCGGTCCGCATGGCTCCCATGTTCTCCTGCATGGTCGCATCGGTGTGATAGAAATCCTCGATCGCGCCGACATGGTCGAGCCCCTCGACGCGGGCGATGAACGCTTCAACATGGTCGAGAGCGGGCATGGCCGGTCTATTTCACTTTCGGCGGCACGATCGGAAGCGACGACGAGAGGCCGCCATCGACCACCAGAACGTGGCCATTGACGTAGCTGGCCTGGTCGGAGGCCAGGAACAGCACGGCGTTGGCGAGCTCTTCCGGTTGCCCGGCGCGGCGCAGCGGGTTCAACTGGCCGATGCGGTCGGCGGTGCCTTTTTCGCGTGCGCGGTCGAAGATCGGTTGGGTCATGCCGGTTTCTATGAGGCCCGGCGCGACGCCGTTGACCCGCACTCCGGAGCCCGCCAGTTGCTGCGCTGCCAGCGAGACGAGGCTGATCACTCCGGCCTTGGAGGCGGAGTAGGCGGGGCTGCCCGCGCCGGAACGCAGGCCGGCGACGCTGGCCGTGCACACGATCGCGCCGCCGCCCTTTTTGGCCATAAGCGGCGCGGCGTTCTGGATCGCCAGCATCGGGCCGATCAGGTTGACCTGCAGGATGTCCTTCCAGGCGGCTTCCATCTGCTCGAAGAGCGAGGGCGACCCGCCGGAAATGCCGGCGTTGGCGAAGAACACGTCGAGGCCGCCATGGTCCTTCAGCGCCTTGGCGACCAGCGCCTTCACATCGGCCTCGTTGCCTGCGTCCATCTCGACGGCGAGGGCGGTTCCGCCTGCAGCCGTGATGGCGGCCGCGGTCTCCTTCACGTTGGGCGACTTGTCGGCGGCGATGACCTTTGCACCTTCCCTTGCGAAAAGAATCGCGGAGGCCCGGCCAATGCCCGATGCGGCGCCGGTGACGACCACCGATTTGCCCGTGAAGCGATCCATGTTGCCTGTCCTTGTCCGTCCGGGTGCTGTTTGTGACTGACGGTCTAAGGCCGCTTTGTCCCGTCGCAAAGCCCACTGGCCGAAGCCGCCCTCAGGGGTTAGACAGCCTTCATCAGAAACCGGCCGGGCGGTTTTGCAATCCTGTGGGGTCCATGATGCGAAAGATTTTTGCGGCGACGGCCTTTATGGCGCTTGCGGCGTGCTCGCCGGCGAAGAAGGCGGAGACCGCCGCGGTGACGCCGGAGGTGATCGCCCAGACCAGCAAGGATCTGAACGCCTTCCTCGACAGCGAGTATGAAAAGGCACTGCAGTTCAGCCCGGAATCGCTGACGTCGCAGGGCCGCAAGGACCAGTACGACAAGCTCGACGACCGTTCGCAGGAGGCGTCCCAAAAGGAGCTGGAGTGGCGCCGGCAGAGCGTCGCCGACATGAAAGCCAAGTTCGATCCGGCGAAGCTGGATGAGGAGGCGCACACCTCCTACGACGTCTGGGCCTACCTGCTGAACCGCGATGAGGACCAGAACAAGTTCTGGCTCTATCCCTATCTCGCGGGCGAGCTTGGCGGCGACCACACCGGCCTGCCGCAGTTCCTGATCACGCAGCACCGCGTCGACGACAAGTCCGACATGGAGGCCTACATCTCGCGCGTTGGCCTGATCGCCACGGCGCTGGACCAGGATATCGACCGGGCCAAGGCCGCGGCCGAGAAGGGCATCCGCATGCCGCGCTTCATGTACGACCAGGCGGCGGACGAGGCGAAGAAAGTCACCACCGGCGCGCCCTTCACCAAGGGACCGGACAGCGCGCTGTTCGCCGATGGCGAAGCCAAGATCAAGGCGCTGAAGGATGGCGGCAAGGTCACCGCGCAGGAAGCCGACCAGCTGACCGCCGATCTCGCCAAGGCGATGACCGGTACGATGAAGCCGGGCTATGACCGCTTCATCGCGTGGCTCAAGGCCGACGAGCCCAACACGACGCCGGACGCCAAGGGCGTCGGCGCGCTGCCGGGCGGGGCGGACTGGTACAACGCCGCGCTGGCGTTCCAGACGACCACGGACATGACGGCCGACCAGATCCACGAACTCGGCCTGTCGGAGGTGAAGCGCATCCGCGGCGAGATGGAGGCGGTGAAGGACAAGACCGGCTTCAAGGGATCGCTGCAGGACTTCTTCAAATACCTGCGCACCGACAAGAAGTTCTATTATCCGAACACCGATGCGGGGCGCGAAGCCTATCTCCAGCAGGCGCGCGACGACCTTGACGCGATGCAGGCCAAGCTGCCGGAATATTTCGGCATCCTGCCCAAGGCCAAGCTGATCGTGAAACGCGTCGAGGCCTTCCGCGAAGTGCCCGGCGGCGCGCAGCACTATGAGGAAGGCACGCCGGACGGATCACGCCCTGGCACGTTCTACGTCCACCTGTCGGACATGAACGCCGAGCCGAAATACCAGCTGGCGGACATCGCCTATCATGAAGGCCTGCCGGGCCATCACCTGCAGATCTCGATCCAGCAGGAGCTGACCGGCCTGCCGAAATTCCGCACGCAGAGCTTCTATACGGCCTATGTCGAGGGCTGGGCGCTTTATGCCGAGGCGCTGGCCAAGGAGATGGGCTTCGACAGCGATCCTTACGACGACTTCGGCCGCCTCTCCGGAGAGATGTGGCGCGCGATCCGGCTGGTGCTGGATACCGGCATCCATTCGAAAGGATGGACGCAGGAGCAGGCGGTTCAGTACTTCATCGACAACTCGCCCAACCCGGAAGCGTCGATCCGTTCAGAGGTGCGCCGCTACATCACCAGCCCGGGCCAGGCGACCTGCTACAAGATCGGCATGATCACCATCCGGCGCCTGCGCGACGAGGCGAAGGCGCAGCTGGGCGACAAGTTCGATTATCGCGCTTTCCATGATGTCGTGCTCGGCGGCGGCGCGCTGCCTCTGCCGGTGCTGGAGGCGCGGGTGCACCGCTGGCTGGAGAAGCAGAAGGCGGCCTGAGGGCGTCAGCACATACGCCGGCGCCTCCGCCGGAGGGTCTCCGGGGAGCGCAAAAAGGGGATTGGTCCCGCGGCCTAGGTTGGCGGCGGAGTTGCCTGCGGCTCATCCTTCGACAGGCTCAGGATGAGGGGAGTCCTCGTGTCGCCAGCGCCTTCATCCTGAGCCTGTCGAAGGATGAGTCCGGTGAAGGATGGGCTGGTCGCCGAGAGGACTGGACCCCGGCCTTCGCCGGGGATGCGGACGCGGGGGCGTGCGCACATGGGTTGGGACGTGCGGCTGTGTGGTTCAGCCGGTGTGATCTCCTG
>WGLW01000010.1 GCA_016125405.1 Alphaproteobacteria bacterium | reverse complement strand
CTTCGCTGTCGGGCGGGGCGCGCCAACGCCCCGGGTTTGCTGAGGACGTCAGTGTGGAGGACAGCCGCCGGCGCCGGAACGGCCGGCGGATCAGATTCAGGGCGAGGCGGCTGCAACGCGCCTGCGGTTACGCTGGCAGTCGCGCTTGGGCTTGCGCGTGATGAAACGCTCTCCATTCAGCTATTCGATCAGCTCCACAACCAGATCCTTGAGCATGCCGGGGAATGGATCAATCTAGCCAAGGCCGCCATGGCTGACGGGCGTTTTCCCGAGTACGTGACAGCCGTGGTCAATGCATCAAGAGAGCACCGGAAACTAGCTCGCTGGACTGGGCATTTTTGACGGCCATACCTCCGTTTCCAGAAAATTGCAGACGGTCGCGCCGGTCGATTCCCCGTGACGAACGGCCGGCGCCAGGAGTAGACTCTTGCGGCATGCCGCGGCTGGCTGCGGCGTCATCCGGAGGCGCCGTCATGACCCGGCCCCTGTTTGCGGCGGTCTACTTCGTGGCGATGGCGGCCGTCATCGTCGGGGTGGACATCGCCTTCTTCAAGACCCGCATCCTCGAACGGCTGATGTCGAATGTCGGCATCGTGCTGGTCTTCGCGGCCTTCTACATGCGTTTCTTCTGGCGATCGTGACTGGCTGCGCAGGATCCGTGTCGCCGTCCGTAAACTTCGGCCCGACTTGATCCTGATCGACCGGACAGCCAAGGTTGCCCGAGGCCGATGGCCTGTTAGGCTTGCCCTTCCAGCGAACGAGTTGACGGATGCGCATCCTTTTCCTGGCGGCGACTTTGGCGTTTGCGGCGTGTGCGACTGCGCCAGCCCGCCCTACCTCGGCGCAGATCGACGCGTTCGCCCTGCGCGCAATGGATGGCTCGGGCGCAAAGGGGCTGGCTATCGCGGTGATTGATGACGGGCGCGTGACACATATCGGCGCCTACGGCTTGCGCAACGCGAAGGGAGAGCCGCTAACGACAAGGACGGTGATGTATGGCGCCTCGCTGACCAAGTCCGTATTCGCCTATACGGTCATGCAGCTTGTCGATCGCGGCCAGCTCGATCTCGATCGCCCGATCGCGGATCTGCTGCCCCGCCCCCTGCCGGACTATGGCGATGACGCCGACGTGGTGGACGACTACGCCGACTACGGTCCGCTCGCCGGCGATCCCCGATGGCGCGCCATAACTCCACGCATGGCGCTGGATCACAGCACCGGATTTGCGAACTACTTCTTCCTCGAGAACGACCAGAAGGCCCGCATTCATTTCGATCCAGGCGAGCGCTTCGCGTACTCCGGGGACGGCATCATCCTGTTGCAGTTCGGGCTGGAAAAAGGTCTTGGCCTGAACGTTGGAGATCTGACCGACAAAACATTCAGCCGGCTCGGTATGCCGAACACCTCGCTACTGTGGCGGCCCGCCTTCGCATCGAACCTCGCCGATGGCTGGACCATCGATGGCGACGTCGTTCGACATGACGAGCGATCGCATGTCCGCGCCTCGGGCTCGATGGACACGACCATCGCCGATTTTGCGCGCTTCGCAGCCGCCTTCGTTCGGGGGGACGGGCTCTCCGCGGCGTCGCGCGCGGCGATGGTGCGTCCGCAGGTTCACATCACGTCGAGCCAGCAATTCCCGACACTGTGGCCGCAGTTGCAACTTCCGCCCGACCAGCAGCGCCCTGATCTCGCCTCGGGTCTTGGCTTCATCGTGTTCGACGGACCGCAAGGCCTGGGCTTCTACAAGGGCGGGCATAACGACTCGACCGGAAATACCTGGGTCTGCATCGAGCGGGGCCATCGCTGCGTCGTCATCCTTTCCAACGATGTTCGCGCCGAGCGCGCCTTCCCCGCCATCGCGCGCTTCGTGCTCGGGGAAACCGGAGCGCCCTGGAAGTGGGAGTATGGCGACATGCCGTTCTGGCGCACCACAGCTCAGTCGCCGGCACAAAACTGAGCGCTTCCGGTTTTAGATCAGACCAGGTCTGCCATCGCCCCGGTATTCGAAGTAGTCTCCGCAATGATCCGCGCCACACCCGTGATTTTCGGCGTCTTCGCCGCGCTCGCGACGGCGATCCTGCTGCTCGCGGGATTGAGTCTGCTCTCACCCGGCGGCCCGCTGGAGGCCATCTGGATGTTGACGCCGAAGAAATTCGAAACCCTCAAACCGTGGCGGGCGCCGGTGGGCGGGGGCTTCCTTGTGCTGGCGATACCCGCCGCGATGGCCAGCTTCGGGAGCTTTCGCCGCCGGCGCTGGGCGTGGTGGATCCTTGTCGTCGGCATCGCCGTCAACGGGCTGGGCGATCTTGCCCAGATGGCGTTCGGACGGATCACCGAGGGGCTGGTCGGCGGCGGCGTCGCGGCGCTGGTGCTGGTGTGGCTGACGCGGCCTGCGGTGAAGGCGGTGTTCGAGCGCTGAGCGCGGCCTAGTTGTCGTGATCGCCGTGGACCTTGGGTTCGGCCTTGTCCGTGACGAAGGCGGCGACCTGGTCGGCCACCGTCTGCGCGGCGACGGCGAGCGCAGCGGCCCGCGCCCGCGAGGCGCCCGAAGCGGGCGTGCCGGTGGCGGAGAAACGGTCCTGCGCGACGATGCGGCGGTTACGCGAATCCACCAGGCTGGCCTCGACCTCGACGCGGACCGGTCCGGCGCCGGGTGAGACGGAAAGATCAACCACGCGCCAGCGCAAGTCGTAGTCGACGCGGGCGCCGAGTTGTCCGGGTGCAACCTGCCCGTCGCCGCCAGCCCTGGACAGCGCCTCGATCACCGCGCCCTGAAGCAGGCGCGGCGCGGCGTCGGCCCAGCGGACGTCCTTGAGATAGACGAGCTCCTGCTGGTTGCGCACGGCGATGTCGACGCCGGAATAGGCGCGCGAGGAATCCGGCGGCATGACGCCAACGTCGGCGCGCAGGGGCGTTGCGGGCGCCTTGGCGCGGTCGGCCGGCAGCTCGATCAGGGCGGAGGGTACGTTCGGTTTCGGAAGCACGCTGACGCATCCGGCGAGCATCACCGACATGACGAGCGCCAAACCCAGCCGGGATTTCGACAGCGAGAAATTCATCGGCGTTCCCTATTCGACCGGAGCTGGCTGGCGATAGACGAAGCGGCTTGGATCCTGCTCGATCTCGCCGGCAAGGGCGTTGATGCGGATCATCAGGGCGCGCAGGTCGCCGGCTGCGAGCGACAGCTGCTCCAGCGCGCGATTGGCGGTGGGCGTCAGGTCGGCGTTGATCTGGCCGACGGCGCCGTTGATGTTCTTCATCGCGCCGCGCACATCCGCGATCGCGGGGCCCAGGTCCGTAAGCGCATCGTCCGCCTTGGTCGAAAGTCCGTGGAAATCATGGTCGAAGTCGGCGGCGACGGTGTTGATCGTGTCGACGGCCGTCGCCAGGGACTTCGCCGCCTTGTTGACCGACTTGAGCGCCTGGTTGGCGTTTTCGATCAGGCCGTCGCTTTCCGCCAGCTTGTCGGTGATCTTCTCGATGTTGGCGAGGCTCTTCGAGAGCGCCTCGATGTTTTCCTGCGACAGCGCCGCGCTGACATTGGTAAGAACGTCCTGGCCGCCGCCGAGCAGTTCGTCGAGACCCGTCTTCTCGGCCTTGATCACCGCAGGCACGTTGGGATCAGTGCGCTCCAGCATCGGCTTGTCGGACGAGCCGGCAAGGATCTGGATGAAGGTGACGCCCGTGATGCCGAGGAAGTTCAGCTGCGCGACGCTGTCGACCCGCACCGGCGTCTGGGCGTCGACATTGATGCGGGCGATGACGCGGTTGGGGTCCTGGCGGTCGAGCGACAGGCGTTTCACCTCGCCGACCTTGATGCCGTTGAAACGCACCTCGCCGCCGACGCCGAGACCGTTGACGGGTCCTTCGAAGACGACGTCGTAGGTCTGGAAGTCTCGGCTGAACGGCGCCCGGGCGATCCAGACCACGAAAAGGGTGAGCGCCGCCGCCGCCATCAAGACGAAGGCGCCGATCAGCACATAGTTGGCGCGGGTTTCCATAGCTACTTCACCGCTGCTCGGCCGCGCGGGCCAGAAAAATATTCCTGTATCCAGGGGTCAGGGTTTGCCCGCACCTCGTCCATAGGACCAACTGCAAGCACCTTGCCGCGGTTAAGCACGGCAATGCGGTCGCATGTGGCGACCAGCGTGTCGAGATCGTGGGTCACGAGGAACACGGTTAACCGCATCGTGCCTTTCAGGGAATTGATCAGTTCATCGAAGCGCGCCGCGCTGATCGGATCGAGCCCGGCGGTCGGTTCGTCGAGGAAGAGAAGATCGGGGTCGAGCGCCAGGGCCCGCGCCATTGCGGCGCGCTTGCGCATGCCGCCGGAGAGGTCGCCCGGCTTCTTGTTAGAGGCGTCAGCCTCAAGGCCGGTCAGGCGGATTTTCATGTCGGCGAGTTCGCGCATCAGGTCGCGTGGCAGCTTCAGGTGCTCGCGCATCGGCGCCATGACGTTTTCGCGCACGGAGAGCGTGGAGAACAGCGCGCCATCCTGGAACATGACGCCCCAGCGCTGTTCGACCTGCACACGCTGCTCGCGGGTCATCTGGTCGATACGCTGGCCGAAGACCTCAATCTCGGCTTTCTGCGGCTTGTTGAGGCCGACGATGGTATTGAGCAGGACAGACTTACCCGTGCCCGATGGCCCGACGACGCCAAGCGTCTCGCCGGCATAGACATCGAGGTCGAGGTCCTCGTGAACGGTCTTCGAGCCGAACCGGTTGGTGAGGCCGCGTACGCGGATCGCCACCTCCCCGGCCTCGGGGCGTGCGCCTGGCTCGCGCCGCGCGTCGGAAGAGCCGTCGAAACTCACAGATCCATCTCATAGTAAATGACGGCGAAGGCCGCATCGATGGCGATGACCAGGAAGATTGCGTGCACCACGGCCGCCGTTGTGTGACGGCCGAGGGACTGAACGTCGCCCTCGACCAGAAGCCCCTGGCGACATCCGATCAGCGCGACAACGATGGCGATCACGGGGGCCTTCAACAGCCCGGTCCAGAAATGCTGGACCAGCACGACGTCCTGGAAGCGGTTGAGGAACATCGACGGCGAAATATCCATCGCCAGCCAGGCTGCGATCATGCCGCCGACAATGCCTGAAACCGTCGCTGCGAATGACAGAAGCGGCGCCATGACCACAAGCGCGATCAGGCGCGGCGCCACGAGGACCTCCATGGGATCGAGGCCCATGACCTTCATGGCGTCGATTTCCTGGCGCATCTTCATCGACCCGATCTGGGCGGTGAAGGCGCTGTCGGTCCGGCCGGCAAGCAGGATGCCGGTGAGCACGACGCCGAACTCGCGCAGCATGGCGAAGGCGACCAGTTCGACCACAAAGAGTGCGGCGCCGAACTGGGCCAGCAGGTTGGCTCCGAGGAAGGCGATAACGAGGCCGATGAAGAAGGACAGGAAGGAGACGATGGGCAGCGCATCCAGCCCTGCCTCTTCCATCACGGCGACGACGGACGTCCAGCGGATCTTCTGCGGCCGCAAAAGCAATCCGGCGAGCGTCGTCATGGCTTCGCCAATGAACGAGAGAAGACCTGCAAACTCCGTCCACGCCTCGATCGCGCCGCGGCCTGCCCGGTCCAGCAGCGCGATGATGCCCGGGTGATGGACGGGTTCGGGATGAGCGTTGCGGAGCGATCCCCTCACCTCGACAACCAGACGTTCGACGGTTGGATGATCCCCGACGAGCGTGATCTTCGCTTCCGGCCCGACCCCGGCGCCGCCAAGCGTCCGGTCGATCATGTAGGCGCCGGAAGTATCGATGCTGCCGAGTTCGCTGACGTCGAGCGGCGTGTCGCCCGGAAGGCGGATATTGCGAAGGGCCGGGTCAATCGCGCCGATGGTCCAGATCGTCCAGTCTCCAATAACCGCAAGAACCTGCTTGCCATCAGCAGAGTCCTTGACCTGGAAGCTGGTTGTCGAAGGGGCCATAGTGAACTTTGTACGAAAGAAACGTATAGCAAATATCAAGCAGCGCCGTCAGGCGATGGAATTCACGTGTCAGTTGCAGGAATTGACGCGGTTTGACTGGTTTTCAACTTGAACGATTGCCTCCGGCAACGGCAATAACTTCGCAGACGCGGGGCAGTTCCTTTACCATCAACTTGGCGGGCGCCCGGAAATTCACCGCCAACCTTTCGGCGAGGCCAGCATGCGCACCCTGATGATCGCCGTCGCCGTCTCAGGTTTTCTCCTCACCGTGCTGGGCGCCATGGGCGGTCATGCGCCGGCTGGCGCGGCGCCGGACGGGTCGGTGTGGGTGTTCGACGAACGCGCCTGGCAATCGGCCACCGTGTTCGGTTTCGCCCACGTTCTCGCGGCGGGTCTCGCAGCGATGGCGCCGGTTCGCGGACGGCTGCGCCTTGCGGCGGGCTGGGCTTTCCTCGCGGGGGTCCTGCTGTTCGCCGTCAGCCTGATGACGCGGCAGCTCTTGATGGCGGGTTATGTTCCAGCCGCCGAGGCCGAAGCTGTGACGTCCCGCTACGCCGGCTTTCTGATGACCGTCCCGTTTGGCGGCCTCTGCTTCATGGCTGGATGGATACTGTTTGCCTTCGCCGTCTGGCGCGGAGCGTCAGGCGCGCGCGCGGACGCCTGACAGCGTTTCAGCGTTTTTCAGAGACTGGCGATCTTGTCCGACGTACGCGCGGCCGCGAGATCGTCGGCCGTCAGCCGGGCGCTGGCGAGCGCCTTGTCGAGCCCGCTGAGCTCGGTCGCCGGCTCAGCTTCGCGGCTGGCGCGCTTGTTGGCTTGGGCGATCGCCTCGGAGAAGGAATCGCGCGCCTGGCGGGCGTGGATCAGCACCTTCTCGAATTCGGACACATCCGTCCGGGTCGGCTTGGTCGACACCATCAGCTTTTGCGCAAGCTGGTTAAGCTGGGTCAGGCCCTTGGCGGCGTCCCCGGCGTCGGCACGCACGCGGTTCAGCACCAACGTCGCGTTTACCTTGTCAGCGCCGATTTTCCGCCAGTAGGCGTCCTGGTCATTCGACGCGCCGGTGAAGATGGCTGAAAGTCCGCCCAGGCTCGCCTCGCCGCTGGCCCAGCCCTTCTTGCGGGCCTGTTCGCAATACGCGTCAGAGGCTTTGTAAAGATCGGACTGGGGCTCGGTGAGCGAAATCTCGGCGGAAGCGGACGAGGGTTGGTAAACAGAGACGGTTGCGCACCCGCCCAGCGGAGCCAGTATTGCGAAGATGAGAGCAACTGCCCGTGGGTTCAGCACCGAACCAACCCTGAAGTCTACCAATCCGTATCGTTTATAGGTGCGTCGCGCTGAAAAAGCGAGCACGACAGTTTTGCTTTGACGTATTTATGCTGGCGGTTAGATGAAGCATCCATGAACGAAGACCGAGCGCGGCGCACCCTGTATCCAAGACTGGAACCGCGGCGGGCCGGCCGGCTCGCGGTCAGCGATCTGCATGAGCTTTACTGGGAAGAATGCGGCCATCCCGACGGCATCCCCGTTGTCGCGCTGCACGGCGGCCCCGGCGGCGGCTCCAGCCCGGAGATGCGCCGGTTCTTCGATCCGCGCCGCTACCGGATCATCTTGTTCGACCAGCGCGGGTGCGGCCGATCGACGCCACATTCCGAGCTTCGCGAGAATACGACCTGGGACCTTGTCGCCGATATCGAGAAGCTGAGGGTTCACCTTGACGTCAAGAAGTGGCTGGTCTTCGGCGGCTCGTGGGGCTCGACGCTCGCCCTCGCCTACGCCGCGATGCACCGCAAACAGGTGATGGCGCTCATCCTGCGCGGCGTCTTCCTTCTGATGGAGGAAGAGATCCGCTGGTTCTACCAGCACGGAGCCAGCAACCTCTTTCCCGACGCGTTCGACCGCTACATGGAGCCCATCCCCGAGGCTGAACGCGGCGACCTCCTGAAAGCCTTCTACAAGCGGCTGACCGGCAAGAACGCGGCGGTGCGCGCCGAAGCCGCCGCGGCCTGGGCGCGCTGGGAAGGCGAAACGCTGTCGATCCAGGGGCCGAAACAGCGCCCACCACGCTTCGAGGAAGCGGATTTCCTCGACGCGTTCGCGCGCATCGAATGCCACTACTTCCACAACAAGGGCTTCTTCGACCACGACGGATGGCTGCTGACCCAGGCGGCGAAGTTCGGCGACCTGCCCGGCGTGATCGTCCACGGCCGCTACGATGTGGTGACGCCGCTCGCCTCGGCGTGGAAGCTGAGCAAGGCGTGGCCAAAAGCCCAGCTCCGCATCGTTCCGGACGCCGGACACTCGTCGCTGGAGCCCGGCATAGTCAGCGAGCTGGTGAAAGCCAGCGATGCGCTGGCCGACAAGTTCGGCTGAGGGCGTCTTTCAGGTCGCCGGGACGTTCGGTCCCAGCAGTCCCGTCAGCGCCGCAGGCAACTGCACCCAGCCGCGGTTCTGCAAGCGGTCCAGCGCGCCGAGGACCAGCACAAGGCCTACGAAGATCGGGATCACCCAGCGCACCAGCACGCCCCAGACCCGGAAGAAGCGCGGACCCAATTCGGCCTGCATCATCTTCCTCTCGATCACCCAGCCGCAGAACAGCGCCACGAGAAACCCGCCCAGCGGCATCATCAGCGAAGAGGCGACGAAATCGACGAAGGTGATGTACTGCCGGGAGAATATGTAGCCGGCGCCTGTGACGAAGACGGTAAATCCAACGCCAAGGGCTGCGCCCCAGCGCGTCACGCCGGTGCGCTCGTCGAGCCAGGAGACTGCGACCTCCATCAGCGAGATTGATGAGGCGAGAGCGGCGAAGAGGGCCAGCAGGAAGAAGGCGCCGCCGATGATCGCTCCGCCGGGCATCGCGCCAAGGCCGATCGGCAGGTTGACGAAGAACAGGCTGTAGCCCGCATCCGGCGCCGATCCGACGGCGAACACCAGCGAGAACACGGTCAGCGCCGCGATGAGCGCGACGGCCGTGTCGGCGCCGGCGACGATTGCGGCCGAGCCCGGAATGTCCGTGCCGGGCTTCATGTAGGCGCCGTAGGTGATCATGACGGCCGCGCCAACGCCGGTGGCGAAGAAGGACTGGGAGAGAGCGCCGAGCACCATGCCGAACGAGAAATCCTGCGGCCGGACGCTCGTAAGGAAGGCCGCCGCCTTGCCGAGCGCGCCATCGGCCGCGGCAAAGCCCAGCAGCACGAGCAGGATGAGGATGAAGACCGGCATCAGGATCATGGACGCGCGCTCGATGCCCCGCCGGACGCCCCTTCCGACGACGAACGCCGCCGCCGCGATGAAAACGGCGAGGCACAGCAGCATCAGCGGAATATTGGAGGTCACCGTATCGAACCGCGCTTCGGAAGCTTCAAGCGCGCCCGGGCCCGCATCGGCGGAGAAAACGCCCGAGAAGGCCAGCGGCGCATAGGCCATCAGCCAGGAAGAGACCACGCAGTAGAATGTCAGGATGAAAAAGGCGGTGAGCGAACCGACCCAGGCGACGACGCCCCACAGTTCCGACTTGCCGGACGCACGCGCAAGCGCCTGGACGCTCTCCACCGCGGAATGACCTGAGCGTCGGCCAATAGCGTACTCCGCACAGAGCAGAGGAAAGGCCGCGAGAACCATGCAGACGAGATAGGCGAGGATGAACGCCCCTCCCCCGTTCTCGCCCGTGGTGTAGGTGAAGCGCCAGATGTTGCCGAGGCCGACCGAAGACCCGACGGCGGCCATGATGAAGCCGAAACGGGACGACCAGGTTTCTGTCTTCCGGTCGACGCGGCCCGCGATAGTCATTTCGATCCTCGTCCGCACAGGGATGGCGCGCAGGCCAACCCGCTTTCGTATGAGCAGAACTCGCTCAAACTCAAGACATAGCAAGCAATTTCATGGCTTGGATTCTGTGGAGTGTCGAATTTTGTGCCCCGCAGCATAACGCGGGACCAGCGCTTAGAAGATACCGCGCAGCGACATTCCGTTGTCGCGGTTGAGGTGGACGGCCATCAGAAGGCCGAAGCCGATCATCACCGTCATCATCACCGTGCCGCCATAGGAGATAAGCGGCAAGGGAATCCCCACCACGGGCAGAAGGCCGATGACCATGCCGAGATTGATCACGACATAGAGGACGAGCGTCGAGACGAATCCGGACGCCGCCAGCTGGCCGAAGGCGCTCTTTGATTTCGAGGCGATGTTCATCCCCTGCAGCAGGGCGATCGCCCAGAGCAGCAGCACCGCCACGGATCCGGCGAAGCCGAACTCCTCCGCGACAATGGTGAAAATGAAGTCCGTGCGCTGTTCGGGAATGTAGTTGAGCTCTTTCTGCGCGCCCTGCATGTAGCCCTTGCCGGCCGGGCCGCCCGAACCGATTGCGATGAGACCCTGCTGCAACTGGTAGCCTGCGCCCAGCGGGTCGGCGTCCGGATCGAACAATGTCTCGACGCGCTGGCGCTGGTAGTCGTGCAACGCGAAGAAGAAGGCGAGCGGCGCGGCGACGGCGATGAGCGCGATCACGGAGATGATCAGGCGCATCGAGAGGCCTGCGAAGAACATCACCGCGCATCCGGTGCCGAGAATCATCAGCGCCGTGCCGAGGTCAGGCTGGCGCAAGACCAGCGCCACCGGGATGGCGACGAACGCCAGCGCCGGTATGTGAATCCAGAAACCGCTTCGGTTCGTCTCGAACATCTGGTGGTAATAGCGCGCCATGGCCAGCGGCACGGCCAACTTCATGATCTCGGATGGCTGTATCCGGATAGGCCCGAGCTGCAGCCACCGTTCGGCGCCGTTGACGATGACGCCCGAGAAATCCACCGCCACCAGCATGGCGACGCCCACGAAATAGAGCGGATAGGCGATACCTGCCCACAATCTCAGCGGCACGAGCGCGACGCCGATCGCAACCAGAAGAAGGAATGCGAACCGCGAGGCGTGGTTGATTGCAAGCTCGGGATGGATGTCGGGCTGGCCCGTGATCGGGCTGTGGGCGCTTGAGGCGGCCGACAGCAGGATAAGGATGCCGAACACCGCGATCACCACGATGATCAGCAGCAGGAACCACGGCATCTGCGTCAGCTTGCCGACGATGGTGTCGCGCCGGATCATGCCGGTTCTCCGGGCTTCCTCGGAGTCGGCTGCGGCTCAGCGCTGGCGACACCCTTCTTGGGCGAATAGACCGGCTTGGAGCCAATGTCGTTCTTGAGGCACTCGCGCAGGATATCGTAAGCGAACGGGGCCGCCGCGCCGGAGCCGTGGCTACCGTGCTCCACGAGAATAGAGACAGCGTAGCGCGGATTGTCGGCAGGCGCGTAGGCGATGAACCAGGCATGGTCGCGGAGCTTCCAGGGGAGATCTTCTTCCCTGGAAATCTGCTTGCCCCTAGCATCGCGTTCGATCGTGCCCCTGACCTGCGCCGAGCCAGATTTCCCGGCCATCTTGGCGTTTGTATAGGGCGCGGGTAGCTCGCCCTTGGGATCAAGCTGGCCCATCTGGATATAGGGATAGGCCGTGCCGCCAGGCTCCGAACACACGGCAAACATACCGCCACGAATGACTTCAAGCGTCTGTTCGCTGATGTCGCCCATGGGCGTGATCTCGCTGTCGGGCACATCCATGCCGGCCACCAGCAGCTTCGGGTTGGGCACGCCGGGGCCGCCGGCAATGCGCGCACACTGGACCGCTAGCTGCAGCGGCGTCGACGTCACATAGCCCTGTCCGATGCCGGCGCTGATGGTGTCGCCATCATACCATTTCTCTTTCACGGCGGCCCGTTTCCAGGCGTCGTTCGGAATGACGCCGACCTTGCCGCCAGTCAGGCCCAGTTCGTAGCGATGCCCAAGGCCAAAACGCTTGGCCATCGCCGCGATCGCCTCGATGCCGGTGCGGCGCGCTGCTTCGTAGAAGTAGCAGTCGCATGAGTGCTGGATCGCCGAACGCATGTTCACCGCGCCATGCCCCTGCGGACGCCAGCAGTGATAGAACCGGTTATAGTACCAGGCCTTGCCGCTGCAGTGGACGATGTCCTCCGGCTTCATCGCGCCGGATTCCAGCGCGGCCGCTGCCACCACCGTCTTAAAGGTCGACCCTGGCGGATAAACGCCTTCATACGCCTTGTGGTAGAGCGGGTTCTTCTCGTCGTTGAGCAGCGAGTCGTAGAGCTTCTGCGAAATGCCGGAGACGAACTCGTTCGGATCGGGCGCCGGCGTCGACATCATCGCCAGCACGTGGCCGGTCTCCACGTCGATCACGACGGCAGAGCCTGCATTCTCCTTACCAAAGCGCTGAATCGCATAGTTCTGCAGTTCGGCGTTGAGGCTGAGCACGATGTCTGTGCCGGGTGCGCCGGCAATGTCCTCGCTCGGCAGACGGTCCATGACGCGACCCGCGGCGTTGACCAGAACCCGTGTCTTGCCCGGCGTACCGCGCAGCGCTGTCTCGGCCGAATATTCGACACCCTGCTTGCCAACCCGCATCTGCGGGCTGTGGTAGAGCCGCCGCAGTGTCGCCGCGCGCGCCTTGCCGGCGTCGGAATCGACTGACACGTGCAGCGACGTCAGTTCCGCCTCCAGCATGCGCAGGATGTCCTTGTCGCTCGCTTTCTGCACGTAGCCGATCGTGTGGAAGAAGGCGCCGAGATAGGGATAGGAGCGAAGCTCGCCGACATCGGCGCTGACGCCGGACAGTTCGGGCGCCATCACGTTGATGCGGGCGAATTCTTCCCAGGTGAGGTCGTCAGCCACCAGCGTGTCGACGAATCTGGCCTGCGACTTCACATCCTGCAGGATCTGGCGCTTGCGCGAATCCGAAAGTTCGATGACCTCGCCGATCCGGTCGAGAAGGGCGGGAACAGTGTCGCCGGGCTCCATCGCCTCGGGCCGCAACGTAACGAAGAAGTTCCGCTTCGAGCCCGCGAGAATCTTCCCGCCCCGGTCATAGACCGTGCCCCGGTGCGGAGGAGCCGGATCGAGGCGAATGCGGTTTTCGGTCGCCTTGGTCTCGTATTCCTCGGATTCGAATAGTTGCAATTGCGCCAGCCGCGCCGTCAGGCCGACCCAAAGCACGCCGCCGCCGATGAGGAAGATATTGCGGCGCGAGGGGAAGGAACGGTTCCAGTCGCGGCTCATCGCCTTGCTCCCCTCACGCTTGCGGGGATCAGGACAAAGCGGGCGACGGGATAGAGCAACGCGGTGATCAGAAAGTCGTAGACGACGCCGGTGCGGGCGAACGCCGGTTCGCCGGAAATTCCGCCAGCGGCCGCGAGCGCCAGCCAGCAGGCGATGATGCCGCCGCCGACCGACACGAGTTCAGCGCCAATCACCGGCACGGGCGGCGAGCGGTCCCAGGCGACCAGTCCGACGCCGTAGGCGCACAGGAGGGCCAGCGGCCAGGCGCCGATGGGCGCCTCCGACATGAAATCCATCAGCAGTCCAAGCAGCAGGAGGCATCCCGCGGCCCAGACCGACAGGCCGACCGAAGCCCATGACGCGGCCAACCAGAGGCCGGCGATTGGCCACCACGCCCCGCCCCACCCCGGCTGCATGCCCGCAGCCGTGGTGAACGCGGCGAACGCGGTCAGCACGAGCTGCCAGAGGCGCCACGGGAACGTCATTCACCGACCCCCGGTTTTGGCGGGGCGGCGGGCGCCGGGTGGGCAGACGCGGGCGTCGCGGACGGTTTGCGGGTCGCTGGCGCGGGCTGCGGCGCCGTGGCCGACACCAAGGCTTCCGAGGCGTTGGGCGATGGCCCCTGACCGGGCTCGAGCGATGGAGCGGCTTCAGGCTTGGCGAAGTCCGGCGGCGGCGTCAGGCGGACGAAGTCCACGGGGGCGTCGTTCATGGTCAGGTCGATGCGCCATTCGCCCTTTTCCAGCCGGGCGCGGCCGACATTCACGCCAAGCGGCATCTGGCCGTCGTCGCCCGAGGTGACCCACATCTCGCCGGGAATGATCTTCGCCGGCGTTTCCGGTTCGAGCAGCCGGGCGCCGTTGGCGCTGTCGCCGACCAGTAGCGCCCGGTCGCCGGACCGCGACCCCATGACCGGAATGCGGCTGTTGAAATCCGTAACCAGCAGGATGCGGGATGTGTATTCCCCGACGCGGACGACGCGGCCGACAAGGCCGTATTCGTTGACCGCAGCGAAGCCCTCGCGGACACCGTTGGCCGAACCGGCGTTGGCGATGCGGGTGGCGGCGAACGGCCCGCGCTCCTCCGCGACGACACGCGCCGTGACGGACGGCGCCTGGGTCTCGCCGACCAGATCAAGCATCTTTTCGTAGCGCGCCATGCGCAACGTCATGGTTTCGGCAAGATCCTTCCAGCGCGAGAGATCGCGGACCTGAGCCTCCAGTTCCGCTATGCGCGCCTCGTCCTTCCTGTTGCGCCCGAAGCCGATGGACCAGGCGCCTACGCCGGACGAGAACTTGGCGATGCTGGCTGTCGCTCCGTCCATTGGCCGGCGCGACGCGTCGATGCCGTCACGCACGGCGTCCGAGGTCTGGATCGCCAGCACGCCGACCATGGCGACGCCAAGGCCCACGACGACGGCGCGCGCGCCGACGCGCGGTTCTCCTGATCGTCTGCGTCCATACCAGGCCATACAGTCGCTCCTCGCACCGGCACTGATAAGCGCTGGCGCCCTGCCCGGGAGACTAGACGTCCGGGGCGAGCACGCCCTTCATCTTGTCGAGGTTCTCGAGCACTTTACCGGACCCGAGCACAACGCATTTCAGCGGATCCTCGGCCAGGGTCACAGGCAAACCCGTACGCTCGCGAAGCACGACGTCAAGATTGCGAAGCAGCGCACCCCCGCCAGTAAGCACGATGCCCTTGTCGACGATATCGGCGGCGAGTTCGGGAGGCATCGCCTCCAGCGCGGTCTTCACGGAGTCCACGATCTGCTGCACCGGCTCGGACAGCGACTTCGCCACCATCGCCTCGGTGATCTCGATTTCCTTCGGCACGCCGTTCATCAGGTCGCGGCCGCGGATATCCAGCGACATGCCCTTGCCGTTCTCGGGCGCCTTGGCTGTGCCGATTTCCTTCTTGATGCGCTCGGCCGAGGCCTCGCCAATCAGAAGATTTTCCTCGCGGCGCAGGTAGTTGACGATCGCGTCGTCCATCTTGTCCCCGCCGACGCGGACTGAGCGCGAGTAGACGAGACCGCCCAGCGAGAGCACGGCCACCTCGGTGGTGCCGCCGCCGATATCGACCACCATGGAGCCGGAGGGCTCGTCGATCGGCAGGCCGGCGCCGATGGCCGCCGCCATGGGTTCGTAGATCAGGTGGACCGCCCGGGCGCCCGCCATCTGGGCGGACTGGTGGATGGCGCGGCGCTCGACCGGGGTCGCCCCGGCCGGGACGCAGATCACGATGACAGGAGCAATGAACGACCGCCGGACCTGAACCTTCTGGATGAACCGCTTGATCATCTCCTCGGCGACTTCGAAGTCGGCGATGACCCCGTCGCGCATGGGGCGGACGGCCTCCATGTAGATCGGGGTCTTGCCAAGCATCTGCTTGGCCTCCTTGCCGACCGCATGAACCACCTTGCGGCCGTTCTGGTTCACGTAGGCGACCACGGAGGGCTCATCGAGCTGGACACCGTGACCCTTCACATAAACCAGCGTGTTCGCGGTTCCGAGGTCGATCGCCATATCGGTCGACATGAGACTGAACAGTTTGCCGAGCATGGCGAAGGGGCTCCGGGCGCGGCCTCTGTCTGGCGACTGGCCGACTCACCGCGCAAAATATCTATCGCTCCCCAGTACGTGTGTGGCGTTGCGCAATTATTAACGCAATACCCGTTGGCGAATTAACGGCAGCCAAACAGGAACGAAGCGTTCCGACAGATGAAAACGGTTTGTTAACCTTCGAATCGCGTCTGACCGCCCCGGCCTGGTGTCCGAAATATCCTCAAGAGTCAAAGCAACGGTATGAAACGCTTCGTACCACCGCGGCAGCCCCGTGGACTGGCCGCGAAATCGCTCTTGCCAGAGGACCGGATGGCTGGGACCTATGGCCACCGGTCCTGACATGGCCGGCCCCACCAGCTGAGTCGCCTGACCTGCCAGTCCCGGACCCGCGATGACCGACGTAGCCGACGCCCCGACCCGAGGGCGATTTTCCGCGTTCAGCCACAGGTCTTTCGCGGTTTACTGGTCCGCCCGGCTGGCCACCACCTTCGGCGCCCAGATCCTGTCGGTCGCGGTGCTCTGGCAGATTTATGAACTGACCCACGACCCGCTTTATCCTGGGCTGGTCGGCCTGGTGCAGTTCGTTCCCCTGTTCCTGCTGGTGCTGGTTACGGGTACGGCGGCGGACCGGTTTGGCCGGCGGCTGATCATGGCCCTCTCGACCCTGCTGGCGGCGGCCTGCGCGGCCGCGATGGCCCTGTTGAGCTGGACCGGACTGATTTCAGCCTTCCTGATGCTGGCGATCCTGATCGTGTTCGGCGTCGCCCGGGCCTTTCTCGGACCCGCCTCCTCTTCCCTGGTGGTGAGCCTGGTGCCGGAGGAGGACTTCGCCAACGCCGTAACCTGGAATTCCTCGGCCTGGCAGGCCGCGACCATCATGGGCCCTTCCGCTGGCGGCCTGCTGCTGTCGCTGGGGGAAAAGCCCTTCGCCAACTGGCTGCGCGATATGGGCCACCGCCAGCTGGCGGGCCTGCTCGACGGGCACGGGCCCGAAATGGCCTACACGATCGCGTTCATCTTCATGATCGTCGGGGCGCTTTTGATCTTCACGCTGCCCAAGCCGCCGCATTCCCCGCCCAAGGAGCGGCCGACGCTGAGCAACATGCTGGAGGGCTTCCGCTATATCTGGCGGCAGAAGGTGGTGCTGGGCGCGATTTCGCTGGACCTCTTTGCCGTGCTGATGGGCGGGGCGGTGGCGCTGTTGCCGGTCTACGCCAACGACATCCTGCACCTGGGCGGCGGCGGGCTCGGCCTCTTGAGGGCGGCGCCGGCGATCGGCGCGATCCTGATGGCCGGCGTGCTGGCGGCGTTTCCGATCCGCAACCATGCCGGGCTGATCATGTTCACCTGCGTCGCCCTGTTTGGCGTGTTCACGGTGATCTTTGGCCTGTCGACCGTCGCGTGGCTGTCGATCGGCGCGCTGATCCTGCTCGGCGCCGCCGACATGGTGAGTGTCGTGGTGCGCGAGACGTTGCTGCAGCTGTGGACGCCGGATGACGTGCGCGGCCGGGTGAATGCGGTGAACAGCGTCTTTGTCTCGGCGTCCAACGAGCTGGGAGATTTCCGCGCCGGGTCGATGGCGCGGCTGCTTGGCAGTGGCGCCGCGGGCGCGGTGGGCGCGGTGGTAATTGGCGGCGTTGGAGCGATGATCGTCGCCGTCGCCTGGGCGGCGATGTTCCCCACCCTGCGCAAGGCGCGCCACCTCAACGCCCGGACCTGACCGGCTGCGCGGAAATCCTCTGGCCTCACGCGGCTGCTCGCCGCTAGAAGGGGCGGAGCAGCAAGGGATGCGTCATGGCCTACTGGCTGGTGAAATCCGAACCGGACGCCTTTTCCTGGGACGACCAGGTGAAGCGCGGCAAGAAGGGCGAGCCGTGGAGCGGCGTGCGCAATCACACCGCCAAGCTGAACCTGATGAAGATGAAGACCGGCGACAGAGCGTTCTTCTATCATTCCAATGTCGGCAAGGAGATTGTGGGCGTGGTCGAGATCGCGCGCGAAGCCTATTCTGACCCCACCGCCGAGGAAGGATCGCCGTGGGTGTGCGTGGACACCGTGGCGGTCGAACCTTTCAAGACGCCCGTGACGCTCGACCAGATGAAAGCGGACCCGAAACTGTCCGAGATGGCGCTGATCAAGTTCAGCCGTCTCTCGGTGCAGCCCGTCACAGCCGCCGAGTGGAAGCACGTCTGCAAGCTGGGCGGCGTCAAGGCCTAGCCCAGGTCGATCCGGCGCGTCGCGCCGATCGCCTCCACGAACGCCGGATCGTGGCTGACCACGATCAGGGCGCCGTCATAGGCTTTTAAAGCCGCCTCGATGACTTCAACGGAGGCGATGTCGAGATGGTTGGTCGGCTCGTCCAGCAGCAGAAGCTGTGGCGCAGCCTGCGCGCCAAGAATACAGGCGAGCCCCAGCCGCATCTGCTCTCCGCCGCTCATGGCGCCTGCCGGCTGATGCGCAGCCTTGTTGCGAAAGGCGAACCGGGCGAGACGCGCATGCGCGTCGTTGTCCGTGAGCTCGGGATTCAGCCGCTGCATGTTGGCGAGCGCGGTTTCATCACGCGCCAGGAAGCCGACATGCTGGTCCAGCAGGGCGACGGCGCCGTCGAAACGCCGCACGACGCCTTGCGTTGGCGAAAGATCGCCGGTCGCCAGTTTCAGCAAGGTCGTCTTGCCGGCGCCGTTTGGTCCCGAGACGACAAGGCGTTCAGGACCGCGGATGGAAAAGGACAACGGACCAAACAGCCGGCGTCCACCCTGCTCCATGACAACGTTCTCGAAGGCGAGCACGTCCCGGCCCGGCGGCAGCCCCACGCGCGGTATGTCCATCGCAAGCGGCGCAATGACTTGGAGACGCTGACGCGCGGTCGCCAGCGCCTCTGTCGCATCACCGATCTGACGGTCTGCGATCGCGCCGTCGCGACCCTGTGTTCGTTCCGCGCGATCCTGCCTCGCATCCAGCAGCATCTCGGGCGCATCCCCCCGCGCGCGTTTCGCCCGGCCCATCCTGTCGCGCCGGGCCTTGCGCTCGGCCTGCTCCTGGGCGGCGCGCTCGGTCTGCCGCAGGTTGGCGTCGGCCTTGACGACGGCGGCTTCGGCGAGTTGAAGCCGCGCCTCGCGGTCGGTGGCGAATGCCGACCAGCCCCCTCCGAACACCGTGACGCCGACGGGCGAGAGATCGACGATGCGGTCGACGCCTTCAAGCAGCGTGCGATCATGGCTGGCGACAATCACGCCGCCGCGCCAGTCCGCGATCAGGCGGGCGATGGCGGCTCGTCCCGCCGCGTCGAGATTGTTGGTGGGTTCGTCCAGCAGCAGCACGTCCGGCGCCTCGATCAGCAGGCGCGCGATGGCGGCGCGGGTCTGCTCGCCGCCGCTGAGCGAGCGGAGCGGACGTTTGGGATCCATGCCGGTCAGCCCGGTTTGCCCCAGCGCGGAGGCGAGACACTGGTCCAGCGTCCAGTCGGCCTCGGCTGCATCGGAGGCGTCGCCCTCTCCTGCTTCGAGGCGCCGAAGCCGGGCAAGCGCGGCGCTGACGCCAAGCGCGTCGGCGAGCGTGACCACGTCTTCCGGCCATACCTGGACCAGCACGCCAACGGTTCCCGCGCGGGCGATTGACCCGGATGCGGGTTCGCCTTCGCCAGCGATCAGACGCAGAAGTGTGGACTTTCCGGAGCCGTTGCGGCCGACCAGGCCGACACGCTCGGCGCCGAGAGCAAGGCTCAGGTTTTCAAACAGGATGCGGCCATCGGGCGTCGCGGCCGAAACGAAATCGAGCGTAAGAAAGGCAGACATGAAGACACCGAAGCTTGAGAGAAACGCGCGCGATCAGGCGAGTTTCGTCAGCTTCATCGAGGTGTCCTCCGGTTGTCTGGTCGCTGTGTGATCTGGTCAGGGCGAGATGTCAATTCAAGGGCTGGTCCAGGCGCCGGGCTCACACCTCGCCGATCGTGCGGATAATTCGCGCCGGGTTGCCGCCAACCAGCGTCTTCGGCGGAACATCCCGGGTGACCACGGACCCCGCGGCGATGACCGAGTTCTCGCCCACCCTCACGCCGCCGATCACTGTTGCGCCGGCTGCGATCCAGACATTTCGTTCGATCACGATGGGCTTTCCGATGGTGACAGAGCGGCGCCGGACCGGGTCAATGGGATGGCCCGCAGTGATGAGGCTGACATTCGGCGAGATCATCACGTCATCTCCGATGTCGAGCCCGCCGAGATCGTAGAAGGTGCAGTTCTGGTTGATGAACACGTTGCGCCCCACGCGGATCTCATCGCCGCCGGCCGTGAAGAATGGCGGGATCAGCAGGAAGCTGTCGTCCACCTTCCGCCCTGTGAGTTCGCTGAATAACGCCCTGACTTCATCCGCATCGTTGAAGGTCAGACGGTTCAGCCTCGCCGTGATCGCCATCGCGCGCCGCGTGTTCGCCACCATGGCGGCCGATTCCGGCGTTCTGCCGTTGATGATTTTCGCGCCGTCCTCGTTCGACATTCGCATTTCCCTGGAGGTTGGCGCACGGATTTCGCCGGCGCCGCGACTCGCCAAGTGTAGTCACAAAGCAGACCAGCCGGAATCCGCGCGGCCGCGCGAAACAGGGCGCGGGGTTCTGTTTTTTTGGGGGGCGAGGTTTGGGCGCAGGTCCGCGTCGAGCGCGGCGGGGGGCCGGCCATTGGGCTGGGCGATGGACCGTCCCGTCAGCGCGCCGGGCGCGCTGGGCTACAACCACCGAAACGCGCGCTCCGACGCGCATTTCGGCCAAGCGCCACCACCTTCGGTTCGGTGCGCAGGAGGGGGACAGGAATTTTGGGCGCGCCTGAGCGCGCGGGCAGGCACGGATGAGTTTGAGGGCTGGGGCTTGCCCCCTTCGTCTTGGCGCTTCGCGCCAATCCCATGAACGCATTCGCGTTCAAACCCCCGCGTCGTGGTGGAGGCAAATGGCCGTGGCCCTTGCCTCCAGCAGTCGAAGACTGGGGGTTTGGATGCGACAGCATCCATGGGATCGCGACGCTGTCGCGAGACGGAGATGGAATGCCGATCGCACCGCCCTCAACGCAATCCGCCCGCCGCGCGAAACACGCGGCGAGCAGAAGAACGACAAGGGCGATCAGCAAACTCATCCGCCGAGACTAACCCGCGCTGCAAATGCGTCGGATCAACAGGCGAAAATGCAACAACAGATTTGAGCTAAAACGCTGGCATCGTTGGAATAGAATTTTTCAGAAGGCGCCGGGGGCCGCAGGACGGACAAGAAGCCATCCCGCAGGCCGCAGCTATTGTCAGGCAGCCTTCGCCTTCTGGCGGCGCACTTCGAGCTTGTTGAGCGCATGCACATAGGCGCGCGCTGAGGCCACGAGCGTATCGGGATCGCTGGCCTTGCCGGTGGCGACGAGGCCCTGATCGGCAAGGCGGACCGAAACGGTCGCCTGTGCATCGGTGCCCTCGGTGACGGCGCTGACCTGATAGAGTTCAAGCACCGCATCATGCGGCGCCAGCGCGCGGATGGCGTTGAACACCGCATCCACCGGGCCATTGCCGGCGGACTGCGCCGCCTGCAATTCGCCATCGATGACAAGTTCGATTTCGGCGGTCTGCGGGCCATCGGTCCCGGCGACGACTTTCAACCGTTTCAGCGCGATGCGTTCCTTGTCGCCCGCCCGCTGGTCGTCGACCAGCGCCACGATGTCCTCGTCGAAAACATGCTTCTTCTTGTCGGCAAGATCCTTGAAGCGCTTGAACGCATCGTTCAGGGCCGGCTGGTCGAGCACGTAGCCGAGACTCTCCAGCTTGTCGCGGAAGGCGTTGCGGCCCGACAGCTTGCCGAGGATCAGCGAGGTGGAGGGAACGCCAACATCTTCCGGCGTCATGATCTCGTAAGTCTCGCGGTGCTTCAGCATGCCGTCCTGGTGGATGCCGCTTTCGTGCGCGAAGGCGTTCTTGCCGACGATGGCCTTGTTGTACTGCACCGGGAAGCCGGTGATCGAGGACACCATCTTCGAGGCGCGCGAGAGTTTCTGCGTCACCACTCCAGTTTCATACGGCATGGAATCGCCGCGCACCTTCAGCGCCATGACGCATTCTTCCAGCGCCGCGTTGCCGGCGCGCTCGCCCATGCCGTTGACGGCGCACTCGATCTGGCGCGCGCCGTTGATGACGCCGGCCAGCGAGTTGGCGACGGCGAGACCCAGGTCGTTGTGGCAGTGCGTCGACCAGATCACCTTGTCGGAATCCGGAATGGTTTCGATCAGGCGGCGGATCAGGCCGCCGTATTCGGCGGGGTGCGAATAGCCCACCGTGTCAGGAATGTTGATGACCGTGGCGCCTGAACGGATGGCGATGTCGATTGCCTTGCAGAGGAAGTCGAAATCCGACCGCGTGGCGTCCTCGGCCGACCATTCGACATCACCGGTATACTTGCGCGAGTGCGTGACCGAGGCGCCGACGGCTTCCAGCACGGCGTTCTCGCCCATGCGCAGCTTGTGCTTCATGTGGACAGGGCTGGTGGAGATGAAGGTGTGGATGCGCGAGCTTTTCGCCTTCTTCACCGCCTCGCCTGCCCGGTCGATATCGGTGAGCGTCGAACGCGCGAGCGAGCAGATCGTCATGTCCTTCATCAGTTCGGCGATCTGGCTGACGCACTGGAAGTCGCCCTCGGAGGAGGCGGCGAAGCCAGCCTCGCAGATATCGACCTTCATTTCCTGGAGGAGTTCGGCCAGTTCGAGCTTTTCCCGGATCGTCATCGAGGCGCCGGGACTTTGCTCCCCGTCGCGCATCGTCGTGTCGAAGATCAACACGCGTTCTTTTGCTGAGGTCTGGTGTGTCTGGCTGGTCATCGGATTTCGCGTCCTGGCGTGGATTGTCTCGGAGGTTTCTCGGATTTCACCCCTGGACGCGCGACCCGCCGGCTATGCCGCTGTCACAAAACGCGCCCAGGGGCTTCTAAGAAGCCCCGTAAGAAGAAGGGACGCCGGAAGACGGCTCGGGAGGGCGGGACCACGCATGACCGTCTCTATCCCGCCGGAGGCTCGCTGCGTCAAGGTCCGCCGGGCCCGGTTTCCGGCTGGGACGCTACGGGGGCTTCTTCCCCGTCCGGACGATCTCCGCGGACGGCCTTGCGCGCGGTGAGCGAGACGACGATCCAGATCATCACGACGATCACGATAACGACCGCTGCGATTTCCATGGCGCCGCCCATGGCGGAGCGCACCGACTGGCCAAGCAGCGCCACGATCGCCGTCTTGGGGATCGAGCCAATGGTGAGACCGGCTATGTAGCGCCAGAAGTTCGCATGGCTGACGCCGAACGCCATGTTGACGACAATGGCCGGAGCGGTCGGCACGTTGCGCACGATCAGGCTGGCGAGAAAGTCGTTGCGCCCGATGAAGCGCGACATGCGGTTCACGGTCGAACCGCCATAGCGCCGGAGAAAATCCGCTCCAGCCAGGCGGCCGGTGTAGAACATGGCGACGCCGGAAACGACCGTGCCCGCCATGGAATACCAGAAGCCGTTCCAAGGTCCGAAGGCGACGACGCACGCCGCAATAAGCATGAACTGCGGGGCGGCGATGTAAGCCGTGAGGACAAAGATGATGATCGTGGCCGGCAGCGCCCAGGGGCCGCTGCTCAGGCCTGTGAGCCAGCCCTCCACTTCGCTGGAAACCCCCACCACGCCGGTCTTGCCCAGCACGATCATGGTTCCGACAACGACAAGCAGCGCCAGCGACACCCAGACCGTGCGCCAGGCCCGCGCGTCCAGATTATTGAGGAAGGCCAGCAGCTTCTTCATGGGCGCGCCCCTTTGCGCCCGGGTGACTGGAAGGTCAAGCGCGCGACGCTGTTTCGCGGCGCCAGGACGCGCGCTCTAGATGCAGCGTGTCTTGACCGGCAGCGATGCAGCCACAGCGTCGAGCACCTCGCCTGCCCCAACCGGCTTGGTGAGGACCCGGGCGACGCGTGTCATCTCCGGCCGCCGGGCGATAAGGCCTTCATCTTCCCGCGCCGAAATCACCACAATGCCGGGGCGGCGACGGCCGGGCGGGAGGAGATCGACGGCGCTGACCAGTTCGAACCCGTCCATGCGCGGCATGTCGATGTCGGTGACGAGGACATCGAAATCGGCGCCGAGCATCAGATCGAACGCCTCCGCGCCGTCCGAGGCTTCAGTGCAGGCAAAGCCCGCGCCCGCGAGGATGGTATGCAGGTAAAGACGCATGCCCTGCGAGTCGTCGGCGATCAGGATGCGCCCGAGCGACCTCTCTTCTTGATTGACCGCTTTCGGGCCAGCAGGCATTATTTTCGTCCGTAAACGGGGGAAATTTTTTCGGGTGAGGAGCGAGACGAGCACATATTCACTCTCGCGATAGAGTGCTTGTCCGGACCCGACAGAGTTTTGCCATTTGACGACAGTTTCGCGGGTTCGTGGCGACATCCCGCCGCAGGCGTCGCACTCATGAGAGAGATCATCCGAGCCCAGGCCTGGACTGGCTTTCGCGAACTGGTCGCGGAGCTTGGAGGCGATTCCGCGGAGATTCTCGCCGCCGCCCGCATCGATCCCGTGAGCCTTTCGGAACCCGACCGCTACCTGCCGCTGCGCGCCTATCTGGACAGCCTGGAGATCGCCGCCGACCGTCTCGGCCGGCCGGATTTCGGCCTGACGCTCGGCAGCCGCGACACGCTGGCGTCGCTTGGAGCCCTGGCGATCGCCATCCTCAACGCGCCGACCGCGCGCGAGAGCATCGAGGTCTGCGCACGCTATATCCATTTCCAGAACCCGGCCCTGCGACTGACCCTGTCGCCCGCGCCGAAAGCGTCCGCAGAATTTCTGGGTTTCACGCTCACGCTGGCGCGGCCCATCCCACACAACCAGAATTCGGAGCGGCAGATGGCGTCGGTGACAAGCACGCTGAGGCGGCTCACCGGCGAACCCTACAAGCCGACGGGCGTGTGGTTCACGCATCAGCCGATGTCTCCGCCGGCGGTTTACCGCAAGGTGTTTGGCGTGGCGCCGCAATTCGGCAAGCCGGTGACCGGCCTCCTGCTCGACAAGGCGATGCTCGACGCCTTTCAGCCGGGCCGAAGCGCGCAACTGCGCCAGGTGGCCCTGTCCTATCTTCGCTCGCTCGGACCAGCGCGGGCAGAGACCTTTGCGCAGCGCGTCCGGCAGATGACGCGCAGCCTGTTGCAGTCCGGGGAATGCACGCCGGACCAGGCGGCGCGCGCCCTGGGGCTTCATCCGCGAACATTGCAGCGGCGGCTCAAGGAAGAAGGCACGGCGTTCGAGACAATCAAGGACGAGGTTCGGCGCGACATGGCGGATACCCTGCTGGCCCAGCCCCGCGTGTCGCTGTCGCAAATCGCCCTGATGCTGGACTACGCCAATTCATCGGCCTTCTCGCGCAGCGCGAGACGCTGGTTCGGGGAATCCGCCCGCGAGCGCCGCGCCCGCCTGCTGGGGAAACCGACGCCCGCGCGCCGGTCCGCGACACTCAATTCTACGACGACGCGGCGGCGCGGCTGACCCATACCGGCGTCGCCTTGAACGCGGGCGTGCGGCTGCGCGGGTCGACCGCTGCGCCGGTCAGCACATTGGCTTCAGGGAAATAGGCCAGAAGGTTTCCGTGCGGCAGATCGAAGGCATAGACCACTACCCCGGCCATTTCACCCTGCGGCGATCGCACATCGGCATGGGCGCCCTGGGGAATTCCCAGTTCCGCCATGTCGTCCGCGTTCATCATCACGCACCAGCGGGTCGCCGTCCGGCGATAGGCGTCGGTCTCCTGATAGACGATGGAATTGAACTGCCCTTCGCTGCGCACGGTCGAAAGCATGAAAGGCGCCTTTTCCTCGTGGGCCGGAATGGCGCGCACGATGAACGCGGCTTTGCCGGTGGGCGTCTGAAAGACTGGCGTGTGCATCAGCCGGTTGCGGATGTGGAACTCGCGCTTCGCCACGTCGATATCCGCAAGCGCCTCCATGCCCGGAACGATCGCAGCGATCGCACGGCGCAAGTTCGAATGCTTGCCGAACGCGCTGAAATCAACGCCGCGATCCGGAGCGATGCGGACGCCGAGATCCGCAAGGATCATCGTCTCGGGCCGGACGCTGCTCAATCGATGGACGCCGCCGTCGCTGAGGCGGACATAGTTGAACATCGATTCCTGTGTCGTCGGCTCCCATTCCTCGTCGCGCGCGGTCACCGGCAGAACCAGCGCCTCGCCGTCACCAAGGCCGCAGACATGGCCGCGGTTGAGCGTCGTGGTGAGAAAGAGCTTGAAACCGATCTTCGCCAGCGCAGCCTCCGCCCAGGCTGCGTCTGGATTGGAAGCGTAGAGATTGCCGCCCATCATCAGCGCGGCGTCAATGTCCCCGCGATGGGCGGCCTGCATTGAAGCCATGGTGTCGAGGCCCGGCGTCGTCGGCAACGTGACGCCCAGTTCGCTTTCCATTCGGGCCATCACGTCAGCGGCGAGGACGGGTTTGACGCCGATGGTGCCGACGCCCTGGACGTTGGAATGACCGCGCAGCGGCAGCAAGCCGGCATGGCGCCGACCGATCATGCCGCGCAGCAAGGCGAGGTTGACGAGGGATTCTATGTTGGCGACGCCATGGAGATGATGGGTCATGCCCATGCCCCAGGCGAAGATCGCTGATTTGGACCGGATATATTCGGCGGCGACCCGTTCGACGTCTCGCTGCGCGACGCCCGAGGCGGCGACGATGGCGTCCCAACCCGTTTCCTGGATGTCGCGCGCGTACGCCTCGAACCCTTCGGTGTGGGCCGAGACAAAGTCCATCGCTACGCCGCCCTGCGCCATCACGGCCTTGGCGAGACCCTTGAACAGCGCGATGTCGCCGCCGATGCGCGGCTGGAGATAGTCGGATGCGATCTCCGAACCGCCGGAGAGCATCGAGGCCGGATTTTTCGGCAGGGCGAACTTCACCAGGCCCGGCTCTTTCGCGGGGTTGATGACGATCACCTGCCCGCCGCGGTCGCGACATGCCTTCAGCTTGTGAATGAAGCGCGGATGATTGGACGCCGGATTGGCGCCGACGACGAAGATCAGGTCACAGCCGGTGAGATCCTCGAGTTCGACGGTCGCCGTGCCCGTGCCGATGGTTCCCGCCAGCGCGACGCTGGTGGCCTGATGGCAATAGTACGAGCAATTGTGCACATTGTTGGTGCCGTAGACCCGTGCCAGCAGCTGCAGCAGGAAGCCCGCCTCGTTGGACGAGCGGCCGGAGGAATAGAAAAAGGTGCGGTCGGGTTTTGCCCCGGAGAAACGGTCGCCGGCGATCTCCATCGCCCTGTCCCAGCCGATTGGCTCATAGCGATCCGAGCCCTTCGCCTTGTGAAGCGGAAAATTCAGCCGGCCGAGCTGTTCCAGTTCGCGGCCGGACAGGTCGCGCAGGTCGGCGAGAGAGTGTTCGAACACTTCGCGGGGGATGGGCGGCTGGATATCCGTCGATTGCGCCTGGACGCTCTTGTTGCAGACGGCGGGAAACTCGCCCAGCTCGTCCGTCATGCCGCCGCGCTGGCCGCCCATGCCGAGGCCGCATGCCTTGCAGGTATTGTGCGACGTCAGCGCCTTGGCCGCCTTGCCCACCCCGATGCGCTGCACGGTGGCCAGCGTATAAAGGACTTTCTTGGCGCCGCCGCCGATGGCCGGTTTCGTGGTCATGGAGGGAGACTAGGGCGCATTTTCCCCCTCATCCATCCCGGCCTTCCCCGGCGCCGCCGGGTTTCGCGGGCGCTCGACATGCAACTGTCATCTGGCCATGCTCCAAGACATCATGCGCACACAGATTCTCGGCCTCGCCCTTCCCGTCCTGCTGGCTCTCGGCGGATGCGCCACACCGCAACAGGAGACCGCAGGCAGCTGGCCGGCGCCGACGCTGCATCACCAGAAACCGCTTTTGATCGCGCACCGCGGCGCCTCGGGCGAACGCCCCGAGGAAACGCTGGCCGCCTACAAGCTGGCGCTGGAGGAAGGCGCCGACTGCATCGAGCCCGACCTGGTGATGACCAAGGACCATGTTCTGGTCGCGCGGCACGACACCTACCTGTCGCTGACAACCGATGTGGCCGATCACCCCGAATTCGCTGACCGCAAGCATCTGTCGAAGGACGCCGAATTTCCCAACCGCGAAGACTGGTGGGTGGCGGACTTCACGCTGGCGGAACTGAAGACGCTGCACGCGAAGCAGGCCTTCCCGGGGCGCTCGAAGGCGTATGACAGCCAGCTCCAGATCGCGACCTTCGAGGAAGTTCTCCAGCTCGCCACAACGTCGAAGACGAAATCGGGCCATGCGGTGTGCGTTTATCCCGAAGCCAAGTCGCCCGCCTATCACACATCGATCGGCCTCGACCTGACCGACGCGATTCTCGGCGAGTTGCACAAGTTCAACCTCGACAAGGCGGATTCGCCGATCTTCCTGCAGTGCTTCGAACCGGCCTGGGTGAAGGCGGTGAAGCCGCGCACCAAACTGCCGGTGATCATGCTGGTCGCCAACAAGGCGGCGCTGGACGCGGCCCTGGCCTATCCGGGCGCGCCCTTCTGGGACGGCATTGGCGGCACGCATCAGCTGGTGCTGAACAAGGACGGATCGTCGACCGGCGTGCTTGAAGCGGCGCACAAGCGGGGCGAGCTGGTGCACCTTTGGACCTATCGCAATGACGCGCCGCCCTATCCGCCGCAGTCTGCGCAGGATGCGGAGAAACAGGCGCTGGCGCTGGGCGTCGACGGCTTCTTCACCGACTTCCCGGCGACCGGACGCAAGTCGATCGACGATTTCGGCGCCGGGAAATAGGCGCGCTGACGGCGTTTGCCGATCCGGTCGCGTCCGTTGAGGTTATTCGGCCCGTCCCCCGCCAAGCGCGTCCACTTGCGGGCCGTCGCAGAAACACTCTGGCGTGACGACGCATATGCGTCCACCGCCAAAAACATGCCTGCCAGCCTGATTGTGTGGCGAGCCGGAGGCTGATCGCCTAAGGTCCGGCCGGCGCTCTCGAACAGCATCGGAAGGCGTAATGCCGCAAACGATCGAGACCACGTGCTGCATCTCGGGCGGCGGGCCGGCAGGGATGATGCTGGGCTTCCTGCTGGCGCGGGCCGGGATCGATGTAACGGTGCTGGAGAAGCACGCCGATTTCCTGCGCGACTTTCGCGGCGATACAGTCCACCCCTCGACGCTTCAACTGTTCCACGAGCTGGGACTGCTGGACGCCTTCCTGAAGCTTCCGCACGAAGAGGCGCCCACACTGGCGGGACGGATCGGTGGGGACGTGTACCGGATCGCCGATTTCACCCGCCTGCCGACGCGCTGCAAATACATCGCGCTGGTGCCGCAATGGGACCTGCTCGATTTCCTGAAGGAGCACGGCGCACAGTATCCTAGCTTCAACGTCCACATGCTGACCGAGGCGACTGATCTGGTCGAGGAAGACGGCCGCGTCGCCGGCGTCCGGGCAAAGACGCCGGACGGCGAAATCGAGGTGCGCGCCGCACTGACGGTGGGATGCGACGGGCGCAGCTCCACCTTGCGCGCCCGCGCCGGTTTCAAGGTGAAGGACCTCGGCGCGCCGCTGGATGTCTTGTGGTTCCGCCTGCCAACCCGAAAAGGCGAGGACCAGACGATGGGCACCTTCGCCGCCGGCGCCATCCTGGTGCAGATTTTCCGCGGCGATTACTGGCAGTGCGCGTACGTGATCGCCAAAGGCAGCGCAGACAAGGTGCGCGCCGAGGGCTTGCCGAGCTTTCGCGAGCGCGTGTCGCGAGTGGCGCCCGAGCTATCGGACCGGGTCGACACGCTCACCGACTGGGACAAGCAGATCAAGCTGCTGACCGTCAGCGTCGACCGGCTGCAGCAATGGTGGAAGCCGGGCCTGATCTGCATAGGGGATGCGGCGCACGCCATGTCGCCGATTGGCGGTGTCGGCATCAACCTTGCGGTTCAGGACGCGGTGGCGGCGGCGAACATCCTTTGCGAGCCGCTGTCCGCCGGGGTGACGCCCGAGCCACGCTATCTGCAGCGCATCCAGAAGCGACGCATGTGGCCGACGGTGGCGACGCAGTTCATTCAGGTCGGCGTGCAGAACGGGGTGATTGGCCCCGCGCTGAAATCCGGCAAACCGCTGCACGCGCCGTTCCCGATCCGGCTGCTCGGGGCCTTCCCGGTCCTTCAGGGGTTTCCGGCACGCGTGGTCGGCCTTGGCGTGCGGCCAGAGCACGTGCATACGCCGGAACGGCCCGGCGCCGCCCGGCCTGCGGCGCAGATCGCCAGTTGAACCACAGCGCGCCGCCCGCCATGTTCGGTCGATGCCAAGAGACGATCACCATCAGGGCCACCGAACGGAACCGATGTTCAATGCGCCAGCGGTGGTGCTTGTCGCCGTTATCGCCATCGTGGCGCTGCACGGGCTGACGTATTTTCTCACCGACAAGGACTACACGCGGCTGGTTTACGACTACGCCGTCGTGCCGCGCCGCTTCTTCGCCCCGCCCGGGTCGGAGGATGCCTATCCCAACATCTTCGCGGCAGGGCTCACGCTGGTGTCGACCGCCCTGCTCCATACCGGATGGCTGCATGTGCTGGTCAACGCGGGAATGCTGCTGGCGTTCGGCGCGCAGGTCGCCCGGATTCTTGGCCTCGGCTGGCGGGGCGCGGGACTTTGGCTGCTGGTGTTCCTCGGATCGACCGCTGCCGGCTCGGCGGTCTATCTCGCCGCAGCGGGCGCCAGCGGCGGGGCGGCGGTCGGCGCCTCCGGCGGGGTCAGCGGCCTGATCGGCGCCGCCTTCCTTGCCGGGTTCGATGGCCGGGGGCGGTCGCTGGTATCCCGCTCTTTCCTGCTGATGACGGCGGCTTTCATCGGATCCAACGCCTTGCTGGCGTTTGCCGGGCCGTCGCTGGTCGGCTCCGGCATCGCCTGGCAGGCCCATCTGGGCGGTTACGTGGCCGGGGCGCTGCTGATGCTGCTGCTGATGCCGCGGGCGGCGGCGCCGGAAGACGCTGTGTAACAGCCTACCCGGCGACCTGTTCGGGCGCTATTCATGTCGGTCATGCGTTAATGACCTAGATGACGACGGGGGGCGCGAAGGAGACCGCTCGTGAAGCCAGTTCTGTTCGCCGCCGCATGCGCCGCCACAGCAGCCGCCCTTGCGGCCGCCGCCTGGGCCGATTCCATGAAAGACGCCAGCTTCGAGGTGACGCCGGGCCAGTATCACTGGCAGCAGAACACCTCGGTCGCCGGCATTCCGATCTCTGAAGACAACACTGAATGCCTGACCGAGAAGAAGGCCAGCATGACCCTGTCGGGCCTCGCCCGCGATCTCGACAAGAGCTGCACGGTCGACGAGGTGGCGCAAACCGCCGACGGCTACACGTTCAAGCTGATCTGCACCGGCAAGATCCCCGGCACGGCGCGCGCGCAGCTGGTCCATTCCGACCGGTCCATGACCATCACGGCCAAGGGCAACGCCAAGGTGCTGGGAATTCCTGCGGGCTTCTCGGTGAAGGCCGACGCCACCTATGTCGGCGCCTGCACGCCGGATCAGCTGGCGCACGCCGCCGAGAAGGAGGCGAAGGAAGCCGCCAAGGGCGGTTGAGCCGCCCTGCCCGGATGCCTGACCAGATCCGGATCTAGAAGCGGACGGTGAGGCCGGCCTGGATGACCGGATAGACCTTGAAGTTGTCGACGTCGCCCTGAAGCTTCTGCTGTTCCTGCATGACCTGCTGCTGGAAGTTGGGATCGTTCGACAGCGTCCCGCCCGTGGCCTTGAGCGTCACATCGGGCTGGCCGGTATACATGGCGCCGGCGACGAACTTGAAACCAAGATGCCCCCCGCCCTGGAAGGTCGTGTCCCAGCCGAGACCCAGGAAGGGCGCCGTGTCGTTCAGCTTCGCTTTGCCGTCGAGTGCGCCGGTTTCCGCCGGCGTGAAGGTCTGGCTGCCGATCTCGACATTCTGGTCCGGCTGAGCGTGGAGATCGACGCTCTTCGGCCCGAAATAGGCCCCGCCCGTCACCAGGAAGCTGCCGCCGAACGGGTGAAAATCGATGAAGGCCCCGCCTGTGGAAAACTTGACGTCGCCATCATAGGGGATGCCGTCATACGTCTCGCCGTGGCTGAAACTCAGATAGTTGTAGCCGCCTCGCAGCTGCACATGCCGCGTCAGCCGCGTCTGCAATTCGACGATGCCGCCGGTGGTTCCAACGCCGCCGCTTACGGCGATCGGCGGAGCAGCCTGTGCTGCCGCCGGCAGGAGGAAGGCAAGGGCGGCCGGGGCCGCCAGGGTGAGAATCCGCTTCATCTGGTCCTCGTCGGGGCTGGAGACCGGCGGGGATGCAGAGGCAAGCCCGGTGTCGCCGTGGGTATGCGAGAACGCCAAAGGCTCGCCCGTTATGGTTAACCGAATCCTTCGACGACGCGCGACGCGACGTCCGCCAAGCATTGAAATTCGGTAAAACCCGCCTCAATTCCGCGTATTGCGCGCCGCCGCCATTGTTGGCATGGTCCCGCCACTTTTGAGGGGCGGGGCTTTCAAGGTCCGTCGAAGAGCGGCTGCGCCCGTACCCTCGTGTCTTGGCGGTTGAGAGGGATCGTTCATGAGCTTGCAGTTGTGGCTGCCCCTTATTGCGGGCGCTATCGCCGTTATCTACGGCGTTCTCACAATCCAGCGGCTGATGGCCATGCCCTCGGGCAACGCCAAGATGCAGGAGATCGCCGCCGCCATCCAGGAAGGCGCTGACGCCTACCTGAAGCGCCAGTACCAGACCATCGCCATGGTCGGCGTCGTCGTCACCATCGCCATCGCCTTCTTCTTCAAGAACTGGGAATCGCCGGTGGGCTTCGTGCTCGGCGCGGTGCTTTCCGGCGCGGCCGGCTTTATCGGCATGATCGTTTCGGTCCGCGCCAACGTTCGGACCACCGAGGCCTCGTCCAAGGGCCTCGGCCAGGGTCTCAACGTGGCGTTCCAGTCAGGCGCGGTGACCGGCATGTTCGTGGTGGGCCTCGCCCTGCTCGGCCTCGCCGGATACTACATCGTGCTCACGGTGGGCCTCGGCCTCGATCCGTCCGACCGCACAGTGGTCGACGCGCTCGTCGCTCTCGGCTTCGGCGCCTCGCTGATCTCGATCTTCGCCCGTCTCGGCGGCGGCATCTTCACCAAGGGCGCCGACGTGGGCGGCGACATGGTGGGCAAGGTGGAAGCCGGCATCCCGGAGGATGATCCGCGCAACCCGGCCACCATCGCCGACAACGTGGGCGACAACGTCGGCGACTGCGCCGGCATGGCCGCTGACCTCTTCGAGACCTATGCGGTGACCATCGTCGCCACCATGGTGCTCTCCTCGATCGCCTTCGCTGGCGACCTCGATTCGATCGGCAAGATGATGCTGCTGCCGCTGGTGATCGCCGGCGTCTGCATCGTCACCTCGATCATCGGCACGTTCTTCGTGCAGCTGGGCAAGGACTCGCGCAACGTGATGGGCGCCCTCTACAAGGGCTTCATCGCATCCGCCGTGCTGTCGATCCCGGCGCTCTACGGCGCGATCTACCTCGTGCTTGGCGATCCCACCACGGTGTCGCTGACCACGGCCACGGACGGCTTCTCGCTCACCGGCATCAACATCTTCCTGTGCGGCGTCGCGGGCCTGGTCGTCACCGGCCTGATCATCTGGGTCACCGAATACTATACCGGCGTCGGCTACCGCCCTGTGCGATCGATCGCGCAGGCTTCGGTTTCGGGACACGGCACAAACGTGATCCAGGGCCTCGCCGTCTCGCTCGAGGCGACCGCCATTCCGGCGCTGATCATCATCGCCGGCATCATCTTCACCTACACGCTGGGCCACCTCATCGGCGTGGCCATCGCCGTCACCACGATGCTGGCCCTCGCCGGCATGGTCGTGGCGCTCGACGCCTTCGGACCGGTGACCGACAACGCCGGCGGCATCGCCGAAATGTCGTCGCTGGACGACAAGGTGCGCGAGACCACCGATACGCTGGACGCGGTGGGCAACACCACCAAGGCCGTCACCAAAGGCTATGCGATCGGTTCGGCGGCGCTGGGCGCCGTGGTGCTGTTCGCAGCGTTCACCTCGGACCTCGACTTCTTCTCGAAGAACGCCGCCCCGGGTTCGTTCTTCGACAACGTGCACGCCAACTTCGACCTGTCGAACCCCTATGTGGTGGTCGGCCTGCTGTTCGGCGGTCTCCTGCCCTTCCTCTTCGGCGGCATGTCGATGATGGCCGTGGGACGCGCGGCGCAGTCGGTGGTCGAGGAAGTGCGCAAGCAGTTCAAGGAAATCCCCGGCATCATGGAGTTCGCCGCTAAGCCCAACTATGGCCGCGCCGTGGACATGCTGACCCGGGCCGCGATCAAGGAAATGGTTGTGCCCTCGCTGCTGCCGGTTCTTTCCCCGATCGTGCTGTTCCTTGCAATCTGGGCCATCGGCGGCTTCACCGACGTCGCCAAGGGCCAGGCGCTCTCGGCGCTGGGCGCGATGCTGCTGGGCGTGATCGTCACCGGCCTCTTCGTCGCCGTCTCGATGACGGCGGGCGGCGGCGCCTGGGACAACGCCAAGAAGTCGTTCGAGGACGGCTTCACCGACAAGGACGGCGTCACGCACAAGAAGGGATCGGAAGCCCACAAGGCGGCCGTGACCGGCGACACCGTCGGCGACCCCTACAAGGACACGGCGGGCCCCGCCGTGAACCCGATGATCAAGATCACCAACATCGTGGCGCTGCTGATGCTCGCCGCCATGGCGGCCGCCGGCTGAGGCGGACCTGATCGACAAAATGAAAGGGCCCCGGTTTTCACCGGGGCCCTTTTTGTTTCAACGATCAGGACCGTCTAGTTCCGTTTGCGGTCGACCAGCTGGTTGGACTTGGACCACTGCATCATGCCGCGCAGCTTCTCGCCGACTTCCTCGATGTCGTGGGCGTTCATGCGCGCGCGCATGGCCTGGAAGGACGGCGCGCCGGCCTGGTTTTCCAGCACCCAGTCGCGGGCGAAGCGGCCGGACTGGATGTCGTCCAGCACCTTCTTCATCGCCGCTTTGGTTTCCGAGGTGACGACACGCGGACCGGAGACGTATTCGCCATACTCCGCCGTGTTGGAGATCGAGTAGTTCATGTTGGCGATGCCGCCTTCATAGATCAGGTCGACGATCAGCTTCACTTCGTGGAGGCATTCGAAATAGGCCATCTCCGGCGCGTAGCCGGCTTCGACCAGCGTTTCGTAACCCGCCTTGATCAACTCGACGACGCCGCCGCAGAGCACCGCCTGCTCGCCGAAGAGGTCGGTTTCGGTTTCTTCCCGGAAGGTCGTCTCGATCACGCCGGCGCGGGTGTTGCCGATGGCCTTGGAGTAGCTGAGCGCCACGGCCTGCGCGGTGCCCGAGGCGTCCTGCGCCACGGCGATCAGGCCGGGGATGCCCTTGCCCTGCTCGTACTGGTTGCGCAGCGTGTGGCCCGGACCCTTGGGCGCCGAAAGCGACACGTCCATGTCGGCGCGCGGGCGGATCAGATTGTAGTGGATGTTGAAGCCGTGGCCGAACATCAGGTGCTGGCCCTTGCGCGTGTGCGGCTCGATCTCGTTGGCGTAAAGCACGGCCTGCTTTTCATCCGGCACGAGGATCATCATCACGTCGGCCCACTTGGCCGCTTCCGTCGGCGTGACAACCTTGAGCTTTTCCTGGGTCGCCTTGGGCTTCGACTGCGAATTGTCCTGTAGGCCGACGACGAGATCCTTCACGCCGCTCTCGCGCAGGTTCAGCGCGTGGGCATGGCCCTGGCTGCCATAGCCGATGACGGCGACCTTCTTCGACTGGATGATCGAAAGGTCGGCGTCGTTGTCATAAAAGACTTTCATCTTACTCTTTCCTGGTCTCAGACTAGCCTATGCGCCGTGCGATCGCACGGGCGGTTTCAAAGATCGGCTCGGGATTGCGGCTCTGGCGAAGCTGTTTTTCGGCTTCTCCCGGCATCACCAGCCGCGTGCTCTCGTTGAGGTAGGACGTCGAACGAACGCCATTGAGCGCCTGCATCAGCTTCGCGTGCAGCGGCTTCTTCGGGTCAAGCAGGAGTTCGATGGCGTAGGTTCGCCTCAAGAGATCGAGATGGGCTGACTTGATGTCGCTCATGATCGCGGCCTGCGACGTGACGCCGTGCGCATCGCGATGGGCCCACAGCTCGGACTCCATCGAGATAATACGTTCGTTGACGGCCAGGAATTCGGCCAGCTGGGGCACGACCATCTCGCGCCAGATCCGGCTTTCGCTGTCGCGCCGGCTGGACTGCGCTGCAAACAGGGCCAGCGAAATCGCGACGAGCGACGAAACCGCAAGGCTTGCCGCCGACAGCGCGTTGTCGCGCAGGAAGGCGAGAAGGTCACTCACTGCGGCTTTGGCTCCGCCGGCGAGGTGGCGGGGGACGATTGCTGGCCGGGCGGAACCGCGAGGCCGGGATCGGGCACGCCCAGATCCATCAGGCCTTTCCACTCGCCCGCCGCATCCTTGCGCCAGACCGTGACATAGCGGCCCGTGCCGCGCGTCACGCCATCGACTTTCTGCTGATAGGGGCCGGTGGTGACGGCAAGGTCTCCGGACTGCGAGGCGTAGCCATCATCCGGCGACCAGACCAGCGTCTGGTTGGCGGGCCAGTTGGCGAAGGCCTTGCGGATGGCGTCCGAGCCGTTGACGATCTCGCCGGGCTGGATCATCTCGCCCTCCATCGGGTCCATGTAGGCGAGGAAAGCCGCGCCAACGCCGTCCTTCTGCGCCATGTCCGAGAAAGCCTGGTCGACCTTCATCACGTCCTTGACGATCGCCTCGTTGCGGTCGGCCGTCGCTGGCGCGCTGTCCTCCCCTGCCGGTGTCGCCGCTTTGGGCGAGCAGGCTGCGATGGCGAGACAGAGCGTCATGGCGGCGAAGGCCGCGATGAACGGAGTACGCGAAGCCAGGGATGTCATCCCGCCTTCTCCTTGCCGCGCTGGATGGAAAGCACGCCGGTGCGCGAAACCTCGACAAGGCCGAGGGGGCGCATGAGTTCGATGAACTGGTCGATCTTGGCCGAGGCGCCGGTGACCTCGAAGATGAAACTCTCATTGGTGGTGTCGATGACGCGGGCCCGGAAGATTTCCGCGATGCGCAGCGCCTCGACGCGTTTTTCGCCCGTACCGGCCACCTTCACCAGCGCGAGCTCGCGCTCGATCCCGCCGGACTGAGTGACGTCGATCACCTTGGCGACCGGAACGAGCCGAAGAAGCTGCTGCTCGATCTGCTCGAGCACATGGTTGGTGCCGGACGTGACGATGGTGATGCGCGACTGGCGGGCGTTGCGGTCGATCTCCGCCACGGTGAGGGATTCGATGTTGTATCCGCGCGCCGAGAACAGACCGACGACGCGGCCGAGAACGCCCGGTTCGTTGTCGACGATGCACGCCAGCGTGCGCCGCTCCACCGCCTCTTCGGTCTGCGTCATGTCGTAGGCCGAGGCGGGATCCTCGCGGACGCCGTTGCGGGCGCCCGGTCTGGCTGCGGTGCGGGTGCGTGGTGTGCGGGTCATCGTCCGGGCCTTCTAAACCAGCATCTTGCCGGCGTCGCCAATTTCGTCGCCTGTGATCTTGCCGAGGATCATCTCGTTGTGCGCCGCTCCCGACGGGATCATCGGGAAGCAGTTTTCGGCCTTTTCCACGCGGCAGTCGAACAGAACCGGCCTGGGCGTGTCGATCATCTCCATGATCGCCGCGTCAAGCTGCGCCGGATCCTCGCACATCACGCCATGGCCGCCATAGGCCTCCGCCAGTTTCACGAAGTCCGGCAGGCTGTCGGAATAGGAATGCGAGTAGCGCTCGCCGTGCAGCAGCTGCTGCCACTGCCGGACCATGCCCATCCAGGAATTGTTGAGGATGAAGATCTTGACCGGCAGCTCGTGCTGAACCGCCGTCGACATTTCCTGCATCGTCATCTGGACGGAGGCGTCGCCGGCGATGTCGATGACCAGCGATTTGGGATGCGCCGCCTGGACGCCCACAGCAGCCGGCAGGCCGTAACCCATCGTTCCGAGGCCGCCAGACGTCATCCAGCGGTTCGGCTCGTCGAAGTGGAAGAACTGCGCCGCCCACATCTGGTGCTGACCGACTTCCGTGGTGATGTAGACATCGCGGTCGCGGGTCAGCGCATAGAGCCGCTCGATGGCGTGCTGCGGCTTGATAACCGCTTTGGATGCGGGGTACGCGAAACTCTTGCGGGCGCGCCACTGGTCGATCTGTTCCCACCAGGGAGCGAGATCGGGCGTGCGGCGCGGCGAGCGCTTCGCCCACGTCTCGGTCAGGGCTTCCATCGCCTTGCCGGCGTCAGCCACGATCGGCACGTCGACCCGGACGTTCTTGTTGATCGACGACGGATCGACGTCGATGTGGATCTTCCGGCTGCGCGGCGAGAACGCGTCGAGCCGGCCCGTGACGCGGTCGTCGAAGCGCGCGCCGATGCACAGCATGACGTCGCAATCGTGCATGGCGTTGTTGGACTCGAACGAGCCGTGCATGCCCACCATGCCCAGCCACTGCTTGTCGGACGCCGGAAAGGCGCCGAGCCCCATCAGCGTGGACGTCACCGGAAATCCGGTCGCCTTGGCGAGCGCGCGCAGAGCCTTGGCGGCCTTGGGACCTGAATTGATCACCCCGCCGCCCGAATAGATCACTGGCCGCTCGGCCCGCGCCATCAGCGCGACGGCCTCCTCGATGCGGCCCGACACCGGCTCGGTGCGGGGACGGTAGGTCCGGTGCTCGATCGCATCCGGGCCGATATAACGTCCCTTCGCGAACTGCACGTTCTTGGGAATGTCGATCACCACCGGACCCGGACGGCCATGCGTGGCGATATAGAACGCCTCATGGATGATGCGCGCCAGATCATTCACGTCGCGAACAAGATAGTTGTGCTTGGTGCAGGCGCGCGTGATGCCGACCGTGTCGGCTTCCTGAAAGGCGTCCGATCCGATCAGGTGCGTCGGCACCTGACCGGTGATCACCACCATCGGAATCGAGTCCATCAGCGCATCGGCGATTGGCGTGACCATGTTGGTGGCGCCCGGACCGGACGTCGCCAGCGCCACGCCGCACTTGCCGGTCGAGCGGGCGTAGCCCTCGGCCATGTGGCCGGCGCCCTGCTCGTGCCGCACCAGTATGTGGCGCACGCGCTGCTGGGCGTAGATGGCGTCGTAGATGGGAAGCACGGCCCCGCCCGGGTAACCGAAGATCGTGTCGACGCCTTGATCAGCAAGCGCGCGAAGTACGATCTCCGCGCCGGTCATGATCTCTGTGGCGTCGGCTGGCGTCTTCGCGTCCATCGCGGAATTTCCGTCCATTTTGGTCTTCCTGAAGTCTAGTCACGTGTCAGCGGCAGGCAGGAAAAGAAAAAGGGCCTCGCGGGGCCCTTTCATGCGTAACTCGCCGTTCGGTCTCCCGTGTCAGGAGGCCGGCGGCGAGCCGATTACGAGTACGAGGCGCAGGCTGCGCGGCGTCATGGGCATGGATCCCCTTAAGGCGACGGAATAGGGACTTAGCGTTTCGCGACGACGGGGTCAATCTCCGCGAATCGGGCAGAATTGACCCTGATGGCGGCCCATTCTCCAACGCCATGCCGCCTTTCGTCCGGTCAGCGCCAAAAAGAAGCGGCGGGACCTTTTCGGGTCCCGCCGCGGTGTCTTCCAGCTTCGCTGTTCGGGCCTAGTGCTTGGCCGAAACCGGCTTGGCCTTGGCTTTGTCCTTATCGGCGGCTTCGGCCTTTTCGTAGTCCGACTTGTTGCCCGAGAGGATGCCCGGCAGAGCGTAGTTTCCTTCGTGGCAGGCGTATTCGTAGATCACGCCCTTCATCGGGTGGAACTCGTACTCGCCGCCCCAGGGTTCGGCCCACATGGTCGGGTCGCTGACTGTGAACTGATAGTAGAGCCGGTCTGGCGCCGTGCGGGTAAAGCGCTCCGTGACCGTAAGGTCCTTCCAGGAGCCCATGAACGCCTGGCTTTCCGGAATGTGGTTGGTTTCGACCACCAGCGTGTTGCCTTCCCAGTGACCGATCGAGTCGCCGAAATAGGGGCGCACATCGTCGGTGCGGTGCTTCGCGTCGAGACGGATGATCCGCGTGTCGTGGTTCATTTCGACTTCGATCATGACGTTTTTCGGCGTCTGAATGATCTGGTAGTCGTTGTTGTAGAAGCCGTTCGGGAACATCGGCGGTCCACCATTGCGACCGAAACCGATGATGCAGCGTTCGCCCATCGAACGGGTTTCATAATCGAGGTTGGCGTACGGATGGTCCTTGGAGCCGCCGCGGCCATAGCCGCCGTACTGGCTCGGGCGCTTCCCGCTGATGGTTTTGGGCACCTGACCGTCCGGCGTGGTGATCAGCGACGTGCGTGGCTCACCCTTGACGCGCATGATCTGGTTGCCCGGATCGAGCCAGAACGTGTTGTAGCCGCCCACAGCGCCGCCGGCCGCCTTGAATTCCGGACGCTCGACTGTCGTCGGGTTTTTGTATTCCGCACCGCCATTCGGGTCGGTGCGTTCCTGGCCTTCCTGGAACTCGGTCGCAGCCGCGCCCTCGAGCTGCTTCACCTGCTCAGGCGTGAAGACCTTTTCATCCTTGTACTTCGCCGCGCGCGTGATCGGCGTGAGCGTCGAGTTGGCCCAGTAGCCGCCAATGTCGGGCTGGCCAAACTTGGTCATCGGCGGCGTGTAGGGCGCTGGGGCCGCCTGGGCGATCGCCTGATAGAGGCCTGACGCCGCAACCGGCGTGAGACACAAGGCGGTTCCAAGGGCGAGTTTCGATAGCAGTTTCACAGTCGGACTCCGGTCTGCTGGGTTGAGTTTACCCTACGACCACGCGCGCTTTCCGGCAATGGCTTGAACCTGCGTCTCTTTTCCTTCTGACGGTGCGGCGACGGCATAATCACAGCGGATCCGATCACCATTCCGTGCGGTGCGGTGGCGAGGCGCTTCCCGGCCGACTCGCCCGCACGGGGGGGCGACCGCATCCGGAATCGGACCAAAGGGAAGGCGAAGGCGCCGCCCGGCCGCCCAGGCTAGGCGGCCTGCAACTCGTTCCACATCGCGGCGACGACGCGCGCGCGGACGTCAAGCGCTTCTGCGGGAACGCGCGTCCACAGCGTGAACTGGTGAGCGATCCAGGTAAACTGCCGCTTGGCGTAGCGGCGCGTATCGCGTTTGCAGCGTTCGACCGCCTCATCGAGCGATGTCTTCCCGTCGAAATAGTCTGAGAAACCCGGCATGCCGTGCGCGCGCATGGCCGGCAGATCGCGATCGAGTCGCCTGTCCCAAAGCCTGCGCGCCTCTTCGAGGGCGCCCGCCCGCATCATGGCGTCAACGCGGGCGTTGATGCGTGCATAAAGAGGCTCGCGCTGCGGCGTAAAGGCGACGCCGAGCCACTCGCCCCGCCTGAGCACCGGCGCCGCGGCGCCGCGATAATCGGAGATCGGGCGCGCCGTGGCGAGCCAGACTTCAAGAGCCCGGGCGACGCGCTGGCGATCTTCCGGACCGATGCGAGCCGCGGTTACGGGATCGGCCAGCGCCAGTTCAGCATGGGCCCCGCGCGCGTCGGCGGCAACGCGGGCGCGGGCGTCGCGGCGCGCAACCTCCGGAATTTCGGGGATGTCGCTCAGCCCTTCCGTAAGCGCCATCAAATAGAGCCCGGTGCCGCCAACGACGACAGGAACCTTCTGCTGCGACTGCAGGGCGCCGATCCTTTCCGCCGCCTGCTTGACCCACGCGCCGGCCGAATAGCGCGTCGCCGCATCGACATGACCGAAGAGATGATGCGGCGCTTCAGCCAGCTCCGCAGCTGTGGGCCGGGCGGTCAATACGTCCAGGTCAGCGTAGACCTGCATGGCGTCCGCATTGACGATTTCGCCGCCGAGCCGCTTTGCAAGGGCGATGGCGAGCCCGGTCTTGCCGCTTGCCGTCGGCCCGTGAATTAGGATAGCTGGCCGCATCACGCTTCTACAGACGTTCCGTTTCCTCCGGCGTTACGCCTGTTCCGGCGCATTCCGCCCTCCCCCCGCAGAATTGGCCCCGAGACTCGCCCCCAAGGACAGGCCCCAACGCCCCGCTCACGTATGCTCCTGACTCTCACCATCGTATGCCGCCCCGATGCTGCTTCCGCGTCCGGTCTTGCGGAAAAAGCCCCCGGCGGCGTCGGGAAGCCGAAAGACCTGGGCGGAACGAACTGGTCCGCATCCGAGCGGACCATAGACCCGTCGGCGCAGGGCGATCTAGTTGAATATGTCGAGGCGGCGTGCGCCGCTGCAGCAGCCGACTGGGCGATAACGCCGGACCGCGACCGCCGCAAGCGGCTGCTCATCTCGGACATGGATTCCACCATTATCGGGCAGGAGTGCCTCGATGAGCTGGCCGATTTCGCCGGGCTGAAAGCGCAGGTATCGGCGATAACCGAGCGGGCGATGCGCGGCGAACTGAACTTCGAGTCGGCCCTGACGACCCGCGTCGCGATGTTGAAGGGCCTGAAACTCTCGGCGCTGGACGACTGTTACGCCAGCCGCGTCTCCCTGAACCCCGGCGCGCGAACGCTGGTGGCGACCATGAAGGCGTCTGGCGCTCGCTGCGTGCTGGTCTCGGGAGGGTTCAACTTCTTCACGTCGCGCGTGGCGGCCGCCTGCGGCTTCGACGCTGACCGCGCCAACGAACTGCTCGACGATGGCTCAGCGCTCACGGGCGAAGTCTTGCAGCCCATCCTCGGCCGGGAAGCCAAGCTTGCCGCGCTGATCGAGGAAAGCCGGGCGCTCGGCCTTGGACCGGAAAGCGCCCTTGCCATGGGCGACGGCGCAAATGACCTCGCCATGATCAAGGCGGCGGGGCTAGGCGTCGCCTATCGCGCCAAACCGATCGTTGCCGCGGAAACCATGGCCCGGATCGAGCACACGGACCTGACGGCCGCGCTGTTCTTTCAGGGCTTCAGCGAAGACGAATTCGTCTCCGGCTAGGCGCCGCTTGCGGCCGTGTCCGCCCTGCAACGCCCACGGACAGAGCGACCGTATGCGGGGGAATCTGCCCTTTGCCTGTGCATAATCTGCACGCGGCGGGCGAACGCTGCTTGGAATTGTCACCTTACTGTCACGAATATCACCGGGTTTGGCCCGGCGGCGTGACGCGCGCCGGCCGACGCACGAGATTGCTTCCTGAAGCTGCGCCACATGGTGGGGATAATGACCAAGCAAAACCTGAAACGCCTGCGGATGTCCGTGGGACTGACTGCTCTTGCCTTGGCGATCGGCGCCCTGTCCGGTCCGGCCATGGCCCAGGCGGCTGGCGACGACACCAAGGTGGACACGATCATCGTCACCGCCCAGCAGCGCGAGGAGAACCTGCAGGACGTGCCGGTTTCGGTCGCGACCGTGCCGAAGGACCTGCTGAATTCGATGTTTGCAGACGGATCGGACGTCCTGGCCCTCTCGGCCCGCGTGCCCGGCGTCTATGCGGAATCGTCGAACGGGCGCGTGGCGCCGCGCTTCTATATTCGCGGCCTCGGCAACATCGACTTCGACCTCGCCGCCTCCCAGCCCGTCTCGATCATCATGGACGACGTGGTGCAGGAAAACGTCGTCCTGAAATCATTCCCGCTGTTCGACCAGGACCAGGTCGAGGTCTATCGCGGGCCGCAAGGTTCGCTCTTTGGGCGCAACACGACCGCTGGCATCATCCGCTTCAAATCGGTGCGGCCGTCGGACACGTTCTCGGCGGACGGTTCGGCCTCGTACGGCTCGTTCAACACCGTCAACCTTGAGGGCGGCGTCGGCGGACCGCTTGTCGCCGGCGTGCTGTCGGCGCGCGCCTCCATGCTTTACCAGCATCGCGACGACTGGATCGACAACACCACTGTTCCCGGCGACAAGAATCTCGGCGGCTATGACGAGCGGGCGGCCCGCTTCCAGCTGCTATACACGCCCACCGACCGCCTCAACGTACTGCTGAACGTCCACGGACGCGATCTCGACGGCACCTCCGCCATCTTCCGCGCCAACGTCATCACGACGGGAACCAACGGTCTGAACAGCAATTACGACCGCGACCGTGTGAGCTACGACCAAGGCGGCGGCAACCCGCAGAAATACAAGGGCTGGGGCACGTCGGCCAATGTCGGCTACGATTTCGGGCCTGTGAAGCTGACATCGATCACCGGCTACGAGGAAACCCACGGCTTCAGCCGCGGCGATATCGACGGCGGCGTCGCTGGCGTCGGCCCGGGCTTCATCCCCTTCGATTCCGATACGCAGGACGGGCTCGACAGCCTCAACCAGTTCACCGAGGAAGTGCGCCTCGCCAGCACGAGCGCCGGCCCCCTGACCTGGCAGACGGGTGCATTCTATTTCCACACGGACTATGTCGACACGACGGTTGGACCGACCGGCTTCCCGCCGTCGACTTCCGTGCGCCAGAAGAACGACAGCTGGGCCATCTTCGGACAGGGCAGCTACGCCTTCACCGACCAGTTCAGCGTCACCGCCGGCCTGCGCTACACGAACGACGACAAGGATCTGATCGTCGCATCCGCGCCCTCCAACAACCGCTCCGTGTCAGACGACAAGGTGAGCTGGGACCTCAGCGCGATGTACAAGTTCACGCCGGCGGTCAGCGTCTATGCGCGCGTGGCGGACGGCTTCCGCGGTCCCTCGATCCAGGGCCGCAACATCGCCTTTGGTTCGCCGCCTTCAGTTGCGCAGTCTGAAACCAACCTCTCGTTCGAGGCCGGCTGGAAGACCGAACTGCTGAACGACACGCTGCGTTTCAACGGCGCCGTGTTCCAGTACACGGTCGATCATATCCAGCTCACGGCGGTCGGCGGCGCGGGCAACCTCGTGCAGCTGATCAACGCCAACAAGGGCAAGGCCTACGGGTTCGAGACCGACATCGAATACGTGCCGATGCCGAACCTGATCTTCACCGGCGGTTTCAGCTACAACCATACAAAGATCGACGATCCGGGCCTTCTGGTCGGCATCTGCGCCCAGTGCACGATCACCGATCCGACGGTCATGTCAGGCGCCACGACCTACGCCAACATCGACGGAAACCCCTTCCCCAACGCGCCCGAAACGACGGCGGACTTTACCGCCCGATACAGCATTCCGATGGGCGCGGGTGGCGAACTCTTCGCCTTCACCGACTGGTCGTATCAGGGCAAGACGAACATCTTCCTCTACGAGTCGGTCGAGTTCCACACCGACCACCAGTTCGAGGGCGGCCTGAAGCTGGGATACGCGCGAACCAACGGCCTGTGGGAAGCCGCCGTCTTTGTCCGCAACATCACGGACGAGGACAACATCAAGGGCGCGATCGACTTCAACAACAACACGGCGTTCGTGAACGATCCGCGTGTGATCGGCGTTTCGCTGAACGTGAAGTACTGAGGGGTCTACTTGGTCCTGACCGAGACGAAGCTGACCTCGGTCGGGCCCCAGACCTGCAACAGCACCGGCTTGTTGGCCCGGGCGGCGGCTTCGGCCGCCGCGATCGCCTGATCGGGTGATGAGACGGGCTGGAAGTTGACCTCGGTGACCACCGCACCGATGCGGAGCTTGCCCACCGCATCGGACGCGCGCTGGATGTCCTGGACGATCACGCCGCGCACCGAATTCGGAATGCCCAGCCGGCGGCGATCGACATCGTCGATCACCTTGAAATTGACGCCGAGAAGATTGGACAGCTGCTTGGCGCCCTTGTCAGCGACAGACTCGGGCTTTTCCGGTTTCTCCTCAGCCGCCGGCGCCAGCTTCAGCGACGTCGTGAGGCTCTTGCCGCCGCGCAGATAGCGCACGCTGATCTGCGCGCCGACCTGCGCGACGCCGATGATGCGGGCGAGATCGCGGCTTTCCTTGATCTCCTGGTTGTTGAACGAGGTGATCAGGTCGCCCACGCGAAGCCCCGCCGTCTCGGCCGGGCCGCCCTTGACGAGCGCCGTCACCAGCCCGCCTTCCGGCCGTTTGAGGCCGTAGCTTTCTGCGACCTGCTGATCGACCGGACGGATGGTTGCGCCCATCGTGCCGCGCCGCGCCGCGCCATACTGCTTGATCTGCGCAATCACCGTCTTGGCCAGGTTGGACGGGAGGGAAAATCCAACGCCGACCGAACCGCCGCTGTCGCCCGGCGAATAGATGGCGGTGTTGATGCCGACCACCTCGCCGTTGAGATTGAAGAGAGGGCCGCCCGAGTTGCCGCGGTTGATAGCGGCGTCGGTCTGGATGAAATCGTCGAACGAGCCGGCGCTGATGTCGCGGTTGCGGGCCGAGATGATGCCCGCGGTCACCGTGCCGCCGAGGCCGAACGGGTTGCCGATCGCCATCACCCACTCGCCGACATTGGCGTCGTCGGAGTTGCCCCACGGCACAGCCTGAAGCGGCGTCTTCGTGTCGATCTTGAGCAGCGCGAGGTCAACATCGGTGTCGCGGCCGATCAGCTTGGCCGGGATCGAGGTTCCGTCCGACAGGATCACGTCGATCTCGTCGGAATCCTCGATCACGTGGTTGTTGGTGACGACATAGCCGGCGGGGTCGATGATGAAGCCCGAGCCGAGCGACCCCTGGCGGCGGAAGCCCTGCTCGCCGCGCCCGAAGAAGTCATTGAACTCGTTGAGCGGCGATCCCGGCGGAAAGGCCGGCAGGCCGCCGCTGCGCGCCACCGTCTGGCGGGTCGAGATGTTGACGACCGACGGCATCAGCCGCTTGGCCAGCGCGGAAAAGTCCGATCCGGCGAAACCCGGGCGGTCGATCGCCTGGCCTTGCGTGCGCTGGGCCATCGCCGGCGCGCCGGCGACCAGCGCAAGCCCGCCAAGGGCCGCGACCGCCAGACGCGCCAGGGCTGGAAAACGAGCCATCATGCGACCAAAACTCCCGCCCCTTGGGGCATTCCCGAACCAGCGCACACACTGGCCCCGGCGGGACAATTCCGCAAGAACGTGGCGCGCCCGGAACACAGACTGGCGCGCGAATGCGGTCAGGTCATGGCGGAGCTGATCACGGCGGCGTGCGCAGCGCGTTCGCCCCCCGCTGTAACGCCCACCTGCCCTATTTCGGCGGCTGGTTGAAATAACGGAAGAAATCCGAATCCGGCGAGATCACCAGCGGCGTTCCTTCCTTGATCGCGTTTTCGTAGGCCTGCATGGACCGGTAGAAGGAGAAGAATTCCGGATCCCGGTTGTAGGCCAGCGCGTAGATCGCGTTCCGCTGGGCGTCGCCCTCGCCGCGCAGCTTCTGTGATTGCTCGTTGGCTTCGGCGACGATCACCTGGGTCTGCCGGTCGGCGTCGCCCACGATGGTCTGGTACTGTTCCTCGCCCTCGGCGCGGTAGAGTTTCGCCTTCTGCTGCAGCTCGGATTTCATCCGGTCGAACACCTTCTCGGCGTTCTGCTTGGGCAGGTCTGCGCGACGGATGCGCACGTCGATGATCTGGACCCCGAAGCTGGCCATGGTGGCGCCCAGCGTCGTCTTGATCCGCTGCATCAGCTCGGCGCGCTGGCCGGACACGATATCCGGCGTCGCCACCTTCCCGAGTTCGCCGCGCAGGGCCGCGACCATGCGCTGGCTGAGCTGCTGCTCGCCATTGGTCTCGGTCTGCGCCGCACGGAAGAATTGCAGCGGATCGCGGATCCGGTAGCGCGCGACGGCGTCGACGATGAGGCGTTGCTGGTCGGCGCCGATCACTTCCTGCGCCTGGAGATCATAGCCCAGGTTGCGCTTGTCGTAGGTGATCACGTTCTGGACCATCGGCCACTTGAAATGCAGCCCGTCCTGCTGGCTGTCGCCCGCGTTGACGATCGCCTTGGCCTGACCGAATTGCAGGACGATGGCCTGCTGGTCGATGCGCACGATGTAGAAGCAGTTGGCGAGAACGACCAGGATCAGGGCCGCCGCAATACCGCCGATGATGATAAATCTCTGCATCACTGGGCCGCCTTTTCAGCCGGGGCGTTGCGGAACATGTCTAGCGGCAGCACCGGCACCGTCCCGTTCTTGGAATCGATGACAACCTTGTTGCTGCGGCCGAGCACCCGCTCCATGGTTTCGAGGTACATGCGTTCGCGCGTGACCTTCGGGGCCTTCTGGTACTGGTCGTAGATGAGGTTGAAGCGTTCCGCGTCGCCCTGCGCGATGGCGACCGACGCCGCCTTGTAGGCTTCCGCATCCTGGATGATCTTCTGGGCCTGGCCTCGGGCGCGCGGCACCACGTCGTTGCGGTAGGCCTTGGCTTCGTTTTCGCGCTTCACCTTGTCCTGTTCGGCGGCCGACACGTCACGCTGCTGGTCAAGCACCTCGGCGGGCGCCTGCGCCTGCTTCAGCGAGATCGAGACGATCTCCACGCCCGACTGGTAGGAATTCAGCGTCTGCTGCATCAGGTCGCGCACGCGCGATTCAACGCCCGTCCGGTCGCCCGCGGTGATGGGTTCGAACTGGCTGGTGCCGACGACTTCGCGCATGGCGCTTTCACCGATCTGGCGGATCAGTTCAGTCGGGTCGGCGATGTTGAACAGATAGAGCTGGGGCGAATTGATCTTCCAGTTGATCGAGAAATTGATGTCGACGATGTTTTCATCGCCCGTCAGCATCAGGCTCTCTTCCTCGCCGCGCTCGCCGATCTTGGTTTCCGTGATGGTGTTGATCGGCACCACACGCGCATCCTCGATCGGATTGGGAAGGCGGATATGGAAGCCGGGGCCTTCGGTGCGCACCGGCTTGCCGAAGCGGAGCACGACGGCGACCTGCTGTTCGTTGACCTGGTAGACGCCCGTCATCAGCCAGCCCACGACAGCGATGACCAGAAGGATGAGCAGACCCGCCGCGCCGAATGTGCGGCCGCGGCCTCCGCCGGAACCGCCGGACGATCCGCCATTGCCGCCGCCGCGGCGCCGGAAACGCTCCTGCATACGACGCAGGCTTTCCTCAAGGTCTGGCTTGTTGTCGCTCGGGCGCGGGCCAGGCCGGCTCGGGCGGCCCCACGGGCTCTCGCCGTCACCGCCGCCGCTGCCGCCGCTTCCGCCGCCCCAGGGGCCGCCGCCGCCGCCTTTCTGGTCGTTCCACGGCATGGATCGTCTCCCTCTTGGTCGCGCTGGTCAGGCCGTCCTGGCCCTCGATCCAGCGTCTCGCCGGCGCCTGGCCGGCCTTGCGGCGCGGCGCATGGCCTACGAGCGCCGCCGCAGCATCTGCTGCTGTTGTGACTTCCAGTAGTTGCGGCCACATTAAAGCGACTTCAAGTCTCAGGCGTAAGTCTGTTTCTCCCCAAGGGTGATTTGGAGAAAATCCCGGACAAGACCTGTGGCCCAAGATCATAGAACTCCGGGGCGACTTTATTACGACGCCAGCGGAGTTCTGACGCCGAAGTCTTGAATTACCGGGCCAACGCCGGCGTTAAGCGGCCTCAAACCAGTGTCGTGGCGCTCGTCGACAAACCAGCGCTGTGGCCATCGTTAACCGCGATACAGTAAAGACGGGACGATCTGGCGGAAGTCTTGCACGCCGCATCCTGTTTACGCCAAGGACCCCGCCCGCCCGTGACTTCGCTCCCTGCGACAATCAGTGCTCCGCCACCCGAGGGCGTCGCCGTGATCGTCGCGGCCTGGCGCGCGGCGTCCACCATCGGGCGCGCCGTCACTTCGGCGCTCGCCCAGACCGAGGCCAGCGAAGTCCTCGTCGTTGATGACGCCTCGGGAGACAGCTGCGCCACGCTTGACGCAGCGCTGAAGGTCGACGACGGCAGCGGCCGGCTGAAAGTGATCGGCCTCCCCGTGAACGGGGGCCCTGCCCGCGCGCGCAATGCGGCGATCGCCGCCTCGTCTGCGCCCTGGATCGCGATCCTGGACAGCGACGACTATTTCGAACCCGGCCGGCTCGGCGCGCTGCTCGCGAAGTCCCGCGAGGGTCATGAACTCATCGCCGACGACCTGCTGCAGGTGACCGAGGGCGCCGACCGCTCCACGGCCCGCCCGATGTGGTTCTCCGACGGATATGGCGAGGTGAGCGACATCAGCTTTCGCGACTTCGTCGAAAGCAACATTCCGCACCCCTCCCGCTATCGCCGCGAGCTGGGCTTTCTGAAGCCGATGATGCGCCGCGAGTTCCTCGACCGGCATGGGCTGCGATATGACGAAACGATGCGGCTCGGCGAGGACTATGATTTCTACGCAAGGGCCATGGCCGCCGGGGCGCGGCTTCGCCTGATACCGGCCTCGGGGTATGTCAGCGTCATGCGCGGCGACAGCCTTTCGGCCCGCCACAGCCGCTCAGATCTCGCCGCCTTCGAGGCCGCCGACGACCGTCTGCTGGCGACGCCTGGCCTGGCCGAGGCGGACCTGCGCCTGCTTCGCGCCCACCGCCTCTCCACGCAGAAGCGCATCGCCTGGATCGACTTCATGGAGCGGCTCAAGTCGAAGCGCTTGGCCGGGGCGGGCGCCATCGTGCTAAGAGACCCGCGACTGGCGCCTCATCTGGCCTCGGGACTCATGAAGATCGCCGGGCGGCGACTTGGAGTTTCGCGAAGCTGACGCGCCGCTGGCAGCGGAAACGTTCGTATAGATGAGTGGCTCCGTCGATCTGACATCCAGGGTGCGCGCCGCTCTCGACACGGTTTCCGACCCGGCAACCGGCAAGGGTCTTCTCGCATCCGGCCGCATATCCGGACTGGTGGTGCGTGAGGATGGCCGCATCGGCTTCGTGCTGGAAACCAGCGCGGGCGCGGCGGACGAGCCACTGCGTCAGGCTGCGGAAGCCGCCGTCGCCGCCGTGCCGGGCGCGTCCGCCGTCACCGCCGTCCTCACCGCTCATTCCGACACACCGCCCGGCGCATCGCAAAGGCCGTCCGCAGCGCCGTCTTCCATCCAACCATCAGGCAGCCCTCGCGGCGTCCCTGCCCCGCCCCGGCGGCCCGCCCGCCACATCGTGGCCGTGGCGTCCGCAAAGGGCGGCGTCGGCAAATCGACCGTCGCTGTGAACCTCGCGGTTGCGGCGGCCCGCGCCGGCCTGCGCGCGGGCCTGCTCGACGCCGATGTGTTCGGGCCGTCACTGCCGACCATGATGGGCACCGTTGGCCGCAAGCCGGAGCTGACGCCGGCGAAAAAACTCGAACCGCTGACCGCGCACGGCGTGACCACCATGTCGCTCGGCTATCTCGTCAGCCCGGACAACCCCGTCGTGTGGCGCGGTCCGATGGTGGTGTCGGCCGTGACGCAGATGATCTCCGACACGGCATGGCCCGAGGACCTGGACATCCTCTACATCGATACGCCGCCGGGCACGGGCGAGGTGCAGTTGACCCTTGTCCAGCACTTGCCCCTCGATGGCGTCATTATCGTGTCGACGCCGCAGGAAGTGGCGCTGGCGGATGTGCGGCGCGGCGTGGGCATGTTCCGCAAGACCGCCGTTCCCGTACTTGGCGTCATCGAGAACATGGCGTGGTACGAACTTCCCGATGGAACACGGGACCATGTGTTCGGCGAAGGGGGCGCGCAGCGCACCGCGAACGAACTCTCCACGCCGTTCCTCGGCGCATTGCCGATCCTGTCGGAGCTGCGCAAGGGCGGCGATGCCGGCGCGCCCGCAGCGGGCGGTGATGGCGTCGCCAGCACCGCATTCGCGCTGCTGAACGACGCCGTGCTCGACGCGGTGGCGTCCGCTCCCGGCAAACCGGCGCCGGTCTTGCTGTTCGAATAGAAGGCTTCGCCGGGCGCGTGCGGCGTTAGGAAAGATTAACGCCCGCGCGGCTGCAACGCCTTCGGTCAAGAGCAGATTCGTCTGCGAAGAACAGAGGATTCCACTTGCAAGCCGGTGTGGCCGACTTAACGTTTCATTTACGACATCCGCGTTGTCGGGTCCGCCTTTTTGGGCTCGTCCAGCCGGGGACCGACTTGAACACCCTGGGGGGTGGACGGGAGTAGGCGTATGGCAAACACAGTTCGGTTGCGGGGGTCATTCTGGCCGCAGGACAGCTGGGGCCGGGTTACGAACGCCGCCCTGTCGCGGGAAGGGATTTCCTCGCACGTACTCGACGCCTCGGAAGAAGCCGCCGACCTGGCGCTGGAGCGTTTTGGCGACCGGCTGCATTCCGTCTATCTCTCGGGGCCCGCCGCGCGCGGCCGCCCCGGCGGCGCCGCCTTTTTCGCCCTGCTGCGGATGGGCCCGCCGCTCTCCTCGCCGGAAGAACGCTCGAGCGACAGCTGGGAGCACGCCGCCTCGCTGCGGCTTCGCCGCCGGCATCCAAGGCTGGGCCGCATCGCCTTTGCGGTGTTCTCCTGGAAAGATGTCTTCACGACGGACAGCGTGTTCTCGCCGGCGCGGTTTCGCCTCGCGGTCAATTCGATCTGCGTGGCCGGCCGCAACATGAACCGCATGCTGGCGCCCCAGCGCCTCGACGCGGCGGTGGCCAATGGCGATATCCTCGCCTTCCGCAACCGAATGCTGAACGCCACGGCGCGCATCAGCGCGGCGCAGGGACCAGAGCGCATCCGTGCGGCCGCGACCGACGCCGGCCATGCGGTTCTTTCCGCGGCGTTCGCCCTCGTGCTTGAGCGTGAGCAGATCTACACCGAGGATCTCGATCTGCGGCGGGATCTGTTCGCCCTCAACTATCCTTCGCGCACAGACGAACTGCGCGAGGCCTATGCGATGGCGACGCGTCCGGCGAGCGATGCGATGAAAGTGCTGACATTCATCGACAACGCCTGCCGCTGGCTGACTCCAATGACGGATGCGTGGCTCAACGCCAACAATCCGCAGCGCGCAGACCGCCTGAAAGCGTAAAGCCAACCACCGTCGAACCAACTCACCTTGAGCCTTGGGTGGCGCAGCTTCCCGCTATCCGCTAATCATTCCTCCTGCGTGTGGAGGAATGACATGAAGCTGAGAGCACTGGTCCTCGCGATTACCGCTGGTCTGCTTGCGGCGACGTCGTTCGCGCAGGCGCCGCCGCCCGCCGATCCAGGCCCGACGCTCAGTGGCTATCCGCGAAACGCGCTTCGCCCGCCAACGCCCGCAGAACTGAAAACCGCAACCTATGTGCGCGATGTCGTCTACGGCCACCATGACGGGATGGCCCTCACCTACGACGTCTTCAAGCCGAAGAAGCCGAACGGCGCGCTGGTGGTGAACATGGTGTCGGCCGGCTGGCATTCGGACTGGGGAGCGCCCGAAACACGCCAGGCGCGCTACCAGCTCCTGATCGACAAGGGCTTCACCGTGGTGGCGCTCTATCACGGCTCCGCGCCGCGCTTCAAAGTTCCGGATGCGGTCAACGACGTTCGTCTCGGGCTGCGGCACATCAAGCTGCATGCGAAGGAATATGGCGCCGATCCCAACCGCATCGGTGTGTGGGGCGCGAGCGCCGGCGGACATCTCGCGCTGGTCGCGGCCACCATGGCCGACGACGGCGATCCCGCCGCCGCCAACCCGCTCGAGCGCTCGGGCAACCGGGTACGCGCGGTCGTCGCCTATTATCCGCCGGCCGACCTCAGCCTGCTGCTGAAGGGACGGCCAAAGTCCGGCGCGATCGACTTCGACGACAGCCTGCTGCCTGCGATCTCGCCCATCCTCTTTGTCGACAGCAAGGATGCGCCGACGCTCATCCTTCAGGGCGACGCCGACCGTACGGTTCCGCTGGCGCAGGCCGAGGCCATGCATGCGGCGTTCGACAAGGCAGGCGTCGAGAACAGCCTCAAGACATTCGCAGGCGCCGACCATGATTTCTACGTCAAAGGCGATCCGGTGATGACCGACGCCTATTGCACCGAAGCCATGAACGACATGGCGGCCTGGTTCGAGCAGCACCTGAAATAGCGCTGGCTGCAGCAAGCCATGCGGCCGGGCGCATCTCTTGCGGATGCGTCCCGGCTGCCGGCGGCTTTGGGGAGGACGGGCGGTCTTACGCCGCCTTCTGGGCCGCGCCGACGCCGGCGTCCCATTCGAAGTCCGGATAGAAGCGGTCCATCATCCGGGACACATAGGCGACCAGCCTTGGGAAACGGATCGCCGCATCGCGCAGCGGCGAGGGAAAGAAAGGCGTCATGCATTCCGCCAGGGTTGCAAACACGATGGCGTCGGCCGCGCAGGGCGTGTCGCGCATCAGGTATGGCTTATCGCCAAGAAGCGTGTCGATCGCCTTCATGCACCGGACGCCCAGCGCCACGATCTCCGGCTCGGAATGGCGCGCGATACCCCGCGCCATCATCGCCGCCCTCACCCGCTCCTGCACCGTCGACAGAAAAGCCTGGCGCTCGCCATCAGGCATGCCGTCGAAGAAGTGGGCCGGACCCTTCTCGAAATTGGCGGGAATCAGCCACCGGAAGTAACCGGCGGCGGGGATGAGCTGGTGCTCGCACATCATCTCGACCGCCAGAGCGGTCGCCCGCTCGACCGGCGAGAGGCCCTCGTCAAGATCGACACCGTATTCCTGCTCGATGTGAAACCGGATGAAGGTCGAGTCCGCCAGCACCTGCCCGTCATATTCGATGAATGGGATGGTGCCCTTGGGCGAAGCCATCGGCAGCGCCGGCTCCTTCGTATAGGTCAGTCCGGCCATTTTCAGCTGGATTTCGGTCTTCGTCACATAGGGGCTGCCTTCCGGCAGTCCGAACTGTTCGGCGGAACCCTTCAGAACGATCATCTTGTATCTCCTGATCCGATGACCGATACCTGCCAGAGGGCTGCTGACAGCATGGTGTCAGCAGCATTCGCCGACGGTCCGGACATGAGAAAAGCAGACCGCCTCTTCGAGATCATCCAGATCCTCCGCCGTTCCAAAAAGCCGGTGACCGCCGATGCGATCGCTGAGGAACTCGAGACGTCGAAGCGCTCGGTTTATCGCGATATCGCAGCCCTGATGGCGCAGCGCGTGCCGGTCCGGGGAGAGGCCGGTCTCGGCTACGTGCTGGAGCGCGGGCTGGACATGCCGCCTCTCATGCTGACCACCGACGAGATCGAGGCGGCCGTGCTTGGCGCGCAGTGGGTGATGAATCGCGGCGACCCGCAGTTGGCGAAAGCGGCGCGCGACCTGATGGCCAAGATTGAGGCCTCGGTGCCGGAACGCCTGCGGCCTTACATCGAAGAGCCGGCGGGGCGCGTTCCGCAGACCCGGCGCGTCGAGCCCGACAGCATCGATCTCGGCCGCGTGCGGGCGGCCATTCACGGCGGACGCAAAATTGCGCTCGACTACCGCGACAAGGACAGCCGGGCGAGCCAGCGCGTGATCTGGCCGATCCTGCTGGGCTATTTCGAGACGACCCGGCTGATCGGCGCCTGGTGCGAGACGCGGCAGGACTTTCGCTCATTCCGCGCCGATCGGATCGTGAGCGCCACCTTCCTGGACGAGCGCTATCCCGAGCGGCCCGCCGTGATGCGGGCGCGCTGGCGGGCCAAGATGGAAGCCGAGCGGGCGAAATGGGCGAAGGTAGACGGAACGATGCGCCCGCAGACTCGCTAGCCCGCGAGAATCACCGCAGCGGTGAGCAGCGCGATCTCGATGCGGATCCACGAGAGGTTCACGCGGCCGAGGCGCTGGAGTATCGAACGTGCCGTCGGGCTTGCTGTCATATAAAAAGCGTAGGCCCGGCGCAGCGCGTCGCAACGCCTATCTCCGTGGGGGCGAGAGGCGACGTGGCCATTCGTGCGGATCGGTATTGGGACGGCGGCAATGCCCGAAAACACCATTGGCGGGCGCGTGATCGTGGTCGGCGCCGGACCGGCTGGCCTGGCTGCTGCGGAACGGCTCGCCTCGCATGGCGTCGCAGTCACGATTCACGAGCGGATGCCCAACCCGGCGCGGAAATTCCTGCTGGCCGGGCGTGGCGGGCTCAACCTCACCCACTCCGAACCGCTCGACGCCTTTCTTGACCGCTACGGCCTCGCGCGTCCGCATCTGGAACACGCCCTGCGCGCCTTCTCGCCCGACGCCCTGCGCGCCTGGTGCGAGGAGCTGGGCGTTCCAACATTTGTCGGATCGAGCGGACGGATTTTCCCGAAGACGATGAAAGCCTCGCCGGTGCTGCGCGCCTGGTTGCGGCGGCTGGGCGAGATGGGCGTGCAGCTTCAAACCCGGTCGCGCTGGCTCGGCTGGGATGCCAATGGCGGATTGCGCTTCGAGACCCCCGATGGACTGTCCACCGAACGCCCCGACGCGGCGATCTTCGCGCTCGGCGGCGCCAGCTGGCCTCGGCTGGGATCGGACGGGAGCTGGCAGGAGGCCTTCGCATCGCATGGCGCACGGATTGCGCCGCTGCGCCCGGCCAACAGCGGCTTTCACGTCGCATGGTCAGATACCTTCCGCGAGCGCTTTGCGGGCGAACCGCTGAAATCCGCAGTCTTTACGTTCGGAGACGAGAGCCTGCGCGGCGAAGCGATGATCACCGGCGACGGCATCGAGGGCGGCGCCATCTATGCGCTCTCCAGCAGGCTGAGGTCGGCGATCGACGCACATGGCGAGGCGCGTCTCCTCATCGACCTGCGGCCGGACGCAAGCGAGACAGCTCTCGCGTCGCGCCTGGCGGACGACGCGGCCAAGGGACTGTCGGCCGCCAACCGTCTGCGCCGCGCCGGTCTGTCTCCACTGGCTGCAAGCCTGTTGCGGGAGCGCATGGGCGGGCCCGGCCTGCCGCCCTCGCCGGCCCAACTCGCTGCAGCCATCAAGGCTTGCGAGGTCCGCCTCGACGGCGCCGCCGATATTGGCCGGGCCATTTCCACCGCGGGCGGAATCGGCTGGGAGAGCCTCGCCACCGATTATTCGCTGCGCGCCGACCCGGCGACATTCGCCTGCGGGGAAATGCTGGACTGGGAGGCGCCAACCGGCGGCTACCTGCTGCAAGCCTGCTTCGCCACGGGACGGGCCGCGGCCGAGGGCGTTCTCAAAAGGCTGGCCGCCACATCGCCGTGACGGGCCTGGCTATTCCGCAGCAAGCCGGCGCGTCTGGTCGCCTGCATCCGGCGCGCTGCGGACCTCGGCCTCGGCGCGGCGGCGCGGCAGGCTTTCAGGATGTTCGGACTGCAGCCACAGGATCATCTTTTCGCGCAGCTCGCACCGAAGGTCCCAGGCGACCGACGAATTCCGCGCGCTGGCGAGGGCGCGGATTTCGAGGCTGTCGCCCTTGGCTTCCGTCACCTGCAGCACGCAGACGCGACCGTCCCAGTTCTTGCTGGCCTTGCACAGCGCTTCCAGTTTCGTGCGTATCTCGGCGATGGGCGCGCGGTAATCCACCGACCAGAAAATCGAGCCGATGATGGCGGCGGATTCCCGCGTCCAGTTCTGGAACGGCTTTTCGATAAAATAGGTCAGCGGCACGACAAGGCGGCGCTCGTCCCAGAGACGCACCGTCACGTAGAAGAGCGCAACTTCCTCGATCCAGCCCCACTCGCCTTCGAGCACGACCGCGTCATCGATCCGGATGGGCTGGGTGAAGGCGACCTGCAGGCCGGCGATCAGGTTCGAGAGCACCGGCCTTGCGGCGATGCCGACGACAAGACCCGCAACCCCCGCCGAGGCGAACAGCGACACGCCCACCGCCCGCGCGGACGGGATCGCGAGCAGCGCCACAGACAGCGTGATGATGGCGATCAGCACGGACGCCACGCGGCGAAGAACATTGATGCGTGTTGCGATCTTGCGCGCGGCGAGATTGTCTTCCGCCTTGAGGTCCGCGCGGCGCAGTTCGCGCGCGAGGCGCCAGTCCAGCAGGATCATGCCGGCCCAGCCGACGGCGACGATCAGCAGGACGCGCCCGATCGGATAGAGCCAGGCTTCGAGATCGGCCGGGATGTCAAGCGCCGGCGTTCCCAGAATCAGCGTGAGCCCCAGAACCGCCAGCACGATCGGCGCAGCGACACGGCCCATGCTCTTGCGGATGACCGTTGCGCCGGTCAAAGGCGTCTCCTTTCCCGGTGGGCGGACAGGAAAACCCTAGTGCGCAGAGCCGCGATGGAAACCCAACGCGCATCCATTCTCTTCACTTTGCGCGTGAGCGGACGCCGCCTGGTCCCGCCTGCACAATAATTGGGTATCGGAACGCGACCCGACCGGAGGCTGACGCCTCCGCCGGTGTCTCAGAATTTGCCGGATACGCGCAGCGTCGTCAGATATCCGGTTGTCGATTCGCGAAACTCTGATCCGGAAAACGCGCCCGGCGGAATGCGCGAGGGCTTATAGAAGCGGCGCGCGAAATTTCGCGGTTGGTTGAAGATGTTCTCGACGGCGAGCGTGATGGTCATGCCCTTGACCCGCGTCGTCTCGACGAAGAGATCGAAATCTCCCGGTCCCCATGACAGCCGCTGCACCTCCGTCAGACGGTAGGCCTCATAGTCGCCGAGATCGTTGTAGTCGCCGCCCCACGCCATCTTGAGGCCCGGAAGATCCTGACGGAAATCCAGGTTCCACTGGTAATTGAGATCGTTGGTGATCCGCCGGCTCTCATGCGAGATCGGATCGGTGACCCGGCTGTCGCTGGCGCTTCCAATAAACTTCAGCATACCGCCCTTGACGCCGATGCTGTCGAGCGGAAGCTGAAGGTTCAATTCTGCGCCCCAGCGCTCGCCGTCGCCGATATTGCCCGCGCCCGTAAACTGCGTATCGCCGTTCTGCAGAACAACCAGGTCCTCCACATCGTTGATGCGGTCATAACTGCCGGTAAGCGAGATCGAGCCGCGCTTGCCGATCGGCCGCTTCCACTGGAGGCTGGAGGCCCAGGTCTGCTCCGGCTTCAGGTCCGGGTTTCCAACCGTCAGCTGGTTTTCGACGAGCTGGACGACGCTGGCGAATTCGCTGAAGTCCAGCTGCGCAAGCGTGCGTTCGACCGAGAGGCGGAACTGGTCGCGTTTGGTCGGAAGCCATGTCGCAACGAAGCGTGGCTTCGGATATCTGAATTCTCGTGACTGTACCGCATCGCCCGACTGCGAGATCTTCGAGGCCTCGTATGTAAATCCCAGCTCAAGCGTCAGCCTGGGATCGAGAAGCCAGGTATCGTTGATCGACGCCTCTCCGCGCGTTTCCTCGACCCGCGTCGAAGCAACCGGAAGCGCCGCCGGCATGAAATCCTCGGCGTCCTTGGCGTTGGCGATGCTCAGATCCGTATCGCGGTAGTTGAACGCGCCTTCCAGCCCAAGCTCTAGCGTATGGCTGGCGCCCGGTTTCGTCGTCCAGACGGCGCGCAGCACGTGCTCGCCCTTCTTGTTGTCGGCGTTGATCCGTGTGGCGAGGTCGCGCGGGCCCGATGCCGGATAGTCCTGGTAGAATTCCTGAGGCCGCCAGCCGACGAAGGAGTTCACCGAGGTCAGCTTGACCGAATTCGTCGGCGAAAACCTGTGCTCCCAGTCGCCGCCGAGATCGAGATAGATGATGTCTTTCTCGGTATAGTCGTCGGCGACATACTCGGTTGGTTCACCAGACGTCGCACGCACCGTCGCCCCTGACTGGAGATTGTACGAGCGCGGCATGACGCGGCTGGTGATGCTGATGGCGTCCCGCGCGGTCGGCGACCAGTTGAACGTACCGTTGAGCAGAAGCTCGCCCAGATAGCTGGTGGTGAACTCGTCTCGCGAGCCGGTCGCTGCGCCTCCGACATCCGAAAAGGAAATCACGGTTTGCTGATGCTGCTGCGAATCCGTGACCTGCGCATTGAGTCTCAGGCCGAAATCATCGCCCTTCCACGAGCGGGTAATTCCGGCGCGGCCTGAAGCGTGACCCTGATCCTGAAATCCCACGAGGCCGGAATAGGTGGAGCTGGCCTTCACGCCTGTCGCCGGCTTCAGCACCACGTTGGCGATTTCGGTATAGCCGCGCACGTCGATATTACCGGCGGCGGCGGCGCCGATCAGCTCGATCCGCGCAACGTCCCCCGCGCTGATGCGCTTCAGTTCGTCGGAAACGCTGGTCTTGGAGCTGGGGCGCTGGCCATCGATCAGCACGTTGCCCGCCGTCGCGCCGAAGCCGCGCAGGCTGAGGCCGTCGTCGATGATGAAGCCGGGAAGCTGGCGCGCCATGTCATAGGCGGTGACCGGCGTGTATCGGTCAAAGAAGGCCGGATCGAACGTCCTCACATCTTCCTGGGTGAGGGCCGATCCATTCGCGGGAGGCGTAGACTGAGTCTGCGAAGGAAGCTGCGCCAGCGCCGGACCGGAGAACGCCGCCAGGCCAGCCATCGCGCCCGCAGCGACCAGCGCCGCCCACTTCCCTGCGCCCGCCATCCTGTCCCCCTAAGCCGATCACCCGGTATCCGGTTGTCGTCCGCCAGCCGCGTCGAAGACTGACCGGTGGTCCCGACTGCAGGTAAGAGACGGAATCGGGCGATCTTGCGGCAGGCGCGCCGCGAGGTAGTCCGGCTGTCGAAGGCCGTACGTGATCAGTAGTTGAGGATCGGCGCGAGCCAGCGTTCGGCGGTGGCGACATCCCAGCCCTTGCGGCGGGCATAGTCCTCGACCTGATCCTTCTCGATGCGGCCCACAGCGAAATAGACCGCTTCGGGATGCGAGAGATAGAGGCCGGAGACGCTGGCCGGCGGCGTCATCGCGAAGGACGACGTCAGGTCGATCCCGGTGTGGGCCGTAGCGTCGAGCAGGCTGAAGAGCGTCTGCTTCTCGGTGTGATCGGGCTGGGAGGGATAGCCGGGCGCGGGACGAATGCCGCGGTATTTTTCCGAGATCAGGTCTTCGCCGGAGAGCGCCTCGTCCGGCGCATAGCCCCAGAGTTCGCGGCGGACGCGCTCGTGCAGCGCCTCGGCGAAGGCCTCGGCGAAGCGGTCGGCCAGCGCCTTGACCATGATCGAGGAATAATCGTCGCCCTTGACTGCGAACTCGGCCGCCTTTTCCTTTTCGCCATGACCGGCGGTGACGGCGAAGCCGCCGATATAGTCCGCGCCGGCGCCGATCGGAGCGATGAAGTCCGAGAGCGCGAACTGGCCCTTCTCGTTGGACTTCTCCATCTGCTGGCGAAGCGCGAGGAAGCGGGCGCGCTCCGTCCTGCGCGTTTCATCGGTCCAGACAACGATGTCGTCGCCATCGGAATTCGCTGGCCAGAAACCTGCCACGCCCCGCGGACGCAGCCAGTCTTCGCCAATCAGCGATTGCATCATCGCCTGGGTGTCGGTCCACAGGTTGCGCGCCGCCTCGCCGACCTTGTCGTCCTCGAGGATCATCGGGAAGCGGCCGACCAGCTCCCAGCCCGCGAAATAGGGCGTCCAGTCGATGTAGCGGGCCAGCGTCGCGAGATCGAAGCCGGTGATCTCGCGCGCGCCGAGAAAGCTCGGCTTCGGCGGCGTATAGGCTGCCCAGTCCGGCTTGTGAGCCAGCTCGCGCGCGCGGGCGAGTTCAACGCGGGCTTTCGCCGGGCCGCCGGAACGGGTGTCGCGGACGCGCTGGTATTTCTGTTTCGTCTCTTCCCAGAAGGGTCCGCGCGTCTCCTCGTTCATCAGGGTGGAGACCACGCCGACCGCACGACTGGCGTCGAGCACGTGAACGACGGGCGCAGACTGGAGTTTCGGTTCGATCTTGACCGCTGTGTGGACCGGGCTGGTGGTCGCGCCGCCGATCAGCAAGGGCTTCTTCAGTCCGAGCCGCTGCATCTCGCTTGCGAAATAGACCATCTCGTCCAGGGACGGCGTGATCAGGCCGGAAAGGCCGATCATGTCCGCGTTTTCGGTCTCGGCGGCTTCCAGGATCTTTTCCGCCGGAACCATCACGCCGAGGTCGATGACGGTGTAGCCGTTGCACTGCAGAACGACGCCGACGATGTTCTTGCCGATGTCGTGCACGTCGCCCTTCACCGTCGCCATGACGATCTTGCCGTTGGACGTGTCCTGCAGGCCGAGGCGGACCTTCTCTTCCTCCATGAAGGGCAGCAGGTGGGCGACGGCGGCTTTCATCACGCGGGCGGATTTCACCACCTGCGGCAGGAACATCTTTCCCGAGCCGAAGAGGTCGCCGACGATGTTCATGCCGTCCATCAGCGGACCTTCGATGACGTGCAGCGGGCGTTCGGACGCCAGCCTCGCCTCCTCCGTGTCCTCGACGATGAATTCGGTGATGCCGTTGACCAGCGCGTGGGCGAGGCGATCCTTTACCGGCTTCTCGCGCCAGCTCATGTCCTTCACCTGCGCGACGCCCTTCTGGCCGCGATAGCGCTCGGCGATTTCCAGCAGGCGTTCGGTTGCGTCCGGCCGGCGGTTGAGGATCACGTCCTCGGCGCGCTCGCGAAGTTCGGGTTCGATGTTGTCGTAGATGTCCAGCTGGCCGGCGTTGACGATCGCCATGTCCAGTCCGGCCTTGACGCCGTGATAGAGGAATACCGAGTGCATCGCCCGGCGCACCGCCTCGTTGCCGCGGAACGAGAACGACACGTTGGACAGCCCGCCCGATGTATGCGCGCCCGGCAGGTTCTGCTTGATCCGGCGCACGCCCTCGAAGAAGTCGACGGCGTAGTTGTTGTGCTCCTCGATGCCCGTCGCCACCGCGAAGATGTTGGGATCGAAGATGATGTCTTCCGCCGGAAAGCCGATGCCGGTGAGCAGCTCGTAGGCGCGCTTCGAAATCTCGAACTTGCGCTCCGCCGTATCCGCCTGCCCCTGTTCGTCGAACGCCATCACCACCACGGCGGCGCCGTAAGACAGCGCCTTGCGGGCATGCTCAAGGAAAGGCGCCTCGCCCTCCTTCATCGAGATCGAGTTGATGATCGCCTTGCCCTGGACGTTCTTCAGCCCTTCCTCGATCACCTCCCACTTGGAGGAGTCGATCATCACCGGCACCCTGGCGATGTCCGGCTCCGCCGCGATCAGGCGCAGGAAGGTGCGCATCGCGGCTTTCGAATCGAGCAGCCCTTCGTCCATGTTGACGTCGATGATCTGCGCGCCGTTCTGCACCTGCTGGCGCGCCACCTCGACGGCCTCGGCGTATTTCCCGTCGACGATCAGCTTCTTGAACGCCGCCGAACCAGTGACGTTGGTGCGCTCGCCAATATTGATGAACTGGGCGGTGGGTCGCCCGTCTGCTTCCGTCACAACTCTACTCCGCGGCCTTGGGCCGGATCAGGCCGGGCAATCCGTCGATGCTGGTCGCGTTCCGTTCCAGACGGCTCTCGCGCCAGGCTTCGATGTCCTGGTGGTCGATATATCGCGTGAGCTGGTCGCGCTGGCCCTTGAACTCGTAGAAGGGCACGCCCCAGCCGCAGCTGTCCTGCACCTGCGTGATGTCCGCGAAGATAATGTCGCGCGCGCGCTCATGGCCGGGCGGGAATTTCGCGATCTCTTCGGCGAAGCCCGGATCGTTGAACTGCATGACCTCGCCGCGGCCATAAAGCCGCATGATGTTGGCCGGGCCTTCATACGAGCAGAACATGAAGGTGATGCGTCCGTTCTCGCGCACATGCGCCAGCGTCTCGGCGCCCGAGCCGCCCAGATCGGCGTAGGCGACGCGGTTAGGGCCGATCACGCGAAAGCTGTCATAGCCCTTGGGGCTCAAATTGACGCGGCCCGCATCCGACAGGGGCGCCGTCGCCACGAAGAACATCTTCTGCGCCTGGATGAAGGCGAGGTGCTTGTCTTCCAGCCGGTCGTAGAACTTGGCCATGTCCCCTCCTCCCTAAGCCGTCGCGACCCAGCCGCGCCAGGACAATGCGGTGTAGAAGCCTTCAATAGTCCCAAAGCCTGCTTCGCGCAGCAGCTCTTCGTTGCGGGCGCCGGAAACGCAGGTGCCAGCAGATTCCACGGATTCGCGCGCCCGGGCGACAAAATCCGGCGCGACGCCGGAGTCCTGCGCAAACTGCGAATAGCGGTCCATCTGCCGCCTGAAATCCGGCGCGGCCGCATCGACGCAATTGTCCACCAGAATGAAGGGCGCGCCCGGCTTCAGCCGCGCCCGCGTCTCCTTCAGAGCGGCCAGCTTGGTTCCGTCGTCCTTCATCATGTGCAGCGTGAGCAGGCAGGTCGCCGCATCGAAGGGGCCGGCGGGCGCATCATCGATATAGCCCTCGATCCACTCGACGCGCGATGCCGCCGTGCCGATCTCTTCCTTCGCCTGGTCGAGCATCGCGCCGGCGGGATCCACCGCCACATAGCGCCAGCCCGGCCGCGCCTCGCAGAACGCCTTCAGCTCGAACCCGCCGCCCGCGCCCAGCACGAGCACGCGCGCGCCATCCGCCGCCCGTTCCGACAGGAGCTGAACCGCCAGCCGGTGCATCAGGAAAAACCCCGGCATGAAGTTCGCGGGCCCGCCCGCGCAATAATTGCGGGCGTTGTCGCGGTCGTTGAAGCTGAAGGACGGAACGGCGCTCATGCGAGTTCGAACGGCTCGAGCCCGGAGAGACGCAACGCTTTCGCCCGCTCGCCCGCCACGCGCGGCTTCACCGACTTCACGCCGTCGGCAATGCAGCGAATGTGCTCCGGCGTCGTGCCGCAGCAGCCGCCGAGAATGTTGACCAGACCTTCCTTCGCCCAGCCCTCGACCGCGTGCGCGGTTTCGTGCGGCTGCTCGTCATACTGGCCCATCTCGTTGGGCAGTCCGGCGTTGGGATAGGCCGCCACCAGCGTGTCGGCGACGCGCGCCATTTCGGCGATGTGCGGCCGCATCAGGTCGGCGCCCAAAGCGCAGTTGAAGCCGATGGCGAAGGGCTTGGCGTGCTTCACCGAGTTCCAGAACGCTTCGGCCGTCTGGCCGGAGAGCGTGCGGCCCGACCGGTCGGTGATGGTGCCGGAAATCCAGATCGGCAGCTTCTCAAGGCCTTCGGCCTCAAGGTCCATGATCGCCTTGATCGCCGCCTTGCAGTTCAGCGTGTCGGTGATCGTCTCGATCAGGTAGAGGTCGACGCCGCCTTCATTGAGGGCGCGGATCTGGTCGCGATAGGCCTGATACACCTGGTCGAAATCGACCAGTCGCGCGCCGGGATCGTTCACGTCCGACGACATCGACAGCATCTTGTTGAGCGGCCCGATCGAGCCGGCGGCGAAGCGCGGCTTGTCTGGCTCCTTCGCCGTCCATTCGTCCGCGACCTTCCGCGCAATGCGCGCGCCCGCGAGGTTGATGTCGCGCACGGCTTCGGCGTCGAGATGATAATCGTCCTGCGCGATCACCGTGGCGGAAAACGTGTTGGTCTCCGAAATGTCGGCGCCGGCCGCGAAATACCGGTTGTGCAGGTCCTCGATGATATCCGGGCGCGTCAGGCAGAGGATGTCGTTGTTGCCCTTGAGCTGGCCGGGATGATCCTTGAAGCGCTCGGCGCGGAAGTCGGCTTCATCGAGGCCGCGCCGCTGGATCATCACGCCCCACGATCCGTCGAGGATGAGGATGCGCTCTTTCGCGGCTTTTTTCAGGGCGGCGATGCGGTCTGCGCGGGTCATGAGGAGGCTCCCTTGCCAGAGGCCGGCTTTTTGACAGGAGGCGGCAACTCCATCGCGCCATTGGCGCGCAGCGGCCATGTGGGGTTGTAGGCGATCTCCCACAAATGGCCGTCGAGATCGGTGAAATAGCCGGAATAGCCGCCCCAGAAGACATGCTCCGGCGCCTTGGTCACGGTCGCGCCCAGTTCCTCCGCACGGGCGAACACGGCGTCGACCTCTTCCTCGCTGTTGCGGTTCCAGGCCAGCGACAGGCCACGAAACCCGCTGGCCTCGGGCGACTGTTTCGCGTCCTTCGCCAGCTCGTCCCAGACGAACAGGCCAAGCGCGAGGCCGCCCATGTCGAAGAAAGCCACGTCGTCATTGTCGAACCCGGCCTTCTCGAGGCCCAGCCCTTCATAGAAGGCGATCGCCTTGCCAAGGTCGCGCACCCCAAGGGTGACGAGCGATATGTGCGGCCGCGCGCTCACGCCTGCGCCTGCGGTTTCAAACCCAGCAGCCGGCAGGTCGACAGCGACAGGCCCGCGCGGTTCATCGTGTAGAAGTGCAGCTGGTCCACGCCCTGCTCGACCAGCCGGTTGCAGAGATCGGCCGCCACATGCGCGGTGACGAGGTCGCGGGTTTCCGGATCGTTGTCGAGGCCGTCATAAAGGTCCGCGATACGCGAGGGGATCGACGTGTTGCAGAGGCCCGCCATGCGCTTGAGGCCCTTGAAGTTGGACTGCAGCATGATGCCCGGGACGATCGGCTGGGCGATCCCCGCCGCGCGCGCGGCGTCGAGAAATCGCAGATAGACGTCGGGATAGAAAAAGAACTGGGTGATGGCGCGCGTGGCGCCCGCATCGAACTTGCGCTTGAGGTTGTCGATCTCTGCAGAGAGCGATCCGGCCTCGGGATGAACTTCGGGATAGCAGCCAACCGAAATATCGAAGTCGGCGATGTTCCTCGCGCCAGCGATCAGGTCTGACGCGTAGGCGTAGCCGCCCGGATGGGGCGAGTATTTCGTGCCGATGCCGGCCGTGGGGTCGCCGCGCAGCGCGACGATGCGCTTGACGCCGGCGGTCCAGTAATCCGTCAGCACCTGGTCGATCTCGGTGCGGGTCGCGGCAACACAGGTGATGTGGCCCGCGGGTTTGAGGTCGGTCTCCTCCGCCATGCGGCGCACGATGTCGTGGGTGCGCGTGCGGGTGGAGCCGCCGGCGCCATAGGTGACGGAGACGAAGCGCGGGCGGACGGGCGCGAGGCGCCTTACCGAATCCCAGAGTTTTTCCTCCATCTCCGGCGTCTTGGGCGGAAAGAATTCGAAACTGACCTCTGGCGCGGATGTCATGCCGCCCTCCCCGCCTTGCGGACCGGCTCGCGTTCAGCGGTCCAGATTGTCACCGCAACGCCCTTGCCGTGCGCCGGTGCGCTGAAACGCCGGACCGGGCCGGGCGCGAGCTTCGCCGCCGTGGCCCAGCGGCTGAAATCCTCTTCCGAGACGCCGAGATGGCGGTGGGCGTGCTCATTGCGGAAATGCTCAAGCGTGTGCGGGGCGAAATCCGCCACGACGAGGCGGCCGCCCGGCTTCAGCACCCGCGCGGCTTCCGACAGCGCGCGGCCCGGATCGTCGAGGAAGTGCAGCACCTGGTGGATGATGACGAGACTGGCGCACGCGTCCGGATAGGGTGTGGCGCTGGCGTCGCCGTGGCGCACGGAGGCGTTGGCGGCGCCGGCCGCGAGCAGGTTGGATCGCGCCACGGTCAGCATCTGGTGGCTGAGGTCGATGCCCTCGACGCGCTGGGCGCGGGGGGCGAACAGCGTCAGCATCCGCCCGGTGCCGGTGCCGAAATCCAGCACCAGGTCGAACGGGCCGGGACCGGCGGCGGCGAGAATGGCGTCCTCGATGTCCGTTTCGGAATAGTGCAGCGCCCGGATGGCGTCCCAGTCGCCGGCAATTCGCGAAAAATAATCCTGCGCGGACGCCGTTCGCGTTGCACGCACTTCGTGAAGTCTGTCGACGTCGCGCCGAACCGTTGCATCGTCGGCATCAAGCGATGCAATCAACGTATCAACCAGCGTTCGCGCCTGTCCGTCGAACGGAAGTCGATAGAAAACCCACGCACCTTCCGGAAGTCTGTCGACAAGTCCCGCAGTGGTGAGAAACTTCATATGCCGCGACAACCGCGGTTGGCTTTGGCCGAGAACTTGCGCCAGTTCGCCAACAGAAAGTTCGCCCCGCGCCAGCAACGCAAGAATCCGCGCCCGCGTCAGCTCTCCAGCTGCACGAAGTTGCTGAACCAGCGTGGGCAGGCCTAACGATTCCATTTCAGGATATAAACATATCTTTATATGGCATTTCAAGTGGCGCACACGTCACGCTTCCCAAAATAACAAGCTCTTTGCGGTTTTTGGCCATTGTGGGTGAAGACCCGAGGTGTTGATCGGACGTTGGGTCAGCCTCATATGGACCGCCGAAGCGGGAGAGCGTCACCAATGAAGACACAGTCCGCCGCGCTCCTGCTCGGGTCCGCACTTGCGCTGGGAGCATGCGCAAGTACCGGGGCGAGAAATCCCGACGATCCCTATGAGGGGTTCAATCGCAAAATGTATGGGTTCAACAATGCGCTGGACAAAGCGGTGCTGGAACCTGTGGCGAAAGGGTATCGAGCGGTTACGAACGAACCGGTTCGGAAGGGCGTTACGAACTTCACCAACAACCTGGGCGAACCGCTGACGTTCACCAACGAACTTCTGCAATTCAATGTGCCGCATGCGGCCGGCACGTTCGGACGGTTCGTCATCAATTCAACGATCGGCATCGCCGGCCTGTTCGATCCGGCGACCTCGTTCGGCATCAAGCGCACGGATGAAGACTTCGGCCAGACGCTGGGACGCTGGGGCGTAAAGCCCGGGCCCTATCTCGTCCTGCCCTTCCTGGGATCGAGCGACCCGCGCGACTTTGTCGGCTGGGGCGCCGATTTCGGCCTCAACCCGGTCAACTATGTGCAGTTCGACGGGGCCGACACATTACGGGTCAGCAACTTTGTGCTGGGCGGCCTGTCGGCGCGCGAAAGCGCCATCGAGACCATCGACGACGTGCGCCAGACGCAGCTGGATCCCTATACGACACTTAGACGGTTCTATGTCCGCAACAGGGCCGCGCAGGTGCGAAACTCGGCGCCATCGTCCAAACCGGTCGAAGAAGTGCCCGATTACGAAATGAATTTCTGAGACTCGGGCATTCTGGAGGCTTCCATGAAATTGATGCAGCTCCTGGCCGTTGGCGCGATCGTGCTCACCGCGCCGGCCGCCCTGGCGGACAAGAAATCCGAGGCCTATGTCGAGGCCCAGGCCAACGCCGTGCTGAAGGTTCTCAACGACAAGACCCTGACATCGGACGAACGCTCCGCGAAATTCGCGGACTACATGCACAAGTTCGCCTACATGCCCGACATCGCCCGCCGCGTGCTGGGCGCGCAGGGCCGCTCGCTGAGCGAGGCCCAGTTCGACCGCTACTACAAGACGTTCGAGGAATACGCGACCGAGGTCTACCAGGCCCAGCTCGACGAGTTCCGCGGCGAATCCATCAAGGTGGTGGGCTCGACCGACCCGGCGCCGCGCCGGAGCCAGGTGAACACCCTGATCAAGAGCACCGAGAGCGGCAAGGACATCCAGGTCGTCTGGGACGTGCTGCAATCGAAGGACGGCCAGACTTACCGGGTCCGCGACGTCGGCATCAATCTCGACGGATCGGTGATCTGGCTCGCCCAGGACCAGCAGGCGCAGTTCGAGTCCTTCCTCGACCGCAATAACGGCGACATCGACAAGCTGATCGACCGCATCAAGCAGATGATCGCCGACATGCGGGAACGGGCAAAGGCAGGCGCGGCCTCGACGCTGGCCAAGAGCACTTCGAAAAACCCGGGCTAATCTGGCCCTGACGCAAGGCCGGCCTACCGGAAGAGTCCATCTTCCCACCGGGGAAACTCTGGATTACCCTTAATTCATCTGATGAGCTGCAACGCCCGGATCGACGTGCCCGGACGCGTCAGGTAACAAGAATTACGGAGCTGGCGGCAAGACCAGCGCCGGGACCGGGCCGGGACCGGGGATGGGTTGGGAGAGAGCGTGATGATCCGGACACTGGCCGCCGCCGCCGCAATAGCGGCCCTCGCGCTTGGCTCCGCCGCCGTCGCCGACACCGTGAAATTGAGCACCACGACCAGCCTGCTCGGCGACATCCTCGATAATCCCGCGGCCAGGGCCGCGTTCACGAAAATCTTCCCCGACATCGCCGCGAACCCTGCCCTCGAGCAGGGCCGCGGCATGACGCTGGCCGATATCGCCGGCTACGTGCCTGACCAGATCACGCCTGAGAAGCTGAAGGAGCTGCAGGCCGAGTTCGACAAGATCGAAGAGTAGAGTTCCCTTCCCCCGAAATCCGCGAATCCCGGACCTCCCCGGGGGCGCACCAAACGGAGAGACGAAATGCGCAAACTGCTCCTCGCCGCCGCCGCCGCGACGGCCTTCATGGCGGCGCCCGTCGCGTTCGCCGACGATGCGAAATACTCGGTCGAGAAAAACACGATCGGCGAGCTGGTCCAGAACGAGGAAACCAAGGCCGCGCTGATGAAAGTCATGCCCGACCTGATCAACAATCCGGACCTGTCGCAGGGCTATGAGATGAAATTCCCGGACATCGTCCAGTACGTTCCGGACCTCACGCCCGAGAAGCTGAAACAGATGGACGAAGAACTCGCCAAGGTGAAGTAACGCCTGAAGCGATCGTCTGATGAATTGCGGCGCGGCCTGAAAGGGCCGCGCCGTTTTCGTATCCGTGGCTGGGTGGATGGCTCCGCCACCTCCCTTCCCCGCTCATTCCGGCGAAGGCCGGAATCCAGGACGGACCGGGAGACATGCGCGGGCTTTGGGCTGCGCGGGCGCGAGGCCTCAAGCCGGGACAAGCCTCGACGTGATCGGCGGACCCCGGCCTTCGCCGGGGATGCGGCCCCCCCTGTTGTTGTCATCCCGGATAATGTTTCGCGTTTCCGGGATGACAACCGGGAGGTTACGGCGTCGATCAGGCACTTCCTCAGGTGGACGCGGTGCGGTGGCGGGGCTCGTCGACCTTCCAGACCAGCACGACGAGTGAAACGGCGACGCTGACCATCGCGACGACGAACGCCGCGGGATAGCCCCAGATCTCGGCCAGCACACCGCCCAGCAGCGGCGCCAGCGACCCCATCAGGCCCTCCGCCGTGTTCGACAGCGCCATGCGCATCGGTACGTCGTGCCGGTGGCCGAACTCGATGACGATGTTGGTGCTCGACATCTGGTAGCCGGAATTGGCCGCGCCGAGACAGAAGAAGGCGATGACGAACACCGGCATGCTGTGGGCGACCAAGAGGGCCGCCACAGCCACGAGGTTCAGGGCCATGGCGATGACGAAGGTGGATTTGAAGCCGCCGTGGTCCGAGAGATAGCCCCAGATCAGGTTGGTGACCGTGTCGGCGATCATGTAGGCGAAGGAGAGGATGGCCAGCGTGGCGCCGAAGGCGTGCGGATCGCCGTTGGACGAAAGCCCGAGCACGCTGGCGGCGAAGAGAAAGTAGAACGGTTGGCCGACCCGCACGCCCATGGCGAACGAGCGCGCCACCATGAACCAGGCGAAGCCCTTGTCGCCGCGGATCAGCTCGGGAAAATCCTTGAGACGTTCGCGGAAGGCGACGCGTGGGCGCACGCTGGGCGGTTCGGGCTCGCGCATCAGGATGTTCAGCGCAGTGAGACCGAGGCTGGTGAGGATAAAGGCGATCAGGAAGGTGGTGGCGTAGCCGTTGCCGAGAACGTGGTGGGCCACCAGCCAGTTGCCGGCGAAGTAGGACAGCGTCGCGGCGATCAGTCCGCCGGTGATGTTGCGGAACGCCTGGAGCCGCCCGCGCAGGCGAATCGGAATCACCTTGGCGAGCAGGAACTGGAAGGCCACGCGCTGGGGCCCCTGGAACAATCCAAGCAGGAAGAGGAAGAACAGCGCCGCCGCCAGCGCCCATGATCCGGTGAGAAACCATCCGGCGAGGGCGAGGCCGAGGATCTGCACGCGCATGGCCGATCCAAGCGCGATCGAGATCGGCAGGATCTTCTTGCGGTGTTCCATCTGCGCGGCGCCGACGATCGGCGAGACGATGCTGCCGAGCTGCTGCAGCGACAGGCCAAGGCCGACCACCGCATCCGAGGCGCCGAGAGAATTCAGAAAGGCCGGAACGAATGTAGGGGTGTTGACCAGGCGAAAGCCGGTCATCCCCAGCATGCCGTGAATATAGTGCCCGGCGTAGTTGCGCTTGAGATTGTCCATGACGAAGCGGTCATAGGCCTCGTCCGCCGCGTCGATTTCGGCGCGGGCCGCTGCGGCGTTTGCCGCTTCCGTTTCGGCGATCTCGTCCAAAGTCCCGTCTCCGCGCCGTTGCACGAATCCGTGACTGCTGGCGTCGGCGCCCTTCTAGACCCCTCCGTGCGCGGATTGAAGGGCGCCCGGCCGCCCCGGGGGCCGGTTGCCTTGCCGGCGACATTCCCCCTAGCCTGCGCGCGCCGCCAAACCGGCCGGCGATAGAGGGTTTCCGACATGAAGACGTCGCCGTTGTTTCTCGCGCTCGCTGCGAGCGTGGCCATCGCCGCGCCGGCAATCGCCCAGTTCGCGCCGCCCAAGCCGACGGCTGAACAGCTCGAACGGACGATCCGCGAGGACCAGCTCAGCGATCCCAAATGCGGCGTGCCGCGCAACGCCGCCGACGACTATCGCCCCAAGCCGATGCACGCCTGGCAAACGCACGCTCCGCGCATGACGCCCGCGCAGAACTTCAAGGTGGAGGAGGTCGCCTCAGGTCTCGAGCATCCCTGGTCGATGGCCTTCCTGCCGGACGGGAAGATGCTGGTGACGATCCGCGGGAAAGGACTGGTCGTAGTCGGAACGGACGGCGCGGTCTCCGACATCCTGCCCGGCACGCCGCCGATCAGGAACGCCGTGCCGCTGTTCGGCATGCACGACGCCATCCTCGACCGCGACTTCGCGAAGACCCGCACGATCTATCTCGCCTATGCGACCACGCCGGACGGAAGCCGCGCCAGCGTCGGCTACATCGCCAGCGCGAAACTGGCCCCGGATGACCTGAGCGTCACCGATTTCAAGGTGCTGAAGGAAGGCGCGATGACGCCGCGCCGGCTCGCACAGGCGAAGGACGGCACATTGCTGGCCATCACCGCCGATATCATCACGCCCTACAAGAGCGCCCAGTCGCTGGCGAGCCCGCAGGGCAAGGTGCTGCGCATCAACACGGACGGCTCGATCCCGAAGTCCAACCCCTATGTCGGCAAGACAGACGCCGATCCCTCGATCTACGCGGTCGGTTTCCGCGATGCGCAGGGACTGGCGTTCCGGCCGGGCACGAACCAGCTCTGGACGGTGGAGAACGAACCGCGCGGCGGCGATGAGGTCGACATCGTCAAGGCCGGCAAGAACTATGGCTTCCCGCTGATCAGCTATGGCCGGGACAATGACGGCAAACCGCTGGGCACGGGCGAGACCGCGGGCAAGGGGCTCGAGCAGCCGGTCTATTTCTGGAACCCGTCGATCGCGGTTTCGGGCCTTCTGTTCTACACCGGCAAGGGGCTGCCGGGGTGGACGGGCGACATGTTCGTCGGCGGCCTCTCGGGCATGCAGCTGATGCGGCTGAAGCTGAAGGGCGACCGGATTGTCGGCGAGGAGAAACTGCTGCGCGACCGGTGCGAACGCTATCGCGACGTGAAACAGGGGCCGGACGGGCTGATCTACGTGGTGACCGAGGAAGAGAACGGCAAGATCCTGAAGCTGGCGCCGGGCTGATGGCGGGCTGGCGCCGGGTCGCGAGCAGGATAGTCTGGCGGCATGGCTGATATCACCTATGCCGGCTATCTCGCCCTCGACGAGCTGCTCGCCTGCCAGCGGCCGCTGAGCGATCATCCTGACGAGCGGCTGTTCATCATCCTGCACCAGACCAAGGAGCTGTGGCTCCGCCAGATCCTCGACGAGCTGGACATGGCGCAGGCGTTGATCGCCGCGGGCGACCTGACGCCGGCGTACAAGAACCTCGCGCGCGTTTCCCGCATCCAGGCAGTGATGACGCTGCAATGGGACGTGCTGGCGACGATGACGCCGGCGGACTATTCGAGCTTCCGCCATGTGCTGGGCGGAAGCTCGGGGTTCCAGTCGGACCAGTTCCGCACGCTGGAATACCGGCTGGGGCTCAAGGATGCCGACTTCCTGCGGTTCCAGGATGACCGGCCCGAGGCGCAGGCGCGTATGCGCAAGGCGCTCGAGGGACCCAGCCTTTACGATGCGGCGCTGTCGCAGCTGGCCGCCAGCGGGCTGGTGCTCGCGGGATTGCTGGAGCGCGATTACGCCGAACCCTATCAGCCATCGAAAGACGTCGAGGACGCCTGGCTCGAAGTCTATCGCGACACGACGCAGTGGTGGGAGCTTTACCAGCTGGCCGAAAAACTCGTGGACCTCGACGACGCGCTGCTGACCTGGCGGCAGAAACACGCAACCACCGTCGAGCGCATCATCGGACAGAAGCGCGGCACTGGCGGCACCGAGGGCGTCGGCTATCTGAGGGCGACGTTCGCCCGGCGCTGCTTTCCGGAACTGTGGTCGGTGAGGACGCGGCTTTGACCTCCTACAAGCGGCTGTTCAGCCGTGCGCTGGCCGCAGCGCCGGAACGGCTGCACATGGCGGCGCACAGCCACCACCTGTGGCCGGATGCGACGCGCGCTGCGCACATCGAGGCCTGGGACGACGCGGCGCGGCTGGCGGACAGGAAGTGGGACAAGGTGCTCGGTGAAGTGTGGCCGCGGGCGCAGGCGGGCGTTGCGCGCCAGCTTTGCCTTCCCTCCCCCGATACGATCGTCTTCTCGTCCAACACGCACGATCTGATCCTTCGGCTCGTGTCGGCCCTCGCCCGCAGGCCCGCGCGCATCCTGACGAGCGACCGCGAGTTCCATTCCTTCCGGCGCCAGGCGGCGCGGTGGAGCGAGACGGGCGAAGTGGTTCTGGATGTTGTGAACGTCGAGCCGTTCGACACGTTCGGCGACCGCTTTCTCGCCGCCGCGCGGGCGGGCGGTCATGACCTGATCTTTGTCAGCCATGTGTTCTTCGACACCGGCGAAATCCTTGACCGCATTGGGGACCTGGCGACGCTTTCGTCTCCCTCGGGGCCCTGGGTGGCGATCGACGGCTATCACGCCTTCATGGCGTTTCCCGTCGATCTGTCGGATGTCGCGGACCGGATCTTCTACATCGCAGGCGGCTACAAGTACGCGATGGCGGGCGAAGGCGCAGCATTCATGCACGCTCCGCCCGGCTATGGCGCGCGGCCAGCAGCGACGGGATGGTATGCGGAATTTGCCGGGCTCTCGGGACCGCCGGGCAAGGTCGTGTACGCTGACGACGCGCGCCGGTTCATGGGATCGACATTCGATCCAAGCGGCATCTACCGGCTGGCCGCGGTGTTCGACCTGCTGGATCGCGAGAGGCTCGACACTGGGCTCATCACCGCGCGGATCGCGCCCCTCCGCGTTGATCTGGCCGACCGAATCGGGCGGGGTGAGGCCGGCGCGCTTGGCGAGGCGAAGCTCGTCGCGTCGCAGACGCGCAACCCGGCCGCCCGCTTTCTCTCGCTCCGGCATCCGGACGCCGCCCGTTGGCAAGCCGCGCTGGCCGCCGCCGACGTGACCACCGATGTGCGCGGCGAGATCCTGCGCATCGGACTTGGCCTCTACCACGACCCCGAGGACATCCAGCTGTTCTGCGCGGCCGCGCGCCAAATGCCGGTCTGAAGCCTCCTTCCAGCCCGCCGGGGCCTCAGCGTCTTCATCTGGCATTTTACTTGCTATTAGCAGAATATAGCTGGCCGGAGCAGCCGTTCCAGCTTGAGACCAGATCATCCACCGGCCCCGCCCCTCCGCCCGGCCGGCATTTTTCCGGACCCGGCGGGTTCGCTCCTTCCTGGCGGCCACTCCCCCCCGAGTCTGCCAGCTGAACCCCACCCCACGGGGTTCGGGGCGTCCGCCTCCTCCGAGGGTGGAAAAGGATGAGCTGGAACTGGCGCAGCGGTTTTGCCCGAGACTGCGCGCCGGCGGCGGCGCGGGGCCCTCTGGACCAGGGCCCCGCCTGCTTGCCGTCGCGCTTCCTCCCCTCAGGCGGCCGGCGCCTGCCAGGTGACCTTGCCCCCGACCACCGTCAGCACCGGCTGCACGGTCAGGATTTCGGCCTCGGGAATGGTCATGATGTCGGCCGAGAAGCCTGTGAAGTCCGCGAGCTTGCCGGGCTCGATCGCGCCAAGATCCTTTTCCCGAAATGAGGCGTAGGCCGGCCAGGCGGTGAACATCTTCAGAGCCTCGGCGCGCGTGACCTTCTGCTCGGGATGCCAGTCGGGACCCGAATTGCCATTGAGGTCCTTGCGGGCGACCGCGGCGTAGAACTCGATGCGCGGATCGCCCTGTTCGACCGGCGCATCCGACCCTCCCGGGATGATCGAGCCAGCGTCGATCAGCGATCGCCAGGCATAGGCGCCCTTCAACCTGTCTTCGCCCAGCCGCGCGGGCGCAAAGTAGAGATCGCCAATCGCGTGACTCGGCTGCATGGAGGGAATGACGCCGAGCTGGGCGAAACGTGGAATGTCTTCCGGCCTCAGGATCTGGGAGTGTTCGATACGCCAGCGCGGGTCACGCGCCTTGCGCTCTTCCGGCGGAACCGTCTCGAACGTCTTCTCCATCCAGTCGAGCGCGAGCTGGTTTCCCTTGTCGCCGATGGCGTGGATGCAGACCTGTATGCCGGCATCATATGCGCGCTTCAGCAGCGCCAGCGTCGGCTCTTCGTGCATGCGCTGCAGTCCGCTGATGTCCGGTCGGTCCGAATAGGGCGCTTCGAGTAACGCGCCGCGCGATCCCAGCGCGCCGTCCATGTAGAGCTTGATCGCCCGCGTGGTGACGAGCGCGCCATCGGGATAGGAAAACATGTCGGGGCTGAAATCGCCGGCGTCCGTGCCCTCGACCGCGTTGTAGACACGCAGCGGCAGCTTGCCTGCAGCCGACAGGGCCTTGAGCCGGGCGATATCCGCACCGGGCACAGACATGTTGTGAACGCCGGTCCAGCCGAGCTTCGCCTCGCGCACCGCCCCGACCTCATAGGCATGGTCGATATAGGCGTCGCTGGGCTTCGACGACAGCGAAGCGAGAAGGCCCATCGCGTTGTCGATCAGCATGCCGGTGGGGAGGCCCTGCTTGTCCACCTCAATGCGACCGCCATCAGGTTGGGATGTCGGTTTGCCGTCGATCCCCGCAGCCTTCAGCGCGGCGGTGTTGGCGACAAGGGCGTGGCCGTCGGCCCGCGTGAGCACAACCGGCCGGTCGCCTGTTACGGGGTCGAGGTCCTGTCGGGTCGGGAAGCGCGCTTCGGGCCAGTGCGTTTCGATCCAGCCCCGGCCCTGCAGCGTCTGTCCGGCCGGCGCCTTTTCAGCCGCTTCGCCGACGACCTTCACCAGTTCCGCGATCGAGGCGACGTGATCCAGGTTCAGCGTCAGCTCCCGTTCGCCGATGCCATAGAGGTGGGCGTGGGCGTCGGTGAACCCCGGATAGAGAACGGCGCCCTTGAGATCGATGACCTGCGTCGACGGTCCGGCGGTCTTCATCAGGTCTGCGGCGGCGCCCGTCGCCAGGATGCGGCCATCCTTCACGCTGACTGCGCCCACCGTCGGAGTTGCATCGAGGCCGGTGTAGATGGTTCCGCCGGAGATCAGGAGATCGGGCGCCGAGGCGTCGTTCCCGGGACCGGGCGAGCATCCCGCCAGCAATACGGCGACACCCGTCAGCGCCGCAGCAATCGATGTGCGCATACCGTCTCCCGTGCTTTTTCGCAGAAGGACGCTAGCCGCGTGACGTCGTCGATGGAAGAAAAACTGCCCGAGAGCCCTAGGCCGCCGCTTCGGCGCGCTTCTTGGCGATCTCTTTCTTGGCTTTCAGCATCTTGGGCGAGAGATCCTCGTCCCGGGCCTTGGCCAGAAAGCCGTCGAGGCCGCCGCGCTTGTCGATGGTGCGCAGGGCCGAAGCCGAAATGCGGGCCGACCAGGACTGGCCGAGCGCATCCGAATGCACGGTCACGGTGACCAGGTTCGGCAGGAAGCGGCGCTTGGTCTTGATGTTCGAGTGGCTGACCTTGTGGCCGACCATCGGCTTCAAGCCGGTGAGTTCACACGTGCGCGACATCGTCGCCTCTCCTGAAGTCGCGCGCCGGCCTCGATTGCCCGTAATCACGGGGGGCGGCAGGCGGGCGCGTCCTGAAAACGAAGCGGGGTGGATAGGGGCCGGGCTCGCGCCTGTCAAGACAAAGGCGCCCCTCGTCGCGCCCCGCGGATGGGCCTATCTCGTCGAGAATTCGCCGCCTTTCGGCGTATTAACTGGGATTCGACTGCCCAGACAGGGAGCCTGACGTATGCCGATCCTGACCGCAGCCCTGGCCGCCGGAGGCCTCGCTGTCCTGCCGTTCGAGCTCAGCGGGGCCATCGCGGCCATCCAATCGAACGGACCGCAGCGGCTGGACATCAGGTATGAAGGCTACCTGCCGCTGCCCGTGATCGGGACCCGGATCAAGGCCGCAAACGCCAGCGTGTCGGCCTGGGTCGGGCCGACCGCCTACAACATCGTCTCGCGCGCGGAGGCCGCGGGCATCGTCGGCTGGTTCGTCGACTACAACCTGACCATCTCGTCGACGGGCTATGTCGGGTCGTCCGGCCTCAAGCCGCTGCATTACGACAGCCTCAACCAGGATGGGAAGAAGAACCGCCACGTCATCGTGGATTATGGCGCTGACGACGTGACGACGACAGCGACGCCCCGGTTCGGCGACATGGGCTTTCCGCCGGCCAGTCACGAACAGAAGATGGAGTCGATGGATCCCCTGACGGCGATCGTCGATCTGACGCTGGGCTCGCAGGCGACGCCGGAAAATCCCTGCGGCGGACCGATCCGCGCCTATGACGGCAAGCAGCGCTATGACCTGCGGCTGAAGTTCGTTGAACGGTTCACCTACAAGTCGGACGCCTATACAGGGCCGGCGCTGAAATGCGACGTGCAATACGTCGAACTCGCCGGCTTCAAGGACAAATCCGACGCCCAGAAGACCAAGGACAAGACCGACGTGCTGTGGACCAACATGATCCTTGCGGATCTCGATGGCGGCAGGGTGCGTCCGCCGCTGAAGATCGAGGCGCGCTCGAAGGCGCACGGAAAGATCGGCATCGAGGCAACGCGGCTGAGCTGGCGTCCGGCCGAACCGGCTGCGCCGCCGCCACGAGATGGCGGGTGACGCGGCGCGGTTGACGCCGGGCTGCGCCTGCCGCCATCCTGTGTTCGTGGATCACACACATACCGGGACGGCAGGCAATCCGGCTGAGCGACGCCAGCTCGTTCGCCCGCGTTTCCTCTTGCCTCCTTTCAGTGAAAGGGTCGCCGCGATCATCCGTTCCATCCGTCCAGAGCCCGCCCCACAGGAGTAGCCGCCCTGGCCCAATCCAGCTCGTCTGTCCGCGCCATTCTCGGCCCGACCAACACCGGCAAGACCCATCTGGCCGTCGAACGCCTGCTGGCGCATGGGACGGGCGCGATCGGCCTGCCGCTGCGCCTGCTGGCGCGGGAAATCTACGACCGGATGGTCCGGCTGAAGGGCGAACGCGCCTGCGCGCTGATAACCGGAGAAGAGCGGATCCGGCCGGAAACAGCGCGCTATTTCGCCTGCACGGTCGAGGCGATGCCCCAGGCGTTCGAGCCGGGAGCGCCGTTCGACTTCATCGCCATCGACGAAATCCAGCTCGCCACGGATCCCGATCGCGGCCACGTCTTCACCGATCGCATCCTGCACGCGCGCGGACGTCACGAGACCATGCTTCTGGGTGCAGACACCATGCGCCCGGCCCTGCAGGCGCTCGATCTCGACATCGACGCCGAGCGCCGGGAGCGCTTTTCGCATCTTGGCTATGCCGGTCCGGTGAAGATCACCAAGCTTCCCAAGCGGTCCGCGGTTGTCGCCTTCTCGGCGGAGGAAGTCTACGCAATCGCCGAGCTGCTGAAGCGCCAGCGCGGCGGCTGCGCCGTGATCATGGGCGCGCTGAGCCCACGCACGCGCAACGCGCAGGTCGCGCTCTACCAGTCGGGAGAGGTCGACTACATCGTCGCGACCGACGCCATCGGCATGGGCCTGAACCTGGACGTGCAGCACATCGCCTTCGCCAGCCGCGGCAAGTTCGATGGACGGCGCCGCCGGCCGTTGCGCGCCGATGAAGCCGCGCAGATTGCAGGACGCGCCGGACGCTTCCGCGACGACGGAACCTTCGGCGAGACGGCTGACTGCGAGCGGTTCGATGAAGAGATGATCGAACGGATCGTCGACCACCGGTTCGAGCCGGCCGATACGCTGAACTGGCGCAATTCGAGCCTCGACTGGACCAGCATCGATGCGCTGCTGGCATCGCTGCGCCGCCCGCCGCCGGATGTGATCCTCCGGCGGGCGCCGGAGGCCCTGGATGAAACCACGCTGGCGGCGCTGGGCGAGGACGGCGCAATCCGAGCGCCCGTTCGCTCGCCGGCTCATGTGCGCCGGCTGTGGGATCTCTGCACCCTGCCCGACTTCCGCAAGCACGGCCCGGACGCGCACCTGAAACTTGTTGGCTCTTTTCTCGAAAAGCTGGCGGAGCCCGACGCGCGCCTCAAGGACGAATGGATGTACGAGCATGTCGAGCGGCTCAACAACGCCGAAGGCGGCATAGACATCCTTCAGCAGCGCCTCGCCCATATCCGGACATGGACCTACGCCGCCAACCGATCCGACTGGGTCGAAAACGCCGGGACATGGCGCGGCCGGGCGCGCGAGATCGAGGATCGCCTGTCAGACGCCCTGCACGAACGGCTGATGCAGCGCTTTGTCGACCGCCGCACCTCGGCGCTGCTCAAAACGCTGAATGCAGAGGAAGATGTGGCCGCCGAGGTCGACGCCGAAGGACGCGTCATGGTTGGCGGGCATGATATCGGCCGGCTGGACGGGTTGGCCTTTCTTCCGGATGCAACGGGCCAGACGCTGGAAGGCCGCGCGCTGCGGAACGCTGCGATCAAGGCCCTGCGCCCGGTGATCGAACGGAAGCTCGCCGCCATTATCGAGGCGCCTGACGAGGCGCTGTCGCTCGATCACGGGGAGGCGCGAATTGAGATGGACGGCGCGCCCGTGGCGCGTCTGGTCGCCGGCCCGGATTGGCTCACCCCCAATGTCGAGCTGATGGGCGCGCCCGACGCCCAACCCGCCTTGCGCGAAGCGGCGCGGGAGCGCGTTGCGCGATGGCTGGGCGAGCGTTGTGGCGAGATACTGAAGCCGCTTTTCGATCTCCGGACCGCGCTCAAGGAGGCTGACCTCAGCGGGGCCGTTCGAGGCGCCGCCTATCAGCTTCTCGAAAGCGGCGCTGCACTCGATCGCCGGGAGGGCGGTCGCAACGGCGATGGCCCCGGCGCCGGAGACCGCGCGGCGCTGCACGCAATCGGGGTCCGGGCCGGACGGACCGCGATCTGGCTGCCGGGTCTGCTGAAGCCCGCGGGCGCGCAGATGGCGATAACGCTGCGTGGCGTGCATTCGGGCCTGGCGACCATGAAGACACCCTCCTCCGCCTCCTTCCCGCTGGCAGGCGCAACCTGGCCCGATGCGATGCTCCGCGCGGCCGGCTACATCCGTCTCGGACCCCGCGCAGTTCGGGCCGACATGGCGGAACGGCTATCCTGGGCGCTCGGCCGGACGCGGCGCGGATCGGAGACATCGGCTTTCACAGCACCGCCAGAGCTGGCCGCGCTGATCGGCTGCCCAATAGCGGACTTTCCGGACGTCCTGCGGGCGCTCGGACTCAAGCCCGCCGAGCGCGACCCCGCCACCAATGCAGTGACACGCTGGAGATTTGCCTCGCAACGATCCGCCCAGCGACGCAACGAGCGCCAGCGCGACGTTGCGACGGCCAGCGGACCATTTGCGGCGCTCGCAGCCCTGACCACGCCTGCCGCCAAGCCGGCGCCGGCGCATCGCAAGCGCCGAAACCGTCAGCGCCGCCCCCAGCCCAAGACGGCGACATCGTGAGCGACCCTGCGCGGATGCGTCTGGACGTCTGGCTGTGGCGGGCGCGCTTCTTCAAGACCCGCACATCGGCAAGCGAGGAAATCGAAACCCACGGCGCCCGCATAGAGCGCGATGGGCAGGTGAGACGCATCGACAAACCCTCGACGACGGTTGCGTCAGGAGATCTCGTCAGCTTCACCAATGCTGGCGGTCCGCACCTGCTCCGCGTGCTTGACCTTCCCGCCAGACGCGGACCGGCGCCGGAGGCCGCGCTCTGCTACGAACGCGTGACGGCTTCGCCCGCAACGGATGACAGACCTGGCCGATGAAGGACTTTGCATGACAGAGCAACGCTCCAGCCCTGTCGCCGTGGTTCTGGCGAACCTGCTGGGCGGCCTTGCGCGGATGCCCGACCTGCGCGGCGCCATCGAAGCCCTTGGCCTGTTCATTGTCGTCCTGCTGGCAGGCGCCTGGGCCGCTCAGGCCGGCGTCCTGGTCTTCGACCCGCTCGCTGACCAGACCGCCGTGACCAGCATCTCCGTTGTCGCTTTTTTCGTTCCGGGCGTGTCCGAAGAAGTGACGTTCCGGGGCTGGCTTCCGAAGGGAAACCTTCCCGCTGCGGCGATCTCGCTGGCGGCGTTTGTCGCCTGGCACCCCTTCCAGGTGCTGATCGGCTCTCCTTTCGCCGAGCCGGTCTTTCTGAAACCGGGCTATCTCGCCCTCGTCGCCCTCCTGGGCCTGTGCTGCACGATTAGCCGCCTGCGCTCGGGCTCGATCTGGCCGTCCGTCGTGATCCATTGGGGGGTCGTGGTCATCTGGAAGGCGCTTTTCGGCGGTTGAGACGCCCGGACGGCCGGCTGTGAGCCCGGCTGACAGGCCGGATCAATTGACAACATGGCATGATGACCGCATGTCGCCGCTCTGGGCTCGACCAGCCCGCGTAAGCCGATCGAACCACCCCGCGAGACCGCTCCCGAGACACCCCATGACCTATATCGTCACCGACGCCTGCATCCGGTGCAAATACATGGACTGCGTGGAAGTCTGCCCCGTGGATTGCTTCTACGAGGGTGAAAATTTCCTCGTTATCCATCCTGAGGAGTGCATCGATTGCGGCGTTTGCCAGCCGGAATGCCCCGTCGAGGCGATTGTGCCCGATACCGAGGACGATCCGGACAAGAAGTGGCTGAAGCTGAATACGGAATATTCCAAGATCTGGCCGAACATTACCGTCAAGGGCGAACCGCCCGCAGATGCGGACGATTACGCCAAGGTAAAGGGCAAGCTGGAGTCGTTGTTTTCGCCCAATCCGCCCAAGCGGGACTGAGGCGAAATGCCGCTAGGCCTCCGCAAATACGGGCCATTTGGCCCCTAGCACTGCGACAAAGGCTTGAAATTTCTTACAATTGTGATAATGCTCTGACTTCGCCGACGGGCGAGCGTCAAATGCAATCAGTCGGGAACAGGTCGCGCACGGACGAGTGGGCGGACCTGGGTTTGTGACCCTGATCTGGTAGCTGCCGCTGTCGTCGTGAGTGAGAGGACAAAAAAAGCATGTCGAAAAAACAGCCGGTCAAAAAAGATGATGGGGCCTACTCGGTCAACCAGCACGTGGTTTATCCCGCGCATGGTGTCGGCCGCGTAACGGGAGTCGAAACCCAGCAAGTCGCCGGCATGAAGCTCGAAGTCTATGTCGTCGCGTTCGAGCAGGACAAACTGATCCTCCGCGTGCCGACCGCCAAGGCGGCGTCTTCGGGCATGCGTCCCCTCGCCTCTGCGCGCGTCGTCGGCGACGCGCTCAAGACGCTGGGCGGCCGCGCGCGCATCAAGCGCACGATGTGGTCGCGCCGCGCGCAGGAATACGAAGCGAAGATCAATTCTGGCAACCTGATCTCGATCGCGGAAGTCGTTCGCGACCTTCACCGCGCCGAAGACCAGCCGGACCAATCCTACTCCGAGCGCCAGCTCTATGAATCGGCGCTCGACCGGATGGCGCGCGAACTCGCGGCCGTCGAGAACATCAAGCACGCCGAGGCGGTCGAAAAACTGTCCAAGTCGCTTGCCAAGCGCGCGGCCTGAATCTAGCGTGTGGCTGAAATGAAAAGGGCGCCCCGAAACGGGCGCCCTTAATTTTTTCCTCTTAGTGCGGAACCGCTGGCCGGCAAGGGCATTTAGCTCATACCCGGCGCCGAATTCCTGCGCCCCGTCATCCCTCGTGCATCGTGCAGGAGGATGAATTCGGCTTTCGCGCACGGAGTCCGCCATGGTCGCTAACGAAGCTCACACCCAAAATGCGGATCGCCGGTTCATCAAGCACGCGATGACGGCGCCCCTGCTGGACCGGGAGCATGAGCAGGAGCTGGCGGCGCGCTGGCGCGACGACGGCGATGAGGACGCCCTTCACGAACTGACCACCGCCTATATGCGGCTCGTCATTTCCATGGCGGCGCGCTTCCGCAATTACGGGCTGCCCATGTCTGATCTCGTGCAGGAAGGCAATGTGGGGCTGATGATGGCCGCTGCGCGTTTCGAGCCGGAGCGCGAAGTGCGCTTCTCGACCTACGCGGCCTGGTGGATCCGCTCGTGCATCCAGGACTTCATCCTGCGCAACTGGTCGATCGTGCGGACGGGTACGACCGCCGCGCAAAAATCCCTCTTCTTCAACCTGCGCCGCCTGCGGGCCTTGCTGGGCGATTCCGGTGACGCGCACATGAGCCCGGAAAACCGTGCTTTTGTGGCGAAGACGCTCTCTGTTCACGAGCAGGATGTTGACCGCATGGCGTCGCGGCTGTCGGCCGCCGACCGGTCCCTGAATGCGCCGATCGGGGAAACGGGCGACGCCGAATGGCAAGACCTTCTGCCGGACGAATCCGAACAACCCGAAGAAGAAGCCATGGCGGAACGCGACCGCAAGCGCCGGCATGTCTGGCTGCACGAGGCGCTGGAAGACCTGACCGATCGTGAACTGACGATCATCCGCGAACGCCGCCTCGTAGAAGACGGCGTTACGCTGGAAACGCTTGGCCGCAAACTCGGCGTCTCCAAGGAACGCGTCCGCCAGATCGAGCATCAGGCGCTGCGCAAGCTTCGCTGCTCGCTGACGCGGATCGTGGGCGACCCGGAAGACTCAGGTCTTATCCCCTCGATCTGACGGAGCGCCTGGCGTCTCCACCTGCCCCCAGTGTGTAATCCTGATTGCAGGATCGTCCTCGCCTGTCTGTATGCGTCCCCGCACGCGAAGCGGGCGACCGGCGAGCAATGTCAACAGGCTGTCGGCCTCGCCAAGCCTGTCGCCGATGCCGAGGCGCACGCCAGCTGGCGTCAGGTGCGCAAAGCCGTCGCCGGCGACCGGCGAGGCGCCCAGCAGAGGTCCCTGCAGGATCGCAAAAGCAGGAGCACCATCCAGATCGCCGGTTGCCCGGACACGGTAGTCTGGCAACGCCCAGAGGCCGCGCCTCGCGCCACGCGCTTCCTCCTCAAGCGGATAGAGGCGGCGGACGCGCCGGGCGTTGTCTGGATAGGTCCGCACCCGAGCGCCACCTTGGCGGATCATGTAGCCATTGAGCCAGACATCGGCGCCGGTCTCGTCGTTGACGATCACGTGGGCGAGCGCACGCTGATAACGGTCCCGGGTGAGGCCGCCGTAGTAGAGCTTCGCCGTACGTCCAAGGGCGGCCACTTCCAGAAGGCGCGCGGCTTCGGCGGCAAAGGCGTCGCCATAGCTCACGGCTGGCGCCTCTATCTCTGCAAGCCGGACGCGTAGCCCGGTGTCGAGCGTCAGCGTGTCGCCGTCGACAATGCGGGCGACGCGGCCGCTCTCGCCGGGGACCAGGTCCGGCGCCCGCGCACAACCGGCGACGCCGAGCGACGCCCATGCCGCAAGCCATCGCCGCCGCGTGTAGCGCAGACTGGCTGTCACGCGTGGCCTCGTCCTGATTTGCGCGCCTTGGCCAGAGCCGTAGGCACGAGGGCCGGGGGTTCGCACAGGAGGCTCCGCCATTTCCGTAGGGTATGGGCCCAAGTGTGCGCGATGACGGCGCCGGCGCAGATCGCCAACCCTGGAAAACCCCTCGCCCCGCGCGCCATCTTTCGCCCCCTCCCGCCCCGGCAGCCCACCAGCCCGCGGCGGCTTGGCCTCGACCGGGATCATGGGGCATAAGCGTGCCAGCCGACCCCGTAGCTCAGCAGGATAGAGCAACGGTTTCCTAAACCGTAGGTCGCGCGTTCGAATCGCGCCGGGGTCGCCAGATTTTATTTGAGATGTCAGATTGTTGCTGGGATCAGAGCGTTACAGGTTCCAACCGCGCATCGGCGGGATCACCGTTGGTTCCGACTCCGCGTTCCCGGAATGGTCTAGTGCTGGGAGTCTTTGTCGAGCTTCGCCAGCATCCGTTCGCCCTGCTTGATCAGGGCGTCGAGCTTGGTTTCGACGACCGAGAACCGTTCGGCTCCGCGAACCAGTTCCACGCCATGTTGATCGAGCCTGCCCTTGTGCTCGTCGATGTCCTTGGCGTGGTCGTCGATCCTCTGCATAACCCGGCCTCCATGCCAGATCAGTGTCGCCAGCGTCCCCAGGGCGGTGAGGACGGCGACGATGACGCCAACAGCATTCAGAGTCTCTACTGGCGTCATCATCGCCCCCAGGTGACTAATGGGTAGACTACGGTTTGGTTGCGAGCGCCGCTGTCGCAGCCTCGACAAGCCTGTCCTTCGATGCCTTCAGGCTTGACCGCATTCCGTTGAAGACATCGAGCGTGATGTCAGGATCCTTGCTGTAGCCATCCCAGACGCCGCCGGCAGCGGGCCTGAGCTGGGTCTGCAGCACGATAGCCGCCAGGACAACCGCCCGACCCTCATCCGTTTTAGGGTCGACCAGCTTGGTCGCCTGGAGAAGAAGGCCTGAAACGTCGTCAAACGCCCGCCTGAAGGCCGACTGTGAGCACGGGATGCCAACGGCGGGGTCGGTCTGCAGGCTGCCATCGATGACGACACAGGCGGCTGTGTTGTCGAGATAGGCGGATACCCTGGTTTCGACGTCCGGGGCGAACTGCACGATGTCGTCCAGGAAGTTGTGAGGCAGTGCGCCGGCATTGGCCGCGATGGTGAGATCGTCCATCACCGCGATAGCCTGGTTGGCCGCCTGGATCGTCGTCTTCCGGGGACTGGCCCCGTTGTCATTCACGGAGGGGAGGCCCTGCGTCAGGTTGCCGACCGTTGAGCACGCCGGGAGCGCGAGCATCAAAGCAGCGGCGAGAAACACAAACACCCGTTTCATGGCACGTCCTTTCAAGGGAGGAGGGACGACCGCCGATCAGGCGGCCGAGTCAGCGGGATCGCCGGTCGCCGGTTCGACGAGGTCGGCCGGGGCGTCAGACTGCGGCGGGTCCGGTTCGGCAGCGGCCGCCGGGGGCGCAGAAGCGGGCGCCGCGGCGGGTTCAGCCACGGCGGCCGCGGCCGGAGCCGGCGGCGCTGCCGCAGCCTGCGGAGTCGCAGGAGGCGGCGTCAGGGCGAGATCGAACGAGCTGGTGTAACTCGCGCCATCCCAGTCCGCCTTGGCCGACGCCGCCAGCTTGGCGCCGTCGGCGAACTCCATGGTGTCGAGCGCCAGGGCGATGTCCTGTTGCGCGCGCTGGAACGCATCCTCGACCGCCTTCATCTTGGCGACGGCGTCTTCACGGGAGGACGCATAGAACGAGATCTGGAAACTCATGTCGTCGGTCCTTCAGCTGCGGGGAGCGCCGGCGCGGCCGGCTGGTCTGCTGCCTTCGCGGCTTCCACCGCGGAAACAACCTGCTTGCCGACTTCGACCAGGGCGGTTGCGATCTGCACCGCCAGCATGAGCCTGCGGGCCCAGCCGAAACCGAACATCGAGAAGGTCTGAAGCGCGCCGTAGAACACCATGCGGCGCGATGCGAACTCGGCCACCAGCTTGTGGAGATCGATGTTGCCGACGGCTGCCGCCGTCTTGTGGCCGACGATTCCATCCTCGGCGAGCTTGTGGACGCCGAATGTGTTGACCGCGCGCTGCAATGCCAGGCCCGCATTTGGAACACCGGAATTGACAGCAGCGTCGAAGGCCATCAGGCCGACGCCCGGCGGCAGGCTGTCGCCCTGAACCTGTTTCCAGAACAGCTGGTGGTAAAGCGCGAAGATCTCGTCGATCGAAGCCTGCTGCAGATCCTGCTTCGAGACGTTGGGATTGTTGCGCCAGGCCCGGAACAGCTTCAGCGTCACGCCCTTGAAGGTCGCCCCGCCGGGGTCCTTGGGGTTATCGGCCCAGCCGCCCTCCTGGGAGAGGACGAACTCGATCGCGCGCTTGAAGCTTTCGGAATATTCGGCCATGGCGGCCTTATGCCAGCACGCCCCTGAGGTCAGGACGCACCGACCGGACCAGCGGGATATTGTCCGGATCGACGACGCCATAGCCTCGGCGGCCGAAGAACGAGACCGCCAGAAAGACGATCCAGCGTTGGTCCGCTCGCACGCCAGCGGCCTGCATCGCCCGCATCAGAATGGCGTTGCTGTCCTCGAAGGGCTTCAGCTTGGTCTCGAACAGCCAGTCGTGGATGACTGCCGGCGTCGAATAGCGGGCGTGATGGGGTTCCCAGAGCAGCGGGATCAACCGGCCGGGCAGGGAATACCGATCGGTTACGTAGAATTTCGGGACGACGATGTCCTCGAAGACCAGCGGCCGGGTCAGCCGAAACTCAGGGCGGCCCTCGCGGAAGGTTCCGGTTGGCGTCAAGTCCCCGTCGCACAGCAGCTGGAGCGTTGATTTGCTGGTAGTGAAAGCCGTGGTTAGGTCGTCGCGTTGGGAGGCATCAACCATGGATTCACTTACCCCTGACCAGAGTCGGCTGGGCGTGCTGGTCAGTCAGAGCTTTCTTGTCCTTCGGGGCGCGGTCGACGATGATGACAAGACGGCACTTTCGGACCTGCAGTCCGCCATCGACGACCTGTTGGATCAGGCCTCTGAGGGCGTCACCAACGAAGCCTCCCCCTGTCTTCGCGGGCGGCATACCCTTTCGATCGACACCTGCGGCGCACGGCGGCTGGCCGAAACTATCGCAGAACCAGTTTTGCAATCCCTGATCAGAGACCGACCAATCACCCGGTCTCCCTATGGTGGGATATTTCTTGCCGACCCCGCCCTGCCCGCCGCCAATGCTTTCCACTGGCACTGCGACGGCCACTTCGATGGCATGCACGATGTCGGTATAAATCTGTGGATTCCGCTGCGGGCCTGCGGTGGGGACGCGCCGGGAATCGCCCTCGTTCGCGCCGATGAAAATCAGCTCCGGTCGGCAACGCTCGGCGCCCTGCCGCAGTCCACCGCGCCCTTGGCGAGCGACCACACCACGGTCTTCTGGCCTGGTGTAACCGACGACAACATCGTCGCCTTGTTTGGCCCCTTGGAAACTCCGGAGCTGGCCGTAGGCGATCTCGTCGTTTTCACGAACGCGGCCATTCACAGGACGCATTTCCCGGCCCACTCGAGCGTTCGCCGCGGCGCGCTGATCATCCGATATACGCTTCCCGGCTGCGCACTCTTGCGTCATGCCATGACCTCGCCGACGAGACCGAAAGGCACATTGGCGTTGCCCCAGGTTTGAGTGCCAGAACCGGCGCCCAACTCCAGTCCAGCGACGTAGTGAAACCCGAGACCAGGTAACCCAGCGTAATGTGCACCCAACGACCGATATTCGGAGCTGGTCGCCGCGTCGAAATCTCCAACGCATCCCGTCGCTACGGCGCTTGTCGAATCGACCCCGATCCCAAGCCCAACCTGAGCCGCGCCAGACGAGTTGACGACGGACTGGTTGGCATGGGCAGTGACGCCATCCTCATCGAGACCACGAAACATCGAGACCCGGCAGGCGGTGGCCATCTCCTGCCAGCTAGCCGTCGACCAAGGGTGCGTGCCGGAGAGAATCGCGCGGACCGGGCGGCTGCGTCGATTGTATAGATTCCAGACCAAGCGGTTGGCGACGCTATCTTCTGTTTGTCCGTTCGCGCTGCAGCGAAAGCCGCCGACCACAACGCCTTCGCCCGCCGCAAGGGCTTGCGTGCCTGAGATTACACCATTGTTGTAGACGACGGTCATTGCGGCCGTATTGGCCAGCACGGCATTGGGACGAGAGACAGCCGCCGAGCGCGCCGTGTCGCTCGTCCAGGCCGGTGAGGATCCGATCAGGAACTCGCCGGTTGTCGTCTTTCGAAACAGCAGGACGTCGTAGTTTTTACCTGACAAGTGATCCGAGGTGTTGAGCGCCAGCGAGAGACCCGCCGCGCCGATTGTCGCCATCTCGTAGGTGGCGGCATGGTTGATCGAGAACGCGCCATAATCGCCAATGTCGGCCAGGTAGTAGAGGGTGGTCTTCGCCGTCTGATCGGCCGCGGGGCAGGGATCCGTGCTGCTCGCGGTGAGACGACCCTGCGGCGTCGTCAGGCACGGATTGGTCCAGACGCCTTCGAGCGATCCCGGAATCGATTCGAGCTTGTCGAGTGGCGCACCATAGCCGGTGTCGGAACCATAATATTTCCGGCCGGTGAAGGCCCCGGTGAAGGTGATGTTGTGGCAACCGAAATAGGAGATCTCGCCGAAATTGACGAAGGCCGAAGTGATGTGGCCGGAGAACGAGACCGAGGCGCCGAACTGGATCTGCGCGGCCGATCCGTCGAAGCCACCATTCGCGACTTCGCAAACGATGCCGTGGGTCGAATCTCCGTCAAACTTGACCCACCCGGCTGCGAACCCTCGCGCTGCGACGGAGATGAAGCCATCGGCGGGCTGGAAACACGACAGAGCGCAGTCGTCCGCCTTGATCTGGCCGATCTCACAATAGGCGTTTCTATAGACCTTGAAGCCATGGTCGAGCGCATTGGGGTTGGAGAACTTGATCCCCTCGACCCGAACCAGGGCGGCGTCGTAGATCGAAAAACAGGGATAATTGCCAGTATGAAGATTGAAGCAGGCGTCTTCGTCGTCGAGATTGCCGCGTACGATGATCGAGCCCATGTCTCGCCAGCCAGGAGACGGCGGGCCCGACATGGTGACGATCTCATCCCATGTGCCATCCGCGATCTGGATGACGACGTTATAGCCATTGAGCCAGAGCCCGTTCTGCACCGCCTTCCAGGCCGCAGTGACCGTGCTGTAGGGCGCATCGTAGCCACCCGCGAGATCGCCCGCGCCACCAGCCGCCCAATCATTGCCGTCGCTGTCGGTGAACGCCGCACCATGGTTCACGTAAATGGTGCGGTCCGCCATCAGCTGTTCGGGCATCGCTTCGCTGCGCGGCCCGGCCCACAACGCAGCCCAGCCTGTTCCCAATGGCTCGCCAAGGGGGACAAACCAGCTCGTCGCTACGGCAACGACACTGACGGAGGCCAGCGCAACGTTGCGCAAGACGCCGCCAACCCATCCCAGGACAGTGCCCTCCTCGGGCTCGAGAACAGGACCGTCCGAACCCTGAGCGACCTTGGCGGATCGCCCGATGTCCCGCCGCGCATCCTGTGCCATGGCAACATCGCGCGTCATGTCCCGGCTGATCGATTGGGGCGATAAGGGACCGGCGCCATAGACCGTCGTTCGGATCGTCTGCACTTCGCGCCAGATCAGCCCGGCGCCGTCGGCTACGGCATCGTTGAGCGTGATCGATCCGCCGTCGTAGCCGCCATCCTTGGTGGTGTCCGGGGTGTGGCTGAAATCGCCTTGCGCCAGCTCTACGCCGTCGATCGAGACGTGGAGATCAGTCTTGTCGAAATAGGTGAAGGTGAACGAATGCGGCCCGACGCTCGATGCATCGAACTCGACATAGGTCGCTTCGTCCGGAATCGTGACGTCGGTCATGTCGAAGAAATCAGCTGAGGCGGCTGCTCAGCCCACGCACCGCCCGCTCATCGTCAGGGCGTGGCTTCCAGTTCCCGCGCCAGTTCCTTGCGGGCGAGGTCCTGGAGATCGCCCCAGTATTCGCGAAGGGCCAGCTGGCGGCCGTAGGTCCGGTTGCGCAGAATGATCGTCTCGATCGCGTAGGCCTTGGTGCCAGGCAACGGCTCCGAGGAATCCTGCAGACCCTGATAGCCCGCCGACTGGACAAGATCATTGGCCATCTTGAGAGCCCGGTCGCCAGACAGCTCCAGGACCCGGTTGTAGATATCGGGCCGGTTGTTGAGCGGGACCATGACGGAGCGGCCTCCGATCGGGACCGAGATCGACCGGCCAGGCAGCTGCGGCGCATAGCGCAGCCGCATCAGCTCCTTATCGACCGGCGCCGGATCGATCTTCCGCGCCGCGAACGGCGACATGGCGTCGTAGGCCATACCCCAGTGGGACTGATACATCCGGGGACGGCCCCAGAGGTCGCGCGCCGCCGGCAGACTTTCAGACGCGCCGGGCCAGCGGTTCTTGATCGCCGTCGCGATCGAATGGACATCGCGCATCGCCGGGTCGACCTGCCGCCGGATCTCTGCGATGCCGGCCGGGCCAGCCATGGAGGCCGCGATGTTCTCGAGATAGCGCTCGCCATAGCGGCGTGGGTCGCCGAGGAAGGCGTTGAAATCTGAGACGCCCTGCAGATAGGTCTTCGACAGGAAGGAGTTGCCGATTGCCCCCATCGACTGGGCGACGACCTCGCCGATCTCCGTTCCGCCATTGTTGGTGTAGTCCCGGTTGGCGATGATCTCGTGTAGGTCCGCGCCGATGGCCAGGAACGTCGCCAGGGGATCGAAGCGCTGATAGCTGACCCAGTGGTCGCCCACCCGGACGCTGTAGGGCTGCCAGCCGTTCCGTTCCAGCAACTGCCGGTCTCCGGCATTGACCGGGCCGCCACCCGTGATCTGGTTCGACGCCGCAAGCTCCCAGGCGAGGCTGAGACCCATCGTGCCCATTGCCATCTGGACCTTGGCCAGCTGTGCGGTCTTGCCGCCGGCCTGCAGCTTTTGCTGCATCTCGCGCATCAGTAGCCCCGCCGGCGTCCGCGAGAACGTCCACTTCATGATGTTCGCCGGGGTGTTGATGAACGGCAGGACGAAATGGCCTAGCGGCAGGCCGGCGCCGTTCATCCAGTCCCGCGCCTTGAACATCGCCGAGACGACGCCACCATAGCGGGGCGGCGTCGTGAAGGTCCGTTCTTGCGCCGCCTGGCGCGCGGCGATCTGCATCTCCTCGGAGGGCTGGTCGACGAGTTCCGCGATGCGGGCGCCCATGGCGTCGCGCTCCAGGAGCCCGGCATGGACCTCATCCGCCGCCGCCCGATGGGCCCGGCCGTAAAGTTCACCCATGTAATTGACGCCCTTGAAGAAGTCGTCGGCGCCGCCCAGCAGGGCCTGCGGTGTATTGATCACACGGCCGACGACGTCGGCGGCCGCCCCAACCTGGCTTTCCGGATTGAGCCCGAAAGCCTCGGAGGAGATGGCATTGGCGTGAGCGGCGTCGACCTTGGTCCCCGCGACCACGTCATGCGCTCCGGCGGTCGTTGAGAAGCGGCGGTTCTCATGGAAGAACTTCATCTGCGCCCGATAGGCGGCCATGACGCCCGCCCACTTCTGGGCCGCCTCGCCGACCATCTCACCCATGGCCGGGTTGCCGAGGGCGCGGCCAACGATGCCGGATACCGCGGTCTCTGCGACGTCATAGGACAGAACCGCGGTGTTCGAGAGCAAATTCACCAGGTGGGTCTTCGGGCTCGACAGAAGCGCGGAACGCCACAGTTCGCCTAGGACATCCGACGTCTTGGCCCTTAGCGACTTCTCGACGACCTCATCCAGCATCCCGACCTGGTCAGGGCCCAGCACGGCGAGACGGCCTGCCAGCTCGTCGGCATGGTCGACGCCGTGCATCGTCAGGATGCCCTGCATCTGGTTCAACTTCTCGGCCGTCGAGCCCGCCGGCAGCGCCCAGGACCGCAAGGCGCGCGCCGTCTCGGTTCGCGCCGAGACGACCTCCGCCTGGATGGCGCGGTGAACCGCAATCGCCTGGTTCAGTGCGAATTTGTCAGCCGGCGATTTGCTTTGCAGATAGCGCTTCGAGATCTGCGACACCCAGTCCGCCGACGCCGCCCAGAGCTGGCGGGCCGCCAGTGATTCCTTGGCCCCCAGCGGTTCGCCTGACCTGCGGCTGCGGAGTGTCTCCCAGGCATCGACCTGCGCCGAGGACGCCAGCAGGTCGGCATCCGCCTGACGTTCACCACCGCGGGCCTTGTTGATCTCGCCGGCATAGCGGTTGGCCAGCGACTGAATCAGACCCTTGATGTCTCCATCGGCCGCCACCCGCGCGAGGTTGACATAGATCTTCCGGCCGCCCGGGGCCGCGACGTTGAGTTGGTTCGGCGGGTCGATGCTGCCCGGCGCCTGACCCTGCCGCGCATCAGCATAGAGCGGTACGCCGGTCTGCACGATGCGCGCCCGATCGGCGTCATCGAGCCAGATAACCGGAGCCTCCGGCTCGCCGAGACGTCCCATGCGAAGCGGCGTCGTGCTGACGTCGAGATCGAGGTCCTTCGCCGCCTGTTCCAGCGCATCCTTGACCGTGGCGCCCCAGAACTGTTTCTGTTCCTCGCTGAGGTCGCGGAACATCGCCGGGGTCGGAATGGCGAAGCCCTCGGCATCGGTGACGCTGGTCGACGCCAGGAGGTTCCGGATCGTCGTCGTCGCCCAGTTTTTCAGCGGCGTCCCTGCCGGCGGGAAAGGCCTGCCGATCTGACCCGCGATGTAACCGATGTGGTCGCCATGCTCAGCGATGTCGTTGAGCAGCTCCTGCCGCTTCGTCCGCCAGGCCTGGTATTCGGGCAGGCTGGTCGCCGCGCCGGTACCCTGCCCTTCCAGGAAGTCCAGCGGACGCTGCAGGCCTTCGACCTCGGCGAGCAGGCGGTCCTGCCGTTCAGCGATGGCGGGATCGATGACTTCAGGGCGCGTGAAGCCATAACCGTTGAGCGGATGGATGTCGCTGTCGAGATTTTCGAGGAACGTCACCTTGCGGCCATCGCTGGCGCGGCGATCCGACAGCCGGGCGACGGAGAGGACGCCCTTGTTCGGCGATCCCGAAGCGCTGTACTGGCCGCCTGGGACGTCCTCCGGCAACCGGAAGATGACATCGCGCGCGCCGTCGGTGCGACCGAAGCGGAGATCACCTTTGACGCCCCGAACCGTTGTCAGGCTGCGGTCGAGAAAGAGGCGGCGATCATCGACGAACTGCCGGACCTTGGCCATGGAGACGCTGGCGCGGCCCTGCAGCCAGGATTCGATACCAAGGTTCTGAAGCTCCTCTTCGTTGACCCCGGGCTGCTCCCTGAGGCGCGCCATGAGCTCGTCGCCGCTGATCCTGTCGCCTTCGATGCCGCGAAGTCCACGATCGACACCTGAATAGAAACCGATGAAATCGTTGTCGCCGCCCAGGGCGTATTCACGGTCGATCGACAGCTTTGCATAGCGACGCAGGGACTTCACCGCCATCTGGCGCAGCGCCTCGGACGTCGGCTTGATCAGATTGGCGGCCTTCGGAAAGGTCTTGTAGAGCCAGGCCCGAATCGCGCCCTCGATGCGGCGCCAGATCGATGCGTCGCGCGGCGCGCCCTGGATGTAATAGGCGATCAGCTCGTCGGGCACATGCTCCATCAGCGTTCTGGGGTGGACGCGACGACTAGCCTCCCATGCGGCCTGGTCGCCTTCGCCGGCCAACTTGAGGATGTTGGCCGCGATGGCGTCGTAAACGTCGCCGCCCAGCATGTCGCGCAGCCCGGCATGGGCGCCGACCTCGTGCAGCATCAGGCCATAGAGCCGCTGAGGCGTGATCCGGTTGGCCAGGATGTGGACGACGCCATTCGAATAAACCGCTTCCGTCGTCGCGTGGGTGAGCGTCGGAACCGTGTTGGCGCTGCGGTGTAGAACGACGGCGCCGGACCGAATCAGCTGTTCCCCGGCCGTGCCGAAGTCTTCCGTAATGCGGGCCATCAACGTGTTGACCATTTCGCGCGGCGTCTGCGCGTTCCCTGCCGGCGCGCCCGGCTTGGAATCAGCGGACAGCTCCGAACGGCGCTTTGCGATGGCCTCCTTGTTCTTGGCGATCAGCGCGTTGACGCGCCGCTCGGCGACTTCGAGATCGACTTCAGGATAGATGCGTTCCGCGATGACCTTGTAGGGCAGGTTCTGCGCCCGGAGCTCGATGATGCGGAGCGTCTTAGGATCCTTCACTGGTCCCTTCAGGCGTTCGACGTCGAAGCCCTTGCGACGGATCTGAGCCAGCACCGTGGCGATAGTTTCCGTCGACTTCGTCGCCTCAGGCCCGCCCAGGATCTCGGCGATCTCCTTGTTGCCCTTGCCTTCGCGGGCAAGCTTGAAGACCTCGAACTGCTGTTCCGAGAGCGATTTACGACCCCGGGGATCCGGCTTCGTTCCGGCCGCGTATTCCAGTTCGGCGTCGTCAATCGCCGAGGGCGTCCGGCCGCCCTGGCCATCCGCGAACAGATCTCGGGTCTTCCAGAGATGCGGACGGAGCCCATCGATCTCTAGCAAGACCTTTTCATGTCGGAGGCGCGCCAGATCCTGCAGCACAGCGCCATGGCTCATGCCCAGAGCGCGCGCGATGTCGTCGACGGCCACCTTCCGGCCGGCGGCTGTCTGCGATTCAACCCAGTAGCGGATCCCCGCCAGCTTGGCTGCCAGTTCGGGGTATTGAGCCGTTCCGGCCTCGATGATTGGTGCGATGTGGGCCTTTGTCCGAAAGTCCGGCGTTTGACCATCGCCGCGGACGGACCGCCCGGCGCTGACATCAGCCGCAGCGCGCACTGCTCTGGCGATGCCCACGCGCTCATCGGCGACGGCGTGCGCCACCATTTCAGCGGCTGCGTCGTCCCGGATTCCTCGGTCCTTGAGGCCCTGCCAGAGATCGCCACCGGCAGCGACGGTCTCATCCAGCAGCGACGCCTCCCGGCGGGATAGCGGCCGGGTTGGCTGCAGCGCCCGTTCGGCGCGCACGAATGCATCCTCGGCAGAATCGGCAAACTTCGCTGATTTCGTATTCTCGACGAGCTGCCGGACCTCTTCCATCGCTGCACGATGTTCGGCGTCGGTCGCGTTCTTGATGCCTTCGTCGAGAATGAAGGACTGCATGGATTCCGGCATCTTGAGGACGCGTTGCGCCAACTGGCGTTTGCCCTCGGCCGTCTTCCAGGGCGGCTCCTCCGGCGTCGGCTGGCCGCCCTCGCCGCCCTCATCAAGACCAGCGGCAGGCCCTTCACCGCCCTCCTCGCCGGTCTGGTCGAGCACCGCAGCGCGTTCTTCAGGGGACAGCTTGCCGGCGTCGCGGGCAATCCCGGTCTCCTGTCCCGCCATGGCCTTGCTGAGCAGCAGGATCCGCGCCTGGTCCGGCGTCTTTACCGCGGCGCCGAGATAGGCCTCCGCTGAGTCCAGAACCTCGCTATCCGACAACCGGCCGAGCTGGACCTTCATCTCGAGAGGGTCGAGCTTCGAGGCGGCCTCGGGATCGAAGAGGCCAGAAGCGTCAAGGGCCGGGTCCGGGCCCAGGGTCGTGTCGTCATACGGCCGAAACCCTGACGTTCCTGCGGCGTCGATCTGGTTCTGCACCGCGTCGAGATCATCGAGCGTCCGCGGCGCGCCGGTGAAGGTCGCCTGTTCCGCCGCCTGCGCGGCGTGTGCCCGCCGCTTGTTCTTGCCCCGGATACTCCAGTCGACGCCCATGTCCTGGAGTTCGCGCTGGAGGCGCAACAGGTCCGGCAGTTTGGCCGCGGCGGTGGCGTCGTTAATTGAATAGGCCCGCCTCGCGATGTCGCCGGCGTCTTCCGCCTGGATGTCGTCCCGAAGGGCGTCAATGAACTGGTTGACGTCGTAGCGGCCGTTTTCGTCGAGCGGGATGTAACCGGCCTCGGCGGCGCGCTCCGCCATGGTCTCGAAATCGACGCCGTTCTTGTTCTTCAGCTTCTTGCCGCCGATGGCGTCGATCTCGCCGGCAAAATGCGGGGTATCCGCGATGCCACCCTGACTCCGGACGAACGTCGCCAATGGACGCGGCCGCTCGCCAGCTTTCGCCTGATCCATCATCTCGAGGATCTGGTCGACGCTCCGTGGCGTCCCGCCCATTCCGATCGCTTCGGCTTCGGCTTCGGCCTGCGAGATCTCGGGCGCCGGCTCATCAAGGACGCCAGCACGGCGCGCCGCAGCCTCTACGCGCACGGCCTGCTGTTCCGGGTTGGTCTCGCCCTGAAACATCCGCGGCGCCGCAGACGGACCGTCACTGACCGCCGGCGCGGCGGGATCGCCAAGTCCGGCGACGGCGCGCTCCGCCTCGGCTTCCTGGTCGGCGATCTCTCTTGATTTGTCGCGAACCTCGCCGCCAGCTTCGCCGGCGTCGGCCTTGATCTTGGCGGCGCGCTTGCCGCTGCGCACGATACCCGCAAGAGCGCCGAGAACGCCGCCGATGGCATCCATGCCGAGACTGTCGGCAGCACGCTTCAGCATATCCGTTCCGGTCGAATCGCCGGCGTCGATCGAAGTCGCGGTCTCCCAACTGTCCTTGAGTTGCGGGAAATATTGCTGGACCAGGTTGCCAAGCGTCGGATCCTTGGGATCGAACGCCAGGACGTTGGCGGCGGCGTTGCGGACAACCATGTCGGCGCCGGCCGTTCCGCCGATCTTCCCCGGAACCAGTTTATGGGTCGCGGCGAGACCCGCCAGGAACTGGGTCGTCCCCTGAATGAAGCCTTCCGTGCCAGTATGGGCCTCGGCCACCTGCGGGATCGCAGCATCCAGCGCCTTCGTCGCCTCATCGATATAGGCGCTGCCGCGTCGGGTCTCCGCCATCAGCGCGTCGGCGGCGGCCTTGCCTTGCGCACGAACTGCCTCCGGGACCGGGCCGAACCGCGGGGGATTGAGCAGGAAAGCCCCGATCTCGTTCGGGACGTCGTAGGCTAGATGGGCCAACGCCCCAGGCGCCTGAATACCGGCGTCCCGGATCCCCTGCATCGCGGACATAGCCGCATCGCCGGGATGCTCGACCGTGGTGGCGATGTCTTCTCCGACGCCCTTCATGGCGCGCCAGGTCTTGGCGACATCCCAGACGCCGAAGAGATTCGACGGCAGCTTGATTGATTTCTGGTCTGCCGGCTCGGCAGCCGCGGCATCGGTCTGCGCGTCAGGAGGAGGCTTCCTGGCCTGCGCCTTCGCCTTCATCTCGGCGATAACGGCCGACTTCTGATCGGCGTCCAGCTGGCGACCGTAGACCTGGTCTAGCTGGTCATCATTTTTTGCCATCGCCAAGTTCCAGCAGCCGGAGCACTTCCTTGAGCTGCTGATATTCTTCGACCGCCCGGTCCTCATCCAACGTACCGGAGTCGATGCCGTCTTCGAGCTCCTGCATCCGCGCCGTCACATCCTTGGTTGTCGGCGCGGTCGTCGTCGATGTCCGGGCATTGATGTCAGAAACCATGGTCACGGCCGCCGATCGACCACGGCGCGCCGCGATCTCCCGAGCTTTCTGCGTCACCACGAGCGCATCGGCCTCCGGGTTACGCTGGCGCCAGGCCCGCAGTTCTTCGTTGGCTTCGGCCTCCGAAGCCGCCAGCGCCGGTGCGAATTCGAACTGGCTCTGCGCAAAGGCGCCCTTCAGGATATCGTCGCCAGCCTTGAAGTCCTTGTCCTGGTGGCGCTGGACCTCATCCAGGATGCTGTTGAGATGGGTCCCGGTGAGCCCGGCGCCTTGATCAAAGGCCTCATCGGCCGTGAGCTGCCCGGTGCGCGCCAGCTGCATCAGACGCGGATAGTCGATGCCGTCGTCGCCCTCGGAATTCGGACCCTTCACCGCCAGCTTGTAGAGCGTGCCGAACCGGTCGCCAGTGATGTACGGAGCCGCGGCCTCGACGGCCTTGATGCGATCCGGCGCCTTGGCCTCGGGATCATAGATCCGGCGTACCGCCGCTTCGTCGAGTTTCGTGCCGACTTCCTTGCGTCGTTTCGTTTCCGCCGCATCGGCCTCACGCTGGGCGGACTGTTTGGCATTCTCGACGGTCTCGAGCAGATTGGCTTCATTGCGCAGCGCCGACCGGATCTTGACCGTCGTAGCCTGATCCCGGTGCAGTGCATCCGTGATCGTGTCAGCGGCCTCGAGAGCCGATGCATAGCCACCCTTGTTGAATGCTTTCCTGACCTCCGGGGTCAGCGCCGCAACCTCCATGCGCGTCGCCAGGGCGTCGGCGTCAAGGCCGTGCTCCTCAGCAGAATATTCATAGAGCGGATTGTTGACCTTGGTTGTCAGACGGTCCTGGATCTCCGCCAGCTTCTCCTTCACGTCGGGCGAGTCCGGGGCGGCGCCGTCCTTGAGCAGGATCTCGGCATCGCCGGTCAGCCGTTCGATTCCGGCGTCCATTGCTGACCGGGCCTCCTTGATATCGGCCTGCACCCGATCGGATATGACAGCCCTCTGACCATCGCGGGCGGTCTGCTCGATGATCTGGTGGACCTGCGGAGCCGTTTCCGGGAGCGCGTGCTCCATGTAGCCCTTGCGCCAGCCGTCGAGCGCCTGGTTGAACCCGGAGACGTCGCCGAAGTGATCGGCGCGCAGCTGGACGACCTGGTCGGTCGCATCCGTCTTGGCGCGCTCCAGCGTCAGCGCCTCGATCATGTTGTTGTAGGCCTCGTCGGACGCCAGCTTGATTCCGAGAAAGCCCTTGTGTTCCGGGCTTGCCACCAGCTGGCCATCGTGGGTCTGCTGTTCCTGCTGGCCAAAATCCTTGACCGCCTTTTTCTTGGCGTCGACGACGGATTGTCGGCGAAGATCAGCGCCGATCAGCGACGCCGACCGGGCAACCTCGGCAAAGGTCGACGCCTCGAACTGCGCGGCATCGCCAGCGCCGCTGATCTGAGGGATCGGCGACGGCCCAGTCTGAACTTTGAGAGGAAGACCGGAACCGGCCACTATCCGCTACCTCCGGCGCCCGCGCCAGCATGACCGAAACCGGCGAGACCGCCGGCCAGAGAGCCCGCCGCCTGACCGATACCGCCGACAATTGCGAACGGAGCGGCACGGCGCGCCTGGTCGCCCTTGTAGCGGGTCCCGAAGGCCCCGACACGATAGGCCAGGACATCCTGGTTCTCGGCGTCCCGCGATCGCTGCCGGAAGTCGGACTTTACCGCGAGCTCCGTCGGGGACCCCGAAGCCACATTGCGACCCGCACGAATGGCGTCGATCGTCGACAGTGACTGGTTGAGTTCGGCGCGACGTTGAGCCGACACCTGTTGTCCCTGCAATTCGAGATTTCGCGCATTGTACTCCGCCTGGAGCGATTGCTCCTTGAGGGCCTGCGACTGCTTCGCCCCGGATACGAGGCTGGCGACGGCCGAAACAGCGGCCAGACCAAGTGCTGCTATGGCAACCATCAGCTCACCAGATCGAAGGTCACGGACCCGCATTCCATCGGGGCGCCCTCGCCTTCACGCTGCTCGATCGTCACTGAATTGCCCTCCTGCCAACCGAGCAGATATTCCTTCACCGACCCAGACTTCAGCGCCGGGGCGACGCCAAGATCGTCGCCGCCGAAGAATGCCGGTTTCAATACACCGTTCACCCGGACATTCCCGCGGTTCTTGAAGTTGACCCACGCACTGGCGCGGCGCTTTTCATGGCCGATATATTTCGAGAGCGGCGGCATCGGCTCCTGCGTCAGCGTGAAATCGAAACCGAGGGCGCGATCCGATCCCGGCGCGACGTCAGGAACCTCGCCCGCCGCTACCGTTCCGGACGCAAAGACATGGCCGCCGATGGCGCAATGCACCGAAAGGCCGTTGTAGGTCGTGTTGGCCGTTTCATAATCGACCGTGCCGTCCATCGTGTAATCGAACGAGATCTCTTCGAGCTGCCAGCGGTTGCGCGCCCGGGCGATGCAGAACGCGCGGGTCCCCCAGACCGAGAATGATCGCCAGATGTCGGAGCCGCCTCGCTGCCAGGGGCACAGCCCGACCGTGTCGGCGCCGCGTTTATACATCAGGACCGCGATCGTCCCGTCGCTGTTGCGCACGAAAACATAGCGCTCCGGGCGGGCCCCGATTCCGTTGGCGACCGCTAGCTCAACCGGATTGTTGAGGAGATGATAGCTGGTCTCAGAGAGATCGACGATGCGCCAGGACGCCCGGACGTTCCCGGTCGGCGACACCGCCAGCAGCCGACCAGTTGTCGCGATGTAGACGGCGCCCTCGGCCGTCAGAGCCGGTGCCGCAACAGAGGCGCCGTCCTTCGAAATGAAGAGATAGTCGATCGAGGTCGGCGTGATCGGGGTGTTCTCGCTTTCCGGCACGTAATAGGCCGACCGGTCAGTAAGAACCAGCATTTGCGCGGCCGGAATGAGATGGCGGATATTCGCGCTCTTGTCGTCGCCGAGACCCTCGACGAAGGCTTCGTTGTCCGCGCCGGTCCCGACGTCGAAATCCTCGTCAACGCCGATCGCAGAGGCGGCGAGATAGCTCCCCGCCTTGGGAAAGCCGGCCAGCCAGTAGCGGTTGCGGTGACGCGCGTTCACACTTGGATAACCGACGTGGGGACCGATCATGGCTTCATCCCAGACCGTCGTCGCCGCAGGACCACCAGACGCCCCTGCCGTCGATGTCACCGTCGTTGCGGCGCGCGGACCGATCAGTGGCTCCGACGCCGTGAACGTGGTGTAACCCTTGTACATCACCACCGTCATCACAGTGCTGGAGACGATGCCAGCGACGATGCCCTGGATGCCGGACGTGTCGCCCTCGACGATCTCGCCGACCTGGAACCCAGAGGTCGAGGCAACCGTGACGTCGTAGGTCGGGAAAAGCGGCTGGATAACCGTCGCCGTGCCGTTCTGAGCATCGACAACCGTCGCGATCTCGATCTCGCTGGTGAGATAACGCATACGGATGCCAACATAATCTGCCGTCAGGACGTCTTCACTGAAGGCGACGTCGATGGTTCCGGAAAGCGCGCTGGGCGTCATCGTGACCCCGAGCGCGGCGTAACGGAAATAGGGCTGCCGGATGCCGCTGGCGATGCCGCTGGCGAATTCGAGATCGCCGATCGACCAGGTCCCGTCGGACGCCCGCATCAGGACCTGCGGCCAGAACGACCTTGATGCAATGTCGACCCGGTTGTGACCAGTGACGATCTGCATGGAATCGAGGTCCGCCGTGGTCCACGGGCCGACCAGCGTCGAGAGTTCGACGCCAGTGTCATCACGGATCGAGACCAGGGCATTGGAGAAGACGAGATGTTCGAAGGTGCCGTCATCGAAGTCAAAGACGATCGTGCGAGCCTCGCCGACAACCGACGCCAGCTCCGCTGATCCGGCGCGCCTCAGGCTGCCGCCGCTGATCTTCAGGGCAACATTGAGACCGGTGCGCAGCGATTGTTTTGCCAGGTCTTCACCGATCTGGTCGTAATCGGGAGCAAGGACGCCGGCGCTGAAGGTGTTCTGATAGTCCTTACGCTTGCGCATGTGGCGATGCACCCCGCCAGGCCTGGACCAGGACAGGATCCGGGCTGTAGTTCGGCTGCTTCCCGTTCGCCATGCGATCGCGAATCCGGGCGGCCGAGAAATCGAAGTCCGCCGCCTGGTCGCGTTCCCGCGCCGTCACATAATCGACCGGCAGGGCGCGCAGCAGGACGGAGTGAAGCCGCTTCACCATGGCGTCGGCGAAGTCCGCCGGCCATTGGCTTTCCGGGACCCGCCAGGTGTAGTGGAGGTCATAGTCGTATTTGACGTCGACCAGCAGCTTGTTCGATGAGAGCTGGTACCCACGAACCACAGGGGCGTGGCCAACCATCAGCCAGCGCGGCGTCAGGACGTCATTCGGGAGATAGTAGGCATAGGTCGGAGCATTGCCGGTCTCGCCCTGATAGACGAGCCTCGCGACTTTTTTTGCCCAGCTGTAGCCGTGTTTGGTCAGTTCTTTCTTGACCAAGGGCTCATATCGAGTGTTGAGCGTGATCGCGGCCGGAGACCCATCGGTCAGCGCGACGATCTGGTCGTCGCCCATCTCGGCAAGCGCGGCGTTGCAAACCTCGACAGGGGCGGCGTAGACGCTCATGGCGGGACCATGGCGACAGGTCCGCGATCCCCCCACGCACCCTCAAAAGAAAACCCCGGCCGAAGCCGGGGCAGTTCGCGCTGTCCGTCCCGAGGGAGGAATGAGAGAGAATAGACGGAAAGCGCCCTACTTGCCTGTGGCGGCCGCCTTCGCCGCAGCTGCCGGCGCCGCGGCAGGAGCCGCCGCCGGAGCCGGCGCCGTCGCAGCCTTGGTCTTTGCCGCTTCCGTTGCAGCTGCCGCATTTGCCGCTTCAGTCTCGGCGACACCTTCGGCGGCCTGGATTTCGGCGACAGCGGCGTCGATCTCCTCGCGTGTCACATCAGCGATGTCGGCAGATTGCCGGATCACTTCGACGCGGATCTGGCCGGTCTTCAGGAAGCTGGTGTCCGCATTTTCCCGCATGACATCCTGGACGGCGACGGAGATCCGGGCTGCCCGGTCTTCACCCGAAAGCTCTTCGATCTCCTCGCGGTCCTCGATGTTCGGCATGTCGAGGCGCGTGACATCCTCGACAACAGGACGCGCGGCCCGTTCGATCGGCCGGCCCTTGGCGTCGCATTCGACCATCATCGCCGACTTCTTGTGCGGCGGGAAAAGAATCACGTCGCCGCGCTCGAAATATTTGCCGCCGAGATAGTGATCCGATTGCAGCAGGTACCGCTTCTTGAGGGCCATCCTCATTCCCTTCTTCTGGCGCTACAGCGCCTGTCTTCGGCCATCTGGCCTCAGACGCTGTAGTTTTTCGCGTAGAGTTTCCGCAGTTCCGGCGCTTTCGCGATGCAGGACGTCAGCTTGCCGGCGTCGGGATCGGTGCCAGTGACTGTGTATTTGGAGCGGATATAGCGCTCCAGACCATCCGGCAGCCGTTGCGCGACCACCCGGACGCCCGCAGCCAGCTGCGCCAGCGTCTTGCTCTCCGTCAGCTTCGCGACCGGCGACGAGAACGACGAGTTGTCGTCGGATTCCAGCGACATCGACAGCGAGGTCAGCAGCGTGAAATCCTCGGAACAGAAGACGACCCACCAGAGCGGCTCGCCGGCCCCGATGTTGCGATCGGCGCCGAGATCGATGTGGCTGGTCGATGCCGCCGTGCCCGTGATGGCCTGTTCGTCGCTCATCACCAATCGGCTGTCGATACGCATCAGCGTGGTCCTTCCTGGTCTCGGGCCACCGGCCCTGCGTTTCGTGCCTGGTCCTGCCTCAGGCGATGGCGTCTTCGTTGTTCAGGATGGCGTCGACCCGGCGAACCGGGTTGCCGTCGACAGCGAGAACCTTCTTGCCGGCGACTTCATCCATCGAGATCACGACGTTCTGGGCCTTGGTTCGCTGCCGGCGCATGAACGAGGAGATCTTGCGGTTGCAGTAGATCCGGATGTTGCCCATCCCCTTGATGATCTCCAGCGCCTGGGCGAGCAGATCGAAAAGGTCGGCGCCCGCCGCGGCGTCGGAGGTCAGGGTCGTGACGTCGATGTTCGCGATGCGGACGACGCGACGCCAGTCCTTGACGCAAATGCCCAGCTCCCACTTGTAGTGGTCGACATAGGCCTTGTACTTCGAGCCGTCCGAGTTCTGGATCAGCTGAACACCCATGTCGTCGTGTTGCAGGCCGACCTTGGAGTCCTTCGGGAACAGGCCAAACACCGACTTTTCATCCCACGGGATCAGCCAGATCGACGTATTGTCGGATCCGACGCCGCCACCATCGAGGATGTTGTCGCCGTTCGCGGCGCCGGAGATGGCGTTGAAGCGCGGGGCCAGACCGGTGAACCGGTCGGGATATTGTTCGGCGTCGCCGTAGATGATGGTCGTCGCCATTTGCTGCGACAGCATTTCCATCTTGGCTTCGTTCTGCGACAGCCGGAATTTCAGGGTGTTGCCGTTGAGATCGGCTTCGTCCTTGTCGACCTCGGTCAGGTCTTCGAGGTTGCCCATCGCCTCTTCAACCTGCGCGGTCGTCGCACGGGTCGGCTGGATGCCCTGGTAGAGCCGGCGCCAGGTGCCGGGGCCGCCGAGGCCGGTCCGGATCGTGACGCGGTGCGACAGGATGCCGTTGGCCTGGACCATGATGATGTCCTGCAGGATCTCGTTGTCCTGCGAGAGCATCTCGACGACATCGGCGACATCGCCATCCGGGTCCAAAAGCTTGGCCCAATCGATCATCGTCGCGCTGGTGGTTTCGAGTGCGGCCATGGTCAAGCGCCCTTCATCGACTTCCCGAAGAGACGCCTGGCGCGCGCCCCGTCGCTGGTGTCACGTTCCTTGCCTTTGTTGGGATCGCGCCCCGACCCCTCGGCATTCAGACCGTTGAGCAGAGCCTCGATTGCCTTGACCGCCGCAGGCGTCCTCAGCGCATCGAGAAGACCCTGCTCGTGGGTCCTGTCGTTTTCCGGAAATGCGCCCAGGGCCGCCTTGAGAACACGCACCGCGTATTCCGAACCCTTTTTGGAGTCCCCGGAACCGAGTTCCTTGAGCTGCGCTTCATGCCGGTCATCACCGGCTTTTTTCTGCAGTTCGATCGATTGCTTGATGATCCCACCGTACATCTCGAGCGCGCCGTCGACGGCCGCCTGCGGGAGCTGGTGTTTGTGGGCCCAGTCACGAAGCTGACCGACGGCCGGGTCCTCGGGATCGAGCTTCAGCGGCTCGCCGTCTGCGCCCTTTATGCCGATGTCGGGAAGTTCGACCTTGTATCCGTCGGCGGTTTCGGGGACGACGGCGCCGTCATCAGCGCCCCCTTTGTCGTCGCCATCGTCCCCTGCCCCGCCGCCCCCAGCGTCGTCGTCCGACCCACCGGACTTGTCGACGTCACCGGACTTGTCGTCCTTGATGTCGTCTTCGGCGCCTTTGTCCTCAGCACCTTTGTCGTCAGCCGCTTTCTTGTCGTCGGACCCGCCCCCGGTTCCCGACTTATCCTTGTTATCGCCTTGCTTTGGGAGCGACGCCATCAGTGTCCTCGCTGGTCAGCCAGAATGCCAATCGAGCGAACACCCTCCGTTCGGCCTCAAAATCCCTCCACGCACCGTCGGCGATTCCGGGCGGACAGGTCCGCCGCAGCTGGTCATCGAGCCAGTCGACAAACTCCTGTCCCGGGGCGGTGCGCCCGAACTGCGCCAGGCCGGCGCGGACCACAGGAGACAAGGCGCCGTGCGTAGGCTGGGCCTCAGGCTGCCGGCGGAGATCCGCCCACTTGCGCGGCTGCTGGGCCATTGCCTTTTCCTCCCTTCAGGATTTCCTGAATCAGCTGGGCTTGCTGGTCGGGCTTCTTCAGCACGACGAGTTCCTCGCCCATTTTTTCCTTGATGTTGGCCATTGTCTGGAACGAGTCGATCGAGGCCTGCGCGGTCTGCGGGAAAGCGCCGTTGACGATCTGCAGGAACTGGCTCGCCCGCGTGACATCCTCCATGTCGGAGGCCCGCGACAACGGATTTACATAACGGACCCCGATGATCTTGCCCTTGATCGCGACATCAGGCAGGACGCCGCGGCGCTGCAGGATCCAGGCGAACCGCTGCAGCACCGGAATGACCCATTCGTCGTAGATCCGCATCCGCGCCAATTGCAGGCGCTTGTCGTTCGTCGCCTTCTCATCGAGCCATTGCGCCGCGGTCGGCGGGGTGTCGGCGCGCTGGAATGGCTTGTCCTGGTAGAGCGCCCGGCGGACCGCCATGCGCAGATCGTTCTGCTCGAAGAACGCGGTCTGCAGATCCTGTTCGGTGACAAGAAAATCGAACTTCGACCCGGCGCGGCGGGCATAGGACTCGCCAGCGTTGACGCCCATTTCGGGGTTGAACAGGCCGTCTTCGTCGTAAAGCATCGGCGGGTCTGCCTGTTTGCCGAGATGCTTCAGCACGAGATAGGACAGCTCGTTGAGCGCGCCGCCGGGTGAAACCCCCTTTTGACCGGGACCAGGTCCCCAGGCCGAGGGCGGCGACGTCCGCCAGCGCATGGCGACAATCGGGGACGCCCCGACGCCGCTCAGCCGTTTGAGATGGACCTTCTTGCCATCAGCGTAGACGCAGAAATAAACGGCCTCGCCCTTGCCATCATGATCGGCGTAAGCGCCCTGGATGACGTCGACCGCTCGATAATCATCGTCGCAATTCTTCTTGCTGAACGCCTCGTGGGCATCCCACTTCACCATCGGAAACGCCGTTCTGAGATGGCATTTCGCGACCTTCATCTCGAACCAGCGGCCGTCGAGCTCTCCATTGGGACCGTGGTCCATGAGAAGATTGGACATCAGGATCGGCTGCGGCCGGATCTGGCGACCGTTCGGCGTCCACGGGATCAGCATACCGGCCGCCGCGCCGGCCAGCTCCACCCAGCATTCCTGACTTTCCTGGTAGAACGTTGACGCCAGGATCTCGGCGTAAAGCACGTCCTCGTAGCGCTTCACCGATTCCTTGAACTGTTGTTGTTCACCGGTGCCGAGCGTCTCGGACGGTGCGATCGCCACCCAAGGTTTGTAGTGTGGCGTGAAGGCGTCGAGCATGTCTGACGCGAAATCATCGACGGTGTCCTGCAGCGTCGAATCGAAGATGTCGTCCTGTTCGCCGGGGTCGCGAGGCGTGTCGGATTTGGTCCCGACAAGCTGGCGATGGGGCAGCGCGAGTTCGTAGAACCGGTTGATGCGGCCCGCCATGCGGCTGCGATCCGTCCGCGCCGACGAGATCCGTTCGAGCACCGTGTCGGCAACGCCTTCGGCCACGGTCGCTCCCTACTGATAGATCCGGGCGACGTATCCACCCTCTGAAAACGGATCGACGACGATCGGACCGATCGATCCTGGATCGAAGCTTCCGCCGCCGGACGCCACTGTCCCGGCGCCCGCCAGTGAACCGGCGCCTGCTGCACCGCCGCCGCCGGCGAGACCGCCGCCGGAGCTGCGGCCGAAGACCCGAAGCAGTTCCCGGGTCAGACTGTCGAGATTGCGTTGCGTCTCGTCTTTGCGAGACGTGTCAGCGCGCGCCTGCGCGGCTTCTCGCGCCTGCTGTGTCGCAGGATCTTCTTTCGGGGCCTTTGCCTTGAAGGACATATGGCGGGGTTCCGAACGCTGGCTGTGCTCCGTCAGCGACAAGGCTCCGGTAAAGCACCATCGGCCTCCACGCACCGCCGGGCACTCCGGTCAGACGGCCGACCATGCTGGAACACCAGACGCCGATGCGGTGACGATGCGACGGCGCGTCTTTCGCGGTGTGACGCAGGATCACGGCCTTGGCGCGCATCAGCCGCGCCAGCCATTCATCGAAGACCGGACCATCGGGGATCGACAGCACCATCAGCCGGTCGTCGCCACATTCGACGACGGTCCAGGTCTGGGTCCCCGGCGAGAAGCCAAAGGCGAGGACATGACGACACCAGGCCGGCGACAGGACATCCCACCAGCTGCTCACAGAAGATGAACAGAACGCAATGTTCCAGACCAATGGTGTCACTGTGGGCGACACGTCCAGATGATCAGCCATCAGCGGTTTCTCCTCGATAGAAAAACGGAGCGACGGCCGAACGTCTGCACCGGTTTGTTGCCGGACGCCCGCGGCGTCGTGATCAGTTCATTAGCCTCGCCGCCGCCCCACAGCGGATACTCCCAGGCCTCGCAGATGTGGGAATGTCCATCCTTGACGATCTCCGGCCGGGCCTGAAGGCCACCAGCGATCTTGGTCTCCTTCATCGTTGCCCCGCCATCCAGCGCCGTGATCAGGCGGCGACATCTCGGGTCGATCAGTACCTTCGGGGCCCGGTTCACCGTGGCGTCGAGACAGGCCCGGCCGGTCTCCCATCGCAGGGATGGGTTGTCGCGCCCGGCGCCGGCGGGGCTGTGCACAACGATGCCGTGACGCTGGAAGATCGCATAGGACGTGTTCTCATGCTTCGCCGACGACGCAGACCCCCAGCTGCCCTGGGGATCGCCCCAGGCCGTCAGACCGGCGTCGCGATAGAACGGGAAGCGGCGCAGCAGCACTTCCTTGACCATCGGGGCGAATTCATCGGATCCGGTGTTCGTCGCGATCAGTTCGTCGAGGCAGAACCAGCGGCCGCGAATGTACTGCTCGAAGACGCAGCCCGGCGCCATGCCGAAGTCGAGTCCCAGAATGATCGGGAAGTTCGGATTGGGTTCGATCTCCTCCTTGGCGACGTGCCAGTCCCGATCGAACTTCGGATAGCGCGGCGTTCCCTTGGCCATCGGCACCACCTTGTTTCCGAGATCTCGCATGACCTCCGACCGCGTCTTGCCCTGGGTCCGGATCAGGTACTGCCCCTCCCCCATGTTCACGAGGTTCTCGGCGCGGGGGTTGATCTCGTAGCGGAGCAGCTTGCCGTCCGGGGTCGTTACCTCTTTCACCGCCGCGGGCTGGACGAAGAACTCCCAGTCCTCCGGCTTCCGCAGCGCGATCTTCTCGTCCTCCGGCATGTCCGCCGGCAACGGGGTGTCGCCACGCATGTAGAGGACCCAGTGATCGAAGGTGTGCGGCGCGTTCATGTCACCAATGTGGAACACCTTCCGATTCCACGCCGGGCATTCGTCCTTGGACGGATAGCGGCCGGTCCGGTCGTTGATCTCGACGAACAGCTGCCGCGGTGCGAACTGCATCTCGTTCGCCCAGGCCCCGGACCATTCCGTCGACTTCAGGTCCGACACGACCTTGTCGGTGTAATCGGGGAAGGCCTGGAACACGATTTCGGCGTCGACGTCGAGAAACTTCAGCCGCTGGATATAGGGCTCCGACCCCGTGATCTTCCCGTAGATGCTTTCGGGAAACCACTTCCGCCAGGTCGTCATCGTCGAGCCCAGCAGCTGCGGATACGACTGCCGCCAGACTAGCCAGCGCGACCGCCGGATGCCATCGACCGATCGAGGAAAGGTGATGATCGCCTTGTAGAGCCCGGCGACGCCGACGCCGACCGATTTCCCGCTCTCCACCGGCCCCTGCACGATGCGCACGGTCTTGTCCGAGGCGGCGTGGAACCGCCGGATCGTCGGTGAATCAGGAAAACGCAGAACCGCCATTTACGGCCGCTCCGCGCGGTCCCAGTTCCGGACCTGCGTCATGTCCTGCAGCGCGATCCGGAACCCCTTCTTGTGGTCGTAGATCCTGATCGGCCAGCCACAGTGAACGGAATATTCGGCCGCAGCCGCCACTGCCGACGCCGCTGAAGCGCCCACCGCCATGGCCCCGAGCAAGAAGGTGAATTCCCCCGTCGCAAAGAACGGCGCGGTCAGTCGGTCGCCTCCGCATTCCTGCAGCGCGAAATGACGTCCATCCGGCAGGAGAATGAAAACCGTTGTGTCATCATCAGGCCCAATCTCCGGCAGCTCGTCGACAGGACAGCTCCGCCGGGCCCAGTCCTTCAGGTTGGCAAGCGCCCAGGCCCTGACCCGGTCGACAACCACGGCAGACCCCGCGCCGGCCACCAGCGCGAACTGCCCCACCGCGATTTCCACCGCTACCGCCTTGTCCGCCGGCGGCGAGAGCTTGAACCCGCCGTTCTGCGCCAGGCTGTCCACCGCAAGGACGCCATTCCGATAGGCCACTGCCGTCATCGCAGGATCCTCCGTTCCGTTTTCCGAAATTGGGGGCGAGCAAAGCCCGGATTTTGAAAACCGGGTTCAATTGCAAAGCTCAGAAATTTTTTTGCGGGATATATACGTGCTTCCGTGGCGCGCCCGATTTTTCCCCCGGGGGTGGCGCTTTGGAGGGGCGCCCCCCACCGGTTCCAACTGGGGACAGGTCGGAACTTTTTCATCTCATTTGCCCGTCATTGCTGGGCGTTTCGCGCGACGTGGAGGGGTCTGCGACACCGTTGCGAGATCGAGCACGAGCAGCTTGGATGCATCGCCATGCTTGCCACTGCCTTGCGAAAACATCTGCACCATCAAGGCGCTGTACGTGTTGACGGGGAAGCGATTGTCGCCGCGCTCGATGGACTCACGCGCCATCTTCGACCAATAAGCCCGGCCCATCGTCTTTGCGCGCGCCGCGGCCGCCGCGAATTGGGGGTGTTTAATACACCACTCCTCCCAGTCTTCATCCTTGATGCCGAGCTTGGCCTTGATCTCGTCATGCCCGAGTCCTTGCGCTCCGATGGCGAGGACCTGGTCGCATAGCTGTTGCGTACATTTCTCGACGATGGGCGGGATGTCGGCCAGTGCCGCTTCCGGATCGAGCAGGGCGACCTTGACCTTGAGGTCTGCGTTCTCGCGTTCGAGGTCGCGTATCGCTCGTTGCAGATCGAGGACTTCCTGCCGATGTTTTGAAGCGCCTGCCATGTGGGCGTGTCTAGAGCTTGCGCCTCACTGTGAGACACGCACCCGAGGGGCCTGGTGGCGCGCTGCGCGCGCTCACACGCATTAGGGTGAGAGTGTTTGTTATTCTCTCTTCGCGAGATGAAGCGGTGGCTTTGTTTTTGTTGGGTTGTTTGGAGTTGGCTCACGCTCGACAAATGCCCTGACGACGCGGGCGGCCAAGCGTAGCGACCAGGTCAGCGAGAACGCGAAGCAGACACTCCAGAGGGCCGCCAGTGCGAGGGGCCTGCCGGGCTCCTGGATAACGTCCCCAAGCGCACTGGTCGCCCACCATCCCATAGGGGCCAGAAACAGGGCTTCAGCGATGGTCCAGAGCTTCACGACAACACCTGGCCGGGCGCCATGCCGCGTTGCCAGGCATGGGAACCGGCCACGAAGAAGACCAGGCGACCGTGGCTGAACTGTTCGTCGTCACTGAGGGGAAGCCTGGTGAGACCGTGCCCGAGGCGGTCCTTGAGTTCAGCATATTCGGTGGCGTCGATCCCGAAGGCCAGACGGCCGTCCTCGAGGAGTTTGACGCCCTTGGTGGCCGGTGTGAGTACCCAGCGCTCCAGGATCTCTAGAGCGTCCGCTAGCGCGACATCATCCATCGAGACGCCGGCTTCGGCGACGACGTGACCCTCGTACTGCACCTTGTGGCCGAACAGCGTTCGACGACGCCGCATCAGCATGACGCCATCACCGCGACGCAGCACCGCCGGAATGGATAGAAACCAGCCCCCCGAGAGCCTGTAGCGCAGTAGCTGGGCGCCATCCCGGGCCTTGCGCTGCAGGAGCTGGTCCCATCGCTCCTGTTCGATCCTGTCTCGTGCTTCGGGGTTCTCATGGAGATGATCGCGCGCCATTGGCCCTTACCCACCTTAAGACCTCAACACTGCATAAACGCCAGGCCAGCGGTCACGACAACATCGCTTGCATCAATGTTTCCCGTAGTGACGGGCGATTCCGGCGGTTCTCGACGTGAACCCGCGATTTTCCTCGAAGCGTTGCGCAGCCGTTATCGCTTCGTTAAACCTTTTCGTCACACATAGAGACATTCTGAGGCCCAGGCTTCAGCCGCTGTTTGACATCGCAGGACCCCGCGCACCCGCTCCAGGATGCGCAAGCGTGACGCTCCAACGGGCCGCCTCTGGCCCGGTATGGGAGCACTTCAAATGGCTTACCGGCCGCCCCGTTCGCCTGTTCGCGCAGGTACGGGCGGTCCCTTCGAGCGTCACGCGACACGATGCACCCGGGAGGGTTTCGCCCTCCATCATGGGAGCAACAACAATGCAACGTCTCTACATCGCCGCAACGGCGGTCCTCTTCGGCGTCTCGGCAGCGCTCGGCTTCATCGCCGCGCGCTGGTTCGTTCTCGCCATCTATGCCGGCTCGCCTTACTGGCCGGTGCTGCTGATGTTCGCCGCGGCCGCCTCTATCGGTTGCGGGCTCAGTTTCGTATCGATGTACGTCAATCTCATCGACCTCCTCGAACCGATCTGGCGTCGCCCCGTCAGCGAGGAGGACTAGGCCATGACGTCAGAAGAGATCTACGACGCCCACAATGACGGGGAACCGGTGTTGTGGACCCGCCGCCAGGTCGAGCTCGTGCTCAACAATCACGATATCGACCAGGACATCGACATCCGATCCGAACTGCAACCCCTCTTCAGGGACGACAGGATCGACGCCTGGGAGGTTTTGTCCGCTCTGGGCTACTGACTGCCTGCAGGGCTCCACGTTCGCGCGTGGAGCCCTCTGAGGCTCCCCGCAGCCCTCCCGGGTGCATCGTGGTCACCAGTCCTCCCTCGGGCCGCCTCTGGCCCGGCATGGGAGCTTGATATGCAAATTCTCGCTTATGACCATCTCACTCTGCCGCCTTGCCCCCTGGGTGAGACGGACAAGCGGCCGACGCTTGACCTGCTGCGCGACCTCGATCGCGCCGGAAGGGGCCTCTTCCTCTCCGTCTGGGTTGTCGAAGCGCCAGGCGGAACCCGGTCGTTGTGCCTCTTCCACTCGATCGAGGCGCGGCAACTGTTCGGCCTCCGTCACAAGCAATTGCGCTGGGTCGAAGGCGTCGAGACCAATCGTCTCTACGCCTTCGCGGCCTAGCCGCCGGGCGCCTCCTCCTGTTCGCGCAGGTCGAGGCGTTCCGGGAGAGGACTGGTGGACATCACGAGACTGGGGAGGGGCTTACGCCCTCCTCATGGGAGCAAAACAATGATCGACGAACGCAGCATCATCAAACAATACGTTCACATCTGCGGCGAATGCGCGATGGAGTACAGCAACAGAGAATTCCGAACCCCGGAGTTCGATGATTGGCTGGCCGAACTGCGCGAAAGCCTTGAACCGGTGATGCATATCACCCTGCGGCGCACCACGGACCTGTTCGATACCAACCCGGGTTGCGCCTGCTGCTGGGGCGCTCATGGCCGTAATGAGCCGGGACGCTTCACACTCGATATTATGATCGATGGTGACGGCTGACTTGCCACCCGCTCCGTTCACGCGGGGCGGGCGAAGCCCCTCCCCAGTCTCGTGAGAGACCCCGCCGGCGGTTTCCCGCCGGCGGAATCCCCGGGTCCTGCAGCGTTCGCGCGCTGCAGGGTCCGCCTTGCATGGGAGCAAGACCCGATGACTACCACACCCAGCCGGCCTTTCCATATCGGCCGGTTTCTGCGCGGCGCGGCCATCATCGTGGCCTGGGCCGTACTTCTGGCCGACGGCGCCTTTCTGGCGTGGATCGGCTGGGCCAAGCCGGATCACTTCGACGTCGTGCCGGCCCTTGTGGCCGGGCATATCTCGGCGGCGACGCTGATCGCGCTCACGCTACCGACGCTGTTCGAGGGTCCGGGTTTCTTCCGGGGTCTCGCACTGCTGCTGGTCGGCGCCGCTCTGGTCTGCGTCGATTATTTCGGCGTGGAGCAAGGCGCCACGGTGCTGCGCGGCCAGATCTACCGGCAGGCCTATGCGGCCCAGGCTGATGCTTTGGTGGCCTACAACGTCGCCAAGGCCGACGCCGACCGGCTGACCAGCCAGCTCGACATGATCTCCCGGCGCTCGATCTTCCCTGAAGACGGGGATGTCAAAGCGCAGGAAGAGAAATCCGATGCTCTGGCGCAGGCCCGGAAGACGATGGCGCGCCAGGACGCCGTTGCACATGCGGCGGTGGCCTGGTCGGACAGCTACAACAGAATCGGCGCCGCGGCTTTCACGGCCCTGAACCTGCTCCTGCTGTTCGCTCTCTTCGGTCACGGCAAGCCTCGCGACATCCACGAGGCCCAGCGGCCGAAGGGTGGCGCCATTCGTCTGTTGCCGTCTCCAAAGGGCCCGAAGGGACCCAGCGAGATCCGCCAGGCCGCAGCCTTCGCGGATGTCGCCGAAGCCGGCCGGGGTCGCAAGATCCTGCAGGCTGGCATCACACGGGAAGCCGGCATCTCGGCGTTTCAGCAGCGCGCCGCACAACGTCGCGCCGCCGGCCAGTAATCACGTTGCTCCCCCGCCTTGACCCCCGCAGCTCGTCTGCGGGGGTTTTTTTGTTTCTCGGGGGCTGCCCCGACAATAGATGAAGTTTCGCTGATCGCGGTCAGGCCTTCGAAACCGGCGACACTACAGGGTTTCTGTCTGCCCCAAAAACGGGCGCCAACGAAAGGACGCGCGCGGTCGGGGACATAAAACGAGGAATAGACCATGGTTCAATTTGTTGGAGCCGATGGCAACATCGGAATCGAAGGCGACAACATCCGGATTCGGATCTCGGATGTCCACACACAGACACCAGGCGGCTGGCAGTTCGTTATGCCTTATCCGGCCTTCAAGGTCTGGACCGACCGGGCGATTGCGATCTGCAAGGAGGTCGAGATGCAGCGGGCCCGGTGCTTCATCGCAAGCCTGCCACCAGGCCGTCTACCGCGTAAGAAACCAGCGACGCCACGATGAGATAGCCGGCAGCATAGCTGAGGCAGGCAAAGGCGAGGAGGAAGGCCGCGCCGGCCAGCAGGGCCAGCGCCGTTTTCATCAGAGCGCCCGATACGCCATGTTCATGGCCAGCACGGCCGCCGCGGCGACCGCAGCCGTCGAGTTGTCGGCGCCCGCCGTGGTCATGCGATAGGCCAGCCCAGCCGCGAACTTGAGACCCTTGGGAAACTGGATATTCCGGGTCAGCGACGCCGCGAGATAGATCGTGAGAACCGGAGTGTCGGTTTCCGCCGGCGCCGTCGCCTTGTCGTAGAGTTTCAGATAGGTAACCGTCCCGGCGTTCCAGAGATCGATCGAGTCCAGGACACACGGCGCGTTCTTCGCCACCGTGGCGTTGGTTGTGTTGAAGGCCGACAGCAGGCGATGCACCGACTCGGCCGGCTTCGTCTGCTCGGAGATGTCCTCCATGCGGCCGTTGAAGTTGCTGTTCGACATCGTGTGCGACTCCGCAAGACGGCCTTTGGCCAGCGTGAGGCCCGCTTATCGACCCCGTTACGACCCGGGGACACGCACCGCCGCACTATGTTCTTTCACCCGCATGACCAGACCGCCGAACACGGCTTGCCGCTTGATCATCGCCGTCCACCAGGCGGCGTCGCCGCGACCGGGTCGCCAGGCCTTCCGGATCCGCCTGTCGACACAATCCCAATTGGCGGAGCAGATCCATTCGGAGCTGTCTTCCTCGAAGCGGCGCGTCTCCGCATGGCAGAACGGGACGCAGCACTTCACGCCGCCAGCTCCTCGAAGAGGTCCATGGTTTCTGGACAACGATGGGAACGGGCCTGACGCCGCGCCACAGCGAGGTCATGCAGCATCCGGGCAGTGAGATGGTCGAGCACCGGAAGCCTGTCGTCGTCGGCGTCGATGACGACGATGCGGAGCTTGTAGAACTCCAGCAGCCATTCCAGCGTCGGCGTCATCCGGAAGACGTGCTTCCCCCATTTCTGCTTGCAGTTCTCGATCTTGCCGATGTGGCCCCGGGTCAGCCCGACCTCGTGTTCCGCCTCCTCCTGGGTGATGTGCAACGCGCGGCGCCGGGCGCGAAGCGCCTCGTGCATGTCCCGCTCGTTGGCGATCACGACCAGCATGGCGGCTATGCGTCCTCCCGCGACCAGCGCTTCAGACCGTGTCGCCGATATAGGTCCTCGGGATAATCGGCGGCAGGATCATCCGGCGCCGGGCCCCAATGGGTCGGCCAGCGCTGTCCCGCAGCGAACTGCTCGAACCGCCAGTCCAGCCGCGTCGCCAGCGCCTCGGGGTCGTCGCCTACGCCTGAGAGGCCGGCAGGCTTTGGAGTCCTCCGCTTCATCGCCTGGACCAGCCATGACCGCGCATCGATCGGGGCGGCTTTCTGGCAGGCCGTGATCGCATTGGCGACGTCGACGGTCTCGTTGTCGCGTAACAGGCCGCCGAGGAACGCTCGCGCGCGCCCTTCGGCCATCCCCTGGCCTTTCAGCAAGGGCAATCCGGCAGAGAACACGAACTGCTTGTAGGGATCCTCCGGAGCCTTGGTCTTGGGCTCAGGAGTCGGCTTAGAATCCGGGAAAAGTTCTTCGGAATGCGCAGTAGCTTTAGCTACTGAAGGAGTTCTTATGGGGAGTTCTTTTGCATGTGACGCGCCTGCGTCACACCCCCCGTGATCCTCTACGTCACACTCATCCCCGGCTGTGATCTCTGGATCACCGGGGGTGTCGAGCAGCACATGGACGATTGAAACATGGTTTCCTCCGTCCTCCCGGCTCTGTCTCCGGACCTTGATGTACCCGTATTCGCGCAGGCGCCGGAGGCATCGGTTAATCGATTCCCGGGTGACGCCGACCTTCTCCCCCAGAGTTCGTTGGGATGGCCAGGCGTCGTTTCCGCGGTTGAGATGGTAACCGATGACGCCAAGCACGCGCAGGTCTAGATGCGTCAGGTTTGGGTCGTCGAATGCCCTCGCCGGCATGATCGAATAGCGCGCTGTCACGATACGTCCTCCCTTTCATTGGCGATGAACCCCGTCGGCGCGTCCCAGTAGAGCCGGACGTCGCCCGGCGCCCCGGCTCGCAGCTTCGCGGCGATGACGTCGAAATGCGGTTCCGAATTGTCGAGCTCTTGCTGCCACTGCTGCTTGTCAGCGGCCTTTTTCGGTTCGCCCTGCCGGCTCAGATAATAATGGGCGCGGTAGACGAAGAGGACGATGTCGGCGTCCTGCTCGATCGATCCGCTGTCGCGGAGATCGGAAAGCTGGGGGCGCTTGTCTTCCCGTTTTTCGACCTCGCGGGAGAGCTGGGAGAGCACGACGATCGGACAGCCGAATTCCTTGGCGAAGGTCTTCAGCTTCATGGTGATGCGGCCGATGCCGGCTGCGTCGGTCTCCTGGCGCCGTAGTTCCTTGTCCATGAGCTGCAGATAATCGATGACGACGAGATCGAGCCGGCCGTATTGCCGCTTCAGCGCCGTCATCCGCTCCCGTAGATAGCCGATTGTGATCTGCGCCCGGTCGTCGATCATCACTAAGGACATCTGTTCGGTGACGGCCTTGATCGCCTCGACGTCGGCGTCCTTGATCCAGCCGTTGCGCATGTGGCTATAGGGCAGCCGGTGCCGCATTCGCCCGAAGAGGGCCGAGGAGAGACCCCGCTGCGAGATCTGGGCGCGGTCCATTTCCAGCGAGAAGAATCCGACGACGCGGTTGCGCGCCGTCCGGTCGGTGACGCAACCAGGCGGCTCCATGCCCCCGGTCTCGCCTTCAGGGACTGGCTGATCGGCGACGCTGTTTGCCAGCACCGAAGCCAGCTGGGTCTTCCCCATCGACGGCCGCGCCGCGATGACGATAAGGTCGCCGGGAAATAAACCGCCGATCTTGCGGTCCAGTTTCGGCAGCCCTGTCGAGATTCCTGTCCCCTTGCGGGAGACCGCTCGCGTCACTGACGCCACGGCCTCAACCGTGGACCGGACGAACTCCCGTTTCTCGCCACCCTGCAGCGCCCGATCGATGACGCGCTGGGCGCCGGTAATGATGCCGTCAAGATCGTCGCGACCGACGGCGTCGGAGGTCTCGGCTAGCCGCGTCATCTCGCGACCGGCTTCGATGATGCGCCTGCGGTGCGCTCTGTACCGGACCAGCTCCGCATAGTCGGCGATCTCGGGTCCGAACGCCGCGGACCCGAGCAGATCGGCGAGATAGCGGACACCGCCGATGTCTCGAATCGTTTCCTCGCGTTCAAAATGCTCGCGAAGCGTGACGCCGTCGGCGACACGGCCTTCCGAGATCAGCCGCCGGACGACGTCGAAGATCTTGCCGTTGGCGCCGGCGAGAAAATCGTCGGGTTCGAGGACGCCCTCGATGCGAGACATCGCGGCGTTGTCGCTGAGAAGCGCGCCGAGAACGGCCATCTCCGGGGCGAGAAGATCGCGGTCGGCCGTCATGCCTCGGCCTCGCGCGCCAGCCAGTTCAGCCGGGGTTCGTGGCGCCAGCCGGGCTTCAGCCATGGCGTCGACCTGCAGGCGCTGGTCCTTGGTCAACGTCATGGCCGGGTCTCCATCGGATAAATGAAGACCTCAAGGCGGGGCGTGTCGGACCAGCGTTTATGGAGATGGTGGTCGATGACCTGGACGTCGTCGTGAAAGGCGACGGTGTTGAGCGCGTCGAAGACCGCCTTGATGATGTTGTCGCCATCCGGCTTCTTCGTCGGGTATTCCTTGTCGGCCAGCATCCTGGCGCGCCGAGACCTGGGCGCCGAACGCGGGATGCCGAGATAGGCGAAGATCCTGCACTCGACCGGACCTTCGAGCGGATGCTCGAAGACGTCCGCGGCCGCCATGCGGATCAGGTTTTCATAGGAGACCGTTGTCGCTGGCGTGTAGTTCCGGGCACGGATGTTTCCATCCTTGGCGCGATACGCCGTGGCGCGCGGGCGGCCCTTGCCGCGCGGCTCGCCCGGCACGACAAACCGGTAGACCTTACCGTCATAGATTTCGAGCATGATGTCCCCCAGGTGCGGGGATCGGCCTGTCGCGAACGCGCGGGCCGATCCCTCCCCGGGTCCCCTCAGGCTTCAGCTGCTGCCGCAGCCTCGCCCAATGGCGTCCGCATGAAGTCCGCACCGAGCGCTTCGACGAGCGGGGTGTAGAGCTCGCGGTCATCTTCGTTGAGCTTGGTCGGGATCAGGCTTTGCTTCTCGCCGTAGCGGCGGCATGTGATCAGCGACCGGAAGACCTTCTTCGGGACGCCGGCGCGGCCGTCACGACCTTCGGCGGCGGCCTTGATGATGGCTTTCTGCTCATCGCGATAAGGCTGGCAGCGTTCCCGCGCCTCTTCCATGATCGCATCGATCTCGGATTGTTGCTCGGCATGGGCTTCGAGCAGCGGCTTCGCCTGTTCGGCCAGACGGGTCAGTTCGACGACGCCGTCGTCATCGCTGTTGTCGCCGATGCCGCGGTCGTCGGCGTCGTCAAACCCGCCCTGGGCTTGAGCATCGCCCTTGTCGCCGGTCTGATCGTCCTCGAAGTCGTCTACGGGTTTGCCTTTGCGGGCCATGCTGGTCTCCTCTGGGTGCTGGCGGCCCGGCCCTCCTCGTCGGGGGTCGGGGCGGATTCGGCCGGGACTTCCGGCGAATTGGGGGCTTGCTGAACTGGCCATTCGTCGAGACCGACACGGCCTTCAGTGAAGACGGCGATGGCCTGGGCGGTCGGAATGCTGGGCGTCCGGGCGCCGCGGCGCAGCTCGCGGACATAGGACCCGGACCGCCCGATCGCTGCTGCAATCTCGCCGGATGTCGTCCGCGTTTCTTTCATCCACTGGTTAAGGTCCATCGCATAACGTCTCTATCTGAGACGACGATTTGTAAACACGAATGGCTGGAAATGTTTCAAGGGGTTGATAGTGTTTGAATTAATCGACCTTCAAAATGAGCGCATGAAGAAACGCGCGCGCCGACAACGTCTCTTTCTGCGGGAATGGCGGAAGGCGAAGGACGTCACCCAGGAGCAGCTGGCGGAGCGAATCGGGGTCAATCGCTCTTACGTCTCAGCGATCGAGAGCGGCGCTCGCCAGTATAATCAACAGTTTCTTGAGGCGGCAGCGGAGGCGCTGGGGCTCGATCCCGCCGACCTCATCGTCCGGAATCCGGCGGATCCCAATGGTTATTGGACCGTCTGGGATGGTATTCCCCCCGGGGAAAGGCCCCGATTCGCTGCGGCAATCGAGGCCCTCAAAGTGACCCTCCGAAAAACCGGCACCTAAAAAACGTCTCCACCAGAAACATTTTCTCTTGACCCCATCTGTCTCTATGTGTGACACATGCGTCTTGGTCGGGAGGACCGGGACGTGCCAGACAGGAACATTCCAAAAGGATCCTACGCCACCAGCCCGGCCATCGTCGCCGTCGCCGATGAGCTGATCCTCCGGGCCCATGCCGATCTCCCTGCAGACCGCGCCTACGCCGTTCTCCAGGTCGCTTTCTCGGAAGTCGTGCTGGCCTACGCCCGCCATCTCGGCAGCGCCTCACCCGCTGCATTCGTCGCCGAACTGGCGCGCGGAACGATGGGCGCCATCGAGGCGACAGCCGCGACATTCAACCGGGCGCCGATGCTCATCCATGCCGCGCATAGCCTTGAACACATGGCTCTTATCGAGGCCGGACCGGTGGCGAAATACGCCCCACACCCCGCGACCCCCAACAAGGATGCTTCTTGATGGGTCAGGAGATCGTCTTCGATCCCCCGGAGGGAATCCATCTTGGGCTGCCGGAGCGGTTTTATTTTGCCGCTGACGCCATCGGGTCATCGGATCTCAAGGTGCTGCTGCGGGATCCCGCCACCTGGTGGTATGCCTCGCGGCACAACCCCTGGCGCAAGATCCGCGACAGCAAGGTCGCCCATCTCCGCAAAGGAAACGCGCTCCACACCCTCATTCTCGAGGGCAAGACGGCCTATGAGCGGGGTTTCGCGGTTGAACCGCTGGAGACCGAGCACAACGACAAGGCAAGATCCGCCGCCGACATCAAGGAGATGCTGAAGAAGCATGGCGTCACGCCGCCGGAGACCTGGGATAAATCGAAGCTGATCGACGTCGCGAAGCGCAACAAGCTGGGGTCGCTCTGCTGGGATGTCATTCAATCGGACTTCAAGACCGCGCTGTCCCGCGGCCGCGCCAAGATCAGCCGCGCCGAGGACCTCGCCTTCCAGCACATGGCGGAGCTGGTCCATCTCCACCCGGATCTCGGGCCCTGGCTGAAGTCCGGCCTCACCGAAGTCTCGATCTTCTGGCGTCGCCCCGATGATCCCGACACTTTGTTGCGGGCCCGTCTCGACAAGGTCAGCGGCAAGCTGACCGGCGATCTCAAGACGCTGTCGAACTGGAAGGCGCAATCGACGCGGCACGCCACGATCCGGCAGATCACGGAGTTCGAATACGACCTGCAACGCCGGTTCTACGACGAAGCCCGGGCCAGGGCCCGTGAGTTCATCGCCGAGAACAAGATCTACGTCTACGACCAGGACGGCGAGCCGGCCGCGTTGTTGGCCGAGGAGGACAAGGTCCTCGCCGACATCATGCAGGCCGAGACCTGGTTATGGGTCTGGGTGTTCTACCAGGTTCGCTCTGATGAGTACGGCAAGGAGCGGGCGCCGGTCCTGATCCCGTGGGTCCACCAGCCACAAGGCCGGATGTGGGACCAGGCCGGCGAGAAGGTCGAAGCTGCGCTTGGCAATTACCGGGCCTATCGCGAGCGCTACGGCTTCGAGACGCCATGGGCCGAGATCGAGCCTTGCGCCGAGATCGCCGACGAACAGCTGGGCTCCCTGCTCTGGAAGGGGATCCCGGAATGAGCGCGCTGACCCCGGAAGACATCGCCTATTTCAAGAAGCTCAACCAGCTTGCCCAGGTGACGCGTCGACGGCTTGCCGATGGCGACACCGTCGACCGGGCGTCGCAGCTGGCCAACGACGCCTTGAAGGCCGTGCTGATGGAGGAGTCGCCGTCGTTAATGATCGACGACGTCGCCCGCTCTTCCATCGTTCCGATCGACACCATCGCAGACTGCCTGGCCGGCACGATCTTCCGCTTCATCCAGGAGATGCCTGGACCGGAACAGGCGGCGATCGTCGCTCGCATCAACGTGACGCTTATCCAGGTCCTCGGCGACATGCCGGGTCATCCGTTCCACGCCGCCTACGTCAAACACTTCGGAGCGCCCAATGCCAACCCCCCGCCCCGCCGCGCCTAAGCCGGCGCAGCGTCCTGCCCAGCGGCCGCAAGAGAAGCAGTCGAATCTGGCGACGGCGCGCGCAGCCATGGCGTCGGTGCAGCAGAAACATGACGAACCAAGGGAGACGAGCCGCAATGTCCCGGCCGTGGCGCGGACCCGGCTGCCCTGGAATCCAGCCATGGGCAAAGAGTTCGCGGAGATGGGCGTCAGCGCCGCAAGCTGGCGGACGCTGGTCGAAGCGATCTGGCCGGAAGCCAAGACCGCCGAGTCGGTCGGCATGGCGCTGGCCTATTGCAAGGCCCGCAAGCTCGACCCGTTCAAGAAGCCCGTCCACATCGTCCCGGTCTGGCATTCCGGTTTGGGCAAGATGGTCGAGACCGTCTGGCCGTCGATCTCGGAGCTCCGGACTACGGCAGCGCGCACCGGCGCCTATGCCGGCAAGGACCAGGTTGTCTATGGACCCATGGTCGAGGCCGAGGTCGGCCGGGTCACGATCGAATTCCCGGAATGGGCGCAGCTCACCGTCTACCGGATGGTCGGAGGGCAGCGCTGCGCCTTCGAAGGCGATCCGGTTTACTGGCTCGAGGCCTACGCTCCAAAGGGGGGCAAAGAGCAGGACGAATCGCCCAACCGCATGTGGTCGAAACGGACCCGCGGCCAGCTGGCCAAAGTCGCCGAAGCCCAGGCCCTGCGGCAGGCATTTCCCGAAGAGATCGGCGGTGACTATTCCGCCGAAGAGATGGCCGGGCAGATCATCGGTCACGAGATCATCGACGCTCGCGCCGCGGAACGACCGGCGCGCCGTCAGTTCTCGATGGCCTCAGGGACTTTCAAGGATGGAGTCGAGGTTGACCCCGCCGTCCCCCCCGAAGGGGTCGACGCCCCGTCGCCGGAAGAAGCTACCGACGCGCCCCATGTCGATGAAGCTGACGCCGGCGACGGGAACGGCGGGTCGCCCGAGGATGAGAACCAGGACGACGCGCCGACCGAGGAAGAGGCGTTCGTCATCGCCTGTGAGGAAGCGCTCAAGGGTGAGATGCCGCTCGATCGTCACCTGATTCTTGAAGAGGGCATCGCGGACCTGATGCGGCTGCGTGACGACGTGCTCGACAAGGGCCCGATGCGCGACCGCGTCATGGCGCTGATTGACATCTACGATACCGACGCGGCCCGCGCGGCCAAATCCGGAAAGGACAAGAGATGAAGGGCGGGCCCGGAGAAATGCTGGCGCTTCGCGATCTGGCGGACCGCATCGAGGAATACAATCTGCTGCGTAGCCACCCGACAATACCGGACGACCAGGATTTGGTGGTTGCGTGGACCTTCGGCGGCTCCCTTCCCAGTTACCGCCCGCTTGAAACCGCCGTTGTCGCCTGGGTCCGGGAGCGCCTCCCGGCGATCCAGGCAGAGGTTGTCGCCGCTGCGGCCAAACGTGTGCACCAGGCCAGGCGCGATCTCGCCCGTGTCGTCGAGGAGCCGAAGGGCCCGGTCATCTGATGCCAGCCGCCGTCCCCTCACACGCCGTCACCGACATGACGCTGCACCGGCTGCGCTGGTCGCTCGATCACGCGCGGCGACGTGGTGAGTCGCTCATTCCCATCGAGACCGGCCTTCTGGAGTCCTTGCTCAGAACCGCCGATCCGGCGGGCTGCATGAAGGAGAGACCCATGCCTGGTATCCCGAACTGGCTTAGTGATCTGTTCCGCCCCGCCCCACCCGTCGGCGCCCGCTTCGAGGTCTTCCCCGACGAATCCGGACAATGGCGCTGGCATCTCCGCGCCGGCAACAACCGGCTGATCGCCTGCGGCGGCGAAGGCTTCGCGAAGCTGGGCAACGCCAAGCGCTCCGTGGCGCTGTTCCGTTCCGCGGTCGATGCGCCGATCATGACGCTGAAGCACCCATCCGGCGAGTCTCATCCGGTCACCATCGAAGGCCCTGCGGGGCCGTAGCAGTAAGGAAGGACATTCCAATGGAACACTATCGCCAAGGCGACGTCTGTCTGAGGGCCGTCACCGGGCTCCCGGCAGGCCTCGTGCAGGAACGCCGCGATGCTCATGGACGCATCGTCCTCGCCCATGGCGAGCGGACCGGTCACGCCCACGCCATTCGTAACCCCGCCGTCGATGGCTTCCGGTTCCAGACGTCGGAACATGACGTCAACGCTGGCCTCTTCGACTTCATCCTGGTCGGTGGCGCCGGCGCGACTCTGAAGCACGAGCTGATCTCGGGAGCCAAAGCCGAACACGGTTCGGTCAAGGTGCCGCCGGGCGCCTACGAGGTCCTGCAGCAGACCGAATATACGCCGGCCGAACTGGTCCGCGTCAGCGACTAGCCATAACCCGGCGCGTCTCCGCGGCGCGCCGGGCCCACTCTTGTTACGGAGCCCCATCGTGATCACCGATCTTACCCCCGCCCGTCGTTTGGTCATCGATTCGACTTACGCGGAATTTCTGGCCGCGGGCCGATCTACCGCTGCGGCAGACTTCGACCGCGCCGCTGACGCCGTGGGCGTTCTTTACGAATCGATTGGGAAACCTCGACCCTACGTCGTGCGGCTCTCATCGCCGCTCGCCGCCGAACTCTACATCAACCTGCTCTGCCAGACCTGGCCGAAGGAATTCAAGCTGAGCCAGCTCTGGGGCCAGCTCAGGGACCAGCTCGGGGACCAGCTCTGGGGCCAGCTCAGGGACCAGCTCTGGGGCCAGCTCAGGGACCAGCTCTGGGGCCAGCTCAGGGACCAGCTCGGGGGCCAGCTCAGGGACCAGCTCTGGGGCCAGCTCGGGGACCAGCTCTGGGGCCAGCTCAGGGACCAGCTCGGGGACCAGCTCTGGGGCCAGCTCGGGGACCAGCTCGGGGACCAGCTCGGGGGCCAGCTCAGGGACCAGCTCGGGGACCAGCTCTGGGGCCAGCTCAGGGACCAGCTCTGGGGCCAGCTCAGGGACCAGCTCGGGGACCAGCTCTGGGGCCAGCTCGGGGACCAGCTCGGGGACCAGCTCGGGGACCAGCTCTGGGACCAGAAACTCCAGTACACGGGTACATGGTTCTGGGGTCAGCACGAATCGCTTTGGCCGTGGCTCGAAGGCGCACAGCGACTCGGCGTCGTCTATTCACCACGCGAGAAGGCGATGCTCGACGCCCACATCGCGATCAGTCAGTCGGTCGGCTGGTGGTATCCGTTCGATCGTTTCGTCATTCTCACCGACCGGCCGGAGCAGGTCAATGTCGATGACCGCGGCAGGCTCCACAACACCGCCGGTCCGGCCTTGCTCTATCGCGACGGCTACACGCTTCACGCCGTCAATGGCGTCCGAATCCCCGCGTGGATCATCGAGACGCCGGACCAGCTGACAGCAAAACACATCACCGGCGAACGGAACGCCGAAGTCCGCCGGGTCATGATGGACCGCTTCGGCTATGCCAGATATGTCGAGGAGGAAGGCGGCCGTGTCGTCCATTCCGACAAAGACGCTCTGGGCTTTCCGCGCGAACTGATCCGTCTCGAGGTTCCGGACGACGAGCCCGTCGTCATGGTGTGTGTCACCGACAGTTCGCCCGATCCGAAAACTGGCGACCACAAGCGCTACATGCTGCGTGTCGATCCCAACGCCTATGGCGGCCGCGCCGGTCGCGAATGCCACGCCGCCATTGCCTCGACTTGGCGCGTCAAGTCCAACCCGGCGCAACTCGCCTTCGCGTCGCCCGAGGACTACGCGCCGGCGGTGGAGACCTGATCGGTGGTCGCCTATTCTTTCCGCCCGCGCTTTGTCGACCCGATCTCTACCGGCACGAAGCGCCAGACGATCAGGGCCTATCGCTCCGGGCGCAGTCGACACGCCGTACCAGGCGAAGCCCTGCAGCTCTTCACGGGCATGCGCACGGCGCAGTGCAAGCTGATCGGCACGGCGACCGCTGAGGCTGTGTATCCGGTCCAGCTGTTCTTCGGAGCGCACATCCGGCGGGGCTACTCGAAGTCCTGGTCCTCGACGAACACGGACCCTCGGTTCGCCACCTATCCAACGTACGCGCGTGAGTGCAACGCCTTCGCTCGCGAAGACGGCTTCAAGGATTGGAAGGAGCTCGAGGCGTTCTGGGCGAAGGAACACGAGGGCGTCGATGTCTTCGAGGGCGTGCTGATTCGGTGGCGGGATTTCGAGGCCAACGACAGGAGGCCCGCTGCCTGATGGGCCCGTTCTGGACACCCGAACGCGAGGAGGATCTGCGGCAACGCTTCGATAGGGGCGAGACCGCGCGCACCATCTCCAGAGACTACGGCGTCTCCCGTCCAACGATCTGCGGAAAGCTTGACCGCATGGGGCTGAAGCGCGAGATCGACGGCCGCAGAAGCCAGCGAAGACCGAAGACCATAGGCAATATCTCGCTGCCGCCGCGCCCGCTGAAGCCCATCGTCCCGATCAAGACGGCGCCGCTGCTTCTCGAGATCCATGAGCTGCGGCCGGACAGCTGCCGCTACATCATCGGCGACCCCAGAAGCCCGGCACATCGGTACTGCGGGCTGACGTCGAAGCCTGGCCAGTCCTGGTGTCCGGAGCATTGCGACCGCGTCTTCGGGAGAATGGCATGACTGAAAACAGTAACGAGCGAATGACAGACGATGAGGCGCGTTTGAAGGTCGCGCGCATAAGGCGCTCCAGTGCCATCATCGTCACTCTGATTTTGGCGGCCGGCCTGCTGATAGCCGCCGCCGTGTTTTTCGCGCTTTTGGTGCGTGCCTCGGTGGCGACGTGACACCAGGCAGAACCCCTCGCGTCCTTGTCGCCTGCGAGTTCTCCGGCGTCGTCCGGCGGGCGTTTCGCGACCGGGGGCATGACGCCTGGTCCTGCGACCTACTGGCCGCCGAGGATGGCAGCAACCGGCATATCCGGGGCGACGCGCGCGACCTGCTGAACGATGGCTGGGACCTACTCATGGTCGCCCATCCCCCATGCACGCGCCTCTGCAATTCCGGCGTCCGCTGGCTGAACGCACCCCCCGCCGGAAAAACCGTCGGTCAGATGTGGTCGGACATGCGCGAGGGCGCGGAGTTGTTTTCGGCTTTCTGGAATGCGCCGATCGAGCGCATCGCCATTGAAAACCCGATCATGCACCGCCACGCCAAGGCGGCCATCCGCAATTTCGAGCCCGCCGCGCAGACCATCCAGCCGTGGCAGTTCGGCCATGGAGAAATCAAAGGCACCTGCCTCTGGCTGAAGAACCTGCCCAAGCTGGTCCCCACCGAGATTGTCGGAGGCCGGACGCCCCGCGTGCATCACGCTTCGCCCGGACCTGAGCGCTGGAAAGAGCGGTCACGCTCGTTCGCCGGCATCGCCAGCGCCATGGCCGATCAGTGGGGCGGGCATGTGAGGCGGATCGGACTGGGAGCAATAGCATGACCCAAGCCGACCTGTTCGATCGACCAGTGGCAACGCGGGACATCCCCGCCCGCTGTGGTGACTGCGTCGTCTACTGTTCGACCTCAGCGACAGCAGGCGGGTGCAGTGTACACGGGCTCCGTCAGCGCGATGAAGTGGCCTGCTCGTCCGGTCACGCCTTCGGGAAGACACAGCTCCGGATGGGTCTCTACGGGAGGCCTGCATGAACTTCGTCCGGAAACCATGGAACGAGACCGAGGTTGATCTTCTCCGCCATCTCGTCGGCTGCCGGCTGTCGCCGCTCGAGATCGCCGACACCCTGGCCATCGCCGGTTACCCGGTCCGGGAAACCAAGGACGTCTTCGACAAAGCCAAAGCCCTGCGCCTGACCTTCTCGGCGCTGAACCGGGAGACGACGTGATGCCCTTCGCCACCCTGCTCCTGATCTGGCTCGTCGGCGGCCTGCTGGTCTCGCTCTACATCGCCGCATGGGATCCCCCGCCGCCGGACATCCCGGGATGGGGCGTCGCCCTGGTCATCGTTCTGTGGCCGCTCAGCGTCCCCATTCTCCTGGTTGCCAATGCTGTTGGCTGGCTGATCTCGCTTACCGTCGAGGAGGACGACTGATGCCGCCGGTGCGACCCCACAAACCGAACCAGCGTCACATCGATTGCATGGCTCGCCTCAAGGCCGCTCTGGACCCCGCGCTCGACGCGCAGGAAATGCTGGCGCTGGTGAGTCAGCTCGTCGGCAACCTCATCGCCTTGCAGGACCAACGCAAGATGACGCCAGACATGGCGATGCAGCTCGTCGCCAGGAACATCGAGATCGGCAATGCCGTTGCGATCGATGCAGTTAAGTCAGCCGGAGGAGCGCCGAACTGATGGTCGGGAAATTTAACAACCTGCCCCAGGTCGAGCTGCCACCACCTTTCAAGGATGATTGCAGGTCCGCACAATCCGCTGGGGTCCAGTTCTTCCCGTCGCGGCAGCCCTCTGTGGGCCAACATCTCAAATGGTGCGCCGAGGCCGGCTACGACCATGTCGACATCACGATCAACCGTGACGGTCTCAGGATCCGGGCGTCCCGGCAGCCCTTCACAGAGCCGCAGACCGGTGATGAGATCGACCGGGCGTTCCCGGACGACGACTGACCTGGCGGCTTTCATGCACTGTTGAGGCAGCTGGCCTCACCGTTGGCTGGCTGGAACCCTGGAGCCTGCCATGACCCATCGCAAACGTCCCCGCTACTACGTCGTCAAGAAGGGCGTCCATGCCTATTGGGAGCCCAAGAAGACCGACTGTGAGCGCTACGGTCTGGAGCGGGTGTCCCTGGGTCACGATGGCTTCGGCGCCATGGCCGTCGCCGAACAGCACAACAAGAAGCTGGACGCGCTGCGCCAGAACCGCATGGCCCCCCGCAACGAAGCGAACCCCTGGCCGCGGGGATCGTTCGGCAAGTTCTGGTGGAAGTGGTCCCACCGCCCGGCCTTCTACAAACGCGCCGACAAGACCCAGCAGGAACTCCGCGATGCCTGGAAGCGCATCGGGCCAAAGCTTGGCAATCTCCAGCTCCGCGCGATCATGCCGTCAGACATCGAAGCCTTCGTCGAACATCTCAATGAGATCACGGAGAGCGAGTATGTCCGCTGGCGCACGATACTGAAACTGCGTCAGATGCTCAACGCCGCGGTTGACTACCAGCTGATCGAAAAGTCGCCGGCCGGCACCATCGAGAACAGCCAGCCAGACGGCCGGACACAGATCTATTCACCTGCTGAAATTGACAAACTTATTGACAAGGCGACGGAGCTCAAACAGCCCAACATGGCGCTGGCCATCCGCGTCATGTACGCCGCGGCGCTCTCCCCGGTCGATGCCCGGACCCTCACCCTCGCCATGATCGGTGAAGACAAGGACGGGCCCTACATCCACCGCGAACGCAAGAAGGTCGAGGGCCGCAAAAAGAAGCGGGGCGTCGTCATGGCCTCGATCCCGGCCGACCTCTTCGAGGATCTCAAGGTCCACGTCACCAAGGGCGGCGCCGTGACCCCGCTCCCCAATGCTGTGCTGCTGGTCAGTGACGTCACCGGCAAGGCCTGGCGCGACGCCGCCCAGTTCGCCCGGGAGTTCGCCTGGGTCCGCGACGCCGCTCTACCTGGCGAGGAGCTGAGGCCGCAGGCGCAGCGCCGGGTTGCCATGGACATCCGCCGCACCGCCAACAAGGAGGCCCATATCGGCGGCGCCTCGCCTGAGGAGCGGGCGAAGTTCCTCGCCAACTCAATGGACACGAACTCGAGGCTTCACGCGACCTACACGCCACCGGATGTGCTGACCTCCCGCAAGGTGCAGAAGCACCGCGAGGACGGCCGCAAGGCGATGAGGGACGCCCTGGAAGCCGGTTCCGACTCCAGCCCTGAAACAGCCGAACGGAACGTCTCCTAGAGTAACGAAAGTCGGAACTTCCGCTGATTCAAAACAGCTTTTATGTGGTTTCCTAAACCGTAGGCCACTGGTTCGAATCCAGTCGGGGTCGCCATTTTCCCCAGCGTGACTGGCAGACGCAGCCGGCCATGACTGTCGCGGCGCCGTGGCCCGTTGCGCCGGATTTGGGCCTGCGTGTATGAAGAACCGCCGCAGCACCGGGCGCTTGGGGCCGGCAGGACGCTGTTATGGATGTTTCCCTGATCTTGAACCAGGCCAAGGGGCTGTGGACCCGTGGCGACGCTTTCCTTGCGGCGTCGCCCGTCCTGTCGCGCATCGGCGCGGGCCTTGCCGTGCTTATCGGCCTGGTCCTGGCTTTCCTTGTGATCCGGTCTGTCTTTCGCATGCTTGCCGCCGTTCATCGGGCGGCGACCGCGGCGAGCATTCAGCGCATGAAGGATGTGGGCGCGCGCATGCTGGTCGTGCGCGGCGGCGGCGGCCGGCGAGGCGCGGTTGGCCGTTTCCTGCGCCAGACTGCCGACCAGCATCTCTCAGATTTCATGTTTGGCGGACCGTTCCGCGTGATTCCCTTTCCGGGGACGATCAGCAATGAACAGGAAGCCGACCTCCTGCTCCGCCGGACTGGCGCTGACCTGCTGATGTGGGGTGAGCGTCAGCGCGGAACGCGCGGCGTGGCGCGCATCGCCAGCCGTCCGTCCAGTCCGTTCGAGAAGCGGCGCCCGGCGCAAACCCTGCGCATGCCCGACAAAAAGGCGATGTGGACCGAAGCGCTGTCGCGGGCCGTCGCCTACGCAGCTGCGAAACAGTTCCGCCCGGCGCTTGGCCGGCCGCAGGACTTCCGGTCCGAGCGGTTGCAGCCGGTGGTCGAGAACCTCCTGGAGATCCTCGCAGAGAAACCGGCGGCCGATCCGAAACTGCTTGCCGAGATGGTGGATGACGCCGCCTCGGGCGCGTTGCAGCTGGCCTTCGCCGGTGACGAGGCCTGGCTCGATCAGTCGGTCGAGATCACCCGCGCCACGCTGACCGATATCAACCGCAGCGAGGCGCCCGACCGTTGGATCGCAGCCAAGATCAATCTCGGCCGTGCGCTGCGCCTGAAGGCAGAGAAACGCTTCGATCCGGTGCTGCTGCGGGAATCGATCGAACATCTCTCCGAGGCGCTTGATGCGTTGCGCACCGAGCCTCGTTTCAAGCTGGCGGAATCGGCAGCGCAGGCCATCGCTGATGCGCAGCGCCTGCTTGGCGCCCGCCGCAAGTTCTCGATCTCGAGCGGCGGCGTCTGACCAGCGCCGAGCCGCGCCCATCCAGTTTCCGGAATCGATCGCTGCAACTGTGAACGCGACGCCGTTGACAGTCGATAATACACGTGTATTCTCATGTAAAATACAGGTGTATCATGACGCAGATTTCAGACGCCGAAAGCCGGATCATGGAAGCGTTATGGCGCAAGGCCCCGCTGACGGCTGAGCAGATCATCGCCAAGGTCGCCGGCCCTAATGGCTGGGCGCCCGGCACGGTGAAGACGCTCATCACGCGGCTCCTGCGCAAGAAGGCGATCGCGGGCGCGCGAGAGGGGGACGCTTACTGCTACCGGCCGCTGATCGCACGGTCGGCCTATGTGCATGCCGAGAGCAAGGGCCTGCTCGACCGCCTGTTCAAAGGGGAAGTCGCCCCTCTCGTCGCCCACTTCGCCGACAACCAGGAACTGACCGCCAGCGACATCCGCCAGCTGAAGCAACTGATCGCCAAGATCGAGGAGGACGGGAAGTGAATGTCTCGCCTGTTTCCGGCCTGGTCGTTAGCGTTCTCGGCGATCTGCTACAGGCCAACCTGGCCGCTGCAGCGGCCATCTCGGTCATCTTGCTCGCACGCGCATACGTCCTGCGCTATCTGGGCCCGCGTGCAGCCTATCTAAGCTGGACGCTGGCGCCCGCCGCCGCCCTCGCAACCCTGATCCCGTCGCGCGCGATAGAGGTTGCTGCGCCGGCAATCCAGCTGCCAACCGGCATGGAGGAAGCCTCCCGCGCCGTATCGCATGCGGCGCACGTTAGCTGGCTGGACATGCTGTATGCGCCGTCGATGATCATCTGGCTTGGCGGCGCGTTCGCCATGGCGGTCCACATCGGATTGCGCCAGCGCAAGTTTCTCGACGACATGTCGCTTGGGCTGGCCGGCCCGGCTGTCATCGGCATTCGCCGCCAGCGCATCGTGACGCCGGATGACTTCGGCCATCGATACAGCTTCATCGAACAGCGCCTGATCCTTGCCCATGAACAAGTCCACCTTGAGCGCCACGATGCGCGCATCAATGCGTTTGCGGCGCTGGCGCGCTGTGTGTGCTGGTTCAATCCGCTCGTTCACATCGGCGCGCACATGATGCGCGTCGACCAGGAATTGTCGTGCGACGCCGCAGTCGTCGAACGACGCCCGAGGGCTCGCCGCGCCTATGCGGAGACCCTTCTGAAAAGCCGGCTGGCGAAACGTCCCTTGCCGGTCGGCTGCTACTGGCCCGCAGGGACCCAGCATCCACTGACGGAACGCATAGCCATGCTGACACGTACGCCCTTTTCACGGCGCAGGCGCTTCGCCGCGACCGCCGCGATCCTCACCCTTGCCGCAACCGGCGCTGCTGCCGCCTGGGCCGCCCAGCCCGAGCGCGTCATCCAGTCGACCATCCAGACGCCGCCGGTATCTCCCGGCGATCCTCAGGAAGTGTTCCTTCAACTGCAGCTTTTGCCGCCTGAAGCCGCTGCACCCCTGAAACACGACATCAAGGTTGAACCGCAGGAGGTGAAGAATCCAACGCCACGCGCCGACATGGTTCGCCCGGACTATCCAGCCGACTCGGTCAAGGCGAAGGAAGAGGGCGACGTGGTCGTGAAGCTTTGCGTCACAGAAACCGGCGACGTCGAATCCGCCAAGCTCCTAAGGCCGAGCGGATACCAGAGGCTTGATCAGGCCACTATCGATTGGGCGACCAAGCTGAAATTCAATCCCGCCACGCGCGACGGCAGACCCGTTCGGATGTGTGATTACCCGCTGGATTTCTACTGGTCGCTGGGGCCGGCTGACCTCTCGAAGCCGCACTACCTGTCGCCGGTGAAGCCTTCGGCAAACTGACGCCGGCAAACGTCTGACTCTCCAACGGAACGTAACAGGAGGCCTCCATGTATGAGGCAATGAGACAACACGCGCCGAATTCGACCCGGATCACCGGTCTCGGCGCGACACTTCTGGTCGCCACCCTTGCGGCCTATGCGGCGGTGCAGGCAGGTACACGGATCGTGCGGGCGATCGAGTCTCCAACGGTTCTGGTGAACCTCGCGCCAAAGGCCAGCGAACCCGAACGTGATCGCCCCCTCCTCCCGCCAACCGGACCAACGATCCGGCTTCCAGTCCCGGCCGTTGATCCGCCACTGGACAAGAAGTTCGTGTACGAGGAACCCACAACCCCGACCAAGACCTCGGAGGTTGTCATGGAACCAACCGGTCCCGTGAAGCCCCCGCCTGTCCGTATCGCTCCGAAACTGAGGCCGATGGACAAGCCGCCCTACCCGGCAGCCTCGATCCGGGGACGCGAGGAAGGAACGACTAGCCTTTCGCTCTGCATCGACGCCCAGGGCCGCATCACTTCGGCGAACATTGCGCAATCAAGCGGCCACTCGCGGCTTGATGATGCGGCGCTCGCCTGGGTGCGCCGCGCACGGTTCTCGCCGGCGACCGTGGACGGCGCTCCCGCGGCCATATGCGACCACACGCTCCAGTATGTTTGGAATCTGAAAACGGTCCGGAACTAGCCGCAGCTACGAACACCAAACCAGCCGGCGCGTAAGGACGCCCCACGTCTTGGCCGGCCACTCGCGCCTCTTCCAACAGGAAGAGGCGCATTTTCTTTTATGGTTCAGGCGCCGTGACGCTTTTGAGGGCCGGACGACGCCGCAATGTCGTCACGTGTCGGTTGCGAGTATTCTTCGCGTGTCGCCTGTTCCGTAACCGGATCGAGCGACTTCGCCCGGGTCGCATATCTCCACCAACCATAGGCGATCCCGCCTGCGAGCAGCACCAGCCCCAATATCCAGACAGCTTCTATCATTCTAACTGAATGCCCCGCGGCAGACAGTGTTCCTTGAGGCAGCAGGATCATGCCACCGAAGTCAGCGGCCACCTCGCGCGCCATCGATCACGCCGCGGCGCAGACGCACCATGCCCCTCAGCCAGCGGTCGTAATCGCCGGTCTTGCGCTGCATGTAGGTGACGACCTGGGGATGAGGAAGGATGAGAAAAGACTCGGCTGCGAGCCCCTGCACCACTGCATCCGCCACCTGTTCTGGCGACAGAACGCCATCGACATTCTGTGAGCCCGCCGCCCCGCCCAGCATCGGCGTGTCGACCGCCTGCGGGCAGAGCACGGACACGCCAATTCCCTTCTCACGTTCGGCGATCGCCAGATGCTCGGCAAAGCCGATAGCGGCGTGTTTGGTGGTCGAATAGACAGCACTGCCGATCTGCGAAAGCAGGCCCGCCGCCGAAACCGTGTTGAGGAAATAACCTTCGCCCCGCTCGATCATGCCGGGAAGCGCCGCGCGCGCCGCGTACACGTGCGCCATGACATTGACGCTCCAGGCGAGGGCCCAACCGTCATTCGGCGTCGAAGCCGCGTTGTCGATGTCCGGGTCGCGGATCGAGATGCCGGCGTTGGAGCAAAACAGATCAATGCGCCCGAACCTTTCCTCCGCGGCGCGCGCGATTTTCTGGACGTCGCCCTCTTTCGTCACGTCAGCCTGCACAGCGATTCCGCCGACCGACTTCGCGACCGTTTCCGCCCCGGGACCGTTGAGATCCGCCACCACAAGCGCCTTTACGCCCTGGGCGTGAAACTTCTCGACCATCGCCTTGCCAATGCCGCTGGCGCCGCCAGTAACGATGACGATCTTGTCGCGGACGTTCATGGCGAACTCCCTATTGGCGCGCGAACTTCTTGAAGGTCGGGCGCTTGGGTTCCACAGCTTCGGCGCCGAGGCGGCGCTTCTTGTCTTCGAGGTAGGATGAGAAATCCCCCTCGAACCATTCGACGTGGCTGTTCCCCTCGAAGGCGAGAATGTGCGTGGCGATGCGGTCCAGGAACCAGCGATCGTGGGTGATGATCACCGCACAGCCAGGAAAATCGTCCAGCGCCGCCTCCAACGCCTGCAGCGTTTCCACGTCGAGGTCGTTTGTCGGTTCGTCGAGCAACAGAACGTTGCCGCCTTCTCTCAGCATCTTGGCGAGGTGGACGCGGTTGCGTTCTCCGCCCGAGAGCTGGCCGACCTTCTTCTGTTGGTCAGTGCCCTTGAAATTGAAGGCGCCGAGATAGGCCCGGCTCGGGCGTTCGATTCCCCCGACATCGATGATGTCGAGACCGCCAGAAACCTCCTGCCAGACCGTATTGCTGTCGTTGAGGCTGTCGCGGCTCTGGTCGATGTAGCCGAGCTTCACTGACTCGCCGACCTTGAAGGTTCCGCCATCCGGCTTTTCGCGGTCGGTGATCATCTTGAAGAGCGTGGTCTTGCCGGCGCCGTTGGGACCGATGACGCCGACAATCCCGCCGGGCGGCAATTTGAAGGACAGGTCCTCGATCAGCAAGCGCTCGCCAAACGCCTTGTTGATGTGCTCCGCCTCGATGACCACCGACCCGAGCCGCGGCCCGGGCGGGATACGGATCTGCGCGGTCGAAATCTTCTCGCGCTCGGCGGCGGCGGCTTTCTCTTCATAGGCGTTGATACGCGCCTTGGACTTGGCCTGCCGTGCCTTCGGGCTGGCGCGGACCCATTCGAGTTCCTTGTTGAGAGACCGTTTGCGGCCCTCCTCCTCGCGCGCTTCCTGTGCGAGACGCTTGGCCTTCTTCTCCAGCCAGGTCGAGTAGTTGCCCTCGTAGGGGATGCCCTGCCCGCGATCGATCTCGAGAATCCAGGTCGTGATCTGGTCGAGAAAGTAGCGGTCGTGGGTGACGAGGATGACGCAGCCAGGAAAGTTGGAAAGATAGTTCTGCAGCCAGGCGACCGATTCCGCATCGAGGTGGTTGGTCGGTTCGTCCATCAGGATCATGTCCGGCTTCGAAAGCAGGAGAGCGCAGATGGCGGTGCGGCGGATTTCACCGCCCGAGAGCTTTGTCACGTCGGAAACGCCGGGCGGACAGCGAAGGGCCTCCATCGCCATCTCGATCTTTGAATCGATGTCCCATGCGTCGGCAGCGTCGATCTGCTCCTGAAGCTTTGTCATCTCCTCCATCAGCTCGTCGGAGTATTCCTCGCCAAGCTTTGCGGAGAGTTCGTTGAACTGGTCGACGAGCTGCTTTTCCGGGCATTTCGCCGCGATATTGTCGAAAACGCTCTTGGCCGGATCGAGCTTTGGCTCCTGCGGCAGATAACCGACCTTGATGCCGTCCGCTGCGCGCGCCTCGCCGACAATTTCCGTATCCTCGCCTGCCATGATGCGCAGCAGCGTGGATTTGCCCGAACCGTTGACGCCAACGACGCCGATCTTGGCGTCGGGCAGGAAATTCAGGCGGATGTTCTCGAATACTTTCTTCCCACCCGGATAAACCTTGGTGAGACCTTCGAGATGGTAAACGTATTGGTAGGCCGGCATTTGGAAATCCCTGGGGAGGAGGCGTCGGCGGCCTAGATGCGCTGTTGGGCCCGCGAGATCAAGCACAGGTGAATATCGCGGGGTCGACTCCCCCAAATTGGCGCCTCGCCAAACAGGTTACGTTGTGGAAATGTCCCCGGCGTCAAAGGCCCCCATGAGAGGGGCTGCGGGGACGACGGACAGAAACGAAATCGGGAGGTATTCTTGAGCACTGCCACGCAAGCAGCCGCACCGGCAGCAGCCGTGCCGCGACCAGTCAGCGCCTACAGCTGGATCGTCGTGGCCATGCTGTGCTTCATCTACATTTTCAACTTCCTGGACCGGCAGCTGATGTCGACGCTGCAGGAGTTCATCAAGAAGGACCTCAATCTCACCGACGAACAGCTTGGCCTGATGACCGGGCTCTATTTCGCGCTGTTTTATACCGGTTTCGGCGTCATCGTCGGCTTCCTGGCTGACCGCACAAGCCGCGTGCGTATCCTGTTCTTCGGCTGCTTCCTGTGGAGTCTGTTCACCTCGCTGTGCGGCATTTCGAAGACCTATCCTGTGATGGTCACGGCCCGCATCGGCGTTGGCGTCGGCGAGGCGGCGGGTGCGCCGCCCTCTTATTCGATCATTTCCGACTACTTCCCGGCTGAAAAACGCGGGCTGGCGCTCGCCGTGTTCTCACTCGGGGTGCCGTTCGGCCAGGCGCTCGGCGCCGGTTTCGGGGCAAAGATCGCCGAGCTTTATTCCTGGCGCATGGCCTTCATCGGCATCGGCATCATCGGCATTATCGCCTCTTTCATTCTCCTGCTGGTGGTGAAGGAGCCCAAGCGCGGGGCCGCTGACGCGCCGCTCGACACCCACATGGAAGAAGCGCCTGTGGAAGCGCTTGAGCGTCCGGGCTTCATCCGCACCTTCATCGAGTTCTTCACCCGCCCGGTGCTGGTGCTCACGGCGCTCGGTTGCGGATTGACTGCTCTGGTCGGCTACGCCGCGCTCGGCTGGAACGTCTCGTTCCTCACGCGCGTCAAACACATGGCGATCGGCGACATCGCCCTTTATTACGCGATGATGATTGCCGTTGCGATGGGCCTCGGCACCTGGCTTTCCGGCCTCATCGTCGACTGGCTCGTGAAGCGCTCGAAGATCTGGTACGCCATGCTTCCCGCCATCGCGGTCGGCCTGTCGATCCCGTTCTATGTCGGCTACGTTTATGCACCAACCTGGCAGGTCGCGCTCGCTTGCCTCGCTGGTCCGACCTTCCTCACCATCATGTATCTCGCACCTGCCCTCGCTGTGGTGCAGAACTCGGTGAAGCCGGCGCAGCGTACGCAAGCCGGCGCGATGCTGCTGATGGTGCTGAACCTGATCGGCCTCGGCGGCGGACCCTCGCTGGTCGGCACGCTTTCGACGTGGTTCCACGAAAGCAAGGGCATGTCGGACGCGGCGGGACTTCAGGCCGCCATGTTCTGGGTAACGCCCTTCTATGCGATCACGGTGGTCGTCTTGCTGCTCGAAGCCTGGGCGATCGCCAAGGAAGTGCGCAGCGGGCGAATGGCCTGAGGCGTCCATATTGCACAAACCAGACGGGCCCGGACGAAAGTCCGGGCCCTTTTTTTGGGAACTCGAGCGTCAGCTTCATGCCGCTAACGCGCATCGGAAATCCCGTATATTATCTCTGCACCAGAGGCGTCAGGGCCGAAGGAGAATGACGCACATGCTTCGCCTGTCAGTAGTCGTCATCGCTGTTGCCGCCACATTCTGCGGGTGTGCAGACAAGTCAGCCGCACCCGACAAACACGAAAGCAATCCGGCGCCGGAGCAAGTCGTCGCCGGCGGATACACGTCATCGGGGCCGGTTGACGAAGCCAACGCAAACGAGACGGCCGCGCGCGATCTTGCCGTCGCTGAGCTCTTCAAACGCTACCCTGCGCAGGCCACGGTCGAAGGCGTCCAGGTGGCGACGCAAGTCGTCGCCGGACTCAACTATCGCTTCACCATCAAGCTGTCGGGCGGCGCGACCTACGAAGCCGTGGTGTATCGTGATCTTCAGGACCACATGTCGGTTACCGACATCGGACCAGTGAAGTAACCAAACGGCAGTATAAGGCGCGTCAGCCGGACATCATCGCTGAACAGATGCGTTCAAGCCCACGCGCGTCGATTTCGTCAAACGCGGCGAACTTCGTCGAATCGACGTCCAACACCGCGATCAACCGACCGCTCCGGTCGAACACCGGAACGACGATTTCCGAATTGGACCTGCTGTCGCAGGCTATGTGTCCAGGAAAGGCGTGCACATCGGGAACGATTATGGTCTTGCGACGGGAGGCGCATACGCCGCAAACGCCTTTTCCGAACGGAATTCTCAGGCAACCCAGCGTTCCCTGATAGGGACCGACAACCAGTTCCTCCGGCTTGAGCGGATCAACCTCATAAAAGCCGCACCAGAAAAAGCGGTCGTCAAAAGCCGAGACGAGAAGCGAAATCGTTGTGGCGTAGCGCGCGGTTCGGGAGGTTTCGCCCGCAACAACCGCGGCGACCTCTACAACAAGATCGGAATAGCGTGTCGCCTTGTCGTCGGAGAGAGGGATGGCGCGTTCACTCATCCAGACGTATCCGGCGCCTCAGGACGCGTCCGTCTTGGCCAGCTTGGCGTAAACGGCTTCCAGCGTACGCGCGAAATCCGCCTGGGCTCGCGTATCGAGCCCTTCGATCGCCGATGTGAGGCGATGCACCGGATCCTGGTCGAGCAAGGCGCGGCCGGCAGACGTAAGGTCGATGCGGCGAACACGGCGATCCTCGGGGTCGGGCCGAACCGTGACCAGTTCCTTGCGGGCCAGCGCAGCCACGGCCCGTGACGCTGGGGCATGCGTCACGCCGAGATAGACGGCGACGCCCCCGACCGTGCGGGCCTGCCTTCCGGCACGCGCAAGATAGCGCAATACCGCCCACTGACCGGGATGAACCGCCCTTGGACCGCGGCTTTCGTAAACGGCACGCGCCGTTTGCTCCAGCAGACGCGCAACTACGCTGGCGTCAACGTCCAAGCCGCGTCGAGTCGCAGGTTTTTCCAAACCGTCCAATTGCATTTCCCCTCGCGTTCCCCGGAACTAGACCCATCTGAGCCAATAGCAACTAGGAAAGCTCTAAATCGCGCCTATCATTGTCAGTTTGTCCAATTTGTCGCAGCTCGACTGCCAAATTGGTAAACGTGGAATAGAGTTCGATTAACCCTTCAGAAGAGATGGTTAAATTTACCCGGTCAAACATAAAGACCACTTTGATCATCTTTAGAACAGCGCGCGAATCAGCCCCGTTACATGCTATTTGCTATGAGCTTGCCCCTGAAAACGCAGCTAAAGCCGCCTGGAGCGGGTGAAGGGAATCGAACCCTCGTCGTAAGCTTGGGAAGCTTCTGCTCTGCCATTGAGCTACACCCGCGCGCGATCGACCACTCCTAATCGGTTCCGTCCCGCCTCTCAACGGGTTCGTTGGTACTCCCAAGCCGCTCCAAACGCGCATTTGCCGGCCCAAACTGGTTTCAGAACGCCGAAAAACGCGAATTACCTCGGCGGGATGCTCCCACGAGGTGTCTCGCCACGCCAATCCGCGTATCTCCTATTGACGTGATCCTTGCCGCAGGACTGAGGTGCGACACATGACAGCGCCGGGGGCCTTCATCATCTTTGGAGCGACGGGCGATCTCGCCCGTCGGATGCTCTTTCCGTCCCTCTACTTTCTCGACCAGGACGGACACCTGCCGGTGGGGCTTCGTATTGTTGGCGCGGCGCGGCATGCCTTGAGTGACAATGACTTTCGCGCACAGGTTGAGGACTGGGTACGAGAGCGCGCTGGCGAACACTTCAGCAACGAGGCGTGGGCCGCCTTCTCCGAGCGTCTCTCATATTCCAACGGAGACGCCACCGAGCCGGACACCTTCCATCGACTCAAGGCCAAGCTTGAAGGAACCGACGAAAAGATCTTTTACCTGTCGACCTCGCCGGCGCTCTATACGCCCATCGTGCGCGGCCTCGCAGCGGCGGATCTGTCTGACGCCCCCAATCGGATCATCGTGGAAAAACCGATCGGCAAGAGCCGCGCGACCTGCGAAGCCATAAATACCGTCATCGCCGAACGCTTTACCGAAGACCGCATCTTCAGGATCGACCACTATCTCGGCAAGGAGACGGTGCAGAACCTGATCGCGCTTCGTTTTGGCAACGCGCTCTTCGAGCCATTGTGGAATCGCCACGCCATCGATCATGTCCAGATCACCATCGCCGAGACGATCGGCGTCGAGGGGCGATTTTCCTATTACGACGAATATGGCGCGACGCGCGACATGGTGCAGAACCACATGCTGCAGCTGTTGTGCCTGATCGCCATGGAGCCGCCGACCAATCTGCGGCCCGAAAGCGTCCGCGGCGAAAAAGTGAAAGTGCTGCGCAGCCTCAGGCCCGTCCGCACATCGCAATTGCAGAGCCAGACCGTGCGCGGCCAGTACACGCGCGGCGTGACGGACGGCAAGACCGTGCCGGGTTATGTGGAAGAGGAAGGCGGCAAACCATCTGACACGGAAACCTTTGTCGCGCTGTGCGCCTACATCGATAACTGGCGATGGGCCGGAGTCCCCTTCTACCTGCGCACCGGCAAGCGCATGCCCGAGCGCGCATCTGAAATCGTCATCCAGTTCCGCGATGTCCCCCACTCGATCTTCGGCGCCAACCCGCTGATGGCCAACCGGCTTACGATCCGGTTGCAACCGGAAGAGGAAATCGCGCTCCTGATCATGAACAAGACGCCAACGCTCGGCCATGATTACGAACTGAAGCCGCTCTCACTCGATCTCAGCCTGGACGACGCTTTCACGGACACGGCTGGTGGCATTCCCCGCCGGCGCATCGCCTACGAACGCCTGCTGCTTGAGGCGATCAACAACAACTCGACGCTGTTTGTCCGCCGCGACGAGGCCGAGGCGGCCTGGTTGTGGATCGATCGCATCGTCGATGGCTGGGCTCGCACGGGAATGAAACCCGCACCGTATCCTGCGGGCAGCTGGGGGCCTGCGGGCGCCTTCGCTCTGACTGAACGCAACGGACACAGCTGGTACGAATGAGCCTGCTTCCATGAATCACGAAGAATCCACCTTCCTCGACCGCAGACGCCTGTTCGACGGCCTGAAGACGGATCTGGCGGATCATATCGCGGAAACCGTACGCAAGCGTCGCAAGGCGAGCCTGGCGCTGGCCGGAGGCACGACGCCGGGGCCTGTCTATCAGGGCCTCTCCAATCTGCCGCTGCCCTGGGAAAAGGTGAGCATCACCCTTACCGACGAGCGATGGGTCTCCCCGGAAGATCCGGCGAGCAACGAATACCTGATCCGGGAACAGCTTTTGCACCGCCGGGCGGCGGACGCCACCTTCGTTCCGTTCAAGACCAATCACGCCAAGGCGAGCGGCGGCGCCAGCGTTACCGAGAAACGCATCTCGCCATTGATGCCGTTCGACATCTGCCTGCTTGGCATGGGACCAGACGGACATATTGCGTCACTGATTCCGGGCGCGGAAGGCTATGACGCCGCCGCTGATCCTGCCGGCTCACGCAAGGTCGCCGGGATCCATGCGCCCAACGCACCGGGCTCGCCGGAACGGATGACGCTGACCATTCCGGGGATTCTCTCATCACGTCGTATTGTCCTGCTGTTCATGGGGCAGGAAAAACTCAACGTGTACAACGATGCGAAGGAAGGTCGCGGGAACTCTCCGATCCGCGATCTGTTGTCCCAGAAGAAGGTTCCGGTGCACTCTTTCTGGGCTCCCTAGGATTATCACGACCGGCCAGACAAAGTCAGGACGGCATGGCGCAGTCAAAACCCAAACTGCATCCCAAAGTCGATGAGGTGACGCAGCGCATCGTCAAGCGCAGCGCACAGACACGCAAAGCCTATCTCGAGCGCGTAGACGCCGCCCGCAATTCAGACCCCGGCCGCGCGCGCATGGGGTGCGCCAATCTCGCCCATGCATTCGCCGCCATGCCGCTGGGCGACAAGCTGACATTGCGCGGAACCGCTCCCAACCTCGGCATCGTCACCGCCTACAATGATATGCTGAGCGCGCACCAGCCCTTCGGCGGTTACCCCGACATCATCAAGGATGCAGCGAGAAAGGCCGGCGGCACGGCACAGGTCGCAGGCGGCACACCCGCGATGTGCGATGGCGTCACCCAGGGTCGGCCGGGCATGGAGTTGTCGCTGTTCTCGCGTGACGTCATCGCGCTATCGACTGCGGTTGCGCTGACACATGACGCCTTCGATGCGGCGCTGCTCTTGGGGACATGCGACAAGATCGTGCCGGGCCTCGTGATTGGGGCTCTGTCGTTTGGCCACCTGCCCGTTCTCTTCTCCGGCGCCGGGCCGATGCCCAGCGGTATTCCGAACAAGGAGAAAGCCAAGGTTCGCGAGCAATTTGCGCTCGGCCAGGTCAGCCGCGAAAAGTTGCTGGAGGCGGAAGCGGCATCCTATCACGCCGCCGGCACATGCACCTTCTATGGCACGGCCAACTCCAACCAGATGATGATGGAGGTGATGGGCGTCCACCTTCCCGGCAACGCCTTCGTCAATCCGGACACGCCCCTGCGCGAGGCCATGTTGCGCGCCACAGCGGCGCGCGCAATCGATCTCGGTCATTCGCGCGAACTGCCGTTCGCCCACGTGATGGACGAGCGCGCCTTCGTCAACGCCATTGTCGGGCTGATGGCGACGGGCGGATCGACCAACCACTCGCTCCACATTCCGGCGATGGCGGCGGCGGCGGGCATCCGCATCGACTGGGACGATTTCCACGACCTCTCGGCGGTCACGCCGCTGCTGACACACATATATCCCAACGGGTCGGCTGACGTGAACACGTTCCATGCAGCGGGCGGCATGGCTTTCCTCATCCGGGAACTGATCTCCGCCGGCCTTCTGCATGTTGAGAAGCTCACCAACATGGGCGCCGGCATGGAAGCCTATGCGCTGGAGCCGTGGCTCGACGACGGCAAGCTGGCCTGGCGCGCCCCGCCAGAGAAGTCGCTCGACGAGAGCGTTCTGCGACCGGTTTCCAACCCGTTCGAACGCGAAGGCGGTCTTCGCCTTCTTACCGGCTCGCTCGGCCGCGCCATCATCAAGATTTCCGCTGTTCCCGATGATCGCCGGCGCATCGAGGCGCCGGCTGCGGTGTTCGGGAGCCAGGAGGAATTGCAGGCGGCCTTCAAGGCCGGAGAACTCGACCGCGACGTCGTCGCTGTCGTCCGCTTCCAGGGTCCGCGCGCCAACGGCATGCCGGAACTGCACCGCCTCACGCCACCGCTCTCCGTGCTTCAGAACAAGGGCTACCGCGTGGCACTGGTGACGGACGGTCGGATGTCAGGCGCCTCCGGCTCGGTTCCAGCAGCGATTCACCTCTATCCCGGGGCGCATGAGGGCGGACCAATCTCCCGCATTCGCGATGGCGACGTCATCGTGGTCGATGCCGCCAAGGGCGTCCTTGAGATCAAGACCGACCCTTCCGAGTTGGGCAGGCGCAAACCCGGCAAGCCCACCGAAATGCCTGAACCCGGTTTTGGCCTCGAACTCTTCGCCCCATTCCGCGCCTCGGTCAGCGACCCGGAAAGCGGCGCGACGATTTTCCCCGGCTGGGCGCCGCCTACAGGAAATTGAGGCCATGACCCGGAAACCCGACGCAGCAAAACTTACCGTCGATGCGCTGATGGCGATCCAGCCTGTCATCCCCGTTGTCACAGTTGACCGCTCGGAGGATGCCGAACCTCTGGGCGCCGCACTCGTCGGCGCCGGCCTCAGGGTGATCGAGCTGGTGATGCGCACGGAAGCGGCGGCCGAAGCGATCCGGCGGATGAGCGGGATCGAGGGGGCCATTGTCGGCGCGGGCACTGTGTTGAGCCCGACGGATTTCGATGTCGCCATGAAGGCGGGGGCGCGCTTCATTGTTACGCCCGGCCTCTCCTCCTTCATCGTCGAAGGCGCTCGTGCAGCCGGCGTTCCGATCCTGCCCGGCGTTTGCACTGCGACCGAGATCATGACCGGCCTGTCGCTGGGCCTTGACCGTTTCAAATTCTTCCCCGCGGAACAGGCAGGCGGCCCGGCCATGCTGAAGGCGCTGCATGGTCCCTTTGGTCACGTGAAGTTCTGCCCTACGGGGGGCGTCACCGAGAGAACCGCGCCGGACTATCTCGCCCTTCCCAACGTCGCTGTCGTCGGCGGCGGGTGGATCACCCCAAAGGCGTTGGTCGATGCGAAAGACTGGGAGAAGATCGCAGATCTTGCGAAGACCGCAGCCGGCCTGAAACGCTAGTCTAGCGCCCTCTCAGGTCAGCATCAGTCTTAGAAAATCCTCGTCCCGCCATTTCTTCGCCAGCGGCCCGAACGAGCGGATGATGTGATTGGCCTGACGAACCACCACGAGGCGACGCCTGCGGAACAGATAGAGCCGCTGGTCGCCGGCGCCAGCGGCCATGACGATATCCTCTTTCTGAGCCGCTTCTCCGATGGCGGCGCCGTCTATGCCGGCGCGCGGATCGGGCCCGATAAGTCCGGGACGCAAGAGCCACCACGACATGCCGTAGCCGGGATTGGCAGAACTCGATTCAAACATTGCGTGGAAGGTGCGCTGATCAACGCCCTGCCCCCCGTCCATCACCCACTGGCCGAAACGCGCCCAGTTGCGCGCCGTATATTGTGCGCCTTGCGGCATGAAGGGATTTCCATCGCGCCCTCGTTTCCAGTCCGACGGCGGCGCCTGGATGCGGTCCAGCACGCGAGCGCGCAGATAGACGACCGGATCATCAGGCCGGCCGGCGGCGCGCAGCTTGCGCCTCATGATCTCACCGAAGATCTGGAAATTGGTAGGCGTATACTCGAACACCGCACCCGGATCGTGAATCGCTGGCGCTTCAATGGCTTCGAGATAGTCCGGCGGCCGCCCGATGGCTCGCTTGCCTTCTAACCCCGCATTCAGGGATAGCAGATTGCGGATGGTAATGCGCGACTTGCGCGGATCGCCGCGCCATTCCAGCAGCGTCTTCGACGCTGGCTCTTCAATGTCGAGCAGCCCATCGGCCTGCGCGGCTGCGGCCATCACGCCAGTGAAACTCTTGGTGCCGCTGGCCAGCTCCCACGCCTCAGCGGATCCGCCTGGACGAGGATAGTCCTCGAACAGCATTTTACCGTCCTGCATCACCAGCAGCGAGACCCCGCGCCGCGCTGCCGAATAATCCGCCGCATCTCCGTAGGACCCGGCAACCTTGCGAATTCGCGCCGATGCCGGCCCAACCAGCAGCGTCGCGCCCAAGCCCGAGACCATCGATCGCCGTGACATCCGCATCAGCGCCTCCAGTGACGTATCTGCGCTAGTCCAGCGAGCCTGAACCAGCGTTGAATGGGCGGGACGTTTCCTATTGCCCGGTCGACTGGAAGTATTTCGACAGCCTGAGGCCTTGACCCTGGTAGGTCGAATGGCTGCCCTCAGCTCCATAGGGCACATCCGGCGGCGCGGTCAGTTTCTCGAAGATCAGGCGGCCGACCGGCTGGCCGTCCTCAAGAATGAACGGCACATCGCGCGAGCGCACTTCCAGCACCGCCTTGCCGCGCGTGTGGGTGACGCCGAAACCGGGATCGAAGAAGCCCGCATAGTGCGCGCGGAATTCTCCCAGCTCGGGCGCGATCGGCGCCATTTCCGCAGCTTCATCCAGCGGGATGACGATCTTTTCCTTCGAAGCGAGGATGTAGAACTCACCGGGATCCAGCACGATGCGGCCTTCGCGCGCCCGCACGGGCTCCCAGAAATCCTCGACAGTGTGTGCGCCAACCCCGCAAAGATCGATCACCCGCGAATGACGCTTGGCGCGGTAGCCGACAATGTCGTCGGCCGCTGGATGAAGATCGAGACTGAAGGTCAGGTCGCGTACGGGCCTCGGCTCACCACGCCGCACGCGCAGCTGCAGCAGCCTGTCTCCGGTGCGGGCGAGAACCGAGAACGTGCGGGGCGAAATCTCGGCATAGATGTCGCCGGCATACCCCGCCGCCATGCCGTCGAAGGCCCGCGCCCGGTCTGTCACGGCGCGCACAAATACGTCAATCCTGCCAGTTGAGCTTTTCGGGTTTGCCGCCGCGGACATGTCCTTGGGCAGTCTCAGCTTCTCCTGCAACGGCACCAGGTAGACACAGCCCGTCTCCAGCACCGCGCCGCGCGTGAGGTCCAGCGAATGCATGACGAGCGAGTCATCCAGCCGGTTGGCCACCTCGTGATCGCCCGGCAGGAAACTGGCGCGCAGGCGATAGGCGACATCTCCGAGACGGAGATCGAGACTGGCGGGCTGGATCTGGTCTTCGTCCACGCCGCTGGCGGCCGCAATTGCGCCGGATGCGATGAGGGCCTTGAGCCCGCTGTCGGGCAGGACGCCGTTCGTCGTTTCCGCCTTGCGAAGCGCGATATCGGATTTGGACATGTCTGGTTTCGATCTCGTCATTCCAGAGATCACCCCGTTTTGCCTGACGGCGTAACCTTGAACGTCTGCTTAAGCTCAAGGAAAGGCGGCAAGGCTTCGCACCGGATCGAGTGGCGCGCAAGCTTTGGCCAATGGTTGAGATCGAACAGACCCGGATGGGCGTCAGAGAGAAAGAACAGGGCGACAGCAACCGCGATATCGGCGTGTCCGATATTGGCGCCGAACCACCAGTCGCCGGGTTGGCGTGCGCGGTCGGCCTCAAGCGCATCCAGCACGCTCGATATCTGCGTGCGGCACCGCTCGACCCACATTGGCGTCGCGCGATCGTGGACGGCGCGTTCATAAACGAGCGACACCGCCTTGTCGGCAAGCCCCACTGCGAGGGCGGATATCCTGAGCGCATGACGCCGGTCCGGCCCTGTCGAGGCAATCAGCGCCCTGCCCTCGCCCACCATCTGATCAAGCGCGTCGAGAATGCAGAAACTCTCGGTAAGGACCTCGCCATCATCGAGGACCAGCGTAGGGACACGCCGCAGGGGATTGATTGCTCCCAATCGTTCGGCATCGCCGAAGACCGACCAGGGCCGGTGTTCGAACTCCATGCCATAAAGCCTGAGAGCGATCGCGACACGCCGCACGAAGGGACTGTCGTACTGGCCAATGAGAATCATTCGAGGTCTCCGGACCCTTTGCATACCAGCATCGGCCTGCCTGCGCACCGGATTTGGCTGCCGAGCGCCGATCTCCATCCAGGGCAGACAGTTGGCCCGCAGGCGCTGGCGCTGGCGGCGTTTTCAGCCTATTGCGTCAGGAAAACCGCAGGGTTCCGACAATGGCCGACGATCCAAAAACCCCAAACGCCCGTCAGCTGCGGCCCGCGACCCTCATGGTGCGCGGCGGCGCGACGCGTTCGGAATGGGGCGAAACCTCGGAAGGCCTCTTCCTGACGTCCGGCTTTGTCTATCCGTCTGCGGAGCGGCACCTCGCGCGCATGGCCGGAGAGGAGCCCGGCTACATCTATTCGCGTTACGCGAACCCGACTGTGCGGATGTTCGAGGAACGTCTCGCCCAGCTGGAGGGTGCCGAAGACTGCCGCGCGACGTCCAGCGGGATGGCCGCAGTCAACACGATGCTGACGGCCGCATGCAAGCCCGGGGACCGCATCGTCGCGCCGCGGGCGCTGTTCTCGTCCAACATCTGGATCCTGAAGAATGTCATGCCGAAGATGGGCGTCGAAGTGACGTTCGTGGACGGAACGGACCTGAGTGACTGGAAGAAGGCGCTGTCCAGAAAGACGCGCTTTACCCTGATCGAAACGCCCTCCAACCCCATGCTGGACGCGGTCGATATCCGCTCCGTCGCTGACTTGACCCACGCAGCTGGCGGAGAATTGATCGTGGACAATGTTTTCGCCTCGCCCATCCTGCAGAAACCCCTGCAGCTCGGCGCGGACTGGGTTGTCTACTCCGCCACAAAGCACATCGACGGTCAGGGTCGCGTTCTCGGCGGGGCGATCCTGGGCAGGCAGAAGGCGATCGAAGACGAGGTTCAGCAATACTACCGTCACACCGGCCCATCGATGTCGCCTTTCAATGCGTGGGTCCTGCTGAAGGGTCTCGAGACGCTCGACCTGCGTGTGCGCAAGATGAGTGAAAACGCGCGTCTCATTGCCGACAGGCTGGCCGGTAATCCGGCCATCCACACGGTGCGCTATCCCGGCCGCAGCGATCACCCGCACCACAACATTCACGCCTCGCAAATGCCCGAGGGCGGCGGGTCGCTTGTGGCATTCGCGGTCAAGGGCGGGCGCAAGGCGGCGTTTGCGATGCTGAACCGGCTTCGGCTGATCGACATCTCGAACAACCTCGGCGATTCCAAGTCGTTGATCACCCATCCGGCGACCACGACCCATCGTACCCTGACGGATGAGGAACGGGCCGAGGTGGGACTGACCGATGACTGGATCCGGCTCTCCGTTGGTCTTGAGGACCCAGCAGATCTTGCCGAAGATCTGGAGCAGGCGCTGGCGGGCTGAGCGCCGATTCGCGGCGGACGGAGTGGAGTGCGGGAATGCCGGTCGATATCTCCTATGAAGCGGAGACTGACGGCGTCCTGGTGCGTGTCCAGCCTTCCTTCCTTGAGGACGAAAGTTCTCCCGAGGACCACCGCTATATCTGGGCGTACCATGTTGAAATCGAGAACCGCGGCGAGAAACGCCTTCAGCTGATGACGCGCCACTGGCGCATCACGGACAGCGACGGGCGCGTGCAGGAGGTGAACGGCTCCGGCGTCGTGGGGCAGAATCCGGTGCTCGAACCAGGGGGGCGGTTTGAGTACACCTCGGGCGCTCCGCTAACGACGCCCTCGGGCATGATGCAGGGCGTCTATCGCCTGGAGGACGAAGAGGGAACGACGCTGGATGCGCGCATTCCACTGTTCGCGCTAGATAGCCCTTACGACGAGCGGCGACCGAACTAGGCTCCGCCGGGTTCGTCCTCGCCCAGCGCCTGCTTGATCGGGAAGCGATAGACGCGACCGCAGAACTGGCAATCGGCCGCGACCTCGCCCTTGTTGCCCGCAAGCTCCATGACCTCGTCGCGGGCGATCGACCGCAACGTGTCGAGGACCTTCTGCTCCGAGCACGTGCAGTGATCGAACAGCGGCTTCGGCGGCTCAAGCCGGACGCCGGATTCGTGGAAGAGACGGAAGAGCAGCTGCGCGGACGAAAGATCCGGATCGGCCAGCTCAAGGTCGGTCACCGTGTCGAACAGCGTACGCGCCGTGTTCCAAGCTTCCTCTGTGTCGCCCCTCGTTTCGTCGCCCGCGATCTGCTGGATCAGGGCGCCTCCGGCGCGCCAGCGTTTCTCTCCGCCGGGCTCGGAAATTTCCCCGACGGCGAGGCGGATGCGTGTTGGCACCTGCTCAGACTGGGTGAACCAGGCCTGGGCGCAATCCGCCAGCGTTGCGCCGTCCAGCGGAACGAGGCTCTGATAGGGTGAGCGGTTGGCGTCGTCGGGTGCAAGCATCATCGCCAGCACGCCCTGCCCGATCGCCTGGGGCACATGAGGACGCGCGCCCTTGTTGATCGCATCCAGCCGGTCCCACTTTTCGCGATTGAGCTGAAGATACCCACGCATGCCGCCGTCCGAGCGCGCCTCGGCCACGAGCAGCGACACCGGGCCATCGCCCTGTGCCTGAACCATGACGCGACCGTCGAATTTCAGCGAAGCGGAAACCAGAACGGCAAGCGTAATCGCCTCTCCCAGAAAGTGCGCCGCCCAGCGGGGATAATCGTGGCGCTTGAGGATTGGGTCGAGCGTGCCGTCGCCCAGCCGCGCAATCCGGCCGCGGACGGGTTCGTCCTCGATCTGGAAGGTCGCGACGAAATCATCGCCTGCGCCGAGCGGATCGGCGGTCTGTGAATCTGGGGTCATGGGGGCAATTATCACGGTGATTGGCCAGGCCCAAATGGGGGTTGATCGCGCCCATGGCAACCCGCGTCTTGTCGCCTCGCGCCACGGGTCTAGACTTGGCCTGCGATCAAGGCGGCTCAATAGCCGGCTCCGGGGGGAAACGAAAATGACAAAACTTCCGGTATTCAAGGCGATCGGCGCAACGCTGGCCTTCATTCTCCAGCATGGTCTCGCGGTCCTCAAGATCGCCTGGTTGCCCGCTGTGCTGATGTGCGGGATCTACCTGCTGATCATGCCGCCCTACATGAACCAGATCGCGGCTATGCCGATGGACCAAATGGCGCCGCAGCAGACCATGAGCCGGATGCTGGCGACCTTGCCAATGATGGGTCTGCTGATGGCTGCATCAGTTCTCGTGAACCTGGTGCTGATTTCCGGTCTGATGAAGCTGCTTATCCGCGGCGAGCAGCCGCGCTTGCCGTTCTATCTTTCCTTCAGCGCCGATGAAGCGCGCCTGCTTGGCGGCTGGGCCGTGGTGTTTCTTGGTTATTGCACGATCGGGCTCGCCTTCGGCGCGTCGCTCGTTCTGTCCCAGGTGCTCGCCTCGCTCGGCCCCGGACCCGGCGGCATCATCGGACTGGTCGCTGCAGCCGTCCTGGCGGGCGTAGGCGTCTGGTTCGGCATCCGTGTCTGTCTTGTTTCACCCGCCACTATCGAACTGGAGAAGATCGCCATCCGCCCGGCATGGGAGATCACCGAAGAGAATGTGTGGCGGCTGGTTGGCTTCTGGCTGCTGCTGGTCGTGCCGATGCTTATCGTTGCATCCTTGCTGACACCCTTGCTGACGGCGCCCGGCTACCTCGAAGCGATGTCCGAGGTCTATGCCGCCGCGCGCTCGCCCACGCGGATGCAGCAGGCGCTACACCACGCCTACGAAGTCCAGGCGGCAGGATACAACCTGTCGGACGGCGGCAATGTGGTTCGCCTGTGCGCCAACGCGCTGCTCGGCGTTGTTGCGTCAGTCATCCTCGCCATCGCCAATGGCGTGGCCTGGCGATTGATGCGCGAATCCGCCGAGCAGGCCTAGCCTACGAGGCACCATTCGAGGATCGCCTTCTGGGCGTGCAGTCGGTTCTCGGCCTCATCAAACACCAGCGAGGCCGGGCCGTCGATCACATCGGCGTCCACTTCTTCGCCTCGATGCGCCGGCAGACAGTGGAGGAACTTTGCCTCCGTCTTCGCGCGCTTCATAAGATCGGCGCTCACCTTGAAAGGCGCCAGGTCTTTTAGACGTTTCTCGGCGTCAAGATCGCCCATGGAAACGAACGTATCAGCGACAACAACGTCCGCACCGGCCGCCGCCTCGCTCGCCGTGCGGTAGAGGTCAATCCGGCCCTGCTCGTTGCGCGCACGCTCGACATCGATGCTGGCCGGCTCATAGCCCTCCGGTGTACCGACCGCCAGAGAGAAGCCGAACTTCGGGGCCGCGTGGATGAACGAGGCCGCCATGTTGTTGCCGTCGCCGACCCAGGCGATGCGCGCGCCCTTCAGCGGCAAGCCCGCCTCTTCCAGTGTCTGCAGGTCCGCCATGATCTGGCACGGATGCGATTTCTCCGTGAGGCCATTGATCACGGGGATTGTTGCCGCCTTTGCAAATGCCTCGACATCGGCGTGCCGGTTGGCGCGGATCATCACCGCATCAACATAGCGCGACAATACGCCTGCCGTATCGGTGATGCTTTCGCCGCGCCCCAGCTGCATGTCGCCTGCATTGAGCACGATGGACGATCCGCCGAGTTGCCGGATCGCCATGTCGAACGACACGCGCGTGCGCGTGGAATTCTTCTCGAAGATCATCGCCAGCGTGCGGCCGGCGAGCGGCGCGTCAATGTCCGCCAGCCCTTTCGGCGCGCCCTTGCGGGCGGCCTTTCGGGACTTTGCGTTATCGAGAATCGAACGCAACTCGCTGGCCGGGATCGGCCAGAGATCTAGAAAGTGGGTCATCTCACGCCCCGGCAGCAGTCATCATTGCGGAAAGCTGCTGGTCGATAATGTCGATCGCCTCCCGCACGTCGTTTTCGGTCACGATCAGCGGCGGCGCCAGGCGCAGCACATTGTCGCCCGCCGTTCCCACCAGAAGGCCCCGCTCGGCGAGGAGCCCACGCAGCGGCAAAGGATCCTTCTTCATCTTGAGGCCGCGCAGCAGACCGCGGCCCGTAACCGCCACGACCAGCTCTGGATAGCGGTCCTTGAGACTCTCCATCCCTTGCGTCAGCGTCCCGGCGACGTGGCGCACGTTGGCGAGAAAGTCCTTGCCGGTGATGACGTCCAGCACGGCGTTGCCGACAGCCATCGCGAGCGGGTTCCCGCCAAACGTCGAGCCATGCACGCCCTTCACCATGCCGGAAGCGGCCTTTTCGCTCGCCAGCGCCATGCCCATTGGAAAGCCGCCGCCAATGCCCTTGGCGCAAGCCATCAGCTCCGGTTCGGCGCCCTTGACCCATTGGTGATGGAAGAGCTGGCCGGTGCGACCGGCGCCGCACTGCACTTCGTCGTAGATCAACAGGACGCCGTTCTCGTCGCAGAGTTTGCGGATCATCAGGAGGCGCTCTTCCGGCACCTCGCGAACGCCGCCCTCGCCCTGCACCGGCTCGATGATGACAGCCGCGATATCAGGCTTCGCGATTTCCGTCTTGAAGGCCTCGTCGTCGCCATATTCAAGCGTGCGGAAGCCTTCCATGCGCGGACCGAAACCCTCACGGTATTTCTCCTGGCCGCCGGCATTGATGCCGCCGAATGTGCGTCCGTGGAACGAGCCGGTGAAAGAGATAACGCCGATGCGCTCCTTCCTGTCCTGCGACCACTGATACCGCCGGGCGATCTTGAGGCAGGTATCGACGGCCTCCGAACCGGAATTGGTAAAGAAGACGCGATCGGCAAAGGTGAGGTCACAATAGCGCTGCGCCAGCCGCTCCTGTCCCGGAATACGGAACATGTTTGACGTGTGCCACAGCTTGTTGGCCTGATCGGTCAGCGCTTTCACCAGCGCGGGGTGGCAATGGCCGAGCGAATTGACCGCAATTCCAGCGATGAAGTCGAGATAGGCCTTTCCCTTGTCGTCATAGACGCGTACGCCCTCGCCTCGCTCGAAAACGACCGGCGGCGGGCCGTAAACGGGAAGGATGGCGTTGGTCATGGCGTTTTCTCCTTTCACGCCGTGCGAACAAGTGGAGGGGGGCGACCATTGGGTCGCACCCCGCCTGACGTCAAGGGAGGAATGAATCAGGGAAGAAGGGGCGGCCGGGGCGCTTAATGCGGCTCCAACCATCAGCTCCTCGCACAGTCAGGTGGCCACACCCAGCTTGAGAAAGACGGACCGGCCAGGTCCCGGAAGTCGCTGGCCAAGCGGCACATCCGACGCCATGACGCGGTTGTAACCTGAAAGATGGTCATCATAGCGCGTGTCGAGCACGTTCTCGATTCCCGCGGAAAGCGTGGCTCCGGGCCGGATTTTCCAGTTTCCGTAGAGATTGAGCAGGTCATAGCCACCCGTCCTCTGCTCCGAGTTGGTGACCGACACGTCATTCTGTTCGGCGACGAGACGGGTTTCCAGCGTGGCGGACCAGGCTGCCGCATCGTAACTGAGGCCTACGGTGAGACTGGGCGGCGAGATACGGTACAGGTTGTCGTCGATGTCACGTCGTTCGCCCCTGAGCCAGGAGGCGACACCGTCTACCCGCCAGGCGCCAGGCAGGTCGATGCCGGCATCGACATCAACCCCGTAGATGCGCGCATCGACGTTGGCGAAGCGTAGCGGGGTTGGATCGCCGTTCATGTTCGCGACCATTTCCTGTGGCGTGTCGATGACGCCTGGAGTCGAGTCAAAGGGCACGCCCTGAATGTAATTGTCGATCTGGCGGATATAGATCGTCGGCCGCAGGTATAAGCCGTGTGCCGCATAGTCGACACCAACCTCGCCGATCCATGCAACTTCCGGTTTCAGGTCGAGATCCCCAACATAGATATTGCCGTCCGCCAATCCGCCGCTGGCGCTGGTTGGAAGCCAAGAGAAGCGTTCGACATAACCGGGCGTACGGGTCTTGCGCGCAAGCGTCAGGCGCCACGAGAGGCCATTTGCCAGGGGCGTCCAGAGACGCGCCACGGCGTCGAGCGTGTTATCGGGGCGCGATCGGTCGGCAGCATTGAATATTGCGGCGAGATTTGCCGCCATCGCCGGAACGGCGGTTCCTACTGTCGCAAGGCCAGCTTGGTCATCATGATGATCGGTGCGCAGTCCGAGTTCGCCTCGCAGGGGCCCAAGATCGCCTGTCCATTCCGCGTACAGTCCAGCGCGTTCCATCGTAATGTCCGGAAGGCTGTTGATCCGGAAATCAGCGTTGTTCGGATTTGTAATTACGGCGTTGTGTTCGACATTGTCGTAGTCGGCGCCGACCCGAAGTTTGCCGGTGAACGCATCAAACGTCGCCGCCAGTGCGGCGCCACGCGTCGTTGCACCGGCGTCCGTTCGACGTTGCATCGCCGCCACAGGCGCCGGTCGCTGACTGTAGTTGTCCATGGCGTGCGCGACATCTGTGTAGTCACCGGACGCATCGAGCCGAACGCCGCCAAAACTTCCCGTCCAGGTGAGCCGAGCGAAATCCGTATCAACATACATGATATCCATTGGCAGAGCGGGCGTCCCCGCTGGTCCTGCATTTTGCCTGCGCACGTCGAGGCCGAATTCCTGATCACCGAAATGCAGCCCGGTTGAAACCCCATAGATGCTGCGCTCGTAGCCCGAATCTCGGATGCGACCGTCCGGAAAATGCGTGTCCTCCCCGGTCTCGTAGGCGCCAAGAATGTTGAACCGGAACGTGTCGTTGGCGGCTCCGGCAACACCGCCAGCTGACCAGCTTTCGTCACCCGAACGACCTTGAGCCGTCAGGTCATAGTCAGGTGCGAAGTGCGCAGTGTCGCCAAAGTTCACTTTCTTGAATACGGCGTTCATCCCGCCTCCGATGCCGGGCCCGTTTCGGACAGGGCTGACGCCGCGATCAATTTCGAGCGCGGCGATCAATGGCAGCGGCGCATAATGAAACGGCGGGTCCATCAGGTTTGGGCCGCCTGACGCGAAGCTCTGACCGTCAATGCGCACGTTGATGCGTGGGCCGAACAAACCTCGGTACTGCGCCTGCCCTGTCAGTGCGCCGTTGCTCACGCGGGCGCCGCCTGGAACGTAGGACAGAAGTGACGAAGCATCCGGGCCCTGCAGCGGGTGTCGTTCGGGGCTTTCAACTTGTGTCGTTGCCGGCTCGATACGTGAACCAGTGACGACAATGACGTCACTCAGGGCCGATCCGTCGTCGGATGTCTGGGCCGTCGCAGGAAGCGACAGGCAGCCGAGCACGATCAGGCTGGCGCCAGAAAGTATGTGGAGTTTCATGAGATGCATTCCCGTTGCCGCCCGCCGAATTTGGCGCGGTCAGAGCGGCGTTGATCGTGGATTGTGTCGAACAGCGGTTCAGGCCCGCGCAGGCGGTCCCCGCGCCGACATTTGTCCATCGACCGGTTCGGCATGGGCAGTCAGCACCGGCGCAGGCGGCTGCGAAACTTCGGGCGCCTGGCGGAGGGAAACCACGACAGCAATCAGGTTGGGCAGCGGCGCCGAAGCGGCTGCGGCGGCAAATGGACAGAAGTGATCGGTTGCAGGTGTGTTGTGGTGATGATTACCGGACGACTTTCCAATCGCGTCGGCAGCGCCGCCACCCATCATCATCGCCATCATCTGAGGCGACGCGCCGCCACACACAGTGACTGTCAGTGTGTGGCTGTCCGGCGACTGGTCGAGCATGTAGCCGGGCGCAACTGCGCCTCGCAGCAACAGCCCAGCGAGCAGAATCAGCCCGGCAATCTGGTGAACGGCTGGCGCACACCAATCGACGCGACGTCCGGTCCGCGATTGACGGATTATCGCCCTCATTTGACTTTTTTAGGCATGGTGCAACAGGGCCTACCTGATCTGGATCAGGTCGTCCTCCCAACATCACGAAGTGTTGAGACTTTCGCTCAGGCCTTGAGCTTGTAGCCCGAACGGAACAACGCCCAGCAGGCCGTGCAGAGCGCCAGCGTCAGGCCGAACGTATAAAGGGCGCCCATCAACAGATTGCCTTCGTGGTGACCGGTGAAACCGTAGCGGAATCCATCGATCATCTGAAAGAACGGGTTGAAATGCGAAATGGTGACGAACGGTTCGCCCATTCGCGAGATCGGATAGAACGTTCCGGACAACATCGTCAGCGGCATGATGACGAAGTTCTGCACCGCCGCCATGTGATCGAACTTGTCCGCCCATATGCCGCCGAGAACGCCGATGGCGCCCATGAACAACGACGCGATGAGCGAATAGTACGCGACGGCCCAAAGTTGCGCGATGTGGAATGGCGCAACCTGCAGCGCGAAGATCGCAGCGAACGTAACGGCGCCGACAAGCAATCCACGCGTGACGGCGCCGGACAGGAATCCGATCGTCAATTCGATGGGCGACAACGGCGGCATCAGGAAGTCGACGGCGTTGCCCTGAACTTTTGCGATGATCAACGACGACGACGTGTTGGCGAACGCGTTGTTCAGGATCGCCATCATGACGACGCCGGGCGCCAGGAATGACGAGAATGCAACGCCGCCGGGGTTCGATGCGCTGGACGCGGGCAACGCAAGTTTGAAAACGAACAACATCAACATCGTCGAAACGACAGGTGCGAACAACGTCTGCATTCCGACTTTCCAGAATCGACGAGTTTCACGAACGCACAACGTCCACAAACCAACCCAGTTCACGGCGCCATATGTGCGGGGACCGGCGACGCCGGTTGCAGTGGCGTCGAGCGGCGGACGGGCGAGGGTCTGATCCATGGGCGAGGCTTTTACGCTTTCGGCGCCGCGGCGCCAGACGAAATGCTGAACTCAAGGCCATGTTGGGATCGCAGACCCCGGGCGCCAACCCTTCCCTCAACGAAATCCGCCTGCAGACCCGGCTGGAAGGACGGAACGGCCCGGACTCCCATGCTGGGTCCAAATCCGGCACGCCGCGGGAACTTCCCCGGTAGGTTGAGTCCGCGGCGCCACACCCGGGCGCCAACCCGCCCTGCGGCTGTCTGACTCAGTGCGGAGTCCATCCACACCTATATATTGATTAACCTGTTAGCTGTTGGCGCCGTATATTGCGCTTATGTGAAGCTCGAATACTATCCCTAGACGACAGGGGCGAGGGTCGAGCGGACACAATCCATATCTTGTGTCTTGCATGATTCTCCAAGGCTGAGGAGATGCCTTCATGGGCTGGACCGAAGAACGCGTCGCGGAACTCAAGAAGCTCTGGGCCGAAGGGCATAGCGCGAGCCAGATCGCCAAGCGGCTGGGCTCGGTGACCCGAAATGCGGTTATTGGCAAAGTGCACCGTTTGGGACTCTCCGGCCGGGCGACTCCGTCCCGCCCGGTCAAGCGTCCGCCGCGCCTCGCGAGGCCGAAGCCCCAGCAGATGCCGCGTCAGGCCAATCTTCGCCCGGCGGCCGGCGGCGGCGCGCTCGCTGTGCGCGAGCCCGTGGCGGCAGGCCCTCTTGCCGAGCCCGAAGCCAATATCGAGCCCCAGCTGCTGCCCAACGGCGACATGGTCACGGTGATGACCATGAAAGACACGATGTGCAAATGGCCGATCGGCGATCCGGCGGACACCGCCTTCGGCTTCTGCGGACGGGCCTCGTGCAATGGCTCGCCCTACTGCGCCGAGCATGCCCGGGTGGCGTTCCAGCCGGCCAAGAAGCGCGAGCGCCGCGCCCGCGAGTTCGACTACATCCAGCGCCTGGCGGGCTAGCCGGCGCGCGCCCACGACGACATCCGTACGGATGGGGCTGCGTTCCTCAATCTGCCGGATAAAGGACAGCCGCTCTGGAGCGATCCCGGGGCGGCTGTTTTTGTTGGCGGCGCGCCCGCAGCGTCGGAGGCGCCCTACCCTGCATTGAGCGAATAGCCGGCAGACCGCACCGTGCGGATCGGGTCCTCGCCGCCGCCCTTGAGCAGGGCCTTGCGCAACCGGCCGATATGAACGTCGACGGTGCGCGTTTCGACATAGACATCCGATCCCCAGACCGCATCGAGAAGCTGCTCACGCGAAAACACGCGGCCGGGATGCTGGATGAAATAATCCAGCAGGCGGAATTCGGTGGGCCCGAGATGCACCTCGACATCGTTGCGCGTGACGCGATGGGCCGAGCGGTCGACGCTGATGTCGCCGATCACAACGCGGTCCTCGGCCAGCGCGGGCCGGATGCGGCGCATGACGGCGCGGATGCGCGCGGACAATTCCGACATCGAGAACGGCTTGGTCATGTAATCATCGGCGCCGGTGTCGAGGCCGCGAATGCGGTCCGTTTCCTCGGCCTTGGCCGTCAGCATGATGATCGGCAGGTTGCGGGTGGCGGCGCGCCCGCGCAGGCGGCGGCAGACTTCGATGCCGGCGAGCTTCGGAAGCATCCAGTCGAGCAGCAGGATATCCGGCTGGCGCTCGTCAATCATCATCAGCGCCTCCTCCCCATCGGAGGCCGTCGCGATCTCGTAGCCCTCGCGGTCGAGGTTGTAGCGGATCAGCTCGACGAGCGGGGCCTCGTCCTCCACCAGCAAGGCGTAGGGCCGCGCCGCGACGCGGACGGCCTGACGTTGTTCAGTTGCTGTTGAGGGCATCAACCTTGGGCCTTTCGTTGGCCAGTGTCTCGCCGGTGACGAGGAAGTGGATTTCCTCGGCGATGTTGGTGCAATGGTCGCCGATGCGTTCGAGGTTCTTCGCGACAAACAGCAGGTGCGCGCACGACGAGATCGTGCGCGGGTCTTCCATCATGTAGGTCAGCAGTTCGCGGAAGAGCGCGTTGTAGTGCTCGTCGACCTCTTCGTCGCGGGTGCGGACCTTGACCGCCGCCTCGCTTTCCAACGCCGAATAGGCGTCGAGCACGCGCTTGAGCTGGCCGCCGACGAGACGGCCCATGCGGGAGACGCCCTTGAGCGCGCTCGCAGGCTCCAGCTGGTCGATGACCTTGGCGCGCTTGGCGATGTTCTTGGCGAGATCGCCGATGCGTTCGAGTTCGGATGCGATCTTCAGGGCGGAGATCGTCTGGCGCAGGTCGCGGGCGAGCGGCTGGCGCAGGGCCAGCAGACGCAGGATCTTCTTTTCGACCTCGACCTGGAGATTGTCGAGCTGCGGGTCGCGGCTGACGACCGTGTCGGCGAGGATCGAATCCCGCGTCGCGATCGCCTGGATGGCGTCGGACAGCATGTCCTCGGCGAGACCGCCCATGCGCGCGATGTCGCCAGACAGTTCCTCGAGATCGGCCGAGAAAGACCGCACCGTGTGCTCAGTCATGCCAGCGCTCCCTGACCATGCGGACCGGCGTCAGCCGAACCGGCCGGTGATGTAGTCCTGCGTGCGCGTGTCGCGCGGGTTGGTGAAGATGGCTTCGGTGTCGCCCGCCTCGACCAGCTTGCCCATGTGGAAGAAGGCGGTCTGCTTCGAGACGCGCGCCGCCTGGGCCATCGAGTGCGTGACGATGACGATGCAATAGTTGGCCTTGAGCTCGTCGATCAGCTCCTCGACCTTCGCCGTCGCGATGGGGTCGAGCGCCGAACAGGGCTCGTCCATCAGGATGACTTCCGGGCTGACCGCGATGGCGCGGGCGATGACCAGACGCTGCTGCTGGCCGCCGGAAAGCCCGATGCCCGGCGCATGGAGGCGATCCTTGACCTCGTCCCACAGGCCGGCGCGCTCCAGCGAGGTCTGCACCACTTCCTCGAGCTCGCGCTTCGACGTGGTGAGACCGTGAATGCGTGCGCCGTAGGCGACGTTGTCGAAAATCGATTTGGGGAAGGGGTTCGGCTTCTGGAACACCATGCCGACGCGGGCCCGCAGCAGGACGGGATCGACCGAGCGGTCGTTGACGTCCTGGCCGTCGATCTCGATCTCGCCCTCGACCCGGCAACCATCGATGGTGTCGTTCATCCGGTTGATCGAGCGCAGGAAGGTGGATTTGCCGCAGCCCGAGGGGCCGATCAGCGCGGTGACGGATTGTTCCGGCATGTCGAGCGAGACGTCGAAAAGCGCCTGTTTCGAGCCGTAGAAGACGCTGACATTGCGGGCCTTGACCTTTGTGGCGGCCTGCTGGGCAGGCGCCGGCTGCGCGTCCGCCACCGGCGGATGGGCCGCTACAATCGGGTCAATCCGGCTCATCACCACCTCCGCACGAGCTGGCGCATGACGGTCCCTGTCATCCATGGCGTCCGTTTCCATCGATGCAGTTCGCCCGAGCCGGTCCCGGTTCGTCTCTTAGACGGGATATTTGACAGTCCTGTGAAGGCTGGGCAATCGCGCCATCCATAAAGGAAAAACGGGCTGTTTCGACGCCTCATCCTGCCTGTCCCGCGCCCGCATCGCCCGATCGTGCGGCGCCCTGCCCCTTGCGGGCGGCGGCGGGCAGGATGACCCCGAAGGCAGATCCGCGGCCGGGCTCGCTTTCAACCAGGAATTCGCCGCGGTGGCGGGCGACAACGTGCTTGACGATGGCGAGGCCGAGACCGGTTCCCTTGCGGAGCCCTCTGCCCGGATCGACCCGGTAGAACCGCTCGGCCAGACGCGGCAGGTGCTGGCGGTCGATGCCGGGGCCGGAATCGGTCACCCGCAGCACGGCGTATCGCCCATCCGAGTCGCCATTGGCCGGGCCCGATACCGTGGCGATGGACATGTGGCCGGCCTCGGCCCATCGCCGCCCGGCGCGGGTGGCCGCCTCTTGCAGCGGCAGGCCGGACAGGACCTCGATCTCGACGACGTCGCCCGCCTCGGAATACTTGATCGCATTGTCGATCAGGTTCTGGGCGACCTGGGCGAGTTCGTCGCGAACGCCGATGACCAAGACACCGGAGGCGAGCCCCGAAATGCGCAGCTTCACGCCGCGCTCGGCGGCGACGGGCTGCAGCGCATCGCCCACTTCCGCGACCACGGAGGCGAGATCGGCTTCGGTATCCGGGGGACGGTGCTCGCTGAGTTCGATGCGCGAGAGCGACAAGAGGTCCTGGATCAGGCGGCGCATCCGGTCGGCCTGGCCCTGCATGATCTCGAGAAAGCGGTCGCGGGCCGCCGGATCGTCCCGCGCCGGTCCGCGCAGGGTTTCGATGAAGCCCGAGAGGGATGTCAGCGGCGTGCGCAACTCGTGGCTGGCGTTGGCAAGGAAGTCCACGCGGGCGAAGCCGGCGCGCTTGATCTCTGTGAGGTCGTGCATCGACACGAGGACGCCGGAGGATGTCTCCGTGACCAATGGCGCGGCGACGCAAGAGAAATAGCGGTCTGTTTCGTCACGCTCGACAAACTCGAAGAACTGCGCCTCGCCGTCGCGGCGGGCGCTGGTCACGGCGTCGATCACTTCCGGGCGGCGCACCACCACAGTGAGCAGGGGCCCGGCGCCCAGAAAGCGGAACTGGCGGCGGGCGGCGGCGTTGGCCGCCTCGACCTTGCCCTGCGCGTCGATGTACATCGCCGGCTCGGCGAGGGCGTCGATCATCGCCGCGCGGAACGCGCGCTCGCTGGCGATGCGAAGCTGGCGCGCCTCCTCGCCGGCGGCTTCACGCGCCGACCGGATTGCGTCCTGCTCCAGGCTGGCGGCCCCGGCAAAATAGAGGAAGGCGAAGGCCGACAGGGCCGCGGCGGCAACCAGCCCGGCCCACACCGACATGTCGCCCAGCAGGACGCACGCCGCCATCACGCTCAGCGCCGCAGCGACGAGGACTGCGAAATCGGTGGCGCGACGCTGGCGAGCGAAGGCGGGGAAGAGATCCCGCCGGTCATCGTCCGGCGGAGGGAAAGCGGGTCTGGTCATACGTCGGCCTTGCGGCAGGGTCGGGGCAGGACTCTACACCGAATCATGCACTTAGCATTGCCGAACTCCACGTCCGGTTGATGTCAGTCGCCAGGGAATTCACAGGCGGCATATTGCTTTTCGATACGAATTGTTGACTCGGCCGCCTCCAGAGGAACAAATCGTGCGCTTCCTGAGCTTTCAGGCGCTCATTTGATCCCCAGAGGTGTTTTCATGCGAATATCCCTTCTGCTCGCTGCTTCCGCGGCGGCCCTGCTTGCTGGATGCGGAAAGGAGACCGCGAGCGCTCCGGCCGCGCCGACCCCGCCTCCGGCCAAGGTGGCGCTGGGTACATTCGGCATCGACACCGCCCAGATGGACACCACGGTGAAGCCCGGTGACGATTTCTACAAATACGTCAACGGCAAATGGCTCGCCTCGGCGAAGATGCCGGCGGACAAGGCGCGCTACGGTTCGTTCGACGCGCTGCGCGACAAGTCGGACGACGACGTGCACACTCTGCTTGAGGACCTCAAGGCCAACCCGCCGAGCGACGTCACGCTGAAGAAGGTCGCCGACCTCTACGCGGCCTGGATGGATCCCGACGCCATCGAGCAACGCGGCATCGAACCGCTGAAGCCGTATCTGGACCGCATTGCCGCGATCAAGACGCGGGCCGACCTGATGAAATTCGGCGGCGACATCGACTTCTCGAGCCCGTTCGGCCTCGGCATCCAGCCTGACCCGGCCGACACGACCAAATACGCCGTCTTCCTTGGACAGGCCGGCCTTGGAATGGGCCGCGACTATTATCTCAACAAGGGCGAGAAATTCGACGCCTACCGCGCCGCGTACAAGACCTACATCACGACCATCCTGAAGCTGATCGGCGACCCCACGCCGGAGAAGAGCGCGCAGGAAGTCTTCGATCTCGAGACCAAGCTCGCCAAGGTGCAGTGGTCCCCCGAACGCCAGCGCGACGTGAAGGCGACCTACAATCCGATGGACCGCGCCGGCCTGAAGAAGCTGGCGCCCGACGTCGACTGGCCGGTCGTGCTGGCCTCGGCCGGTCTGGGCGACGTGCAGAACATCGTCGTCGGCGAGACGACGGCGATCACCGATGGCGGCAAGCTCTGGGATACGGCGCCGATCGACACGTGGAAAAAATATCTCGCCTTCCATGTCGCCAGCGACTCGGCCAACGCCTTGCCCAAGGCGTTCGACGACGCGAACTTCGATTTCTACTCGAAGACGATGCGCGGCATCGAACAGCAGCGCGACCGCTGGAAGCGCGGCGTGACGCTGGTTGACGGCGCCATCGGCGAAGGCCTCGGCCAAGCCTACGTCGCCAAGTACTTCCCGCCGGAAAACAAGGAAAAGATGGACGCGCTGGTGAAGAACCTGCTCGCGGCCCTCAAAACCCGGATCGAAAATCTCGACTGGATGGACGACGCAACGCGCGCCGAGGCCCTGAAAAAGCTGGCCACGTTCGATCCGCGCATCGGCTACCCCGACAAGTGGCGGGACTATTCGGCGCTGACCATCGAACCGGGCAAGCTGTTCGAAGATGTGCGCGCCGCGCACAAGTTCGAATGGGATCGGCAGGTCAACCGGCTCAGCCAACCAGTGGACCGCGAAGAGTGGTACATGACGCCGCCGACGGTGAACGCCTATTACGACCCGCTGATGAACCAGATCACCTTCCCGGCCGCGATCCTGCAGCCGCCCTTCTTCGATCCGCTGGCGGACCCGGCGGTGAACTACGGCGCCATCGGCGCGGTGATAGGCCACGAGATCGGCCACGGCTTCGACGACCAGGGCCGGCAGTTCGACGAGCACGGCAAGATCCGCAACTGGTGGACGGACGAGACCGCCAAGAAGTTCAAGGCCGCCACCGACGCGCTCGCCGCCCAGTACCACGCCTATTGCCCGCTGCCGCCGGACGGCTGCGTCAACGGCTATCTGACGATGGGCGAGAACATCGGCGACCTTGGCGGCATGCAGATGGCCTACACGGCCTACCACATGTCGCTGGATGGCAAGGAAGCTCCGGTGATCGACGGCTTCACCGGCGACCAGCGCTTCTTCATGGCCTGGGCGCAGGTGTGGCGGGCGATGTCGCGCGACGACGCGCTGCGCAACCTGATGCTGACCAACCCGCACGCCCCTGATCAGGTGCGCGGCCAGAATCCGGAACGCAACGTCGATGCGTGGTACGCCGCCTTCAACGTGAAGGAAGGCGACAAGATGTACCTGCCGCCAGACAAGCGCGTGCATATCTGGTAGCCGCTCTCCGACGTCGGCAGCCAAAAAAGGAGCCCGCGATCCAGGACGGATCGCGGGCTTTTTTCTGTCTGCGCCGGAGCTGCGATCAGGCGTAGACAGGCTTGCGTTCGAGGGCGGCCTTGCCGGAGGTCCAGCGCGCGGCCGCGCGGGCGATGCGCTCGCCAAGCACGCGGGCGGTGGCGAGATCAGACGGGATCGGTCCCTTGTCCGGCCCTTCATCGGCGTTGGACTGCGCCATCGCGCCGAGGAAGGCGCCGAGGCGGTTGAGATCGTTGGTCGATCCTTTCGACGAATTGTTGCCCGCCGGCAGGCCGAGCGGCGTCCAGATCATCGCATGCTGGGCTGCGAAGATTGCGAGCTGCTGAAGCGTCGCCAGCTTGTCGCCAGACTGCGAAGCCGAGTTGGTGAAGCCGCCCGCGATCTTGTCTTTCCAGCCGCCCGCCGCCCAGACCTTGGAGGAGGCGTCCATGAAGGTTTTGAACACACCGGACACGGCGCCCATGTAGGTGGGCGATCCGAAAACGATGGCGTCGGCGCTGGCGAGGTCGGCCCACGGGCCGGCATCCGGGCTGGTGAGATCGTCGGCGCGGACGAGCACCGCCTCGGCGCCGGCGGCCAGTGCACCTTCCTGCACGGCTTCGGCCTGACGCTGGGTGTGGCCGTACCCCGAGTGATAGACGATTGCGACTTTGCTCATGGGACTTCCCCTTCTGAACCTTGTTCGGAAAGGGAGGTGTGGGCTTGCTAACCCGAATTACAGTACATACCTTTGGGTAACCATTGGACTATTTTACGGGAGATATCCGGAGCCATGGCCGACCAGACACATGCCCTGCCCGATCAGGCGCTTCCGGCCCCTGTTCCGGAAGTCATTTTCGAGAGCGAGTGCCCGACGCGGAACCTGCTGGAGCTGATCGCCGACAAGTGGGCCTTGCTGGCGCTGCACGCGCTCCATGACGGGCCGGCGCGCAATGGCGTGCTGCTGCGGCGGCTGCAGGGGATCAGCCAGAAGATGCTGACGCAGACGCTGCGCAATCTCGAACGGAACGGGCTGGTGAAGCGCATCGACTACCAGGAAGTGCCGCCAAGGGTGGAATACCAGTCGACAGAGCTGGGCGACTCGCTCGGCTGCAAGGTGGCCGGACTGGCCGCCTGGGTGAGCGACAATATCGGACAGGTCGAGGCGGCGCGCGCTGCCTTCGACAGCGCGGCCGGGAAAGTCCGCGATTGATCCGGGCTTCGCTGGGCCTTTTGCTTCGGCCCTGATTTCAGCTGGAAGATATTTGCCCGCCCGGCGGATGGATCGCGCCCCTGCGACGCCGCGCCATGGACTTGCGCGCCGAATTTTGGTCTATCGCCGGGGCATTGCGGACTTTGAGAGAGGCGCCTCCATGACCGGCAAGATCGTCACCGTTTTCGGCGGCTCGGGCTTTGTCGGCCGGCTGGTGGTGCGAGCCCTCTGCCGCCATGGCTGGCGCGTGCGGGTGGCGATGCGGCGGCCGCATCTCGGCGGCGACCTTCGGATGGCGGGCGATGTCGGCCAGGTCCAGCTGGTTCAGGCCAATGTCCGCAACCGCCCCTCGATCGCTCGCGCACTGGAAGGCGCGGACGCCGCCGTGAACCTGGTGGGCATCCTGGTCGAGCGTGGCGCGCAGACCTTCCAGGGCACGCAGGCGCTGGGCGCCCGGAACATAGCGACGCTCGCCGCTGAAGCCGGCGTCAAGCGCTTCGTCTATATGTCGTCCATCGGCGCCGACGCCGGGTCGCGCTCGAACTACGCCCGCACCAAGGCGGAGGCGGAACAGGCGACGCTGGAGGCGATTCCCACCGCGACCATCCTTCGTCCGTCGATCATCTTCGGGCCCGAGGACGGCTTCTTCACGCGCTTCGCCGAAATGGCGCGCCTGACGCCGGTGCTGCCGATGGTGGGCGGCGCAACGAAATTCCAGCCGGTCTATGGCGGCGATGTCGCCGAGGCGCTGGCGAACGCACTGGAGACGCCGGAAGCCCAGGGCAAGACCTACGAACTTGGCGGCCCGCGCATCTACACCATGAAGGACCTGCTGCAGTACATCACCCGCGAGATTGATCGACCGCGCATGATGTTGCCGATCCCATTCACCGTCGCCTCGCCGCTTGGCTACACCAATGGCGCGCTGGCCAGCCTGCCCGCCGTCGGCTGGGTGTTCGGCCCCGTCTTGACCGGCGACCAGGTGCAGATGCTGAAACGCGACAATGTCGCCAACCCGAAACTGCCCGGTCTCGCCCAGCTGGGCGTGGCGTCGCCCGAGACGGTGGAGTCGATTGCCCCGACCTACCTCTGGCGCCACCGGCCGCACGGCCAGTTCCAGAAACCGCTGATCGACGAAATCTCGCGCGTCGACGCCTAGAGGTTCGGGCGACGAACAGTCACCGGATCGCCGGCCACGGGACGGATGCGCTCGATCGCCGCCGCGAGCGGCTCGATCTCGGTTGCCATGTGCCAGGCGTTGGCGTGCAGCAGGCGCGTCGCATCCAGCATGACGCCGACATGGCCTGTCCAGAAGACGAGATCGCCGCGCCGCAGGTTGGAAAAGTCCGGCGCAGGCACAACCGGTTCGCCGATGCTGGCCGCCTGCATGTCGCTGTCGCGCAGGACCTGGACGCCCGCCGCCTGCATCGACATCTGCACGAGACCCGAACAGTCGAGGCCGATGGAATCGCGTCCGCCCCAGAGATAGGGCGCGCCAAGAAACCGCTCGGCGACGGCGACGAAATCAGGCTCTGGCCTGTCGAGCGGCGCGACGTGGCCGGGATGAATCCAGGCCCCCGCACCTTCGACGCGCGCGAAGCCCTTCTCCGTTTCGCCCAACGCCACGCGCGCATTCATCGACAGGGTCAGGACCGGCGCCGACTTTAGGTCTGGCCGGTCGAACACGAAGGTGCGGAGCGCACTGACTCTGTGCGTCGGCGTCGTCAGCCGGTCGCTAAGCGCCGCGAGCGCCATCCAGCCGACATAGCCGTCCGTTTCGAGCTGGCCCCAAGCCCAGCCTTTTGATTGCTCGTAGGCCACGAAGGTTTCGCCGAAGAGCGCCTGATTGACCTGCTCGGCCCAGTCTTCCGGCGCGGCGCGCAAGGCGGCGTGGGCGGTGGCGACCTGAAGGCGGGCTCCGTCGACGAACCTCTTCGCCCCGACCTTTCCCTTGAGGTGGGATGCAGCGATGTCTCCCCGCGCAGGCGTCAGTCGGGGATCAGACATGAGGCTCAGGCGGCGCTTCGGGCCGGTTCGCCCATGTCGAAGCCGCCGGTCGGGATCTGGCCGATGGCCTGTTCGCACTGGCAGATCCGGTCACCGAACTCGGACAGGTATTCAGCGCCCTGCGGCGTGCGCTGGACCAGCACATTGCGCAGGTCTTGTTCGTCCCTCCGGCGGCGCACGAAGTCGAGCGTGGTCAGCGCATCGAGCGCGCGGCTGACGGCCGGCTTGCCGAGATTGAGCGCGCCGGCGAGGCCGCGCACGGTGTGGGGTCCGGGTTCAAGATAGATGCGCATCAGGATCGCGGCCTGGCGGGCCGAGAGATCGGGGCCTTCGGTTTTCACCGAGTCAGCCAGCACATCCTTCCAGAGTGAAAGCGCGGTCGAGCGGTCCATCGAGACGTCCTCAAAGGCCCCTAGCCGCTCGCAGAATCGCGTGATTTGCCGATTTGTGCAACCGGCGCGGAAGTCATGAGTCCTGAAAAGGTCAATTGGAAATGTCGGCAGGTCTGCAGAGCCTTCTCTCAAGGCTTGCAATCACCGTCGGGCGTCCCTTGCGGGTACGTATGACCGAAGCACGCCACCAGCTGATCCACGGCTTCGATATTCTGCGGCCATTTCATTTCCTGCCCCGCCGCTCTGTAGGCGGCCTGGGTTTTCGCCCAGTCCGCGGGTTGAGGTAGCGCCAGCAAACGCTCGCGCGCGGCCAGCAGGCCCGGTCGGTCATTGCGAAGAAATGCCAGCGTCGCGTCGAGATATGCCGTCCATTCTGGCTTGTCGTCCGTGCGGTAAGTCGACTCGATCATCGGAATTGCGCGTGCGCGATTGCCGGAAGCCGCCCATAATTGCGCGGTGTGAAATGTCATCCAGTTACGAAGGGACGGATTCAATTCCGATGCGTGTTGCTTCGACCAGCGCTCCATCAATTCAGCGGTGGCGGCCGTGCAACCGGGTTTTTTCGAGATGTCACGCCAGCCCCATTCCTTTCGCAGACCGCCGTCCGAATCTGGTTTTGCGCCCTGGTCGAAGTTCCGCCAGTCCAAGGCGAGATACGGCGCCGGGTCCGGCACGCATTCGGCGAAAGACTTTTGAGGCGCTCCCTGCGCATTTGCGAATGGCGCTGCCAGAAGAACTGACGCCATCAGAAGCAATCCTGATTCAAGACGCATCCCCAACCTCCGCCAAAAAACTCTCTGTCACCCCCCGTAGCGCGCTTTCAGCATGCTCCACACAGCGCGCAATCCGCACGCTGCGGCGCCGGCGGGGCGGCCATATCGCGCCGGGCGCCAGGCCCAGATGTCGAAATGCGCCCAGCTGGCGCCCGAGACGAACTTCTTCAAGAACAACGCAGCAGTGATCGATCCGCCCATCGGGCCGTCGCCGAGATTCTTGATGTCGGCGATGGCGGACTTGAGGCCCGCTTCGTAGGGCGACCAGAGCGGCATGCGCCAGACCGGATCGCCGGTCGCGCGTCCGCCTGCTTCTATGTCGGCGGCGAGCTGGTCGTTGTCGGTATAGAGCGGCGCGAGGTCCGGGCCGAGGGCGACACGGGCGGCGCCGGTGAGCGTGGCGAAATCGATAATGAGGTCGGGCTTGTGCTCGCACGCGCGCGCCAGCGCATCGCCCAGGATCAGGCGGCCTTCAGCATCGGTGTCCTCGATCTCGACGGTCAGACCCTTGCGGGATTTCAGCACGTCACTGGGACGGAAGGCGTCCGGGCCGATGGCGTTTTCGACAGCTGGAACGGCCACGATAAGCTGAACGTCGAGCCCGGCGCTCATCACCAGACGCGCGAGGCCGAGCGCGTGCGCGGCGCCGCCCATGTCCTTCTTCATCAGCGCCATGTTGGCGCCGCCCTTGAGGTTGAGCCCGCCCGTGTCGAAGGCGACACCCTTGCCGACGATGACCAGCTTCCTCGGGTTAGGTTTGCCGCCATCCTTGCGCCAGCCGATCTCGATAAAGCGCGGCGGCTGGCTTGCGCCCTTTCCGACGGCGTGGACCATCGGATAGCCGGTCTCGAGCATCTTGCCTGTGGTGACCTGGATGTCGGCGCCGAATTCGGCGGCCAGCGCTTCGGCCGCACCGGTGATTTCCTGCGGCCCCATGTCGGAGGCCGGCGTGTTGACCAGATCGCGCACCAGATCGACCGCCTCGGCCTGGCGGCTGACCTCTTCGGCGTCGACGCCCTTCGGCAGCACGAGACGGCGAGGCTTTTCCTCATTGGCCTTGTACCGGGTGAAGCGGTAGGCGCCGTCGGCCCAGCCGAGCGCAAGGGTTTCCGGATTGAGACCGTCCGGAATATCGTCGAGCGCATAGTCTCCCGCCGGAAGCGCAGTAGGCAGCGGGGCGAGGATGAAGCTGTCGGCGCCATCGCCCAGGCCGAGCACGACCCGGCCGATGCCGCCTTCCGCATCCGCGACCAGCATCAGCTTGCCGGCCTCGCCCCTGAAACCGGTGGCCTCGGCCATCTTGCCCGTGCGGGCGTCCTGCGCCTTCAGCCAGGCGTCGAAATCGCTGGCCCCAACCAGGGAAATCGCCGTGGCGGAGGGGGATTTTGCCAGAAATACCGGATGCATGGGCGGATCCTGCGGCTGGAAGGCTTTAACGATTCCTTGAGACGGCGCGCGTCAACAATCGCGTAACACAAGTCCGGAGGCCCCGCCCATGGCCCGCACCGCGATGCCCGCCACGCTTTTCCGTTCCGCCCTGCTCGCCAGCGTCGTGATATCGACAGGTGCGCTGTCGGCGTGCACGACCACAGGCAAGACGACGCCGCAGGAGCAGGCGCTGGTGAACACCTCGGAAACGAATTCAATCCTGCCCGCCACGCGCGAGGAGCGGGATGCGATCGAGAGCCAGGACTTGCTCACTCAGGCGACATTCTGGGGCAAGGAATACGACAAGAACCCCAACGAGTACGAGGCCTCGCTGAAGCTGGCGCGCGCGCTGCGGGCGATCGGTTCGACCCAGCGCGCCACCGAGGTGGCGTCGCAGGCGCTGAACCTGAAACAGGGCGATGTCGAACTGACGCTGATCTACGCCCAGGCTTCGCTCGATCAGGGCCGGCCCGATCAGGCCGCAACGGCGCTGGCCAAGGCCGAAGCCGCCGGTCTCAAGGACTGGCGGATGATGTCGATCATCGGCGTCACCATGGACCAGCTGGACCAGCACGCCGCCGCACGGACCTACTACCAGAAAGCACTGGCGCTCTCGCCCGACAATCCGAAAGTGCTGTCGAACATGGGCCTGTCCTATGCGCTCGACGCCAAGCCCAAGCTGGCCGAGGAGACGCTGCGCAAGGCGGCGTCGCTGACCACGACCGATCCGCGCGTGCAGGAGAATCTCGCGCTCGTCCTGGGCGTTCAGGGCAAGTTCGACGAGGCCGAGAAGGCCGTCTCGGGCGACATGCCCAAGGAGCTGGTGGACTCCAACGCCAAGTACTTCCGCACCCTGCTGACCCCGGCGCGGTCGTGGGACAATCTGCGCGGCTCGAAGAACTAGACACCGCATACTTTGACTGGCGGACCGGGATGACGCAGCCTGCGGGCGCGTTGCCGGAGACCGTCCCCATGCCAATCGACAAGAAGCCGCCAGCCGGACGCAGGATCTACCATCGGCCGGAGCGGTTCGAGGGGCTTGCCGCGCAGGTGCGATCGGCCGGCGATGGAAGCTCCCGTCTTGGCGAGTCTGGTCTTGCGACGTCGATCGGCTTCCTGTTGCGGCTGGCCAATGGTGTGACGCAGGGCGAGCTGGCAAGCCGCTTCGGACCGCTCGGCCTGCGCACGACGCTCTATTCGGTGCTCCTGATCATTCACGAGAACCCCGGGCTGAAGCAGCAGGAGGTTGGCCAGACGCTCTCGATCCAGCAGCCCAACCTCGTGGCGCTGATCAACGAACTCGTCGCGGCCGGGCTGGTCTCGCGGGACATCAACGCCGACGACCGCCGCTCCTATTCATTGTCGCTGACTTCGGCCGGCCGCACGCGGCTGGCGCAGGCCGAGCGTACGCATGCGGAAAACGAACGACGCCTCGCGGACGCGGTCGCGCCGGTACCGCTTGAGGCGTTTCGCGCCGCGCTGCTGCGCATCGCGGAGATACCGGCAGAGGCGACGGAAAGCATCGAAGAGGGTTGAGAGGTCGCCGTCAGGCCGCGTGACGTCCCGCGTCGTCCGACGGGGACGTATGGCCCTGCAGCAGCGCCACCAGTTTCTGGGCGAGTTCGCGTGAATCGATCGGCTTGGACACGTAATCGTTCATGCCCATACCGAGATAGCGTTCCTTGTCGCCGCTCATGGCGTCGGCTGTGAGCGCAATCACGGGAATGTCGCGCCAGTCTTCCGTGCTGTTGCGGATCTGCCGGATGGTTTCCTTCCCGTCCATCACCGGCATGTGGACATCGAGAAGCACGATATCAAAACGCTCGCGGGATAGTTTTTCCAGCGCCTCGCGGCCGTTGATGGCCTCGATAAAGACCGCATCCAGCGAGGCTAGGAAGAGCTTCACCACCTGGCGGTTGACCGGGTTGTCATCGACCAGGAGGATTCTTGCGCCGCGCGCGCGGCGGGTCGCCGGCACATCTTCGTCGGGCATGTCGGTTTCCGGCGCATCGGTATCCGGCGCCGCGACCGGAGTCTCGGTCCTTTTTGCGCTGATCTGAAGCGGTCTGCTTTCGGGAACGGCTTCCGCAGCTGCGCCGCCGCTGGAGGCGCCCGCCAGGAATGTCAGATGGAAGGTCGAGCCCTCCCCCGCGCGGCTGTCGGCCGTCACGTCGCCGCCCATAAGCCGTGCCAGCTGGCGCGTGATGGCGAGACCAAGGCCGGTGCCCCCGAAACGGCGCGTGATCGATGCGTCGGCCTGGGTGAAGGTGGTGAACAGGCGGTCAAGCGTGTCGCGGTCCATGCCGATGCCGGTATCGGACACCGATATCTTCACCAGCCACTCGCCGGACGGCTGCATGACGGCGCCGACGCGAATGACGACACGGCCATGTTCGGTGAACTTGATCGCGTTGGAGAGGAGATTGCCGAGGCACTGGCGCACCCGAACCGGGTCGTAGAGCATGCGGCCGGGCAGGCCTTCGGCGAGTTCGAGCGTCACGGAGAGACCGCGCTCGGCTGCGCTGACCTGGAAAAGCTCGCGCATGCGCTCCACGGTGACGTCGATCTCTCCGTCGACACGGGAGATTTCAAGCCGGCCGGCTTCGATCTTCGAGATATCGAGAACATCATTGAGCAGCGCCATAAGCGTCTTGCCGGATTCGAAAATCACCTTGATCTTCTGGCGCTGATCGTCTGTGAGCTGGTCATCGACCAGCACCTGGGCCATGCCGAGAATGCCGTTGAGCGGCGTGCGGATCTCGTGGCTCATTGAGGCTAGGAAGTTGGACTTCGCGACCGTTGCGGCCTCGGCCAGCTGCTTGGCCTCGATCAGGGCCAGCTCCTGCCGTTTCTGGTCGTCGATATCGATCATCAGCCCGATGGCGCGAAGCGGCAGGCCGTTGGCGTCGTGCACCACATGCATGAAAATGCGGACCCAGGGCTCATGGCCTTCCTTGCGATAGAGCCGGGTGTCCATATGCTCGATGTCGCCGGAACGCAGGCAGCGCTCCCAGCTTTCGCGAACGCGCGAAAGCTCTTCGTCGGCGTAGAGACCGAAGTGGTCGCTTTCCTGGCGCGCCATCGCGTCGGCGCCCGCGACCTCGCGAAACTGTTCCGAGGTCCAGCGTTGACCTGTGCGCATGTCGGTTTCCCAGACGCCGGCCTTGGCTGCGCTCATCGCAAGCTCCAGGCGATCGGAGGCGATGGCGGCTGCATCGCGCGCCTGCGCAAGCTCGCTCACGTTTTGGCTGATGCCGTACATTTCGTACTTGCCGGACGCCAGCCGCTTGCCGGTGCGATAGTGGACGCGCACCGTCTTCCAGCCGCCGCTGGCGTCCCTGTATCTTAGCTCGCCTTCCGCGGAGCCGCCCTCGGCCGTCAACCGGTCGCGAATCTCGTCGTCCTTGGCGATATCGTCCGGATGCTGGATGCGGCGCAGACGATTGAGCGAGACCGTTCCCACCGTTCGATCATAGCCCAGCGTGATACTTTCCTGGATATGATAGACTTCGGCGTCGGGGTCGTAGCGCCACTCTCCGACTTCCGCGTCGAGCAGCAGCGCATCGCGCACCGCACTGGCGGCGGCGAGCGCCTGGAGGGCGCGCCACTCGGCGCCGACATCGACCATCTGCACAACCTGACGCGCGCCGATCGGCGTGCGCTGCATACGGAGCCACATCTCCCCCGCCCGGGTGTTCATGCGGAAGGTGGGCTCGTCGCCGAACGAGCCTTCATCGCGCGCCGCGCCACGCAGCACCTTGCGGATCGGCAGCCCGATGAGTTCGCTGGCGGCCCGTCCGGTCAGCTCGGCGAACGCCGCATTGGTCTCGCACAGCCGCTCGTGCGCATCGATCACGGCAGCCGGCGTCGCCGCCAGCACGGCGACGGCCACGCTGGGCGATTCCAGAAGATTCGGCGGCGACGACATCCGATGGTTTGTCCGGAGTTAACGCTATCTGACGTGAAGTTTACGGGTGATAGGTTTATGACCGCTCTACGGATTGACATTTCGCAGGGTAGCCCCTGAGGCACTTTGCCCCGGAAACCCTGCGTCAGTCCGCCCCAAAATGGGTGTAAAATCCTATCCGCCGTACCGTTCGGTACGAATGACGTCTGCGGCAAGCCCGGAGGCGAGGAGCGCCGATGCGGCCGCCTCGACGAACGGATTCGAGCCGCAGACGTAGGCCCGCACCGGCGCCGCCGGCAGGCGCGCCAACACGTCGGCAGCCATGTCGGCGTCGATACGTCGCGAGAAATCCCCCGGCCGCCACGCGGCGCCTCGCGTAACCGCCAGCGCCAGCTCGAACCCGTCGCGCGCCTCTTGAAGCGTGGCCAGCTCGTCCGCGCAGATGACGTCTTCCGGCGTGCGGACCGAAAAAAGGAGCGCCATGGGAATGCGCGGGCCAGACAGGGCGCGGTGGCGGACCATGCTGATGAGCGGTGCGAGACCGGAGCCGCCGGCGACCAGGACGACCGGGCCCGTCGCTTCCTGCGCCTGCCCTTCGGGCCAGATGAAATATCCCCCGATCGGGCCACGCACCTCGATCTCGTCGCCGACGTCGGCGACGTCGTGAAAGAAGGGTGAAACTTCCCCGTCCCTCATCTTCTCGATCATCAACTCGATGGCGTCGCCAGGGCCAGGCGCCGAGGCGATGGAGTAGCTGCGCTGCGCCGTATATCCGTCCGGCGCCGTGAGCCGCACGTCGACGTGCTGGCCGGCGCGAAAAGAGAAGCCGCCCGGCGCGCTGAGCATGAAGCTCCGGATGCGCGGCGTGAGCGTGGCGATCGCCGAGATCGTCGCCGTGCGCCATTCGAGTTTGCGGGGTGCGTCCGTCACGGCCTAGTCGCCGGTGAAGCGCTGTTCGCGCCAGGGATCGCCATAGATGTGATAGCCGCGCAGCTCCCAGAAACCGGCGGTGTCGACGGCGGTGAACTGCAGACCATTCACCCATTTCGCCGATTTCCAGAAATAGAGGTGCGGCACAAGCAGGCGCGCCGGGCCGCCATGTTCGGGATGCAGGGGCTGGCCGCCAAACGTCGTGGCCACCATCGCCTTGCCTTCGGAAAGATCCGAATACGGCACGTTGGTGGAGTAGCCGTCGAAGGAATGCGCCAGCACGAAGGGCGTGGGCGCGACAAGGCCGGCGTCGGCGAGAATGTCGTCGACAAGGACGCCTTCCCAGTGCGTGTCGAACTTCGACCATTTGGTGACGCAGTGAATGTCGCGCGTCAGTTTCGAACGCGGCAACGCGTTGAACGCCGCCCAGTCCCAGGTCTTCACCGGACGTGGACCGTCCTTGAGCGTGAAGGTCCATTTTTCGGGAGCAATCTGCGGCGTCGGCCCCGCCGAAAGGACCGGGAAGTCCGCGGTGAGATACTGGCCCGGCGGCAGCCGCTCGCGCTCACCCGGCGGCGGCCGGCGGCCAGTGAATCCACGTGTCGCCATGTGGGACGCCTCCTCTGACCCGAGGAGACTAGCAGGTGTGTCAAGCCAGCGGCAGACCCGCCGGCGATCGCGCTAGAGCTTGCCCGGCGCCGGCAGCGATCCGGGGCCGCCGCAGCCCTCGAAGGTCTTCTCCTGCTTGCTCTCGTCAGTCTTGAAAGTGATCTCGACCGAGAACGGCAGATCCTCGTAATTGAGCCCCGGATTGCAGGTGGCCTTCGTCAGCTTGATGTCGATGTCGTTGACGCCTTCCTGCGCCTTCAGCTCGGCGCCGTTGTCGGAGGGCGTGAAGGTGGACTTGGCGAAATGCACGTCCTCGAACATGGGCCGTGTCATCACCAGGGCATGGTCCGGCCCCGTGACGTGGATCGTCCACAGCGTGCCTTTGCCAAAGAGCGAGAGATCGCCGTCCACCTTCGCATTGGCCATCGCGGGCGAAGGCGCAGCAGCCCCGGCCGGCGCCCCTGCCTCCGTCTTGGCTGGCGAACAGGCGACAAGGCCGGCGGCGAGCAGAAGGCCGATGCCGGGGCCGAAACAGGAAAGAGCGCGCACGGACATGGCAAAGACCTCTTGGAAAGGCTGGGCCGCCCATAAGCGGCTGTTTTGTATACAATGCAGCATAGTCGCTGGCTGGTCATGTGCAAGCCGCAATGAGGCGACCTGATGCCGGCGCGATCACGCTTGCGAGAGACGAGGATGGACGGCGGCGATGGATCGACGGACTGCTCCATGGGATGAAGCCCCATGGCAGACGTCTCCACTCATATCCTTCCGGACGTACTGGCGCCGGGACTGAAGCTCTGGTTCGTCGGGACGGCGGCGGGACCGAAATCGGCTGCGGTCGGCGCCTATTACGCGCACGCCGGCAACCGCTTCTGGCGGACGCTGCACGAAGCCGGGATCACGCCCACACGGTTTGCTCCGCACGATTTTCCGAAGCTGATCGAGCTGGGTGTCGGGCTTACGGATTTCTGCAAGACCGGATGGGGCGTCGACAGCGCCATCGCGCGCGACCAGTTCGACGTGGCGGGCTTCCGCAAGAAGGTCGAGCGGCTGAAACCCCGCGCGCTGGCGTTCACCAGCAAGACATCGGCGTCGCTGTGGCTGGAGAAACCTACTGGCCGAATCGCTCCTGGTCGCCAGCCCTCGTCCGGGAACGCGCCTGCGGTGTTCGTCCTTCCCTCGCCTTCAGGCCTCGCGACCAGCTACTGGTCGGCCGAGCCGTGGCGGGAAGTCGGCGACTGGCTAGGGCAGATCGCCGAGTGAAGCGCTAGGCGGCGCCGAAGCTGCGGCTAAGCACTTCGAGGCTGAGAACCGCACCGGCGATCCAGCAAAGAATGTGGTTCAGCGACACGCGCAGAGCAGCGGCGTGAACGCGATCCTGAATGCGAACGAGCGTGGCCATGGGAACCCCCGGGCGACATCGGTTCTGGTCGCGAGGGACCATCCCGCGCGAGAAGCGACCCTCGCACGGGGATCGCAAATTTCCGGTTCATGGTTTGGCGAAAATCCGGAGGAATTTGTTTCCGGGTCGTAAACCTTCCCGGTCTGCCGCCGGTTTCAGTGGATCAGCGCAGCGGCGATGAAACCGGCGACAATCAGGACGGCGGCGGCCAGCATGAACATGCCGATGCGCTTTTCTATGACCGGAGCAAGCGCCGGGCCAAAGGTCTTGAAGACCCAGGCTTCGAGAAAGAACCGCAGGCCGCGCGTGACGATGCAGGCCCCGACGAAGATTGGCAGGCTGAACTTCATCGCGCCGGAAAGAATGGTCACCAGCTTGAACGGGATAGGCGTCAGGCCCTTCAGAAAGATGATCCAGGCCCCGTATTCGGCATAGCTGGTGCGCAGAGCGTCGATCTTGCCGCCATAACCGAAGAAATTGAGGATCGCCTGGCCGACACTTTCGAATACGAGATAACCGATGGCGTAGCCGAGAAGACCGCCCAGCACCGAAGCGACCGTGCAGACCGCAGCGTAGCGGTAGGCGCGCTGCGGCCTGGCGAAACACATAGGCGCCAGCATGACGTCGGGCGGGATCGGAAAGAACGAGCTTTCGGCGAAGGAGACGACGAACAGCGCCGGTTCTGCGCGCGGGCCGGCCGCCAATCTCAGCACGTAGTCGTAAAGTCCGCGCAGGACGCCCCGTTTGGGGGCCGCGGGATCGGAGGCGGAGGCGGCGGTGGCCGGGGTCGCGTCTGTCATCAGCCGATCTGGAATCCTGCATTTCGCCCCCTTGCCGGGGGATTTCGCCCTAGCACGCCCCACGGCCCGCTGGCGATGTCTGAGCTGTTTCCTATCTGATTTTGCACGTGCCTTACGTTAACGGCGCCTGCCCTTTGGTCGCATTGCCGGCGGGGCGCCGCCCGCTAACCTGTCCCAAGGGAGACGCCGAAATGGACAGGCCGCTCGACAAGCTGCCGCTCGATCGGGTGAAGTGGCCGCTGTTCGCCTTTCTGGCGTCCGCGGCCATGCTGGCGGCGGCCCATGCCTTCGAGCACTTCCTTTATCTTGCGCCCTGCCCGCTCTGTTATGTGCAGCGCGAGATCTACTGGGGCTCGGGCGCCATCGCGATCATCGGCATTTTCGCCAACTGGCGCGGGGCGCCGCCCCGGCTGATGTCGACCTTCTGCCTTCTGCTCGGCGTCACCTTCTTCGCCGGGGCGGGCGTGGCGACTTATCACTCGCTGGTCGAGTGGAAGATCCTGCCAGCGCCGGCGACCTGCGCGGCGGGATCGGCGCACCTTTCAGGCGACATCTGGGAACAACTCGGCAAACGCCAGGCGATTCCCTCTTGCGACAAGCCGATGTGGTATCTGTTCGGACTCACCATGGCCAACTACAATGCATTGGCCTCGCTGGTGTTCGGCGCCGCCAGCCTCTTCGCCGCGCTGCGGCCGCTGCGCACCGACACCGCCAATGAAACCGGCGCAGAAGCGGAAGCCGCATGACCAAGCCTCGACGCCGAGATGAAATGCTGCGCGTCGATCATGCCGGCGAATACGGCGCCGTGGCGATCTATCGTGGGCAGCTCGCGGTGTTCGAGCGTCGAGCAGGGCATGAGCGCATCACCGGACAGCTGCAGGAAATGGCCGGGCAGGAGCAGGCCCATCTCGACGCCTTCGACACGCTGCTGGCCGCCGGCCACGTACGACCCACGGCGATGTCGCCCATCTGGAATGTCGCCGGCTTCGCACTTGGCGTCGGCACCGCGTTGCTTGGCGAGAAGGCCGCGCACGCCTGCACCGAAGCGGTGGAGAGCGTGATCGAGGAACACTATGGCGATCAGGTCGCCGAACTCGAAGAGTCGGGCGATGAGACGCTGGCCGCGCAGCTAGCGAAATTCCGCGACGAGGAAGTCGCCCACAAGGACCTTGCAACCGCGGAAGGCGCGGCCGAGGCGCCGGGCTATCCCCTGCTCTCGGCGCTGATCCGAACCGGATGCCGTATGGCGATCCGGATCAGCGAGAAGGTCTAGGCATCCGGTCCGTGAGCTTGCGGGCGGAGGCGGACAATCCGGAAGTCATCGACAGCCGTCAGGCACACATTCGACCGCGCAACCCAACAGCAGACACGCTTGTCATCGCACCTTCTCCTTTCGCTTCGGAGCGGAGATTTTGCGCGTCGTGGTCTGGGCCCTTGGTTTGGGATAGAGCCGGAAGCGGGTCTGGCACCATGCGAAATCGACGCCGACATCGAGCAGGGCGTCGGAACGCCCGCACGGGCAGGCGAATTCCATGACCGCCAGAACGCGGTAGGTTTCCCCGGCGACGAGTGGCACTGGCTCACCCGTGACATGGTTGGGCGCGACATTGACGCAGATAACCAGATCACCAGGGCCGACAGCGTAGCTCATGGCTTCCATCCCTTGCGGCGACAGGAGGATAGACCCGCAACGGCATACGGCAAACGCCATATATCCGCCCGGCGACGCAACGCTTTCCCCACGAGTCCGGAATGGACGCCGAGACCCGATCCGTCCTCGAGCCGGGATTCCCCTCAGCCTTCCAGTTCGACATCCCAGTAGAGATAGTCGAGCCACGTGGCGTGGAGGTGGTTCGGCGGAAAGCGCCGGCCGATTTCCTGCAGTTCGTAGGTCGACGGCCGGTGCGGGCGCACATGCGGATGCATGCGCACTTCGCGCGGCAACCGTCCACCCTTGCGCAGGTTGCAGGGGCTGCAGGCGGCGACGATGTTTTCCCAGCTGGTACGCCCGCCCTTCGAGCGCGGGATAACGTGGTCGAAGGTCAGGTCTTCGGTGGAGCCGCAATAGGCGCACTCGAAGCCGTCGCGCAGGAACACGTTGAACCGCGTGAAAGCCGGCGGACGGTCCTGACGCACGAACTCGCGCAGCGCGATCACCGACGGGATGCGCATGGTGAGGGAGGGCGAATGAACGTACTGGTCGTACTCCGCGACCACGTCGACGCGCTCAAGGAACACAGCCTTGATCACCTCCTGCCAGGGCCAGAGCGACAGGGGATAATAAGAGAGCGGCCGGAAATCGGCGTTCAGCACCAGCGCTGGGCAACCGGAGGGCGCGTGGGAAATCACTTCCGCCATGCGTCGTCTCACTCGTCCATTTGGGCGGGAAAGCCGCGTGCCAGGCGGGTCCGGCCAGTCTCTCCAGCTGCGCCACATGGCTCCAGCAGCCGGAGTCTAAGCGATTCTCGAAGACAGCATCGTGACTGCGGGGCGATGTGTCCAGCCGTCTGGCCAGACGATTTACGACCTCGCCTGAATTTGAGGCCGTAAAATCACGCTCCGCCGGTCTGCCGTTCTCGAGTCGCATTAATGTAGGCCCACAACATGTGCGCCGCCACCCCCCGATAGGGCCGCCAGCGCTCGCCGATTTCCAGAAAGGCCTTGGGCGGATGGCGGTCGTCTTCCTCGGCGATCATCCGGTAGGCCTCAGAGAGCCCGATGTCGGCATGCGGAAACACGTCGTGCCGGCCAAGGCAGAACATCAGATAGACATCGGCCGTCCAGGGCCCGATGCCCTTTACCGCCACCATCTCGGCGCGGGCGTCGTCGTCGGAAGCCCTGGCGATGCGGCGGAAATTCAGGGAGCCATCCTCGACCGCGGCGGCGATGGACCGGATATGGCTGATCTTGGGCCGCGACAGGCCGCAGGCGCGCAGGTCGTCGATGTCGGCGGCGAGCACGGTCTTCGGCGTCACCTTTTTCAGCAGCACCTCGACGCGGCCCCAGATCGTACCGGCGGCCTTGGTGGAGAGTTGCTGGTAGGCGATGATGCGCGCGAGGCCGGCATAATTGCCCTGACGCGTCCGCCATTCGGGCACGCCGACCGATTTGTGCGCGGCGCGCATGATCGGACAGCCCTTCGCCAGTTTTTTCACGGCCGTCCTGAGTTCGGCGGCGTTGGTGACATCCATGACAACGATCTCGCGTCCCGTTTGCGAGAGATAGAACCGCAGCGATCATATGGGCAAGCGCCGCGCTCGCCAGATTGTCCCAGATGTGGGAAGCGACAGCATGGCGACCGCACCCTACCCTGTCATCTGCCAGTCGATCCTCGGCGTTAAGCCGTGGATGGACCCGATGCAGGGCCGCCTTCCGGGCCTGCAGCCGGTCGGCGAGTCCGGCTGGCTGTGGTGCGATGAGGCGTTCGCCGGTCAGATGGCGCTGCGCGACGATCTCGTCGCAACGCGCCGCGGCGATGTACACGCAGCCATGCCCGGTTCGGAGGCCGCTTCGCGCGAGGTTCTCGAACTGGTGGCGAACGATGTTCTTTCCCGGCCAGGCTATGCGCGGGAAGGCAAGACAATCCTGCGGCCCGACGGCGCCCGCGTGGCGCTCGAAGGAGATGACCCGCTTGTTGTCGCCGGCCGCCTTGTGCAGGAGGACCTGCTGGTTCTTGAACCCGGAGAAGCGGGGCACATCCTGGTTGCGGCGCTGACAGCCTTTCCCGCGAGCTGGACGCTCAGCGAAAAGATCGGGCGACCGCTGGCGGCAATCCACGAGCCTGTCGCGCGATACGATGATGCGCTTGCGCAACGCGTGCAGCGCGTCTTCGACCATCTGCGGGACGATGCGCCGGTGTGGCGCGCCAATGTGCTGCGCTACAACACGCCCAGGCTGTTTCATCCGCGCACCGAGGATGACCGGCGCGCCTTCGATCCCGCCGCCCCGGTATGGGTCCGGGTCGAACGCCAAACATTGCGTCGGCTGCCGGCCACGCGAGCGATTGTCTTCACAATCCACACATGGATCGTGCCGGAGGATTCCCTCTCGCAGGAAGAGAGGCGGCGGCTTCTGGAGCACCGGCCGAAGGAAGCGCCCTGACGCCATGACCTTCGTCACGCGATTCGCGCCGAGCCCGACAGGCCTGCTGCACCTTGGCCACGCTTATTCGGCGATGAGCGCGTTCGATCAGGCCCGCGAGGCGGGAGGCCGCTTCCTGCTGCGCATCGAGGACATCGACCAGACGCGCAGCCGGCCGGAATTCGAATCAGCGATCGAGCAGGACCTCGCCTGGCTCGGACTGGAATGGGAGACGCCGGCGCGCCGCCAGTCCGAACATTTCGCCGACTACGATGTGGCCCTGTCACGTCTGCGCGGGCTCGGTGTGGTCTACCGCTGTTTTCTGACTCGGCGCGAAATCGCCGAGGCCAGCACGCAGGCGCCGCATGGCGAGGGCGAGGGACCGGACGGCGTCATCTATCGCGGGCCTGTGAATCAAATGAGCCGCGACGAGGAGGAAGCGAGGCTGACTCAGGGACAACCCTTCGCCTGGCGCCTCTCGATGAATTATTCACAAGACCTGCTGGGCGAAGAATTCTCCCAAATGGATTTCGAGGAAGAGGGATCGGGACCGAACGGAGAACATGGGACCGTTCGCGCGCGTCCCAACCTTGCCGGCGATGTAATAATCGCGCGCAAGGACTGCCCGGCCAGCTATCACCTCGCCGTGACGCACGACGATGCGCTGCAGGGAGTTACTCACATCACGCGAGGCGAGGATCTCTTTGCCTCGACTCACGTGCACGTGCTGCTGCAGCGGCTGCTTGGCCTGCCGACGCCGGTCTATCGCCATCACAGGCTGCTGACGGACGAATCGGGAAAGCGATACGCAAAGCGTGATCGCGCGCTCACGCTTGCGTCCTTGCGGGCATCGGGCGCAAGCCCGGCCGACATAAGAAACCGAATCGGATTGTCCGGCCCATGACCGCTAGCGCCCGCCCTGCCTCTTCCGCGCGCATCTGGCTCGGACCGCTGATGATGCTGGGCGGCGCCATTGCGATCGGCTTTGCTCCGATCGGCCTGCGTCTCTCGCACTTCGGCCCGCAGGCGACCGCTTTCTGGCGTTTCATCTTCGCGCTGCCGATGCTGGCCGCACTGATCTATGGGCTTGGCGGACGCATCGGCCGGCCATCGCTGTTCGCCATCGTGTCTGGTGTGTTCTTCGGCGTCGATATCGCGCTGTGGCATACGTCGCTGAAACTCACTTCAGTCGCCAACGCCACCTTTCTGGTCAACCTCGGCAGCGCGTCCGTCGGGCTGATCGCATGGGTGGCGCTGAAGGAGCGGCCGCACCGCATCTGGATCATTGCAGCGCCCATCGCCCTCACCGGCGCGCTGTTGCTGTCGCGCGGCGCCGGATCGATCAGCGAAGGAACGCTTGCGGGCGACCTGCTTGCGCTGGGCGCCGCCGTGATGGTGAGCCTGTCGATCTTCTTCACCAAGCTGGCGCGGCGAGCGGAGACTGGCCTGCACATCCTGTTCTGGGCGACAATCGCCGAAGCGGTTGTCGCGGCGATCGCGTCGGGCGTCACACGCGAGAGTCTCATTCCGCCCGACGCCAGCTGGCTATTGGCGCCCCTGGCGCTGGCGGCAATCGCACACTCGACAGGTCAGGCGTTGATCGCTGTCGGCGTGGGGCGAACGCCGGCAGCCGCAGCTGGCGTTCTGCTGCTGGTGCAGCCGGTGACCAGCGCGATCCTGGCATGGCGCCTGTTCGGCGAGGTTCTCACGCCCGTGCAGATTGCAGGTGCGGCGCTGGTTTTGCTGGGCGTGTGGCTGGCCGGAAGGCGTTGACCCTGTCGGGCACGGGTCCATATTGAGCGCGCAGGAAAATGAGCCAGGCGCTGGGGAAATCTTCATGGCGGACCAGATCTCGGCGACCACAACCGGAACAGTTGACGCCTCTCCGAAACCGGGTTCAGCGCTGTCGCCCGACGCCTGCCTGCTTCGCCATGTGGCTCGGACCTCACGCGCCGTCGTTTCCGCCTATGATCCGGCGCTCGCTCCTTACGGTCTGACGGGCCATCAGTTCAATTTGATGATGACGCTGCGAAACATGGGACCGCTGACCGTCGGCGCTCTCGCGCAGATACTGGGCATGGACGCATCCGGCGTGCCGCGGGCGGTCCGGCCGCTGGTCGATGCCGGTCAGGTGGCGATCCGGCCGGGCGAAGACCGCAGACAGCGCCTCTTGAGTCTTACGGCCAAGGGCCGCGTGGCGATTGATGCCGCAACACCGGCATGGAAAATGGTCCAGTCGGAACTGGTCGAGCGAATCGGGGCGGAGCGCTGGCTCAACCTGACCTCCGAGCTGCGTCTGGTCCGGCAGGCCGCGACCGGTTGCTCCACGCGCAAGGGCTGACGGATTCGTCTGCGCCAGACATTGCTGGAAGAAATCGCCCCATCGGACGCTACGTAAACGCACCCAGCGAAACTGGAATTCGCCAGAACCGCACCGGGCGGGGCCCGTGTTGGGGGCGAGGTGAACGCAGACAAAGCAAGCCTTAACCTAGTTGGCCGACCCTCCCCCTCGCGTCGTGGAGGAATGGAATCCCCTGCGACCACGGGACGGACCGACCGATGGACGATGCCAACAAGCTTGATGTCGAGACCGTGCTTGAGGCGCTTGAGGTGCTCAATGACGGCATCGCGATCTATGACGAAAGCGGCCGCCCGCTGTTCGTGAACCAGGTCGCGATGGACCGGTTCAACAAGTTCTACACCGACCTCATAAATGGCGTTGAACAGCCCAGGGCGATCGCCTCCGCGGTGCGGCGCGCGACGCCGGAGATGAGCGAGGAAGAAATTACGCGCCGGGCGGAGAGCATCCACGCAAAATACCTGCACAACGAAACCTATCCCACGACAACCGAGGACGGCCGCTATGTGCTGGCGACGTTCCGGCCGATGTCGAACGGCCGAAAGGCGGGCATCTCGATCGATGTGACCGACCTGCGCAACCGCGAGATCGAACTCAAGAAGGCGCGCAAGCAGGCGGAAATGGCAAACGCCTCGAAGTCCGCGTTTCTGGCGAACATGAGCCATGAGATTCGCACGCCGCTGAACGGCGTTATGGGCATGGCCCAGGTTCTGGAAGGAACAAATCTCGACGCGGCGCAGAAGGAGTTCGTCTCGACGATCATCGAATCCGGCAAGACCCTGATGGCCTTGCTCAACGATGTTCTCGACCTCTCCAAGATCGAAGCCGGGAAATTCGATATCGTCGCTTCGGACGCCAATCTTGCGCATGTGTTGCGGCGTCAGCTGAAACTGTGGCGGCCGCGCGCCGAGGAAAAAGGTCTGGAGCTGACCCTCGCCTTCGATGCCGACCTGCCTGGCTTCGTGTCCTTCGACCAGGTGCGCGTGCAGCAGTGCATCTCCAACCTTGTCTCCAACGCAATCAAGTTCACCGAGAAGGGCCGCGTGGAGATTTTCGCCTCGGCGACCGCGCTGTCCGATCAGGAACACCTTATCCGGGTTCGTGTGCGCGACACGGGACCCGGGATGGATGACGAAACTCTGGATCGTCTCTTCAAGCCGTTTGCGCAGGCCGACGAAACCATATCGCGCAGTCATGGCGGCACAGGACTTGGACTTTCGATCACGCGGCGGCTTGCGGAGATGATGGGCGGAACGGCGACCGCCGAGAGCGAAAAGGGCCGGGGCTCCACGTTCACCGTGTCTTTCCGCGCGGGCGCCGCCCAGCCGCGGGCCGCCGCCCCAGGCGAACCTGTGGCGCAGACGGGCGATATCCTTGAAATGCTGAAATCCAGCAATCTGCGCGTGCTTCTGGTCGACGATCATCCGATCAACCGGCAGGTCGCGGCGCTGTTCCTGCGCCCCTTCAACATGCACATCGTCGAGGCGGTCGACGGCGCCGAGGCTCTTGAAGCGCTCGAGCGCCAGCCTTTCGACATCGTCCTTATGGACATGCACATGCCGGTGATGGACGGACCTACGGCCGTCGCCCGTATCCGGAACAGCCATGAATCCTGGTCGAGCGTACCGGTGATCGCCCTCACCGCCGATGCGATGAGCGGCGACAAGGAACGCTATCTCGCCATGGGCATGACCGGCTATCTATCCAAACCGCTGGCCGAGCGCGAATTGCTGGCCGAAATTGCGCGTGTGCGCGGTGAAGGCGCCTGGATTCCGACCCGGCAGCCGCTTGAGGCCACAGGCTGATCGCCCCGCTACGCGGCGACTTTTCGTCCAATTAAGATTTGGCGGGTACTGACGAGTATCCGCCGGATTGTTGCCGCCGGCCTCAGGACGGACAAATGACTTCCCACGCCGATCTTGATATTGAAACCGTGCTGGAGGCGATTGAATCGCTGGATGATGGCATTGCCATCTATGATGAAAACGACATCCCGATCCTGACGAACGCTTCCACACGCCGACGCTTTGCGTCCATCTACGCCGACGTGGCCCGCGGCCTAAGCTATCGCGAATCGACCGAAGAGGCTGTTCGCCGGGCCATGCCCGCGGATACGCCGGATAGCGAGATAAAAAAGCACACCGACTTCTTCGTCGACTGCTACCACCATGGCAAAACCTACATCACACAAACAGACGATCACCGCATGGTACAGGTGACCTTCCGACCCATGTCTCGCGGGCTGAAGGCCGCAATTTCGGTTGACGTCACCGATCTGAACCGGCGCAAGCAGGAATTACAGAGAGCAAAGAGGGCGGCCGAGGCGGCGTCGGCCTCGAAATCGGCGTTTCTGGCGAACATGAGCCATGAGATACGTACGCCGCTGAACGGCGTGATGGGCATGGCGCAGGTTCTCGAAGGCACCCAACTCGACGCCGTCCAGCGCGAGTTCCTCTCCACCATCATCGAATCCGGCAAAACGCTGATGGCCCTCCTGAACGATGTGCTCGACCTCTCCAAGATCGAAGCCGGAAAATTCGATATCGTTCCGGCGGATACCGACATCGCCCACCTGATGCGGCGCATCTATCGGCTGTGGAGGCCGCGCGCTGAGGAGAAAGGTCTTGAGCTGAGCCTGGCGCTGGACACCGAACTTCCCGAATGGCTGGCCCTCGATTCTGTGCGAGTCCAGCAATGCGTCTCCAACCTCATCTCGAATGCGATCAAGTTCACCACAACCGGTCGGATCGAAGCCTATGTCTCCTCCAGGGCCCAGGCCAACGGAGTACATCTGATCCAAGTCCGCGTGCGCGATACCGGACCGGGCATGGATGAGGAGACGCTGAGCCGCCTGTTCAAGCCCTTCGCGCAGGCGGATGAGACAATCTCACGCAAGCATGGCGGCACCGGTCTGGGTCTGTCGATCACCCGGCGGCTCGCTGAAATGATGGGGGGCTCGGCCACGGTCGAAAGCGAACCGGGCCGAGGCTCGACGTTCACGGTATCCTTCCGCGCCGCGCCAGCGAAGGCGAATTCACCGCGCAGCGCAACCAATGCGCCAGGGGAGCCGACAGACTTGCGATCGGATTTGAAGGCCAGCCAGTTGCGCGTCCTTCTTGTCGACGACCATCCGATCAATCGTCAGGTCGTCAGCCTCTTCCTGCGGCCATTCCAGATGCACATTGTGGAAGCCGTCAATGGTCTCGAAGCGCTGGCGGCGCTGGAGCGCGAACATTTCGACATTGTGCTCCTCGACATGCATATGCCGGTTATGGACGGGCCAACGACGGTGGCGCGCATTCGAGATAGCGGGCAGCCTTGGGCGGGTATGCCAGTGGTCGCTCTTACCGCGGATGCTATGAGCGGAGATCGCGAACGCTATCTTGCGATGGGAATGACCGGATATCTTTCAAAGCCCGTAGCCGAGCGGGAACTGCTGGCTGAAATTTCAAAGGTGCGCAGCGGCGATTTCGATCTGGGCCTGGCAAGAGCTGGCTAGCCGTATCGCCCGCGCGATCGCGCGCTGTAAAAATAGCGAGACGCTTGTCGAGTCCGCCACGAAGGTGTGGCCAGTCAGGCGCCAGAACACTGATCCAAGCCGTATCCCGGATGCGGCCGTCTAGCATGACCGTATGTGCGCGGTGGATGCCTTCGAAGCGGGCACGCAGCCTCGCGATAGCGCGAAAGGAACGAAGGTTCGTGGCGTCCAGCCCGAGAGCGAACAGCATGCGCTCGCAGGAAGGGTTCGCCGCGCGCGCCCAGAACGGATTCGCATACCAGGTCGAACCGATCTCAACCTTCCGGTACGGCGCGGGGGATGTTGCTGGCGAGGAGATAGCTGGTAGAGCCTGCATACCGCCCCGACGGTTTGTCGAATACCGCCCAGCTTTGGTCGGCGCCCCTTGCGGATGTCTCCACATAGTGAACCAACCACCGGCCGAACGCGACGCCCATGTGGTTGGTCGGGTGATGGCACCATAGGTCCAGATCGGCGCAGGCGGCCCGCAGGGGATTGCGATGCCGCTCTTCCAGCGGCTCGAGCCGGACGAAGGCGTCTTCAAGAACGGGAGGCTCGAACGTCATGGACGGCGGAATACCCGTCCTGCCGCTCCCTCGCCCTGGCGTTGCCTTGAAACGTGACTTCGTGGTCAAACTCGCCAATGGGTGTGAACTGGCTATCGGTGAAAGACTCCGTGATCAGAACGACGTCTGGCGGCATCACCGCCCTTCTTGCGACGATGACGCTGGTGGCTGCATGCGCCCATACGCAGGGCCGCGCCAATGGTCAGGCCCCGCTGGCGCCCGGCGCAAAATACATTGCGATGGGCAGCTCCTATGCCGCCGGACCCGGCGTTTCGACCTATGTCGATGCTGATCCCGCGCCCTGCTACCGCTCGAACGACAACTACGCCCGACAGCTCTCGCGCCGGCTGGGGCTTGTGCTCACCGACGTCAGCTGCAGCGGAGCCACCACGCACGACCTTCTCGAACCGTACGGCAACCTTCCGCCGCAGCTCGACGCGGTCAACGCCGACACGCGGCTGGCGACAGTCACAATCGGCGGCAACGACCTCGGCTATGTCGCTCGCCTTGTGACTGCTTCATGTGCTGGCCTCGCCGCCGAAACGAATACGGCTGCGGATTGCCGGCCGATTCCGGCCCCACCTCAAGAAGCGGACTACAAGGCGTTGAAGGCGCGCATGGACCGTGTCGCGAAAACGGTCCGCGCACGCGCACCGCAGGCCCGTCTCGTCTTTGTCGATTATCCCACCGTCCTTCCCGCCGGTGAGCTCTGTCCGGAAGCCCCACTAAGCATGGATCAGGCGGCTATCGTTCGCGACATCGCACGCAGGCTTTCAGACATCACCCGGCAGGCTGCCGCAGATAACGGCGCAAGCCTGATCGTTGCGTCCAACCTGTCCCGCGATCACAGCGTATGCGCTGCCGATCCGTGGATGAACGGCTATCCCCGTCCCGGCGCTCCAGTGAAAGGAACGCAGTTTCATCCCAACCTTGAGGGAATGACCGCAGTCGCCAACGCCCTTGAGCTGATGCTTGAAGGCGAAGCCCAACTCGCAAAACCCGCCGGCGAACGTTCCTAGCCGTCGGCCTCGACCATCGCCGCCTCGACCACCTTCACCACGTCACCTGTGATCTGGGTGATCTTGTAATCCTTCGGCGTATAGACGCGCCGGACCCCCATCTGCTTCAGCGCCAGCGCGTCGGCTTCGGGAATGATGCCGCCGACGACGACCGGAATCGCAAGGCCCTTTTGACGCAAGATCGCGACCGTGTCCTTGACCAGATCAAGATGCGATCCCGACAGGATCGAAAGGCCGATTACATGGGCCTTTGACTCGATTGCCTGCTGGACGATTTCTTCCGGCGTGAAGCGGATGCCTTCGTAAACCACGTTCATGCCGGCTGCGCGGGCCCGCGCAGCGATCTGCTCCGAACCGTTGGAGTGGCCGTCTAGGCCCGGTTTGCCGACCACATAGGTCAGTGTGCGGCCCAGCTTTTTCGAGACTCGCTCGACTTCCGATTTCACGGCCTCAAGGTCTTCCTCGCCGCCGGTTTCGATGACCACGGCGACGCCGGTGGGGCCGCGATACTCTCCAAACACCTCGCGCAGCGCAGCGCCCCATTCACCCGTCGTGACGCCGGCCTTCGCCGCGTTGATCGAGGCCGGCATGATGTTGGCGCCGCCGCTCGCCGCCTCGCGCAAGTCGGCGAGCGCGGCCTTGACGGCGGCATCGTCACGCTGGTTGCGCCAGGCTTTCAGCTTCGCGATCTGCCGGCTTTCCGCGCCATGGTCCGTCGCCATGATCGATCCGTCGCCGCCGGAGAGAGGGCTCTGCTCAGTCGTCTGATAGCGGTTGACGCCGACGACCGGCAGACGGCCCGCCTCGATCTCCTTGAGACGCGCGCGCTGGCTGTCGACCAGAGCGGTTTTCATGAAGTCGACATTGTCGATGGCGCCGCCGGACTGGTCCAGCTTCGCCAACATCGCGCGAGCCTCATCTTTCAGCGCTTCTGTCTTCGCCGTGACGACATGGCTGCCGTCGAACAGGTCTTCATATTCGAGCAAGTCGGTTTCATAGGCGAGGATCTGCTGCAGGCGCAGCGACCATTGCTGGTCCCACGGCCGGGGCAAGCCCAGCGCCTCGTTCCACGCCGGGAGCTGCAGCGCGCGACAACGGGCGCGCTTCGACAAGGTGACGGCCAGCGCCTCGATGAGGATACGGTAGACGTTGTTTTCCGGCTGTGGCTCGGTGAGGCCAAGCGAATTCACCTGCACGCCATAGCGGAACATCAGCGCCTTGGAATTGGTGACGCCATAGCGTTCCCGGCCGATTTCCTCCCACAGGTCGACGAACGCGCGCATCTTGCACATCTCGGTGACGAAGCGGACGCCGGCGTTGACGAAGAAGGAGATGCGGCCAAACACGGTCGGGAAATCTTCTTCCGGCACCTGGCCGCCCGCCTTTACCGCATCGAGCACCGCGCAAGCGGTGGCGAGGGCGAAGGCCAGTTCCTGCTCCGGCGTAGCGCCCGCCTCCTGCAGGTGGTAGCTGCAGACGTTGAGCGGATTCCATTTCGGCGTTTCGGTGTAGCACCAGCTCACCATGTCCGAGATCAGGCGCATCGAGGGCTTGGGCGGGAACACATACGTGCCGCGCGAAAGATACTCTTTGATGATGTCGTTCTGCGTTGTGCCCTGGAGGATCTTGCGATCGGCGCCCTGCTCGTCCGCCAACGCGACATAAAGAGACAACAGCCACGCCGCCGGAGCGTTGATCGTCATCGAGGTGTTCATGTCGGCCAGAGGGATGGCCTCGAACAACTGGCGCATATCACCGAGATGGCCGATCGGCACGCCGACCTTGCCGACTTCTCCGCGCGCGAGAATGTGGTCCGAATCATAGGCAGTCTGCGTCGGCAGATCGAAGGCGATGGACAGCCCGGTCTGGCCCTTGGACAGGTTTGACCGGTAGAGCCTGTTCGATGCTTCCGCCGTGGAGTGCCCCGCATAGGTGCGGAAGATCCACGGCCGGTCGGGATCGTGCTGAAACGAGGCTTTGGCCTTGTCCGCCATGAATTATGGTCCTTGCTGCGATTGCGAAGGAGAAAACTGCAATTGGTGCGCCGGGGCAAGCTTCGGCTCGCCAGCAGCCTGCGTGCCTGAGGCCGCTCCCGTCTTTAATTCGGCGGGCGTTGCCTGAACACTGCACCTGACGGGGAGAGATGGGTGTTTTTCGTTGTCTCGAAGGTTGGCTGGTTCCTGCTTGCGCCGTCCACCCTGCTCGTGACGCTGGTTGCGGCGGGGTATGCATTGTCGCATCTGAAACGGACAACGAAAGCGGGCGCCTGGCTGGGGCTGGGCGCAGGCGCCGTGTTTCTGGCGGTTTGCCTGTTGCCGGTCGGTGATTGGCTGATGCGCGGACTTGAGACCCGGTTTCCACCGCTCGCGCCCTGCACGACCGCCCAGGCAAAACCGCCAGCGGGCATCATTCTGCTTGGCGGCGGCCTGAGCTCGCGGATCGTCTCGGGACAGGTGGTCGAAGACCTCAACGATGCGGCGGATCGCATGCGCTATGCCGCCCAGCTTGCGCGCGCGTATCCAGACCTGCCAGTCATCATCTCGGGCGGAACAGTATTTCCACGCCCAGGGCAGCGTAGCGAGGCTGATGGAATGGCCGACGTGCTCTCTGAGTTCGGCGTCGCGCGCAGCCGCATGCAACTTGAATCCAGGTCGCGCACGACCGCGGAGAACGCCGCACGCGTCAAAGACCTGATTGGCGATCGCCCCGGTGCGTGGCTGCTGGTGACGTCCGGTTATCACATGCCAAGGGCGATGGGCGTTTTCCGTCACGCCGGGATAGATGTTGTTGCCGCCCCGACAGACTGGCGCGTGGACGAGCGCGCACCATTGCTGACATTCAACGTCTCTGGCCGGCTGGGGTCGCTGGACATGGCCGCGCGGGAATATCTCGGCCTGATCGCCTACCGGATCGCGGGGCGCACCGACACGCTGATCCCGGGCATTCGCACGGGCGACGTCTGCATGGCGGCGGACTGAGCCCGCTCCGAGGCTCAGCCCAGCCAGGGCGCCGCCTTCGACGGATCGGCGCCGATGGCCTGATAATAGAGTTTCTGGATCGAACGCGTTACCGGGCCCGGCTTCCCGGATCCGACTGGCTTGCCGTCAAGCGACACCACCGGCGCAACCAGCGCGACAGCGGACGTGTTGAACGCCTCCACCGCGGCGTGCGCTTCTTCCAGCGTGAAGCTGCGCTCGGTAATCTTTCGGCCCGCCTGCGAAAGCGCGTCGAACAGGGCATGGCGGGTGACGCCGGCGAGTATGGAATTCGACAGCGCGCGGGTGATCACCTCGCCGTCCTTCGTGACGATCCATGCGTTGGCGGACGCCGCCTCGGTGACAAGACCATCCGGCCCGACCAGCCAGGCGTCGTCGGCGCCGCGGGCTTTTGCTTCCGTCTTGGCGAGCGCCTGGGCCAGAAGGCCGGTCGACTTGATGTCGCGGCGCGCCCATCGGATGTCGGGGACGCTGACCACTTTCACGCCGTCACGTGAGGCGGGTTGATCGACCAGCGCCTTGGACTCGGCAAAGGCGAAGACCGTTAGCCGTGTCTTTTCGGGATCGGGCGCCACGAAGTCCCGCACGCCGTAGCCGCCGCGCGAGACCTGCAGATAGACAAAGCCTTCGGAAATGTCGTTGCCAGCGATCAGGCGGCGGTGCATCGCCTCCAGTTCCCCGCGATCAGGGAATTTCGCATAGCCAAGTTCGCCCAGGGAGCGGCGCAGGCGATCGAGATGGCGGCCCATATCGACCGGCTGGCCATTGTAGACCGCCGTCACCTCGTAAACCGCATCAGCGAACAGAAACCCGCGATCGAATGGCGAAATACGCGCCTCTTCGCGGGACAGAAAAACGCCGTCGAGGTAGGCCAGTCCCGCCATGGGAGACTCCTGATGCCAGTCATTCGCGCAGGCCGTTTCCAATAACAGGGCCGCTTTCCGGCGCAACCGGGCGGCGCCTGCGCAACACTCCCGGCCTTGATATTGCACCGCAACATCGAAAGCTTGCTTTCCGCCCGCTCTTTGAACATTGTTCGCCCGCTCAAAGGGCTGACCTTTCCCGCGGAAGGCGGCTTGGCAAATGATCCGGTTGGGGAAACTCGGGGAGGAGTGAACCAGTGGCAGACGGCGGCGGCGCACGCGAAATCAAGGACTTGTACGCAATCGGGGAGATTCCGCCCGAGTTCCACGTACCCAAGAACATGCACGCGTGGGCGATCCGCCGCGAGCGTCAGGGCCGCCCCAAACAGGCGATGCAACTCGAAGTCGTACCGGTTCCGGAAATCGCTTCGGACGAAGTGCTCGTTCTCGTGATGGCCGCCGGCGTCAACTATAACGGCATCTGGGCCGGCCTCGGTGAGCCGGTGTCGATGTTCGATGTCCACAAGCAGCCGTTTCACGTCGCCGGGTCTGACGCCTCGGGCATCGTCTGGGCCGTCGGTTCACGCGTGAAGCGCTGGAAACCGGGCGACGAAGTCGTCATCCACTGCAACCAGGACGACGGCGACGACGAGGAGTGCAATGGCGGCGACCCGATGTTTTCGCCCAGCCAGCGCATCTGGGGCTACGAGACGCCGGACGGATCTTTCGCGCAGTTCTGCCGGGTACAGTCGCGCCAGCTGATGGCGCGGCCGCAGCACCTCACCTGGGAGGAAGCGGCCTGCTACACGCTGACGCTGGCGACGGCCTACCGGATGCTGTTCGGCCACCGCCCGCACGTCCTGCGTCCCGGCCAGAACGTTCTCGTTTGGGGCGCCTCGGGCGGTCTTGGGTCTTTCGCGGTGCAGCTCTGCGCAGTCGCCGGCGCCAACGCCATCGGCATAGTGTCGAACGACGACAAGAATGATTTCGTTCTGCAGATGGGCGCGAAGGGCGTCATCAACCGTTCGAATTTCAAGTGCTGGGGCCAGCTTCCCAAGGTGAACTCGCCGGAATTCAACGACTACATGAAAGAGGCGCGCAAGTTCGGAAAGGCGATCTGGCAACTCACCGGCGGCAAGGATGTCGACATCGTTTTCGAACATCCCGGCGAGGCGACCATGCCGACGTCAGTGTTCGTCGTGAAGCGCGGCGGCATGGTGGTTATCTGCGCGGGCACGACGGGCTTCAACCTCACCATGGACGCCCGCTTCCTGTGGATGCGCCAGAAACGGGTGCAGGGGTCTCACTTCGCCAACCTGCTGCAGGCGAGCCAGGCCAACCAGCTGATGATCGAGCGCCGTATCGATCCGTGCATGTCGGAAGTCTTTCCGTGGAGCGATATCCCCGAAGCGCACGAGAAGATGCTGGACAACAAGCACCTGCCCGGAAACATGGCGGTGCTGGTGACCAGCCCGAAACCGGGCCTGCGCACGGTTGAGGACGTGCTTGAGGCCGGCCCGGTCGCCTAGTCTTCCTCCTCGTCTTCGTCGTCGCTGTCGTCATCCTCGTCGCGTTCGCCGGTCCATACCGCGATATCGTCGACAGGCTTTGGCAAGCGATCCTCCAGCCAGTCAGACAGTGCGTCCGGTGCGATGGCATCGGGCGCCTCGATGACCCATGAGAGGAACTCTTCCGGGCCGCCATTCATGTGGGGCGGCGGCGACACCGGCTTGAAGGCGACGGGTGGCCGGCTCTCGACCGACGGGTCATTGAGGGCGTGGCCGAATTCCTGGACGGTTTCCCAAGCCAGCTCGTGATCGATATCGATGGCGAACCTGACCCACCAGGCGCCGCCCTCCCCGCCCGACCCGATACCCAGCGAGGGGGTGTCGTTGATCTCGATGGCGGGGATGCGCGCCAGATAGTCGACCAGTTTCTGGAAACGCGAATGGTGGGCGGCGTCCGTCATGCGTTCTGTCCCGACGATTGTCCCGGTCATCCAATTGACCCTGCCCTGCAACGGGCATCTGCTGCACTGAACGCTAGTTCGCGGAGGGACGGAAGATGCCCCAGGCATGGAAACCGGGACGCGGAAAACTGGGACCTATGGCTCCGATGATCGGACGCTGGCGCGCCCAGGCCGACAGCGCGATGGGGCCTGTCACCTGCGAGCGGTCATTCGCGCGCATCCTGGGCGAGAAGTATGTGCAGCTGGATGCGGTCTGGAAATTCGGCGGCGGTAAGGGCGCGGCGGGTGGCTATCGCGAACACGCGATCTTCGGCGCCGACACGGACGGCGTGTTGACGTTCTGGTCGTTCACCTCGGACGGCAAGCGCAGCCAGGGACGGATTGCGACGGCCGCGGATGTTCACGCCCGAGCGCTATGCTTCGAGGCGCAAATGGATGCGGGACTGGCGCGGCAGATCTACTGGCCGGACGAGACGGACGGCGTCCACTGGGCCGTGGAGGCGCGCAACAAGTCTGGCTGGCGGCGCTTTACCGAACATCACTACAGGGCGGAATGAACCGAACCACGAATGCGTGAGCGCCGCGCGGGTTGATTGTCGCAGCCGAAAGCGCGATGGGTCGGACACATACTCATGTCTCGGAGGACGACACCCATGCGCATCCTGATCCTTGCAGCGGCTTCCGCGCTGGCGATCGCCGCCTGCAGCAAGCCTGCCGACACCACCGCATCCACGGGCGAAAATTCGATCGCCCCGCCCGCCGCAACAGACGCCGCCGGCGCGATGGCTTCCCACGACATGGCGAACATGCCGGCCGATTCCGCCATGCCCGCCGCCGATGACGCCGCGCTGACCGAAACGCCTGACAACTTCATGTTCCACGTGCTGCAGGGCACGAAAATCGAGAAAGTCGTGCTGCCTGCCGCCGACGGAGCGACCTGGACGCCGGACAAGCCGAACTCGGACCTCTACACGCTGAAGGATACGACGACGACAAAGCTGGCGGACGGAACGGACGCACAGGTCTTCACCTTCGAAATGCTGAAACCCGGCAATGCGACGCTGGTGTTCTCCAAGCACGCCGCCGACAAGCCGGACGCATCCGAAGCCTCGCGGACCGTCAACTTCATGATCCACTGAGACCAAGCGCCCAAGTCGGGAAACGCCGAAAAAGAAAGGGCGCGACCAGGATGGTCGCGCCCTTTTGCGTCCATGCATCGATCAGCGGATCAGCCGGCCTTGCCGGGTTTCGACATCTTGTGGTCCGCCGCCCACTTGTCGAATTCGTTCATCGACAGGGTCTTGTCCTTGTTGGCGTCGGCCTTGTCGAAATCGGCCTGCGTGACGCCGACATCCACCATCTTAAGCTCGGCGAGAGACAGCGAGCCGCTCTTGTCGGTGTCGATCTTCGAGAAGCTCATGTCAGACTTGTTGGTCGACGTGTCCGCAGCGGGCGGCGTCGGGGCGGGCGTTGGCGTCTGCTGGGCCAGAACAGGGGCGGCAAGCGCAAGTGCGGTGGCGGAAAGCAGCAGGGTCTTCATCATGAGAGCGATTCCTCTGACTGGATTGGTCCCCGGCCATCGCCGTTGCGCGACCGTCCCAACAGAAGCGCCAACGGCGGGCATGCCGCGCAGTTCCTCCGAAAAAGCTGACAAATGAGTCACGCATGGCGGCGCCAACCGGCCGATCCGTGCACCTGACTGTTTTCAGGCGGCTCTTTCTTCGCGTGCCGCAACGGCCTGAACAATCCTTAATGCCAACGCGGCCGCGGGCGGCAGGTTGCCGCGGCCGATCCTGCTTTTCCCCGCGCGTGGCGCGGGAGACACGGGAGAGCGCAAGGCGCGGCGCTCGACGCGGGCCACCATTCCATGGATATTCGCGCGGCGCAGACGGGGAGCCCATGCCAGACGGGACCATCACCAAGGACGGCAAGGCGTCAGCCGGCATGACGGCTGGAGGCTGGCTGACGGACAGCTGGTATTTCGCCTGCGCGTCGGCTTCGCTGCCGCCGGGACGCCAGTTCCGTCGCGTGATCCTGGGCCAGCCCGTCCTGCTCGCGCGTACGCCGAAGAGAGACGGCAGGGGCGGCGAAGCCTTCGCGCTGCGGGATGTCTGTCCGCACCGGCTGGTGCCGCTCTCCGAGGGGCAGCAAATTGAAACAGGCGGCCAGCCGACCATCCAGTGTCCCTATCATGGCTGGCGGTTTGGCGTGGACGGCCAGTGCCGTCACATGCCCTCGCTGGTGACCCCGGAGGATTTCGATATCGCGCGCGTGAAGGTGCGCCGGTATCCGGTGCACGAGACCAACGGCATGATCTTCGTCTATGTCGCGGGCAACCCGCGCAGCGAGGACCCGCCTGCGGTTCCGCCGCCGGACTTCGACATCGGCGACATGAAGCCGAAATTTGTGGTCCACGACCAGTTCAACGCCCATATGGATGACGCCGTGGTCGGCCTGATGGACCCGGCGCACGTGCCCTTTGTGCACAATCAATGGTGGTGGCGCCCGCCCTCGACCGGGCTGCGGCTGAAGGAAAAGCCCTTCGAGCCGATCGAGCGTGGCTGGCGCATCGCGCGGCACAAGCCATCGGGCAACTCGCTGGCCTACAAGGCCCTGCTCGGCAGCGAAGTGACGACCGAGATCGCCTTCCGCATTCCCGGCTTCCGGTGGGAGATCGTCGAGGCGAAGAAGGCGCGCATCTTCACCCTCACCTGCCTGACGCCGGTCGAGCCCAAACTCACCCGCATCACCCAGATCACCTACTGGACCGGCGCTCCGCTGCTGGACCTGGCGCGGCCGATCCTGGCGCCGGCGGCGCGGAAATTCCTTGGGCAGGATGGCCGCATGGTGGATCTGCAGAACCTGGGAATGGCCTACCAGAAGAACATGATGTGGATCGACGACATCGACGTTCAGGCCAAATGGTATCTGACGCTCAAGAAGGAATGGGCCGCGGCGCGCAGCGAGACCCGCGACTTCGTCAATCCGATCGAGCCGCGGACCTTGCGCTGGCGAAGCTAGATCATGCGCGGGTTGGAGCAGAAGCGCGGAGGACCAGATAAGCCGCCCATCAGCAGGCGAAGACGGCTGGCTTTAGCATCGCTGATCTTGTTCCGATAAACGCGTTCATTAGCCTTGTACCGGTCTGGTTGGGCAATGGGCCATTCCTGCACTACTGGCTTGCGGGCTCTCCGCTAATGATCGCCGTGGTCATTGGCCCTTTCGTTGGCGGTTATTTGGCCGATGCAGTTGGCTACCACTGGAGCTATTTGATCCGGCGATTGATCGTGCCCGTGTGCGTGCTAGCCTTATTTGGCATGTTTGCGCTGGGAGCGGGTCTATTTGCGACCAGCGCCATGGTCGGCCCGTTTGTGGGTGCTGTCCTGTTTGTCGGGTTCGTCCCAGTGAATTTCATCAGGAACCTTATGGGCATGTAAAGTCGGCGTTTGTCGAAAACGCAGATTTCCGTTCGCCGGTCTTCCGTGCAAAAACGCCTCCGCATTTCCGAAAAGAAATTGACCAGGAGGCGCATCTTGAAATTGCTCGCAACCGTTCTGGCCGCGATGGCGCTCTGCGCCGCTTCGGCCTTCGCCCAGCAGCCGTCCCCAAAGCCCGAAAGCAACAGTGTTGCGACGAGCGACGTCGTCTGGGCGAAGCCGGATGGGCTGGAGCTCAAGGCGACCGTCTATCGCAGCTTCGATGCGCCGCCCGTTCCGCTTCCGGTGCTGATCGACGTGCATGGCGGGGCGTGGGGGGCCTATGACCGCACGGCCGACAGGCTTTACTGCGACGGTCTGACATCGCCGGGCCTGATGGTGGTGTCGATCGACTTTCGCCAGGCGCCGAAATTCCATCACCCCGACGGCAGCGCCGATGTGGCGGCCGCCGTGCGCTGGGTGCGGCTGAACGCGAAGGCGCTGAAGGCGGACCCGAAACATATCGGCCTGATCGGATCCTCGTCCGGCGGACATCTCGCCCTGCTCGAATCCGTGCGTCCCGATGCGCCCCAGCACAAGGGCACGCCGATCGCGGATGCGAGCGGCAGGTTCGCGGCGCATGACGATATCGACGCATCGGTGGAGTATGTCGTGGCGATGTGGCCCGTTTCTGATCCTGCCGCGCGCTATCGCTACGCGAAACGCGCGGGCATCGACACGTTGCAGAAGATGAGCATCGACTATTTCCGCGACGAGGACGGGATGTGGGACGCTTCGGTGCAGCGCATCGTGACGTCCGGTGAAGCCAACCGCCTGCCGCCAATCCTGGTGATCCAGCCGGGGAACGATTCGAACGTGCCGCAGGACATGACCTTCGACCTGCTCCACGCCTGGCAAGCGCGGGGCGGCAAGGTGGAGTACGCCTTCTATTCCGGCATGCCGCACGCTTTCGGCCACCGGCCGTCGCCTGCGACGACGGACCTGATCCGCATGGTCGGGGACTTCATCGACCGCCGGATCGCCGAGGACTGATCCCAGCGTTTCCAACAAGCGCTCGAAAGCGCCTGGTCTTCGCCAGGTTAGCCGCCTCCCTCACCAGGCGCTTGAGATGTCGCCTGCATCACGCCGCTTGCCAGCACGTGCTCCGTCATCGCGCCCTGCACCTCTGCGAGCTTGGCGCCGTCCTTCAGGTCCAGCTTCGTGTCGAGCGCGAAGACCTCGAACGTGTAGTTGTGCACGCCCGAACCTGCCGGCGGACGGGGGCCAAAGTAGGAATCGCCACGTGCGCCGGTCTGGAAGGCGCCCGGAGGGCTGGTCGTGAGCCCCTCAGGCAGGCTTGTCGTGGTCGGCGGCAGATTGCCGATGATCCAGTGGGTGAAAGGCTTTTTGGGCCCGACATCGGGATCCTCGAGGATGACCAGATAGCTGGTTACGCCGTCGGGAGCGCCGGACCAGGACAGTTGGGGCGAACGATTATCGCCATAGGCCGTGTTCGCGCTCGGAATTTTGCCGCCCGGCGAAAACGACGTGGATGACACGGAGAGCGGCGTCTCGCCCTTCGCCTTGATCAGCTCGTAGGTCAGCTGTTTCGCCGTCTGGCCCGCCAGCTGCGGCGGCGCCGAAGGCGTCTTGGCCGGAACCTGAGCGCAGGCGGCTGCGCCGAGAGCGCCCGCCATGGCGAGCGCGGCAAGGCCGGTGATCCGGGTCATGGCGGTTCTCTCCTCTTCGAACGCGGCCCGTTCGCGGGCTCTCGTTGAAGAGGTAGGCCGTTCGCCGAACGTCCCAAGGCCTTGAGTGCAGCCTGCCTCAGCCCACGCCTTCGAAGAGCGCGGTGGAGAGATAGCGCTCGGCGAAGGACGGAATGATCGCCACCAGCTTTTTGCCCTCAACCTCCGGGCGGCGTCCGACCTCGACAGCCGCGGCGAGCGCCGCACCGGAAGACAACCCGACCGGTACGCCTTCGAGACGCGCGACCTTGCGGGCAAGTTCAAGCGCGCGCTCATTGGAGACGGTCACCACCTCGTCGATGAAGCTGGTGTCCATGTTGGCCGGGATAAAGCCGGGGCCGATCCCCTGGATGATATGCGCGCCCGGTTCGCCGCCGGACAGGACGGGGCTTTTTTCGGGCTCCACTGCAATCATCTTCAGGCTGGGCCGGCGCGGTTTCAGCGTGCGCGCACAGCCGGTGAAGGTGCCGCCCGTGCCAACTCCTGAAACGATGATGTCGACCTCTCCATTGGTGTCGGCCCAGATTTCTTCCGCCGTGGTGCGGGCGTGAATCGCCGGGTTGGATGGGTTGTCGAACTGGCTGGGCATCACCGATCCCGGAATGGTGGCGAGAAACTCGTTGGCGCGCTCGATGGCGCCGCCCATCCCCTTTTCGCGCGGCGTGAGCTCTACTTCGGCGCCGAGGATGGCCAGCATCTTGCGCCGTTCGAGCGACATCGATTCCGGCATGGTGAGAATGAGCCGGTAGCCGCGCGATGCGGCGACAAAGGCGAGACCGATGCCGGTATTGCCCGAGGTGGGTTCGACCAGCGTGGTCTTTCCCGGCTCGATGCGTCCCGAAGCTTCCATGTCGCCGATCATGCCAAGCGCGATGCGATCCTTCACGCTGCCCATCGGGTTGAAGAATTCGAGCTTGAGAAGCAGGTCGGCGACGACGCCCTCCTCCTTCGCGAAACGTGGCGCGCGGACAAGCGGCGTGTTGCCGATCGCATCGAGGATGGTCTCGTAGATGCGTCCGCGTCCGGGAGGATCAAGCCGGACAGGCGGCGGAACGGATGTCATGTACGCTTCCCTGTTTGAGCGCCGGTCGGAGCGCGACAGATGCGGTATCGAACCGCCAATATAGGTGGACGCCGGCGCCGTGTCGAAGCGGGATCAGGGAAGCGCAAGCCTGACCGCCTTCCGGCCCACTGTCGGCAGCGCTGCGAGCGCTGCGGACTGGGCGAGCCAGACGCCGCCGGCCGGCGTTCGCATGGCCGGGCCTGCCTGCGTTCGCCACACAGCGAGGCGAAGCGAGAAATGAGTGAAGACGTGGCGAACCTCGCCGACCGGCTCCCAATGGTGACGGCCTGGCGCGCCCTCCAGCGGGTCATCCAGGGGGGCGTCCAGCCATGCGCCGGTTGGCGGCATCAGCATGCCACCGAGCAATCCTTCCTGAGGCCGGCGCAACAGCATGACATTGGGCCCGCGCAGAAGCACGAAGGCCGAGCCGTAGCGCGCCGGCCGGTCCGCCTTTGCCGGCTTTACCGGAAAGCGTTCGGCTTCGCCTGCCTCGTATGCGGCGCACAGCCTGTGCAGTGGACATGCGGCGCAGGCAGGCTTGCGCGGCGTGCAGATGGAGGCGCCGAGATCCATCAATCCCTGAGCGAGATCACCCGGGTGAACGCTGGAGCCGGCGCCATCGAACAGCGCCTGCGCCTGTGCGGCGATGGCTTTCTTGTCGACGCGCCAGCCGCCCTCGCTCCCATCGGAGCCGATGGCGAAGAGGCGGGAGACGACGCGCTCGATATTGCCGTCAACCGGGGCCACGGGCTGGTCGAAGGCGATCGCCGCAATGGCGGCGGCCGTGTAGGGGCCAACGCCCGGAAGCGCCAGGAGACCGTCCCGGTCCTGTGGAAATCTATCCCGCGCCGCGACCTGTTTTGCACAGGCATGAAGGTTTCGCGCCCGGCTGTAATAGCCAAGACCGGCCCATGCCTCCGACACCTCGTCCCAGCCCGCAGCGGCCAGGTCGTGCACGGTCGGCCAGCGCGCCCGGAACCGCTCGAAATAAGGCGCTGCGTGCGGAACGGTTGTCTGCTGGAGCATGATTTCCGAAAGCCAGACCAGATAGGGATCGGGTTTCTGGCCGGCCGCCCGCTCCGCGGGTCCGATACGCCATGGCAGGACGCGGGCGTGCGCAGCATACCACTTGTCCACCGCTGTGCGTATCTGGCCGGGCCTGTTGACGGGCATGGACGGGAATTCCTTTATCCGGCGAATTCTGGCAAGAGCGAAGGCGCGATGAAACCTGCGCGAGACTGGAAAGAGGTCCTGGAGGAAGAGGCGGCCCTTGCCCGCCTGTCCGAGACGCGCGCCATTCCCGCCTATCGCTCCGCACATCCGGTCAGTCGTGCGCTGACCCGGGCGCTGGCGCCCCTGCTGAAGCAGGCGGGCCCCGCGCCCGGAACGCTTGCGGCGCGCTGGCCTGAAATCGTGGGGGAACGGCTGGCAGCCGTCACCGAGCCAGTCAAAGTGTCGCCCGGACGTGGCGGCGCCACGCTGACCATCCGCGCGCCCTCAGCCGCAGCGCCAATGATCCAGCACGCAGCCGACCACATCATCCAGCGCGTCAACCTGACCGGCGCCGCCAGCGTGAAGACGCTGAAAATCATCCAGACCAGCGCACGTACCAAACCGGCCGCCGCTGCGGTTTCGGCGCCGCTGGGCCGGGCCGAGCGCGCCGATCTCGAACGCCGCCTCGACGGGGTGGAGGCGCCGGCGATCCGCAAGGCGCTGGCCGAGCTTGGCGAAGCGGTGCTGAGCGGGCGCTCGCGCACCTGAACGCCTCCGGCCAAATCCCTGCGTTGACGCACGCCGCCGGGCCGAGCAAAAACGCGCTGACCCGCGCCGCGCGCGCCCTGCGACCCGAGGAGCGTTCCCGATGACCATCCGCACCATCCTGCCGCCGATCGCCGCCGCCTTCGCGGCCATCGTGCTTGCCGCCTGCTCGCAGGGTGGGGGCAACGGGGCGGACGCGAACGTCAAGATTGATCCCTATCTCGCCGACGTGACGATGGGCCAGGAGACCGCGCCGGTGACAATCGTCGAATATGCGTCGCTCACCTGCCCGCACTGCCGGGATTTCTGGAAGCAGGAATTTCCGCGCCTGAAAGCGGACTACATCGACACCGGCAAGGTGAAGTACACGCTGCGTGAATTGCCGACGCCGCCAGTTGACGTCGCCATCGCCGCCGCCGCCATCGCGCGCTGCACGGGCAAGGATCACTATTACGATGTGATCGAAGACGTGTACTCGAACTATCGCGAGATGATGGACGCGACGAGCAGCCCGAAGGGGGCCGCGTCGGTTCTGGTCGAGATCGGCGGGCGCCATGGCCTGTCGCCGGAACAGGTTGCCGCCTGCGCGCGCAGCCAGGCCGTACAGGACTATGTCAACAAGGAAATCGCGGAGAAGCCCGCCTACGCCAACAGCACGCCGACGCTTATCCTCGACGGCGAGCAGGTGACCGACTTGCGCTATGACAACCTGAAGACGCTGATTGACGCAAAGCTCAACCCCGGCGCCGCGCCAGCGGAGACGCCTGCGCCGGCGCCCGAAACCCCGGCCAAACCGGCGGACTAGGCGACGCCGCAAATCCTTCACAATCGGAAGGTCCAGCTACCGGCTGATCGAGGTGATTGACGCCGGCGCCGGCCCCGCCAAACATGCCGGCTGGTTGGAGGGTGGATGCCCGTGACGCAGGCCATGCGCTTCTTGTCGCCCGGACTTGTCGCATGCGCGTTGGCGGCATGTTCGCCGCAAGCCGATGCACCCTACGAGACCGTCGAGATTCACCCCTATCTCGAGGATGCGGTGCTCGGCGACGCCAAGGCGCCGGTGACGATTGTCGAATACGCCTCGACCACGTGTCATGGCTGCTACCGCCTTCACACCGAACTGATGCCGGACATCAAGTCGACCTATATCGACACCGGCAAGGTGAAGCTGGTCTATCGCGTGCTGCCGACGCCGCCGGAAGATGTATCGCTCGCCGGCGCCGCCATCGCGCGCTGCGCCGGCAAGGACAGGTTTTTCGAGGTGATCGCCGACCTGTTCGAGAACCAGCCGAAAATCCTGTCCGCCGCGCGAACCGGATCGGCGGGCGCTGAAATCCTGAAAGTCGGGGCGCGGCACGGTCTCTCGCGGAATGAAGTGCGCACCTGCGTCGCCGACAAGACGATCCACGAATACACGATAAAAGTGGCGAAGGCGGCGCCGGAGTTCGTCACACACACGCCTAGCCTGATCGTCAACGGGGCCTACATCGAACACAACACGCGTGAAAGCGTGCTCGCGATGATTGACAGCAAGGTGGCCGAGGCGACCGCCGGCCACACCGCGGAGACGAGCCCGTGAAGAGCGGACTGATCCAGGCGACGGCCATGCTGGCCGCAGGACTCGGCGTGGTCCTGCTGGCGGGCTTCGCCACACCAGCCGGTGCCCAGGCCGCGCCGCGCCCGGCGCCCGTCCTGAAGGACGTGACCATGGGGATGGCGGATGCCCCGGTGAAGATCGTCGAATACGCCTCGGTGACCTGCGCGGCCTGCGAGACGTTTCACACCACCATCCTTCCCCGCCTCAAGGCGCGGTATATTCTTACAGGGGAGGCGAACTTCGTGCTGCGTGACCACCCGACGCCGCCGGCGCCGGTGTCGTTCGCCGGCTTCCAGCTGGCGCGATGCGCCGGCGCGGATGGCTATTACCCGGTGATCGACGACCTGTTCAAACGCCAGACCGAGCTTCTCGATGCGGCGCGCAACGGCTCGGCGCAACGCATCGTGATGGAGATCGGCGCGGCGCATGGGCTGTCGTCGCGCGATGTCGAGGCCTGCATCAAGGACGAAAACGTGCGCGGGTATGTCCAGAAGGAGCTGGACCAGTCTCCGGACATGACCTCGATGCCGGTCGTCTTCGTCAACGGGCGGAAGCTCGACACGTTTACCTATGAAACCGTCGCCGCCGCAGTGGACCAGGCGGCCCGGGAGGGCGCCGCCGCCGCAGAGCCTCCGGCGCCGACCGCCGGACGGGAAGAGCCGCCGCTCGACGTCACTACGCCTCTCCCTCCCCTTGAGCCGCCGACGGACGCGCCTGCGCCCGGCCACGGCGCGCCCTAGGCATTTCGTACTGCAGGGGGTAACGGTTCGCCGCCGGCAAATGCGATGGTCCGGCCGGTTCGGACGCCTGTCCGAATCGCAACCAGACCAGTTTCCGGCGCGGGGAGTTTCGCCGCTTGCAGTTTGTCGGCCTCAAGATCGCGGGATTCAAATCCTTCGTCGATCCTGTCGATGTTCCGATCGAACAGGGGCTGACGGGGGTTGTCGGCCCGAATGGCTGCGGCAAGTCCAACCTGCTGGAAGCCTTGCGCTGGGCGATGGGAGCGACCTCCGCCCGGGCGATGCGCGGCGGGGAAATGGACGACCTGATCTTCTCCGGTACCGCCGAGCGCCCGGCGCGCGAAAGCGCGGAAGTCACGCTTTTGCTGGACAACAAGAGCCGCTCGGCGCCGGCGGAATTCAATGACGAGGATACGATCGAGATCCGCCGCACGCTGCGCCGGGGCGCGGGCTCGTCCTACCGCATCAATGGCCGCACGGTGCGCGCCAAGGATGTGCAGCTGTTGTTCGCCGACGCCTCGACCGGCGCCAACTCGCCAGCACTGGTGCGTCAGGGGCAGATATCCGAACTGATCGGCGCCAAGCCGCAGAACCGACGCCGCATCCTGGAGGAGGCCGCCGGCATCGGCGGACTTGCGGCGCGGCGGCACGAAGCGGAACTGAAGCTGGCGGCGGCGGAGGAAAATCTCTCGCGCCTTGCAGAGATCATGGCCGAGGTCGAACGGCAGGCCAACGCGCTGAAGCGGCAGGCCGGCAAGGCGCGGCGCTACAAGGCGCTTTCGGAAGAAATCGCGGCGCTCGATGCTCGGCTGGGGGCTGCGCGCTGGCGCAACGCCATCGTCGAAACAACCTCGGCGCGCGAAGCCTTGGAGACGGCGCGCCAGGCGGAGCAGGTCAGCGTCTCGGCGGTGGCCCGTGCGTCGGCCGCCGAACTCGATGCGCGCTCGGCGATCGATCCCTTGCGCGCTGCGGAGACGGACGCCGCCGGACGGCTCGGCGCGCTCAATCTGCAACTGGCGCGGCTGGAAGCGGAACGCGACGCGGCGCGCGAGGCTGCAGCACGGCTTGAGCGGGATATCCAGCGCCTGACGGAAGAGGCTGCGCGCGAAAACGGCCAGCGCGAGGACGCCGGCAATCGCAGCGCACGCGCCGCGGCCGACCTTGGCGCCCTGCCCGCCGAGGACGCCGACCAGCGCGCACAGCGTGAGGGCCGGCTGACTGTCGCCGTCGACGAGGCGATGAGCCGCCTTATCGATCTGGAGACACAGGCAGACGAACGGCGTACCGCGCTGGCCAGAGCCGAAGCCCGAGCCGCATCCGCCGCCGAAGCCCTGCGCCGCGAGGAAGACCGGCTGAAAACAGTCCTGGCGGAGATCGAAGCGGCCGAAAGCGAAATCGCCCGGCAGGGCGATGCCGCTGGGCTGGAGCGCACGCTTGAGGCGGCGCGTGCGCGGCACACCGAAGCCGCGTCTGTGGCCCAGCGCGCCCAGGCCGAAGCGATGGCGGCTGCGCGCGCGGTTGATGATGCACGTGCTGAGGAATTGCGGCTGACGCCGCCGCTGCATGAGGCGGAAAAGCGCGTGCGCGAACTGGAGGCCGAGCTGGCTGGACTGGACCGCCTGCTGCGCAAGGGCGAGGCCTCCGACCGGCCGCCCGTGATGGACGCGATGCGATCCTCGGGTCTTGAGCGCGCCGTTGCGGCCGCGCTGGATTCCGATCTCGATGCGCCCGTCGATTCCACCGCCCCGGCGCACTGGTCGGGCCGACACGGATCGCAGCTGGCGGCGCTTCCGGAGGGCGCGGCGCCGCTCTCGGATCTTGTCTCGGCGCCTGAAGCGCTCCGCGCGCGACTGTCCCAGTGCGGCCTCGTCGATCGCGATCGCGGCGAAGCGATGCAGGCGCTGCTGGCGCAAGGACAGAGACTGGTCAGTCGCGAAGGCGATCTCTGGCGCTGGGACGGATTTGTACGGCGCTCGGACGCGCCCCTGCCGGCGGCGGAGAAGCTGGCGCAGCGCTCGCGCCGGACGGCCGCGGAAGCCGAACTCAAAACTGCGCAGGCCGAGCTTCATCGTGCGTCGGCGGCGCGGGCGCGGGCGTCCTCGGCGCTGACCGCCGCCGAAATCGCCGCCATGCAACAACGCAAGGGCGGACCCGAAGCCCAGCGCCTCGCCGCCGAAGCGCAAGGCGCCGTTATGCGGGCCGAGCAGGATGTCGAACGCCTGGCGCTGCGAAACGCTGCGCTGACCGAAACGCTGCAGCGTCTGGCCGGAGAACGCACAGCAGCGGCGGCGCGCATCAACGAGGCGCGCACCAGCCTTGCGGATGCGCCAAGCGATGACGATCGCTCCGCTCTCGCCGACCTTGCCGAGAAAGTCCGCGCCGCCCGCGAACAGGAGCGCGCGGCGGCGGCCGAACTCGACAGCTTCATTCGCGATGCCGAGCGCGCAGCCGCGACCCGCGCCGCGCTGGTGAAGGATCGCGACGAATGGGCGGAGCGCGCCGCCCGGTCCGCAACACGCCTTGCCGCTATCGAGGCCGAGCTTGCCGGCGCGCGATCAGGCTTCGCCGACGCCTCGGCGCTGCCGGAAGCCATGCAGGCCCGCCTCGACGCCATGGCGACGGACGCCGGAACGGCGGAGCAGGCTCGCCGCGCAGCCGCCGATGCACTGGCCGAAGCCGAAGCCGTGCTGCGCGACGCCGAATTCGCTGGCCGGGCCGCGCGTGAGCAATCCTCCGCCGCGCGCGAAGCGCTGGCCCGCACCGAAGCCCGGCTTGAGGCCGCTATCCGTCGCGAGGCCGAGATTGCGGAGACGGCGCGCTCCGCCTTTGGCCACGATCTCGACGAGCTGGAAGCACTGGTGGCGCGGGCGATGGCCGCGGCTGGGGCCGCAGCTGACGAGACCCTGGACCCTGCCCGCGCCGATCCGGCGGCGCTGGACGCCCGGCTGGCACAGCTGCGCCGCGACCGCGACGGCCTGGGAGCGGTCAACATGGAGGCGGACGACCAGCTGGCGGAAATATCCGGCCGCATGGGCCTGCAGATCGAGGAACGGGATGATCTGGTCGCCGCCATCGCCCGCCTGCGCGAAGGCGTCGAAGCCCTCAACCAGGAAGGCCGCAGCCGCCTGCTGGAGGCGTTCGAGGCGGTGAACGGGCATTTCAAGTCGCTCTTCGTCGCCCTGTTCAATGGCGGGCAGGCCGAATTGCGGCTGACCGAGAGCGAGGATCCGCTCGACGCCGGCCTCGAAATCTTCGCCTCGCCGCCAGGCAAGCGCCTTGGCGCACTGTCGCTGATGTCGGGCGGCGAGCAGGCGTTGACCGCGACAGCTTTGATTTTCGCGGTGTTTCTGTCACGCCCGGCGCCGCTGTGCGTGCTGGACGAGGTGGACGCCCCATTGGACGACGCCAACGTCGACCGTTTCTGCCGCCTGCTCAGCGAGATGCGTCAACGCACCGAGACGCGGTTCATCGTGATCACCCACAACGCCGTCTCGATGTCGCGGATGGACCGCCTCTATGGCGTCACCATGCAGGAGCGCGGCGTCTCGCGTCTCGTCTCCGTCGACCTGCAGGCCGCCGAGCGCCTCGCTGCGGCGTAATAGCCCAGCCGCCGGTTGCACCCATTACCTTGTGTATTCAAGGTGGTAGGCGTCGATTTCGCGCCACGCTTTGCTTGACGCCCCAAATGCCCGCTGTATAGCTCTGCCGGCGGGGCGGCCTTGGCCGTTTCGTGCACAGGGACGGACCTGAATTCGTTTTCCTTCCCGGATGGACGGCTCCGATGGGCGACGATCTGAACGAACGGATCGCCAAGGCCCAGGCGGAGCTTGACGCGCAGACGCGTCCGCCCGTTCGGGACACCGGAAAAGGACTGGGTCTCGGTTTCCGCATGGCGTCGGACTTCGTGGCCGCCGTCATCGTGGGCGCCCTCCTGGGCTGGGGCATCGATGCGCTGTTCGGCACCACGCCGTGGGGGCTCATCGTCTGTCTGGTGCTGGGGTTCATCACGGGCGTTCGCCTGATGGTGAGGACCGCCAACGAGGCGGGCAAGACGGCCGGCGATGCGGACGCCGGGAAGGTGAAGGACGAGGGCGACGGCGCATGATGGTCTCTGCTGACCCGATGGAACAGTTCGTGATCCAGCGCTGGCTGCCGATCCACATCGGCGGGCTGGATCTCTCGTTCACCAACTCCGCCCTGTTCATGACCGTGGGCATCCTGCTGGTCATCGGCTTCCTCGCCTTCGCGACCTCGAAGATGAGCACCATTCCGACGCGCGTTCAGTCGCTGGCGGAGATCTGGTTCCAGTTCGTCGACGGCATCGTGCACGACGTGAACCACAAGGACGGCAAGCCCTACGTGCCGCTGGTGTTCACGATCTTCTCGTTCATCTTCATCGCCAACCTGCTCGGCCTGCTGCCCGGCACGTTCGCGACCACCAGCCACGTCGCCGTGACCGGGGCGATGGCTCTGTTCGTCTTCGCGCTGGTGATCGTGCTGGGCGTCTGGAAGAACGGCTTCAAGTTCCTCAAGATCTTCACGCCGTCGGGCGTGCCGTGGTGGCTGATCTGGTTCGTCGCCATCATCGAATTCTTCTCCTTCCTGTCCCGCCCGCTGAGCCTCGCCATGCGGCTGTTCGCCAACGTTCTGGGCGGACACGTGTCGCTGACGGTGTTCGCGGGCTTCATCCCGCAGCTTGCGGTCGGCCTGCCGATCTGGGGCGTCGCCATCGGCGGCCTGCTGGTCCTGCCGATGGTGGTGGGGCTTTCGGCCCTCGAAGTGCTGATCGCCTTCCTGCAGGCCTACGTTTTCGCCATCCTGACCTGCGTCTATCTCAACGACGCGCTTCATCCGGGACACTGAACCACGGCCTTGCGGCTTGACCGCGAGGTTCATTTCGTATTCGCAGACGTCAAACTCCAAGGAGACGGCAATGGAACACCTCAACTACATCGGCGCGGGCCTCGCCTGCCTCGCCATGGCGGGCGCCGCCATCGGCGTGGGTTCGATCTTCGGCAACTACCTTTCGGCCGCGATCCGCAACCCGTCCGCCGCGCAACAGCAGTTCGGCAACCTCATCCTCGGCTTCGCCGTGACCGAGATCTTCGGCATCATCGGCATCGTGTTCGCCTTCATCCTGCTCTACGCCCCTCCCGGCGGCTGATCGACTAGATACGGCAACCCTCCGGAGAGACGATCGTGGAGCACGAAGCAGGACAGAGCGTTGGGTTTCCGCCCTTCAGCCAGATCGACACGTTCGTGTCGCAGATCTTCTGGCTGGCGGTGACGTTCGGCGTTCTCTACTTCGCGGCTTCGCGATGGCTGCTGCCGCGCATCCGCAAGGCGATCGAGGACCGTGGCGGCGCTATCGCCCGCGACGTCTCGGCCGCCGCGGCCGCCAGCCGCGAAGCGGATGCAGCGGTGCGCGACCTCGAAGCCAACATGGCCGCCGCCCGGGCTCGCGCCCGGGACACGGCGGGCCAGGCGAAAGCCGAGGCCGATGCGCGGATCGCCGAGGAAACCGCCAAGCAGGAAGCCGTCCTCGACCGCAAGCTCGCTGACGCTGAAAAGCGTATTGGCGAAGTCCGCGCGGCGGCGATGGCCAACGTCTCCACGGTGGCGGAAGACGCCGCGACGGCGATCGCGGAAAAACTGACGGGCCTCAAGATTGCGCCGGCGACCGCGAAGAAGGCGGTGACGGCGGCGATGGGCGGGAACTGAGATGGCCGAGTTCTTCTCTGACGCGCACACCTGGGCCGGCATCGGCCTCGCCATCTTCGTGGTGCTTCTGGTGTTCCTGAAAGTGCCGGGCGCGCTCGCCAAGTCGCTGGACGAGCGGGCGGAAAAGATCGGCTCCGAACTCGCCAACGCCGAGGCGCTGCGCAAGGAAGCCGAGGCCAAGCTCGAGGCCGCCCGCAAAAGCCAGGCCGAGGCCGAAGCCGAGGCGCGCGAGATCATCGAGGTCGCCAAGCGCGAAGCGGCGCAGATGGCCGTGCAGGCGACCGCTGCGCTGGAAGAGAAGCTGGCGCGCCGCGCCAAGCTGGCCGAGGACCGCATCGCCCGCGCCGAGAGCGACGCGATGCGCGAGGTGAAGGTTGCGGCGATCGACACGGCCTCGAAAGCGGCTGCGCAGATCCTCACCGAAACGCTGTCCGGCAAGGCCGCCGACGATCATTTCGCGGTCAGCCTCGAAGCGGTGAAGAAGGCGCTGGCCTAGCCAGCCCTTCTGGTCTGCCCTTCCCATTACATGTCTCGCCGGCGAGCCATTTGGCTCGTCCACTCTGCGGCTCATCCTTCGACAAGCTCAGCGACTGTCTTGGATTTCAAGCGGGCTGCCATGGTTTTTTCTCCCTGAGGATGGCGTTGAGTATGGTGAGGAGTTTTCGGGCGACAGCGATGAGGGCGAGTTTTTTGGGTTTCCCGGCGACGACGAGGCGCTGGTAGAAGGTTTTGAGGGGCGGGGTGTGACGTGCGGCGACCATGGCGGCGACGAACAGGCTGGCGCGCGGTTCGGCGCGGCCGCCGGAGATGAAGCTCCGGCCTTTCCACTGGCCCGACTGGCGGGTGTGAGGGGCAAGGCCCGCGAGGGCTGCGATCTCGCGCCGGTCAGGATCGCCAGGCTCGGGCAGGTCGGCCATGAGGCTGCGGGCGATGGTCTGGCCGACGCCCGGCACGCTGACGAGCAGGGTCTCCTTTTCGCGCCAGAGGGGCGAGCCGCGCATCGTCCCGTCGATGTCGGCCTCGACCTCGGAGAGTTCCTTCTGCAGGGCCTTGAGGAGGCGGGCGATGCTCTTGCGCAGACGCGCCGGCGCCCGCTTCTCGCGCT
>WGLW01000004.1 GCA_016125405.1 Alphaproteobacteria bacterium | reverse complement strand
CTTCGCTGTCGGGCGGGGCGCGCCAACGCCCCGGGTTTGCTGAGGACGTCAGTGTGGAGGACAGCCGCCGGCGCCGGAACGGCCGGCGGATCAGATTCAGGGCGAGGCGGCTGCAACGCGCCTGCGGTTACGCTGGCAGTCTTCGAAGGTCGGCGCACATGGCTGTCGCCCGTGCTATTGCCGTTGGAGCGCAGCTTCTATGCACTTGCGGGCGTCAGGACCGACAAGGACCAGGATTGGCGCGGCTACGCCGTGGGGCTGGTCGTCTTCAGCCTGATATCCGTGCTCACCCTTTACGCGTTGCAGGTCCTCCAGAACCTGCTGCCGCTGAATCCGCAGAAATTCGCCGGTGTCGCGCCCAACGTGGCGATGAATACGGCTGTCTCCTTTGTCACCAACACCAACTGGCAGGCCTATGGCGGCGAAAGCACCATGAGCCACCTCACGCAGATGGCTGGGCTGACCGTCCAGAACTTCCTGTCGGCGGCAGTCGGCATCGCAGTCGCCGTCGCATTTACGCGTGGCTTTGGGCGCAAAGGCTCCAGTGGCATCGGTAATTTCTGGGTCGATATCACCCGCGCCACGCTCTACGTGCTGCTGCCGATCTCCATACTGTTTGCGATCTATCTACTCATCTCCGGCGTGCCGCAAACATTGGCCGGTTCATTGCCGGCCACGACGCTGGAAGGCCCGCCGCAGGATATCGCCATCGGTCCCTTCGCCTCGCAGGAGGCAATCAAGCTTCTAGGCACAAACGGTGGCGGTCCGTTCAACGTGAACTCCTCGCACCCCTTCGAGAACCCCACAGCCTGGTCAAACCTCATCGAAATGCTGTCGATCTTTTCGATTGGCGCAGGCCTTGTCGTGATGTTCGGCCGCATGGTGGGCGACGAGCGTCAGGGCTGGGCGATCCTGGCCACAATGGGTGCGCTGTTCTTGATCGGAACCGGTATCGCCTACTGGGCCGAGACCCAGGCCACACCCGCCTTGGTCGCCGCCGGCGTCGATCCTGGCATGGGCAACTTGGAGGGCAAGGAGATACGCTTCGGCGTCGCCGCGTCCTCTCTCTTCGCATCCGTCACGACGGCCGCATCCTGCGGAGCGGTGAACGCCATGCACGACAGCTTCACGGCGCTGGGCGGCATGGTGCCGCTGGTCAACATTCTTGCTGGCGAAGTGATCATCGGCGGCGTCGGCGCCGGGCTCTATGGGATGCTGCTGTTCGCGTTGCTCACGATCTTCCTTGCCGGCCTGATGGTTGGCCGTACGCCGGCCTATCTCGGCAAGAAAATCGAAGCGAAGGAGATAAAGCTGGCGGTGCTCGCGATCCTGGCTTCGCCATTCGCCATCCTGATGGGCACAGCGATCGCTGCAGCCACGGATGTCGGGCGTGCGGGCGTGCTGAACCCCGGCCCACACGGCTTCTCGGAGATATTCTACTCCTTCGCATCGACCGCCGGGAACAACGGCTCAGCCTTTGGCGGCATCACAGCCAACACGGACTTCTACACGTACATGCACGCCGCTGCGATGCTGATTGGCCGCTTCATGATCATCATCCCTGCACTCGCCATTGCTGGCAGCCTGGCTGCCAAGAAGACCGCGCCAATCTCGGCCGGAACGTTCCCGACACACGGACCGCTGTTCATAGGCCTGCTCGCTTTTGTCGTCGTCGTCGTCGGTGCGCTGACCTTCCTCCCGGCGCTGGCGGTCGGACCACTGGCCGAAGCGACCTCCGGCGCGCTGAACTGAGAGGCACCATGTCCGCGCACTCGAAACCACTTTCGTTGCTCGACGGAACGATCCTGAAATCGGCTGCGCTCGCCGCCTTCGTCAAGATGAACCCGTTGAAGCTGTGGCGGAACCCGGTGATGTTCGCAACGGAACTTGCGGCTATTTACGTCCTGATCCTGTTTGTGCGCGACTTCGCGACGGGCGCGCCGACCGCAGCATTCGCGGGTCAGATAGGCTTCTGGCTGACGCTGACCGCGTGGTTCGCCACCTTCGCGGAGGGTGTCGCGGAAGGACGCGGTAAGGCGCAAGCGGCCAGCCTCCGCCGTGCACGCTCGGAACTGACAGCGCGCAGGATCGTCAACGGAGTGGCCCAGCCGCTCATCGCCGCGTCCGATCTCGGGCTCGACGATTGCGTCGAAGTCGCCGCCGGCGAATACGTCCCGGCTGACGGTGAAGTGGTTGAAGGCGTTGCAACCGTGGATGAAAGCGCCATCACCGGCGAAAGCGCTCCTGTTATCCGGGAAGCTGGCGGCGATCGGTCCGCCGTCACAGCCGGCACGCGCGTTCTCTCCGACCGCATCGTCGTCCGCGTCACCGCAAGGCAGGGCGACACTTTCCTCGATCGCATGATTGCGCTGGTCGAAGGCGCCTCGCGCCGAAAGACGCCGAACGAGATCGCGCTAGGCGTGCTGCTGGCCGGCCTTTCCCTCATCTTTGTGCTGGCTGTTGCAACCATTCCCGCATTTGCGGGCTACTCCAATGCGGCCGTTAACGCTGTCGCCCTGGCTTCGTTGTTCGTCGCCCTGATCCCCACGACCATCGGCGGCCTTCTCTCGGCCATCGGCATTGCCGGTATGGACCGTCTCGTGCGCTTCAACGTGCTGGCGACATCCGGTCGCGCTGTTGAAGCGGCCGGTGACGTTGATGTGCTGCTGCTCGACAAGACCGGCACGATCACGCTCGGCGACCGTCAGGCCGTCGCTTTCCTCCCTTCCCCCGGCATCGAGGAGCGCGAGTTGGCCGATGCGGCGCAGCTGGCCTCGCTGTCAGATGAAACGCCAGAGGGCCGCTCCATCGTCGTGCTGGCCAAGGAACGCTTTGGAATTCGCGGGAGAGTCCTGGCGCACGCCAAATTCTTCCCGTTCTCAGCCCAAACGCGAATGAGCGGCGTGGACGCCGAGGGCGCCGTGATCCGCAAGGGCGCGGTCGATGCCGTCATAGCTCACGTCCGCAACCGCCCCGACGCCGTCATCGTCCCCAAGGAGGTGAAGTCCGCAGCCGCGACCGTCGCCAAAGAGGGCGGCACACCGCTGGCGGTCGCGCGTGATGGCCGCGTGCTCGGGATCGTTCACCTCAAGGACGTAGTGAAAGGCGGGGTGCGCGAACGCTTCGCCGAACTGCGGAGGATGGGCATCCGCACCGTCATGATCACGGGCGACAATCCACTCACCGCCGCCGCCATCGCCGCCGAAGCAGGCGTCGACGACTTCCTTGCGGAGGCCAAACCCGAAGACAAGCTGGCGCTGATCCGCAGCGAGCAGGCCGCCGGCCGCATGGTCGCCATGTGCGGCGACGGTACCAACGATGCGCCGGCGCTCGCTCAGGCTGACGTCGGCGTCGCCATGCAGAGCGGAACGCCCGCTGCGCGCGAGGCCGGCAACATGGTCGACCTCGATAGCGACCCGACCAAACTCATCGAGGTCGTCTCGATCGGCAAGCAGCTATTGATGACGCGCGGCTCGCTGACGACGTTTTCCATCGCGAATGACGTCGCAAAATACTTCGCCATCATTCCGGCGATGTTCCTGATGGTCTATCCTGGCCTTCAGGCGCTCAACATCATGCGGCTGGCTAGCCCGGAAAGTGCGATCCTCTCGGCAATCATCTTCAACGCGCTGGTGATCCCCGCGCTTATCCCGCTTGCCCTGCGTGGCGTGAAGTGGCGCGCGGCGCCAGCCGCCCAGCTGCTCTCCCGCAATCTCGCCATCTACGGTGTGGGCGGGCTCGTCACACCCTTCATCGGCATCAAGCTAATCGACTTCGTTGTCTCATCGGTCGGACTGGCCTAGCCATGCTGCAACATCTACGCGCCTCCATTGTCCTGCTCGCGCTGTTCACAGTGTTGACGGGGCTAATCTACCCCTTGGCGCTCGCAGGCATCGGACAAGGGCTGCTCAAGCGGCAGGCGGAAGGCTCCCCAATCGTGCGGAACGGCGTCGTCGTCGGCTCCAGCTTGATTGGCCAGGCCTTTACGAAACCGGAGTACTTCTGGGGGCGTCCGTCGGCCGCAGGCAAGGGCTATGATGCCCGCTCGTCCTCGGGGTCCAACCTTGGTCCATCGTCAAAAGTTCTCGTTGATCGGATTACAGATACCGCCAAACGCTTCGGACAACCGGCGGGCGAAATCCCGCCCGACCTGCTGATGGCTTCCGCCTCGGGGCTTGATCCCCATATTTCTCCGGCTGGCGCTCGCTTTCAGGTAAAGCGCGTGGCGGCGGCGCGCGGTTTGTCCGAACAGGCCGTCGCGCGTGTGGTTGACGAACATGTGGAGACGCCTTCCCTTGGGGTTCTTGGAGAGCCGCGAGTCAATGTGCTCGAACTCAACATCGCGCTGGACGCTCTCAGCCGGAAGCCGTCGCAATGAGCCATGAGGAGGAGCGCCGGCCCTCGCCCGATGCGCTTCTCGAGCAGGCGAAGGCAGAGACGCGCGGCAAGCTGAAAATCTACCTCGGCGCAGCGCCTGGCGTGGGCAAGACCTACGAAATGCTGTCGGACGCCCGCAAAAGGCGCCTGACGGGTGTGGATGTCGTCGCCGGCGTCATCGAAACACACGGCCGCTCCGAGACGATGGCGCTAGCCGAAGGGCTAGAGATCATCCCCAAGCGGAAACTCCGCGGCGTCGACGAAATGGACCTCGACGCATTGCTCGTGCGCAAGCCGAAAGTCGCATTGATTGACGAACTCGCGCACCGCAACGCCGACGGCTCCCGCCATCCCAAGCGCTGGCAGGACGTCGACGAGCTGCTCGCCGCCGGCATCGACGTGTGGTCCACGCTCAACGTTCAGCACATCGAAAGCCTTAACGACATCGTGGCCCGCATCACCCGGGTGCGCGTGCGCGAGACTGTTCCAGACGCCGTGCTCGAACGCGCCGACGCCATTGAGCTGATCGACCTGACGCCCGAGGAGCTGATCCAGCGCCTCCGGGAAGGAAAGGTTTATACTCCCGATCAGGCCCAGCGCGCCCTGCGGCACTACTTTGCTCCAGGCAACCTCTCCGCGCTCCGCGAACTCGCCATGCGCCGCGCTGCCGATCGCATCGACGAACAAGTGCGCGGCCTTCGCCAGGCGCAAGGTGAATCGGCGCCGTGGGCGGCGGGCGAGCGTCTGCTGGCCTGCATCGACGAGCGTGAGGCCTCGCCGGAAGTTGTGCGCCACGCCAAGCGCCGCGCCGATCAAGCCAAGGCGCAATGGCTTGCCGTGCATGTCGAAACAGGCCGAAGTGCCCGACTCACCGAGATCCAACGCATGCGCCTCGCCGAAACACTGCGCCTCGCCGAGCGCCTTGGCGCAGAAACCGCCACACTGCCGGGTGCACAGGTTGCAGACACGCTGCTCGCGTACGCCCGCGAGCAGAACGTCACGCAGATCATTGTGGGCAAGGCCCACCGCTCGCTGGTGTTCGAAGCGATCTTCGGCTCCGTCGTCCGCCAGCTCATCGACCGCGCCGGCGCCATAGCCATCGAGGTCGTTCCAGAAGATGCGGCCCACAGCAGCAGGTCGCCCCTGCCGTTCCTTTCACCCTGGCCGGCGCTAACCTCGCGTGGAGCCGCCGAAGCTGTCTCCATGACAGCAGCGGCGACGCTAGTGGCCTGGCCGTTAGACGCGTGGCTCAATGTCTCGAACCTAACACTGGTCTATCTCGCCGCCGTGTTGGGTAGCGCGCTGACGCGTGGCCTTTGGGCCGGACTGCTGACCGGCTTTGCGTCGGCGCTGGCGTTCAATTGGTTCTACACCGATCCGCGCTTCACGTTCACCGTCGCCGACCCCGACAACGTCCTCGCCATTCTGGCTTTCACGGGCGCGGCCCTGGTTGTTTCAATCCTCGCCGGCCGCGCCCGGCAGCAGACCCTTTCCGCTCGCAGTGAGGCACGAACCTCCCGCGAACTCTTTGGCCTTGGTCGCATGCTCACCTCCGCCACGACTGAAGACGAAGCGGCCTCCGCTCTGGCTCGATATGCGGCTCGTGCATTCGATGTGGAGTGCGTTGTGCTGGCGAGGGTCGGTCTCGGCGGGATCCGGCAGGCGGGGGCTTCGGCGCCAGACCTCGTTCTGCCCGAGGTCGATATGGCTGCGGCCAAGTGGACCTTAGACAAAGGCGAGCCTACTGGCCGAGGCGCCGACACGCTGCCTGGCGCGCGCTGGCTCTTCCTGCCGCTACGCACAAGGCGGCTCATCGCTGGCGTCGTTGGCGTCGCCCGCCTCGAACCACTCTCTCCTGCCGAACGCCGCCGACTGGGCTCGATGGGCGACCAGACCGCCAGCGCCATGGAGCGCGCCCACATCGCGCAAGCGCTGGAGCAGAGCCGCGTGGAAACCGAGGCGGAGCGCCTGCGCGGCACCATGCTCGCCTCGCTCAGTCACGACCTGAAGACGCCCATCGCCGGCATCCTCGGCGCCGCTTCCAGCCTTCGCACCTATGGAGACAAGCATGACATGCAGACGCAGCGGGCGTTGCTCGCATCGATCGAGGACGAAGCCAACCGCATGCAGCGCTATGTAAGCAAGCTCCTGGACATGACCCGGCTCGAAGCTGGAAGCATTCAGGCGCACATCGAAGCTGTGGAGCCAGCCGATGTCATCTCAGCCGTCGCAAGCCGCGTGCAGGCGCTGGCCACGGGTCGAAACGTCACGACGGATGTCGAGCCCGGCCTTCCCATGGTTCGCGCAGATGCAGCCCTGCTTGACCAATCGCTCGCCAACCTCGTCGAGAACGCACTTGTGCACGGTGGAACCGGCCCCATCGCCATCAGGGCCCAGCGCCGCGATGGCGGCCTCGCCTTCGAAGTAACTGATGAGGGGCCGGGCCTTGCCCCCGGCGACGAAGGACGGATATTCGATCGCTTCGTACGCGGCGCAGGACCGGTCGGCGACGGAACCGGTTTGGGCCTCGCCATCGTCAAGGGATTTGCCGGCCTCATGGGCGCCACAGCCTCCGCACGTAACCGTTCCGACCGGCGCGGCGCCGCCTTCGTCCTGACCTTCCCGCCGGACGCGCTGACATGAGCGCCCCTAAACGCCGCCTGCAGGCCCTGGTCGTCGATGACGAAGCCGCCATCCGCCGCTTCCTGCGCTCTACCCTGGTCGCCGAGGACTTTGACGTAAAAGAAGCCGGCAGTGTCGCCGAAGCTCGCACCGCGATAAAGGACGCCGTCTACGATCTCGCCGTGCTTGATCTCGGCCTGCCCGACGGCAATGGCGCGGATCTCATGCAGGAACTCGGCTCGTCCGGGGCTCCAGCGATCATTGTGCTCTCAGCGCTCGACGACGAGACCCGCAAGGTCTCCGCGCTCGACGGCGGGGCCGACGACTTCGTCTCGAAACCCTTCGGCGTACCCGAATTCATGGCGCGCGTCCGCGCCGCGCTGCGCCATCGTCTCCAGATGCAAGGCGGCGCGCCGATTTTCGACGACGGCCGATTATCTGTCGATCTCGTCCGCCGCATCGTCCGGGTCGACGGCGCCGACCCGAAGCTCACGCCGCGCGAATACGCCTTGCTCCACGAACTGGTCACCCACGCCGGCAAGGTCCTCACCCACCGCCAGCTCCTGAAGGCGTGGTTATCCGGCGAAGCAGACGTACAGGCGCTCCGCGTTCACATTCGACATGTGCGGCAGAAGATCGAGATTGCGCCGGACAGGCCACGCTACGTCACTACGGAACCTGGCGTCGGCTATCGGTTCACCGGCTGACCAATAGTCGACCTTCGTGTCGAACACGCGAACGACAGGTTTTCGGATCAAGACGGTCATCCTTCGGCAGGCGAGGATGAGGCATTGCCGGTTCAAACGTTTGGCGTCTCGAACAGGCGCTGCAGGTCTGACAGCACGCGTTTGCCTTGGGTGTTGACGGGAAGCTCGCGGACGAAGCGCCAGCGCTTGGGGCGTTCGGCGGGTTCGAGCTGGTCCGAAAGGCGTTTGCGCAGGGCGCGCGAAAAGCGGAAGGCGCCGAGGCGGGCGAGGTCGGCCTCGCCTTCGGACTTGAGCGCGACCACAGCCGCCAGAGTTTCGGCGCCTTCGCCGCCCAGCGCCAGCGCCGCGGCTTCGGCCACATCCGGCAGCGCGGCGAGGGCCGCCTCCACGCGGGCGAGCGACACGCGCTTGCCCTCCACCTTCACCACCCGGTCGGCGCGGGCGAGCAGGCGGAAGCGGCCGTCAGAAAGAATCTCGGCGCGGTCGCCCATGCGCTGAGTTGCGGCGCCGGCGAAGGGCGAGCCGACGCTCAGCACACCCTCGGCGTCGAGGTCGAGACGCACGCCGGGAATCGGCGTCCACGGTTCGGCGTCGTCGCGGCGCTGGCGCGTGGCGACGCCGCCGGTTTCGGTGGAGCCGAGAATCTCGATGGGCGGCGCGCCGAAGAGCTGGTCGGCGGCAAGGGCGCCGGCCAGCGGCAGCGCCTGTCCGGACGAAAGCACAAAGGCGGGCGGGCCGCCGGTCAGATCAAGACCAGGCGGGATGCGCGTGAGGTGGGCCGGGCTGGTGACCGCCACGCTGCGGGGCCCGAGTTCGGCGGCGAACTGCTCCCAGGAGAAGGCCTGGCGATCTGTTGAAACCCAGCCGGACATCACCGGCACGGCGATGCGGAAGATCAGGCCATAGATGTGCTGGTGCGAGACGCTGCCCGCGACGAGACCGGCGCGGTCGCCAAACCACTCCATCCAGTAGCGCGCCTCGGCGTCAATCTGGGAGAGACGCTTGGGCGCCTGCTTCGGCGCGCCGGTTGAGCCCGAGGTGAAGAAGATCATCTCCGGGTCGGCCGCCGGATCGATGTCCAGCACGGCGTCGCCGCCAGCGCCGAGAGCCAGGGACGGCGCCACGCCATCGTCCGTTGGCTGGTCCGTCAGCAACGATCCGGGACCGGCGCCGACTTCGGCGAGATAGGCGGGCTGGGCGTGCGGCAGGACGGCGACGGGCCGCCCGAGGTTCGCCGCCGCCATGAGACCGGCGGCCAGCAGCGCGGCGCTTTCGGTGTGGAGGAAGATGGGCCCCTGGCCGCGCGCGATGCGCGCAATTGCGGCCCGGGCGGCCGCGCGGATGTCGCCTGCCGTGATGGCGGCGCCGTCATGAGCGAAGAGCGCGCGGCTGGCGGGCGCGCCGGACAAAGCGGAGAGCAGGCCGGTCATTTCGAAGCCTGGCTCGCAGCGCGCCGTTCTTCCCGGCGGCGGACGGGGCCGCGCACGAGAAACTCCCCGCCCAGCAGCAGACCCATCATCGAGTACGAGACGAGGCCGTTGTAGAGCGCCCAGGTCGCGAGGCTGGCCTCCAGCGCCGTCCAGAGCGCGATTGATCCGTTGAGCACGAAGAACGCGCACCAGATCCATGTGACGGTCCGCGTGTAGCGCACGCCAGCTTCCGGCAGGTCGGGCTCAAAGACGCGGGCGAAGCGTTCGATCATGGTTGGCGGACGCACCAGCGACAGCGCGAAGGCGCTGAGCATGGCTAGGTTCATCAGCACCGGATAGAGCCGCATGGCGAGGTTGGCGTTGATCGTGCTCCCGATGCCGAGCAGGCAGGCCGCGGCGAGGGCCGCCCATGTCAGGGCCTGGGGCTGCTTCTTGCCGAGGCCTGTTACAGCGCGCAGCACCAGCACCGCCACAAGCGCCAGCACCACCACCATCGGCCCCAGCGGATGGGCGAGAAAAAGCGCGATGAACGGAAACAGCAGCGAGACGGCGCCCAGCGCGAGGCCCAGCGCATCGGGCGGCTTGCGGACCGCCGCATCGGCAGTCGGCAGCGGCGACTCCGGTGCGGGAGCGGCGTTCATTTGCCGGTGTGCAGCGCCTGAACCAGCGTGACCAGATCCTGAACCGTGCGGATCGTCTCGAACTGTTCGGGAGTGACCTTCTGGCCCGTGGTCTCCTGCAGCTTGACCATAAGGTCTACCGCATCGATCGAATCGAGATCGAGGTCTTCCATCAGCCGCGCATCGGGGCGGATGTCGGCGGCCGGTATCTCGAACACGTCTGTGAGATAGGCGACGACCTGACTGTATGCGTCTTCGGAGGTCATCATGCGACTCATTTGCGGCCGATGAATTCGGCAAGGGCGCCCACGGTCTGGAAATGGGCGGCGAGATTCTTGTCCTGCGGATCGATCTTGACGCCATATTTCTTCTGGATGTTCACGCCCAGTTCCAGCGCATCGATGGAATCGAGCGCCAGCCCGTCCTCGTCGAACAGGTTCTCGTCGGACTTGATGTCCTCGGGCTTCACGTCCTCGAGCCCCAGCACCTCGACGATCATCTCTTTCAACTCGGACTCGATGGCGCTCATGCCCGCAACAATCCCTCGATACGCTCCGCCACGTCCTGTTTCAGCTTGCGGACGGCGGATGACGAGCGGTCATAGCCATATTGCCCGGCGGTATCAATTCGCTCGTGTACACGGATCGTCCAGCGGGCCCGCGTGGGGGCGACGCGCCGCCATGATTCGCCTTTCCGGAGCGTTGGCGGGTTGACCTCTATGGTGACGATCTGGACCGGGGCGCCGGCCAGCAGCGCGACATGGGCGAAGCCCTTCTGGTAGTGGCGGGGCTGGCCGTCCGGCGTGCGCGAGCCCTCCGGGAAGATGATGAGATTGGCGCCCTCCCGCAGGGCCGCAGCGCAATCCTCCATCAGCTTGGCGGCATCACCGTGGTTGGGAATGTAGTTGGCGGCGATGACCACGCCGCGCATGAACGGATTGCGCCAGATGCTGGATTTCACGACGGCGCGCGTATGGCGCATGAACGACATCAGGAACACCACATCGAGAAGCGACGGGTGGTTCGCCACGACGATGGTCCCCTTCAGGGTCTTCAGGATTTCCGGATGGTCGCACTCGAAAGAGAGCGTGCCCATCGCGCGCATCACGCGGACATAAACCCAGAACAAACGGTGCAGGCACGCCTGGGCGACGGCGGCGCGCTTGCCCTTGTCCCGGATGAACAGGAAGAGCAGCGGAAACACGACCAGCGCGAGGACGAGACCGAACAGGCCAAACAGGCCGAACGAGATCGCCGTGGTGACAAGGCGCACGATGCGCTCGAGCCGCCGAAAGATCGAAACCGGAGCGGGCCGGGCGGATTGCTGCTGGCTCAGGGCCGCCATGTCAGCCCCTTCACGCCTGCAGCCAGCGCGCGGGCGAGGGCTTCTGCGCCCAGCCGGCCTTCCGCGACCGCGTGCATATCTCCGGCGGCCGCGTCGGCCGCGGCGAGCCGGATGGCGAGATGAACGCCCGGCCCCGGCTCGTCGAATTCGCCATAAGGGTCCATCAGCGGCATGTCGGCGTAGATGAAGATCACGCTTCCGGCCCCCGAGGCGATGCGGCTCCAGGCTTCGGTGAGGCCCGCGGCGAGCGTGCGCGCCCCTGCGGCGATGGCGGTGTGACCTGCGCGGTTGGAGACGATCTGGCTGATGGCGCCCGCCGCCGCGTTGTGGACCGACATCGAGAACTTTGCGGGCGACAGGATTTCGTCCCGGCACAGCAGCATCAGCAGATCCAGCGTGACGCCCATATTCCCGTAGCGCGAGGCGAAGACGATGTCCTCTGAGACGCCCTGGGCCGCCAGCCCCATGACACAGCGCGCGGCGCCAAGGTCGAACGGGCTCATGCGGCGGCGCAGGGCCTTCGGCAGGGCGTCTTCGGCCGCCACCGCGCCGAGTTCTGCGCCGCCCGGCCCGTGCACGATGGCCGCAAAGCCCGGTGCGCCGAGCGCCAGCATGCGCGGACCAGGCCCGCCTCCGCCGCCAGATGTCAGTGAATCCGCCATTGCCTCTCCCACGCCGGCGATCCTAGCGGCCCAGCCGCCGGTCTTCTATAGGACGCGGGAGACCGGAGGCCCGTCTGCGGCAGAATGCATCAGGAATTCCGCCAGTTACGCTATGTTGTGCGGTGGCTGACGCCGCCTGTGGCGCGTCATCCGCGAGCGGCCCAGCGCGCCCTGGCCGCCGATATGCGCGCGAGTCTGGGGGCCGGCTGGGGCCTGCTGAGTCACAGCCATAGCCGCGGCGCTGTCGCGGTGGCGGCCGGCAACCCGCCGCTGACCCGGCTTGGCGTGGACCTCGAATACATCGACCCGAAACGTCCGTGGCGCGACATCGCGGCGATCTACGTGCCCAACGGCGCGACGGCGGGCGAGGCCGACGCCTCCGCCGTCTGCCGCGCCTGGACATTCGGGGAGGCCTATTTCAAGGCGTTCGGCGCAGCCCCCGGCCCCGACATCCTGTCGCGCGTGTTCGAAGCGCCGCCGCAGGACGACGAGCCTGCCTGCTTCGCTTCGCGGCGCTACTGGTACAGCGAACGCCTGCCCGACGATTTCTGGCTGTCGCTGGTGTGGGAAGAAGAGATCTAGCGGTCGTCCCACCGGCGCCGCCACGCGCGCAGCGGCACGCGTACAGGCGACTGCGCCACGAGCCGCAGATGAAGCAGCGTCATCCGCACATTGTCGCGCAGCATCCTGAAGTTCGAGACATTCCCTTCCGGATAGGTGACGCCGATCGGGCTCTCGACGACGCGCACCCCGCGCCAGTTGAGATGCACCAGGATTTCTGTGTCGAAATCCATGCGCTCGCCGATCAGCTCGCGGTCGATCACCTTGAGCGTTTCGTCCAGCGGATAGATGCGGAAGCCGCACATGCTGTCGGATATCTCGCGCGACATGGTCGCCGCCCAGACCAGCGCGTGGGTGAGGTAGCGGCCGAACTTGCGCGCGGCGGGCACGGTACGGTCATAGACGGGCACGCCGCAGATCACCGCATCCGGCGCATGGGCCGACAAGCCGGCGAGCTGCGGCGCCGCCTCGATGTCGTGCTGACCGTCGGCGTCAACCTGCAGCGCATGGCTCCAGCCGCGCCGGGCCGCCGCGCGAAAGCCTGTCTTCATCGCCGCGCCCTTGCCGCCGTTCTGCGTCCTGCGTTCGACTTCGACCTGGTTTGCCGGATCATGCAGGCTTGCGAGCTTCGCGGCGATTTCGTCGTCATTGCCGTCGTCGACAACCACCACCGGCATGCCGAACGCGCGCAGGCGGGCGATGATCGACGGCAGGCGGTCGGCATGGCGATAGGCCGGGATCACGGCGCCGAGCCGGTAGGGTCTTGTCTCTTTCAATCCGTGTTCCTGCATAATCCGTTACGCTCGCCGAGCCGGGCTCACTAGCGCGACCGGCATGCACCGCGAAAGTGGCAAGGCGCAGGGAAGCATGTATAACCTTCCGTAGGGGACCAACCTTGCGACTGCTAATCTGGGGAATTCATAGCCATGAAAATTCGAACTGCCTTGTTGGCCGTTCTGGCGCTGGGCGTGGCTGCGCCGATCGCCAGCGCGAAAGGCCGTATGGATTACAAAACCTTCCCGATCTCGGACGTGATGAAGATGGAGGCCAACCAGAAGTATCTCGGCGGCTTCAAGTTCCAGTTCGGCGGTGGCGGCGGCGCGCGGATCAACACGACGCACACGCGCTCGACCGACCCGCGCCCCTTCCAGTCGGATGAATCGCGCTGCCAGCGGGCCTTCCTCAATGCCCTGATCAAGGTGCGCAAGGACGCGGAGCGTCAGGGCGGAACCGGCGTCGTCCAGATCGTCACGACTTCGACCGCGACTGGCCAGCCGCTGAAAAGCACAACCGAATACGCTTGCATCGCCGGCGGCTCGAACGCCCGCGTCTATCTCGACGGCGTGATCGTGAAATAGGGCGCATCGCGCAATCTGACGGGAAACGCCGGGGCCTTGCCGCTCCGGCGTTTTCGTATCCGCCTCAGTACATGCTGGTGTTGCGGGCGGGCTGTTTGCTCTTCAGCACCTTCCACACGAAGCTGAGGCTCACCGCGTTGGTGAAGTCCTTCTCCAGCAACGGGCTGCGCTCGTTGGCGGAGCCGGAGAGCAGCCGGCCCTGATAGGTGATGTAGATCTGGAAGTCGTGCGTCAGCTCGCGCGTCCACGAGACGTTGAGCGATGTTGAGAGATAGCCGCCCTTCGCATTGTAGGCGGGCCGGGCCGCGGTCGCATATTGCGGGTCGACGCCGTACCAGTAGTCCATCAGGCCTTCATCCGCGAGCGAGACGAAGAGCTTGGCGTTCCAGCTGGTGCGCAGGTCGCCCGGATAGATGCGGCGATACATGATGGCGGGCTCGGCCAGCCAGCCGACATGCTCGATCGACTTGAAGTCGCTGGCGGCCACGCCGCGCACAGGCAGAAACGCCGTGATCTCGCGCCGGCCATTCGCAGTCCAGCCGGTGTCGGCGATGTGGTAGACGACCTGCGGGCCGATCTGGAACAGGTAGTCAAGGTCCGGCATGCCGGTGCGCGCCTTGGCATCCTGGGCGGCGTAGGCGGCGTCCAGCGACACGTCGAATTCGAACTTGCTGTTCTCCGCCGCGATGGCGCGGGCGACGCCGTATTCGCCGAAACGGATGCGGTCGCCGCGATAGATGAACAGCGGCGCGCCGACGCCATTTAGCTTGTTCTGCGACGAGCCGGGATAGACCGGGCCATAAAGTCCCGTGCCGCCGATGCGCAGCTCCCACAGCGGATCCTGCCGCGGCTGGGGTGCGACGCCTTCCTGCGCACTGGCGGGCGCCGCGGCGACGCCTCCGATGGCGGCGAGCGCAAGACAGGCGGCGTATCCGGTGCGGGTCATTCGGGCTCCGAAGTCGGCTTGCGGCGAAGGATGCGCGCTATGCGGCGCGGCGAACGACCAGCGACGTGTTGATGCCGCCGAAGGCGAAGTTGTTGGAGACGAAGTATTCCGCATCGACCTTGCGCGGCGCTTCCATCACATAGTCGAGGTCCGCGCATTTCGGATCGACATTGTGCAGGTTGGCCGTGGCGGTCAGCAGGCCTTCGTTCATCATCTCGATGCCCAGCCACGCCTCGATGCCGCCACAGGCGCCCAGCGTGTGACCGAAATGGCCCTTGAGCGTATGGAACGGCGTCTTCTTACCATAGACCTCGGCGCTGGCCTGACTTTCCACCACGTCGCCCGTGACCGTGCCGGTGCCGTGGCCGGAGATGAAATCGATAGCGCCTGCATCGATGCCGGCGGACTCCAGCGCGAGGCGCATCACGTCAATCTGCGTCGCCTGCGATGGCTGCGAGATATGGGAGCCGTCGCAATTGGTGGCAAAGCCAGCAATTTCTGCCAGCGGTGTCGCGCCGCGCGCCAGCGCGTGCTCGCGCTCTTCGAGGATCAGGATGCCGGTACCTTCACCGATCACCAGACCGTCGCGCGACTGGTCGAACGGGCGGACGGCAGTGTCCGGGTCGTTGTTGCGGTTCGATGTTGCGTAGAGCCGGTCGAACACCATCGTCATCGTCGGGCAGAATTCCTCGGCGCCGCCGCAGACCATGACGTCGGCGCGGTTCGCCTGAATCGCCTCGAAGGCCGAGCCGATGCCCTGGCTGCCCGAGGTGCAGGCGGACGAGGTGGTGATGACGCGGCCCTGAAGCCCGAAGAATACGGCGAGGTTCACCGGCGAGGTGTGGCTCATCATACGGATGTAGCTGGTGGCGTTAAGCGCGCCAGCCTTGCCGGTGTCGAGGAAGCGGACAAAATCCACCGTCGGCGGCGTCGACCCATAGGACGAACCGCAGGCGACGCCGCTGCGCCCGGTCTTCAGGATCGGATCGTCGGTGAGGCCCGCCTGCGCCAGCGCCGCCTCAGCTGCCTTGACCGCCATGACGGAGACGCGGCCCATCGAGCGCATCGCCTGACGCTTGTAGGCGCCTTCGTGCTGGAACCAGTCCGCCGGAGACCCGAGGCGGGTGCCCAGATCGGTCAGCCGGTCCCAGTCGCTGATGTATTTCACGCCGGTCCGGCCAGCGTGCATGGCTTCGCGGATCGCAGGCCAGCTATCGCCCAGCGAAGTAATGCCAGCCATTCCCGTCACGACCACACGGCGCACTAGATCAGACCCCCGTTCACGCCAATCACCTGCCGCGTAATGTACTCCGCCTCCGGTGAAAACAGGAAGGCGACAACACCAGCAACTTCTTCCGGCGTTCCGGCGCGCTTCATCGGGATCGCTTTCAGAACTTCCTCGATCATCGCCCCTTCAGTCATCGCGGTCTCGATAAAGCCCGGCGCGACGGCGTTGACGGTGATCCGGCGGCTGGCCAGCTCGACCGCCAGCGCCTTGGCGGCGCCGATCAGCCCTGCCTTGGCCGCCGAATAATTGACCTGACCCCGATTTCCCATAACGCCAGACACCGAGGACATGGCGATAACCCGGCCGCCCGTCCGCAGACGGATCATCGGCAGAATCAGCGGATGCACGGTGTTGTAGAAGCCGTCGAGGTTGGTGCGCATGACGGCGTCCCAGTCTCCCCCCTCGATGGCGGCGAACGTATTGTCACGGGCGATGCCGGCGTTGGCGACGACGCCCCAGTAGGCGCCGGTCGCCTTGATGCGGTCTTCGAGCGCGCCGGCTGCGGCTTCACGGTCGGCGATGTCGAAACCCAGCGCGTCGGCCTGCCCGCCGGCCGACCGGATCGCCTCGATGGTCGCCTCCGCGCCGGCGGCGTCGGACCCATAGTGAACGGTGACCGGAAACCCGTCTCGCGCCAGCCGGATCGCCACGGCGCGGCCGATCCCCTTGCTGGCCCCCGTTACAAGCACCCGCTTCTTTGAATTGTCCGTCGCCATCATCGCCCGGTCGGTACACTCTGACTCGGATGAACGAAAGAAAAACTTGGCGGCGGCGCCGGATGAACGGCTCGGCTCCTAGGCCTTGGCGGGGTCGCCGCCCGCGAGGTCCACGAACGGCTTGAAGCCGCCGAAGATCATCCGCTTGCCGTCGAACGGCATCTCTTTCATCGAGGCGGCGAGGCCTGGATCGGACATCACCTTCTTCATCACCTCGTCGCGATGCTTGCGGTTGCGGGTGATGACAACCGAAACGCCGAGCGTTTCACCTTCCTTGCATTTCACCGAGCGCGCGAAGTCCGTGACCTTGCCCTGCGGGACGTCGTCGCCCATGCACTCGTAATAGTGAAGTGCGCCGTGCTTGATCCAGTATTTGCCGGCGGTGCGGGCCATCTTCTTGTAGGCCTCGACCTTGTCCTCCGGGACGGGAATGACGGCGACGTCGACATAGCTCATGGGAACGCCTCGCTGATGGTTTGGCGGACAAGACTAGGCTCGCCCGTTCCAGCGGCAAGACGACGAACAAAAAGTTACCTGGGCGCGTCAGCCACGACCCAGCATCAGCGCGATGTTGTTGCCGCCGAATGCGAAACTGAGGCTCAGCATCCGCTCCAGCGGCGTCGGAGGGCGCTCCCCCGGAGCGCCGAGACGGATCGCGGGCAGGTCGGGATCGCGCGCGCCGTCCCACACATGGGGAGGGTAGACCCCCCTCTCCATCGCCAGCAGGCTCAGCCCCGCCTGGATCGCTCCGGCGGCGCCCAGCGTGTGACCCGTCAGCGGCTTGGTGGACGCGCACGGCGTGTCGGGCCCGAAGACGCGATCGACCAGCACGGCCTCCATCTGGTCGTTGAGACGCGTCGCCGTACCGTGCAGGTGAACGAAGCCGACCTCTCCCGCCGTCACCGCCGCCGAGGCCAGCGCCCGGCGCACTGCGATCTCGGCGCCCGCCGCGGAGGGGTCCGGCGCCGAGGCGTGGTGGGCGTCTGAACTTTCGCCATAACCCTCGATCCGCCACGGCCCCGGCTCGCGCGACACGACGAACAACGCCCCGCCTTCACCGATGTTGATGCCGCAGCGGTTGACGCTGAACGGATTGCAGATGTCCGGCGCAACCGACTCCAGCGCCGCGAACCCGTTGAGCGTCAGGTCGCACAGCGTGTCGACGCCGCCGCAGACCACAGCGTCCGCCAGCCCCGTGTGCAGCAGCCGGCACGCCGCCGCCATCGCCTTGGCGCCCGAGGTGCAGGCCGTCGACACGACATAGGCGGGTCCGCCGACGCCGGCATGACTCGCCGCGAACGCCGCGGTGTCGCCCAGTTCCTGGCGCGAGAAGCGGAAGCCCGGCGGCCAGGCGCCCGCGTCGAGTTTGGTCCTGAGGTCGTGGGTCGCTTCGTTGATCCCCGTAGTGCTGCCGCCGACGAGGCAGGCCACGCGACCGGCGCCAAAGCGGGCGATGGCGCCGTCGATCGCCGGGCGCAGATCGTCGATCAGGCGCGCGACCAGTTCGTTGGTGCGCGAACCGCCGCGCGGCGGCCCGGCGTCGAGATCCAGGCGGCCTACCGTCGTCGGCCGGCCGTCGATCAGCCTCGCCGTGTCGCGCAGGTGCGGCGGGGAGGCCGAGGCCAGCGCCTCGCCGACCTCCTGACGATCGCCGCCCAGCGCGCACGCAATGCTGAAATCGTTGATCCAGGCGCCCTGCGCCATCAGCCGTCCTTTTCCGTCACAATGGTGAGCCGGTAGCCGAGATCGAGGTTGCGCAACTCCTGCCGCATCGTGGCGCCGTCGTCTTCCGTCGTCTCGATTTCCTCCACGACGCGATCCGCCGTCTTCACGCGCCGCACATTGCCTTCAACGCTCACCGTAACGCCATCCGGCATGGCGCGCTGCACGGCCTCGACCGGCCAGAGCGACACGAAGATGTCGCCCAGAACATTGATGCCCTTGAGCCCCTCCGGCGCGAGCGGCGTGCGATCCTCGACAATGCCCGCGGACGTCCACGTGATTCCGAGAATGCGCGGACCGCTGACCGCCGTCAGCACGACCTGCGCCCGGTCCGGCCCGAGATCCAGCACGGCCTGGAAGGCGCCCTTGCGCTCGCCATAGTTGCCGACAACCGTCTGGCTCGCAGCGAAATGGCCGGGATAGCCGGGCGCCGCCGGCAGGCGCATGTCGAGCCCCTTGCCGAGCGGCGTCGTCTCGCCGTCGACAGGCCGCACGGTCGTGCATGCCGCGAGCAGCAAGAGGCAAACCGCCGCGGCTAGGACGGCGCGCATAGCTGGTCGATCACCTCGAGGAAGCGCACAGGCTCGCGAACCGCCGGGTTGGATATGTCCCACGCATAACCGGCCAGAACCGACGTGATGTAGGAGGTGACCTTGGTGTCATCCATCGGCCGGTCGAAGATGATCCGCTGCAGGCTTCCATCATACCACGCAGAGACCGCGGCGCGGAACGCCTCGACGCCGGTCTTGAGCTCCGCACTGAAGTCCTTGTCCCAGTCGACCGTCTCGCCCCGGAGCTGGCGGTCCACCAGGCCGGCGGCGAGCACCGCGGATTTCATCGCGATGGTGACGCCGGAGGAAAACACCGGATCGAGAAACTCCGCCGCGTTGCCGAGCAAGGCATAGCTGGGGCCGGTGAGGCTTTTCACGTTGGCGGAGAAGCCGACGATCTCGCCCGCCGGACGCGCCACGGTTGCATCCTTCAGGATGCGGCTCATCCGCTCGGCGCGCGGCAGCAAGGCATCGAGCCGCTCCTCGGCGTTGGCGCCGGCCTTCTCGATGTCGGCGTCGGGGCCGACCACGCCGACAGAGGTCATTCCATCGGCGAGCGGGATCATCCAGTACCAGATCTGCGGCTGGTCGGGATTGATGGTCACGAGGATCTTGTTGCGGTCGAAGCTCGAATTGTCGGCGTGGTCGTGGACATGGCGAAAGACCGAACGGCGCTTGTCCATGCTGGACGGCGCTTCAAGGTTCAGCAGGCGCGGCAGGATGCGGCCGAAGCCGGATGCATCGAGGCAGAAGCGGGCGGTGACTTCGCGAACCTCGCCGTCCTCGCCCTTTACCGTCAGCTTCGCGCCATTGTCATCGCTGGAAAATCCCGTGACGGAATCGCCGAAGGACACCTTGGCGCCGCGCTTCTGCGCCGCCTTGATCAGCACATCGTCGAACTTGTCCCGCCGCACCTGGAACGTGGTGCCCTGGCCAGGCGAGGACTTGTTGGGAAAGTAGATGTCCGTATAGCGGTCGCCCCAGGCGAAGGCGGCGCCATCCTTGAACTGGAAGCCCGCCGCTTTGACCTCGTCGTAAAGACCGATGTCCTCGAGCAGCTGCATCGTCTGGCACAGCATGCTTTCGCCGATGGAGAAGCGCGGGAAGTGCTGGCGCTCGTAGACGCGCACATTCCAGCCCTTTTCAGCAAGAATCGCGGATGAGACCGCGCCGGCGGGTCCGGCGCCGATGATGGCGATGTCGCAGCTTTCGGCCTTCAAGGTTTGGTCCCCTTCATCGCGGCGAGCCGAGGTATGTGCGACAGGCAGAGCGCGGCGGCAATCCCGATGCTCACCGTGAGGCCGAAACTGCGCACAGGAAGCATGTCGCTCAAGGCGAGGAGGCCGAGGCTGAGCAGGGTGGTGATTGCGGTGATCGCCACGGCGACGGACGTCCAGCTCTCATGCTTCAGGCCGCCCTCCCACTGGAAGGCGGAATAGTCGAGCCCGGTCCCGACCAGCACCAGCGCCGCCGCGAACGAGAAGAAGGTCAGCGGCTCGCCGAGCGCCGGGGCCGCGAGCAGCGCGACGATGACCGCCAGCAAAGGCGGGACGAGAATCGAAATCGCCGCGATCCGGCGGTAGATCAGCATGGCCACGAGACCGGCGCAGACCAGCGCCACTGCCAGCGCGGTGATGGCATGCTGACGATAGGTGCGGAACGCCGAGCCGTATCGCTCGGTGGGATCAACGAGGCGCACGCCTTCGACCTTCGGTCCCGACCAGGCGCCGGCATTTAGAACCGGCGCCACCAGAAACGTCTTTCCGCCCGCCTTGCCGGATAGCTCGGTCAGCCAGGACGGGCGCGGAACATCCGCCGGCGGCGGCAGGCTCGCGGGATTGATGGCGGGATCAACGCCGGTCTGGCTGGTCTGGTCGGCCAGCAGCGGTTCATAGAGCAGGCGCTGTAGTACGCTCTGGTTTTCGACCCGGCGCTTTTTCGAGGGATCGAACCGCGTCGTCGCCAGCACGCGAAGATCCGCCGGCGCCTGGGCGATGGCGGCCTCCTCGCGTTCGCGCGCCTGCTCCGCGTCGGCGCCTTCCGACAGCAGGAAGGCGACGCCCGACCCGCCATAACCGGCGGCCTTAACGATCTCTTCCTCCACCATCAGGTCCGCCGGTCGCGGCTGGAACTGACGAACGTCATCGAGGAAGCGGATTTGGGTCGCGCCATAGATCGACACGGCCAGCAGCAGGACCGATGCACCCCACACCACGGGCGACGGGATCTTCAGGCCATCGCGCAGGGTTTCGAGCTTGCGCCACCAGCCCGACAGGAAGTCGGCGTTGGCCGGGCGCTTGTCCAGCGGGACCAGGACGAACAGCACGAACGCCCAGGCCGTGAACACGCCGACACCGGCAAGTATCGCAACCTGCTGGAACAGCGCGACGCCAAAGAGGGCCAGCGCCGAGAAACCCAGCACAGTCGTGGCCATCGATGTGGTGATCGGGCGCAGGATCAGCTTCAGGCGCGTGTCGGTGTCGGCCCAGTCGGTCGCGGGGCCGGTCGCCAGCGTGTGAACCGCATAGTCCGATACGATCCCCACCAGCATGGCGGCGAAGACGAAGACCAGCACGTGCACGGTCGGAAACACCAGCAGTGTCGCAGCCAACCCGCTGGCCACGCCAATGCCCACCAGGAGGATTCCGCTGACGACGGCGCGCGCCGTGCGGAAAGCCAGGAAGAAGATCAGGATGACGCCCGCAGCGCCGAGCGAGCCAATGAGAGTAACCTCGCCCTTGGCTTTTTCCGCTGCTGCATGTGCATGGAAGACAGCGCCGGCGCGCGCGGCGGTCACGCCCTTGGGCGCCCATTCGGACTTCCAGAGATCGAAGGCGGCGACGACTTCATCCTCGGCGTCGAGCTGGTAGGCCGAGGCGGAAATGCGGCCGGACACGAGGCGCTGGTTGGCCTTCGGTGCGGCGGCGCCCGTCGGCGGCAGGCATTCCGCGAGACGGATCGTCAGCAGGAAAGGGTCCTGCTTCAAAAGATCGCCGGTGACGGCGCCGGTGACCGAATAGATATCCGCCAGCGCGCGCCGCTGGATGCGCCGGGCGTCTTCCGCGGTGAAGGTGGCGGGATCGCGCTGGCAGAGCAACTGGTTGCGGTTTTCGAAAAACCAGCGGCTGGTGACCGCCGCCTCCTGCGTGTCGGAAACGAAGAGGCCATCCTTGCTGAGTTCGCGCGTGAGATCGTCGGCGGCGGCCGAGGCGGTAGGACCGTCGGGCGCCGTGATCAGGATCGCTGTGCGGCCTGCAGCGGCGCGTCCCGCAAGATCGACCGCTGCGCTCTCCACCTGGTCGGCGTCGCCGTGAGGCAGCAGGGCGAGGATGTCGGAATCGACCGGCGGCTGGCCGGAAAACTTAAGCGCCAGAAAAATGCAGACAGCCGCCAGCCATAGCCAGCACGCCGCCGCCCCCGCTCGCCGCCATGTTTGCGTCACGCAGCCCCGTCCTTGAGGTCGATGCGGATGGTGTCGCCGTTAGCCTGCTCGACCGTGATCGATTCAACGCGTTTGCAGCCCTCGACCGCAATGCCGGAAATATAGGGCGCGAGCGCGGCGCCCTTCGGTTTCAGTTGAAGCGTCCAGCCTTCGGGCCTCGCGCGCACGCCGCGGGTCACGTCGTAGCGCTGGTCGAGTTTCGACAGGTCGCCCTTCAGGAGTTCGATCAGGCCGGTCTCGGAGATGAACGGGTTGTTGGAGCCCGAGGGACCGACCGGCTGCTCAGGACCGCCCTCGATCGACTGGGTGATGCCTGTCGGCGTGACGTGGGTGACGATCTCGATCGGGTGCGTGACTGTCCACAGCACGCCGTCGGATTGCGGCGTCACCTGGCCGGAGGACACCAGCGGGCGGGAGACGCCCTTCAGCGTACGCGTCTGGACGAAGTCGTGCGAGCCGGTGAGGGCCGCGAGCTGCTCGGGCGCAACGCAGGCCGCCGACGCGGGCAAGGCCAGCGCAAGGGCGCCGGCGAGCACGATCAGGACTCTCTTCATCGCAACCATCGTCCCAGCTTCTCGCGCAGGATGGGAGGAGTTTCCCACTGCATCTCCTCGGAAGCCATATCGACCGCCACCTGAACGGAATATGCACGGGTTAGGCGCTTGCCGGTCGCCTTGTCGCGAATCTCGAAGGCCAGCTTCAGCCGGTTTTCCCATTCCAGCAGTGCGGTCTCAATCTCCATGGCCTGATGGAGACGTATCGGCTGGATATATTTGATCCCCATGTCGACGATCGGCCAGGAATAGCCCGAAGCGACCATGGCGTCGTAGCCGTAATCAATGGTGTTGAGCAGCGCGACGCGCCCGAGCTCCAGGAATTTCGGGTAGTTGCCGTGCCAGACGACGCTCATCGGATCGACATCGAAGAACTGGGCCTTCGCCTCGACGGTCGCGCGCACGATTGCCTTGCCGGTTCTCACGTCTCGGGTCTCACAGATTCAGCGTTCGCGCTTCGCACGCGCCGCGGCTGGCCAGTCAGGCGGGACGGCCAGTAATCATAGAAATTGAACCACTGGAATGGCGCTCTTGCGACCGCGCGTTCCAGCCGCCGCGCGAACGTCTGCGCGTATGTTCGGATCGCTTCGCCGCGGCGGCCGCGCGGAAGCTCGACAGGATCGGCGAAGGCTTCGAACTCGACGGCGTAGCGCTTGCGATGCTTGAGACAGAAGAGCGTGTAGACCGGGCACCGCAACGCCGACGCCAGAATATATGGTCCGACAGCGAACGGCGCCGGGGCGCCCAGGAAATCCACCATCACGGACGACGCCTTCCGCTCTTTCACGGCCACGCGGTCGCCCGTCATGACGATCCATTCGCCTCGTTCAACGGCCTCGGCGAGCCCCATTGCGGTTGCAAGATCGATCTCGGTCACCTGCACCAGCCTGACCGGCGAATCCGGAGCGAACCGCTGGATGACGCGGTTGAACATCTCGGCGTGGATCGTGTGCACCAGGACATTGATGCGGAAGCGGCCCGAGATCGAAGCGATGGCTCGAACCACTTCGGGGTTGCCGAGATGGGCCGTCAGGACCAGGGCGCCTCGTCCGCTGTTGCGGGCGGTTTCGAACCGATCGCCGCCGACGCCTTCAATGTCCGACCGGCGAATCCCGCCGGTCCACGCGGCCAGCTTGTCGAGCGCGGCCCAGGAGAAGGTCACGAAATGGCGGAAGCCGCTCAGCAGGCCGGGCGGCCGCGAGAGCAGGCCGGCTTGCCACGCCCGGTTGAGATAGTCGGACGATGCGCGTCGCTGGGCGCCGCCCGTCAGGTAGAAATAGGTGGCGACAGGAACGAGCACGGCCCGCGACATCGTGCGGCCGAGAAGACGGTAGACGGACGCGACGAAGAAGATGCCCCAGTAGGCGCCTCTCTCGCGAACTTCGGCCCATCCATCGCTCATGCCGCTAACCCCGCCAGCCGCGGACGCAGCGACCGTCAGGACTTGTAGCGAGTCGGCCGCGGATCACCACCGGCCAACGCTGTTCCCCGCCACGGCTCATTCTCATGCTTGGACCTACTCGCAGGAACGGGCCGATTTCGCTCCAAATATGGATATGTGCGCGGGTCCGCGTGCGGCGTCTGACCTCCTGCCGGACGGAAATCCCGTGCTCACTTGGCCAAGACGTTTCGAGGCAAGGGCCATTCTTGCTTCAAGACGTTACCAACGCGCCGTTTCGTGGGCGATGCAGACGCGATTCAGCCGGTCTGAGGCAAAGTCTTTTGTTCCGGCCATCATGCCCCAAGGAAACACGGAGCTTTTTTCAGTTAGTTGATGCGCGAAAATCACATGCGCGCCGTCCAAGCTCGAAACACTAAGTAAAGTACATCCCCTGCCCGTAAGCTTACGTTACGGAAGTTCGACAGTTACTCGCGCATTTTAGTCTGGGCCCGCCGTAGATTGATTGACGGCAATGCTTGGCTCGCGCAATTGTTCTCCGATCAAGAGTCGATACGGACTCAGTACGGGGAGGTTACAATCATGAAATTCACGCTCCGCAGCGCGTCAGGCGTTGCGATTCTTGCTGGCTTGGCGGGGGCAATGCCAGCATGGGCACAAGAAGCGCCGCAAACTGTCCAGACCGCGCAGGTCTCCGGGCCGCAGGTGACGCCAGCTCCAGCAGCGCCAGCAGCCGTCGATCAGACGAAACCGGCGACGCCGAAACCCGATGCGGACGATGCGTCGAACCGCGTTGTCGTCACCGGGTCTTACATCGCGGGCACATCCGAAAGCGCCGCCCTGCCGGTCGAGGTCTATTCCTCCCAGGAACTCGAAAAGCAGGGCTCGCCCACGGCCCTCGAGTTCGTCAAATCGCTGTCGATTTCCGGTCCGACCTCGGGTGAGGCCTACTACTTCGGCGGCGCGGGCCTGACCGGGTCGGTGTCTTTCAACCTCCGCGGCCTTGGCGCTGACAAAACGCTGACCCTGCTCAACGGGCGGCGGATGAGCCAGAACACCTCCAACATCCCCAGCGCCGCCATTGCGCGGACTGAGATCCTGAAGGACGGCGCGGCCGTGACCTACGGCGCCGACGCAACCGGCGGCGTCGTCAACTTCATCACGCGCGACCACTTCACCGGCCTCGAAGCCAAGGCGCACTACAAATACGTCGATGGCTCGGACGGCGACTATGGCCTCAGCCTTCTCGGCGGCATCGGCGAGGGCGACACGAACTTCCTGTGGTCGGCCGAATGGGAGCACCGTTCGCGCCTGAGCACGCTCGATCGCGATTTCTCGCACACGCCTTACGGCGTCAACCCGGCGCCTTATTCGACGTTGACCAACCTGGCAGGCTGGGTGCCGCGCGGCGCCCTGCCGCCAGCGCCGCCGCGCGGGCCAGCCGCTGCGGGTGCGACCAGCGCCAACCTCGAATGGGGTACGCCGCTTGGACTCGTGAGCGACTTCACGAAGTCTTCCTGCGAAGCGGTCAATGGCGTGTACACCAACGCGTACACCTGCCAGTACGGCTACATCCCTTATTACAACCTGGTCGAAGACAACGACATCTACAGGCTGCATGCCCAGCTGAACTCGCGCATTACCGACCACATGGACATCCACGTGGAAGGCTCGTTCGGCGAGGTATCGTCGCCGCAGGTGTTCGGCTCGCCAGCCCAGCCAACCATTCGCGGACCGGCTGCGTCGCCGGGTCTGACCTACCAGTTCTACGTCCCGATCACGAACCCTTATGCGGCCGCGTTTGCCTCCGACCACGGAGTCACGGGCGCCTCAGGCTTCACGCCGATCACCTACCGGACCTTCGCCCATGGCGGCAACGATGTCTTTGGCAGCGGCAATGGCTATGGCGTGCCGTCCAAGATCGACAACCAGGTCTGGCGCGTCTCCGCAGAGCTGAAGGGCGACCTTGGCAATATCTTCCAGGGCGTCCTTGGCGAAACCGGCTACAGCCTCGCTGGCACGTACAACGAGTTCATCACGCAAGGCGACGCCGCCGACATCATGGGTTATCGCCTGCAGGAGGCTCTCAACGGCTTTGGCGGCCCGAACTGTAGCGCAGCGGACCTCGATCCCACGCGCTACGGTACGCAGAACCCCGGCGCCGCCGGCAAGAACGGGTGCATGTACTGGAACCCCTTCTCGTCGAACTTCTCCAGCGAGCCGATGCTCGGCCTGTCGAACCCGAACTACGTCGCCGGGAGCGAGAACCCGAAAGACCTCGAGCGTTGGCTGTTCGACCAACGCCTGGCGGAAACCCGTACAAACAACCTGACGGTTGATCTTGTCTTCAACGGCAAGACGGGCCTTACCCTGCCGGGTGGCGACGTCGGCTGGGCGCTCGGTTCGCAGTGGCGGCAGACGGAGTATCGGGAGAACATTCCGAGCAACTACTACAACGGCAACACGCCTTGCCAGTGGCCGTCGACCTCCGGTCAGCAACCTCTGCCAACGAGCGATCCGAACTTCTCCGGTTGCACCCCGGACAAGCCCGGCCCGTTTGTTTTCTTCGATACCAACCCGCCAGATCAAAGCGACCAGCAACAGCTGTCTGAATTCGTCGAGTTCAGCGTGCCGGTGCTCGACACCCTCAACTTCCAGCTGGCGGCGCGCCACGAGGAATTCTCTCACAACCTCAAGGCCACCGTGTACAAGGTGTCCGGCAAATGGGACGTCTGGGGTCCGATCTCGATCCGCGGGTCGTACGGCACCAACTACCAGGCGCCACCTGCGGGCCTGATCCCCGGCAACATCAACAACGGGGTCAACAGCTACACCAAGACGGGCGGTCTCTGGCTGGGCGCGGCGACGCAAACCCAGGCCAGCATCGTTCCCGAAACGGCCAAGTCGCAGAACATCGGCGTGATCTGGCAATCTCGCGGCATCACCAGCGACAGCGATTTCCGGCTGATCGTCGACTACTTCGACATCCAGACGGAAAACGAGATCGGCCTGCTGGCGTCGGTGAACGACATCGCCGCCATCGTGTTCCCCGGCGCCAACGCGACCACCACGCTGGCGGATTGCTCCTCGCCGCTGATCAGCCGCGTTCGGTTCAATGGCGGGGCCTGCGTTCAGGGCGTGACCACGGCCGGCGACTTCTCGACGATCCGGACCGACTATGGCAACGGACCTGGCCAGCACGTCGCGGGCTATGACATCCAGGCCACCTATTCGTTCCCGCTGCTCAGCGGAACGATGACGTTCGACGCCACCGCAACGCGGACGGTGCTCGACAAGGTGGGCCCGAAAACGCTCGACGGTTACGCGCTTGACCAGGGCAGCAACCAGCTGGGCCTGCTCAACTTTGCGACGATTGCCAACGCATCGTCCGAGTGGCGCGCCAACGCCAACGCCAACTACAACATCGGCAAGCACAACTTCCGTCTTGTCGCGAACTACATCTCGGGTGTCACCGATCAGCGCGGATGCATCACGCCGTCTGGCTATCAGCCCAACACCGGCTCGACGCTCGTGCCGTACGGTCAGACCTGCTGGGGCGTGAACGGCACCGACTGGCTGACGTTCGACTTCCACTACAACTTCGACCTGACCGACACGCTGCGTCTCAGCGCTTCGATCGACAACCTGCTGGATGCGGATCCGCCCCACGCTCGCGAAGAACTTGGCTACGACCCGCGTATCGGCAACCCGCTGGGTCGGACCATCGACATCAGTATCAAGAAGACGTTCTAGTCCAAACGACCAAACTGACGACGGGAACAGGCGGCTTCGGCCGCCTGTTTTCGTTTTCGGGGTGGTTTCCTTGCGGCAATCACAATGTCGCCGCAATTGGCGGAGGGGCTTGGTTGGCTCACCGACCTGTGACGGCGGCTCAAGCCGGAACACATTATGGTGCGATACAGCGCGCGAGGTTTGACGCTGTCAGGGGATTGCGGGATAGTCCTCCCCATATAAATCAAGGCTTGGAGCATTTCCCTGGGGCCGCGTGCGCCCGCAGTTCCGTCGTCATGGCGCAGGAAACGCCCCGGACCTGAATTCGAACCTGGAGGATCTCCCCGTGAATGCTCGCTTGCTAGCCGCCACCGCCATTGGCCTCAGCCTCATCGCCGCGCCAGCCTTCGCCCAGAAGCTGGTCCAGGCATCGATTCATACGGCCGCGCCCGTGTCGCCGCTCATCGCCAAGCCGGACGCCTCCGGCGTGATCAAGACGCCCGAGCGGATCAACGATTTCACGCTTCCCGACCAGGACGGGAAGATGCACCACCTCTACGACATGAAAGACGCCAAGGCCGTCGTGCTGATCTGGCAAGGCGTTGGCTGCCCGATTGTCCAGCAGATGACGCCGGCCATCAAGGAAGCCGCCGCAAAGTACAGCCCCAAGGGCGTCAAGTTCATGATGATCAACTCGAACATCCAGGACACGCCTGAGATGATCAAGCAGGAGATCGAGAAGTTCGACATCAAGATGCCCGTGCTCAAGGACACGGACCAGAAGGTCGGCCTCAATGTCGGCGTCCAGCGAACGGCGGACGTAGTGGTGCTCGACCCCAGCAAGAACTTCAAGATTCTCTATCACGGCCCGCTCGATGACCGGCTGACCTATGGCCGCGCACGGGCGCACGCCGACAACAACTGGACGACGGACGTTCTCGACGCGACGCTGGCCGGCAAAACCGTACCCGTCGTGACGCGCCCGACGGACGGCTGCATCGTCAACTTCCCGGCCCGCGACAAGAGCTGAGGCCCCAGGCAAACTACAGGAAACGGCCGCGCCGCCCTTATGGCAGCGCGGTCGTTTTCGTTTTGGGACCGGGATCCGGCCCCGTGATTGCTGGCGATTTTCGGCGTGTGCGCCCCTGATCGAAGCAATTTCACCGACCGGCTCAAGCTGGCCTTGACCCCATTGGCGTAGACCCAACCGGCTGGATCGAGCCGGACGTCCCATGCGCGCCAAATGCCTGACCCGGGCCAAACTGCCCGAAACGGATTGCCCTGCGAACGCGGCCGGGTCGCGTCTGTGCGACAGCGCACGTGGGGGGCGATAGCGTCATGCACGCTCCAGTCCGGCTGGTACTCCAACATCTTGCCGGCGCGCCGCCGGCGACGCTGGAAATCATGCATGACAATCCTTTGTGGGCGGATGCAAAGCCGCGGTTGTCGATTGCGATCTCGGCCGGCCGCAGGGATGCGTCCCGTCTTGTCGCCGCACTGGCGTCCACGCCGAGAGCGCTGGCGATCGAGATCATTGTCGACAATTGGGCGGCGCCGGGCGAGGCGGCGCTCATGCGCGCGACAGACGCCGCTGACCATGCGCTTGCACCTGTCCGTGTGGTCACGTCGCTTGAGAAGCCCGGGCAGTCCGGCTCAGCCCCTCGCGCAATCACCCATGCCCGCGCCCCCTGGATTCTCGTGCTCGACGGCAATCTGGCGCCCGATAGCCGGCGTTTCGTGGAGGCGTATCTCGACGCCATTGCTCTGGCCAACGCGCCCGCCGTGATCGTTGGCGGCTACTCGCTCAAGCAGGCCTCTGACGATCCGCGATCCGCTCTGCATCGCTGGCACGCCCGGACCTCGGAATGCCTCGATGCAGCCCAGCGTTCGACGGCGCCTGGCCACCATGTGCTCACGGGTAACATGGCGGTCCATGCCGATGTGCTGGCCGCTTGCCCGTTCGATGCAGACCGCGACGACTGGGGGCCAGCCGTCGCCACTCGTTTTCCCATAATCCACATAGACAACACTGCGACGCGTCTCGGTTTCGACGACGACAAGACGTTCATGTCGAGGTACGCGGCGATCTGGCGGCAGAGCCGCAGCACGGGGCCTGCCAGCCGCGAAGGCCGTCATATTCATGGTCTCCCCTTTCGTCCCCTGCTGGCTGCCGCAACCGGCCGGATCGCCGGCCTGCACGGGCTTCCCGTCGCTCTGCGCGGTCGCGCGCTGAATGCGTGGCGATCCATGCTTCGACCTGGGGGCGTCTGATGGAGGCGTGGGGGCGCCGTCCATCGCAAAGCCTGCCGGCGAGGATTGGCCGCCGGCTCGTCCAGTGGTCCATGGCTGCGCCGTCGACCGTCGCCCCGGACCGGCCGGTGGTGAGTTTCACCTTCGACGACTTTCCGAAGTCCGCCGCGCGCGGCGCCGACATCGTCGAAGCGGCCGGCGGACGAGCGGCCTTCTACGCCGCCACCTCCTTCATGGGCCAGCGCGGACCGATGGGCGAAATGTTCGACGTCGCCATGATCGGCGACCTTGCATCCCGCGGTCACGAGATCGCAGCCCATACGCACAGCCATCTCGATTGCGCGCGCAAGCCGATCGACCGCGTTGAGAAAGACGTCGCGGCAAACCTTGTTGCGCTTGCGGAGGCCGGTCTCGACGCAAACATATCCAGCTTTGCCTGGCCTTATGGCGAGACAACCTACGTCGCCAAACGCTGGGCGGCCGATACCTTCGCCACGGCGCGCGGCGTGCTGCCGGGGGTCAATCGCGGAGACACGGATCGCGCACAGCTTCGCGCCGTCGAACTTGGCGATGGCGAGACGCGCCGGAAACGCGCCTTCGCCATGCTGGAAAATTGTATCCGTTCAAAAGGCTGGCTGATCTTCTTCACGCACGATGTCAGCCCGAGACCAACGGAATTTGGAGTTTCGCCGGACCTGCTCGCGGAACTCTGCAAACGCGCCGCCGGCGAAGGCGCGGTCGTCACGACACCAACGCTGGGCGCAGTGCTGTCCGGCGTCATCAACTAGGACGTTGAAGGTGTCCTGACGGGCCGCACGTATCGACCACACCGGCCCGTCGCGACGTCATCTCAACACGTCGCTTGCCGCACCCCGAAGGCCGTGCAGTGATAGGAGCCGCCGCCGGGTCGCGAGAGGGGGCTGAGCATCGCTACACATGATCCAGCCGTGACGGTTGCAACTCCGCGGGCGCCCGGCATTTCAACAAGGCTCGCCTATGGTCTCGGAGGCGTCGCATTCGGCGTCAAGGACAGCGGCTTCAGCTTCTTTCTTCTGATTTTCTACAGCCAGGTGATCGGCCTTGATGCGCGTCTGGTTGGTTTGGCGTTGACCATAGCGCTTGTTGCCGATGCGATATCCGACCCTGTCGTCGGCTATTGGTCGGACGTCTTCAGGTCCCGATGGGGACGGCGCCATGTCTTCATGTACGCATCGGCCATCCCGGTGACCGTCAGCTACTTCCTTCTCTGGAGACCGCCGGGGAGCTGGAACCAGACCGAACTATTCTGGTATTTGCTGACGCTCGCCGTTCTGACGCGAACCTTCATCACCTTCTTCGAAACGCCCAGCGCAGCGCTCGCGCCGGAACTGAGCCGGGATTACGACCAGCGCAGCGTGCTCATGTCGTATCGAACTTTCTTTGGCTGGGCCGGCGGCAACGCCATGACAGTCATTATGTTTTTCTTCCTTTTTCCGGCATTCGCTACCGGCGCGATCCCGCAAGGCCAACTCAATCCGGCCGCCTACGTCGCCTACGCCGGAATCTCGGCGGCGCTGATATTTCTGTCGATCATGACGTCATCGCTGGGCACCCATTCCTGGGTCTCCCGCCTCGTGCACCCGGAGCCAAGGCGACTTACGCTCGTCACCGTCTTCCGCGACATGTTCGAGACGCTGGCAAACCGGTCGTTTGTGGCGCTGTTCATCGCAGCGATCTTTGCTTTTGTCGCATCCGGTCTGGTCAGCGCGCTGTCGGTCTACTTCTCGACCTACTTCTGGGCCTTTTCCTCCGTGCAGATCGGCGAAATCACACTTGCCGTTTTCGTCTCGGCCCTGCTTGGCGCCGCCATCGCGCCGTTGATAGCCCAACGACTGAACAAGAAACGCGCCGCCATCGTTATTGGCGGAGTTGCCCTGATCGTCTCTCCGCTTGCAGTGGCGCTGCGTCTGTTCGGGGTTCTGTCGGACGGCGGCGATCCAGCTACATTCTGGAGCGTGCTGGTCATCGGTCAGATCAGCGTCGCACTTACCGTTGCCTTTCAGGCGCTCATGGCCTCGATGATCGCTGACCTGGTCGAGCAATCGGAACTCAAAACCGGACGCCGATCCGAGGGTGTATTTTTTGCGGCCAATACGTTTGTCCAAAAAATGGTGTCGGGCGTCGGCGTAATGGCTGCGGCGCTGATTCTCGCGTTGGCGCGGTTTCCGGCCAATGCAACGCCCTCGGCGGTGCCCGATGAGGTCCTCCAACGCCTCGGCTGGTACTACATACCAGCGCTTGTCCTGCTGCAGCTGGGCATGCTGTCGGCGATCGCGTTCTACTCGCTCGACCGCCGCACACACGAGAAAAACCTCCAGAGACTAGGGAGCGCCTCCCCAAAAGCCTGATCTTGCCGCAACGGCGCCGCTTGTCGTCGCAAGGAGCGATGCGTAGCTTCACTCCCCTTGCGGAGAGGCTGCCATGATCGCCGACGCAGCGAAGCAGAGATTTCAGACGCTTGCACAAACCGGTGACGCCGATCCCGCGCTGCTGGCGCGTCTGACGAAGCAGGGCGACCTGACAGCGGCCGCGGACCTTGCGGCCCTGCTGGCGCGCGTTGCCTTCATCGAGCCGGAACAGATTCGTCAGGCCTACGACGCAGCGGCGGCGGGATGGTTTGGCGAAGCTTCACCGGCAATGACCCTGCTTGAGGGAAGCGGAACGGGATCGCCGGATCTATGGGCGCCCTTCTGGGACTTTATCGATGACGATGCGCGAACGGACGCCGGCGCCTTCACGACGCGCACGGCCAGCCTGGGGGCGTTTGTCGACGATGGGTTTGCGGGCCGCGCCGGCCGCGCCAGCCTGACATATGCTGGCGTGGCAGACGCCGTCAGACAGGGATGGCCGGACCGTTTTCGTCTCGAAGACCTTGCGGCCTGCCCGCCAGGGTCTCTGGGAGCGGCGTTTCACAGTCTGATCGTCGACAACGATTTCGATCTTGAAGTGCTGGATCGTGATGCGTTGGGCCTCGCGAACCTGCCGCCGCCGCTGGATTATCTCAATGTCCGCATCCTGCAATGCCATGACCTCTGGCACATCGTCGGCGGGTATCAGACGACTGCGCTGCACGAGGTGGCCATCTCCGCGTTCCAGCTGTCGCAGTTCGGGCACAACTATTCTGCGCAATTCCTCTGCGTCGTCACGACGAAGGCGGCGATAAAGCGGCCCGAAGGACTGCCGCTGTTGCTGGAAATTATCCTGTCGGCGTGGCGACACGGGCGTGGGTCGCCCCAGCTTCTGGGCGTCGCCTGGCCGGATGTCTGGCAGGACCCCACGGAAATCGTGCGCAAACGACTTGGCGTTGAGCCCTATCAATCGCCCTTCCCGCCGGACCTTGTCGAACAGCTTGAACGTGCACAGGCCACCGCCTGACGCAGCTCCCCTGCCACTCCCCTGCCTTGTAAACCGGGCTCTTCTTGCCGCCCTGGCGACCGCTCTCAGGACGTCAGTTGATCGATGAAGCGCGCATCCGCGCGTTCGTGGTTCAGCACAACTCCGGCAACCTTGCCGCCGTGAGCAACAAGTTCGCGGCGCAATGTCTCAACCTCCTCCGGCGTGGTTTCGTCGGCCTTAACGACAATGACCGAGCGGTCCATCTGGGAAGCGATGGCGAGGCCGGCCGATGACCGTTCAAGCGCTGGCGCATCGACCACCGTCCAGCTCGTCGCGGCGCGCGCGGCGGCCCAGTATTCCGGCCCCGTTCGAATGCGAATGGAATGGCCAGGCTTGATCCGTGTCTTGTCGAACTGCGTCACCATCAGCCGCGTCTCTCCGACACGATGCGCCGTGAACACGCCGACACTGGCGTTGGCGTTTGCATCTTCGGGTTCGATCGCGAAGAACGGCCTGGTCTTGAGATAGGCGGAATAAGGCGGACCGACGCCGCCGAATTTCGAGGCGAACTCCCCGACGGCGAAGGCGTTGAACGCATGATTGCGTCTGAGGTCCAGGTCGACGAGCCATACAGGTTTGCGGGCAGTTTCAGCGGCCATGAGGGCGAAGGACGCCGCCACGCTGGAGACGCCCTCTTCTGCGCGCGCAGACATGAACAGTATGGTCCGCCCGCCGTCCTCAGCAGGCGTGAGGGCAAGCTGGCGCATCAGTCCCCGCAGGTCAGGACGCAGATCAATCACCGACTGCGCGCTCCGGCAGCGCCCAGAACACTCAGCCGGAGCGTGCGCTCGACGGACCGGGCTGTCGGCAATGTACGAAGCGAGGCGGCGCGGACCAGGCCAACAACCAGCGCCAGCGCCAATCCAATCGCCATGCCGGCCAGGGCGATCAGTCGCCTGGGCGAAGCCCCTTGTGGAGGCGGCGCGACGGGCTCGAAGATTGAAATGTCGGCGGATTTGCGCGCGGCCAGTTCGCTTCGCGTCTGCTCCGCCTGCTCGCGTTCCGCCAGCGCCTGCGCGGAATTTTCGAGCGCCGTACGGTCGCGCGACAGACGCTGAAAGTCGGGCGCAACAGCCGCCAGGACCGCGCGGCGCTGTTCCGCCTCGTCTCTCTGGCGCTGCAAGTCCACAAGCCGACCTTGCAGCGCCTGAGCGGTTGCGCGCGCTGAGGCAAGTTCGGTCGCAAGAGCCTGCCACGTCGGGTTCGCGCCAACTCGCTTGACGCCTTCCTGGGGCGAAGCGTCGACAAGGGTTTCAAGTCGCCTGATCTTGCGATCGATGTCCTGCACGGTCTGGCTGTCAGGTTTGTAGCGCGTAAGCAGATCCTCGCGCTGGAGCCTGAGGTCGGACAAGGCCTTGCCCGAAGTCGTATCGACATAAAGGTCGGCCTGACGCGGCGTTGCGGCAAGCTGCGTCCGCAGGCCCGCAATCCGCGCTTCGGTCTCGCTGCGGGAGGCTTCTGTGCTGGAGATTTCATCGGAGAGCGTTGCGAGTAGACGCGAGACCGCGTTCCTCTCGGCGACGAAATCGCTGATGTTGTTTTTCGCGAGGAAAGAGCGGAGCGACTCGTCCGCCGCCTTCAACCTGCCCTCAATCGCGGCGCGCTGGTCAACCAGGCCGGCCGTGTAGCGGCCGTCGAGAACCTCGCCCCGGTAATCGAGATAGACCTTTACCAGCGTGTTCAGCGTCTCTGCTGCAACCCTGGGATCGGGGTGGGAGAACCCGAGGCGCAGAATGGATGAGCCGGGCGAGACCGATGCATCGAAGTGTTTCGCGAACAGGGCCCGCGCCTTGCCATCCAGAAGGCGCGCCTTGTCGGGCGCCCTCGCCTCCGCTTCTCCGATCTCTGGATAAAGCCGAGCAAGGCCGACAGACTTTATGACCCTGTCCGCAATAACCGGCGAGGAGGCGAGTTCGGCTTCGGTACGAAGCTCGCCTTCCTGACCCAAGGCGACGAACAATCGGGTCGAAGCGGAATACTGGGTCGGGAACACCAATGCGATCGCGGCGCCGAGCAACGCGATCGGCAGGAAAACAAGCAACATCAACCATCTGGAGCGCCAGAGTTGAAGCACCACATCAGCGAGGCCAAGCCGTGTGCGCATCCGCCCGGCCGACCGCGGCCTGGCTGGCGCGGCGCCAGCGGGCTCCCGCTCACTCCAGGTTTCAACGCTCACGACCGAATCCCAGCCAGTTAACAGATTAGGCTTCGCCCGCCTGTCTTAAGAATGGATTATCCATTCCGGCGACAGAAACCGGCATGTCGCCCATGCGCCGCCTCGCTGTTTGCGGTCTTTTCGGCTGCCTGGCCGCCGCTGGATGCGCGTCCTGCCCAGCGCCCCGGACACAGGCTGGCATCAAGCCGGACGCCTTTCCCGGCTGGACCGCGGAAGATGCGCAATACCGGCTCTTTCCCGGCGACAGATTCAGAGTCGACGTCCGCACCGCGCCCGAACTGGATGGCGAAGTCGTCATCGCGCCGGATGGCCGGGCGACGCTGCCGTTGATCGGGCCGGTCATGGTCGCCAATCGCACTGCGACAGACATTCAGGCGATACTTGAACACGCATACGCCAGCGAATTGATCGATCCCTCGCTCACGGTTTCGCCAACCGGGTTCGGGTCGCAGAAGATCTTCGTCGGAGGAGACGTCAAGACTCCTGGCGTGTTCGACTTGCCGGGCGAGATCGACGCGCTCCAGGCCGTTTTGCTCGCCGGCGGCTGGACCGATCGAGGCAAGCCGACACATGTCATCGTTCTTCGTCGCGCGCCTGATGGCAAACTCTTGACGCGCGTTCTAAACCTGCGCGCCGGCGGCGCCCTCTCCGGCCAGGAGATTGGCCCGCTGCATCGCTTCGATGTCGTCTATGTCTCGCGCAAAGTGATCTCGAACGAGAACGTCTTCATGAAGCAGTTCATTCGCGACGCCCTGCCGATCGACTTTTCGATCGTCTATGGCGTCATTCACTTCTAGGTCTGCTTCCCACTTTATGTTCAAGCAGTAGTTTAAGGCGCGCCTGAACGGCGATGTCGAGATCTGGCGGCCTCTCCGCGCATCGCAAGTCGAGCACCACAGTGCGAAGAGACATGGCTTGCCTCTGCACGTTGTTCAAAGAATGGATGAGGTTGCAAATGATCTGCGCCGCATGTCGATGCGCAAGAGGCGAACATGTCTCGACGACCGCAGATGAATGCGCAGTCGGAGGTCGGGTCGCGCGCCGATCGACGCTGATGCGATTTCCGCCAGGAGGATCAACTCATACCTGGGCGGATCGTTGCGGCGTTCTGAGTTGGAGAAGATCTAGTTGGCCTTCTTCATCCACTCGCGGGCGGCGCGCTGGGCCTTGATGATGTCTTGCGACTCCATCATGTCCGCCATTTCCTCGCGGCAGACGCGAGCGCCGCGATGACCGCGGGCCGCAGCAAGATTGAACCACTTGTGGGCCGCGACGATGTCCACGGCGACGCCCATTCCCTCGGAATAGATCAGGCCGATGCGATAGAGCTCATCCGCCGGCGCTTCCCGGGTGAGACCGAACTCCGGAACCTCGAGCTGGATATCTGCGTACGCCATTCTGGCTGTCCTTCGACTTCCCTGAGTGCGCCTCGTCTCTCGGACCTGGTCGCACTTTCCACACCCGCCGCATCACCGGCGACAGGGATCATTCAATCGAACAACGTTTTCGGCATGGTTAATACTGCAAAGAATTTGTGCTAATTTGATATTTATTTGCGTTTACAGAAATTCAGAGCACTGAATCAAACGCTGCAAAGTAGTTTCCGAGTCATTGATGCACGCAAGACTCAGGCGGCCAACCGCTCGACCACCTGCATGCCCAGCGAGTGATAAAGCCGCTGCGCAGCGATGTTCTCTTCGTTCACCTTGAGATCAACGTGGTCTGCGCCGCGCGTCTTGAAGGCGTCGAATGCGGTCAGCATCAGCGCGCGTCCAATTCCTCGCCGTCTGAGGCGCGGGAGAACAGCGAGATCCTTGACGAAAGCGCTGGTCCAGCACTGCACCATTCCGGCGACGCCCTGCCCGTCTTCAACGATATAGAAGAGGCCGGGATCAAACTCGTCGTCCTTGCGAAGCTCTGACCACCATCGCCGGAAGGTTGTCGCGCCGCCCCCACCTTCCCAGAAACCGGATTGCAGTACGGAATGAGCGGCCTCTGCATCCGCCTGCCGGAAGGTTCGCACGCTGACGCCCGTTGGCCAGGATGGCGCTTCAATCGGGCCCTCAAGGGTCCGTCGCATGCGAAAAACCCATGTCCTGCGCGTTGTCAGGCGAATGCCTCCAGGCTGGCGAGGCGTCCGAATGCTCCCGGATAGCTGGGTCGCTGGGCTCCGTTTGCAGCATATGGGGACGTTCGATCGGGCGTCGCGCGGGCCTTCAGCCCACCGCGAAATCCATGGAGATTGGCAAGAATTCCGGAGGGCGACCGCCAAAATTCCATCAGGTAAGTCATGAGCCTCCTGTTATAGACGCTCGTCCGGATAGCAAGACGGCGACAATGGCGTCAGAGTGCGACGCCTGACAGACCTGGACCTACAGTATGGCTACGCTTACAGACCGCTTCAGACCGATCGATTTCCGCAAGCAAAGCGCCGATCCGGCGGGGTTCGCAGCGCGGCTGGGCGAATCCTTCCGGGAAACCGGTTTTGCCGTGATCGATCATCACTCGATGGACATCGCGAAACTGGATGCGGGCCTGGCGGTGGCGAAGGCGTTCTTCGCATTGCCCGAACCCACGCGCCTGAAATACGTGGTGCCTGACGGCGCAGGCCAACGCGGATTTACGCCCTTTCGCACGGAGATCGCCAAAGGCGCGGCCGCGCACGACCTGAAGGAGTTCTGGCATGTCGGGCGGAACCTGCCCGCCGGTCACCGGCTGTCCGGGTTCATGCCGGAAAATCTCAGCGTCTCTGAAATTCCCGGCTGGGACGCCACAACGACCGGCATGTTCGACGAACTCGACCGTTTCGGTCGCGTGCTGCTGTCGTCGATCGCGCGCCATCTCGGTCTCGATAATGATTTCTTTGACGACCCCGTGCGCGACGGCAACTCGATCCTGCGCCTGCTGCACTACCCACCCCAGACTGAACCGCCTCCGGAAGGCTCGGTGCGCGCGGGGGCGCACGAGGATATCAATGTCATCACGCTGCTGCTGGGCGCCGAGGAAGGCGGGCTGGAAGTTCTGCATCGCAACGGCGACTGGCTGGCCGTCAATCCGCCAGCGGGATCGCTGGTGGTCAATATCGGCGACATGCTGCAGCGCCTTACCAACCATGTCCTGCCCTCGACCTCGCATCGCGTGGTGAACCCGCGGCCCGAGCGAGCAAGGTATTCGCGTTATTCCACGCCCTTCTTTCTGCACTTCCGCCCTGACTACGAAATCCGGACCTCGCCGCAGTGCATTTCGGACGCCAATCCGAACAGGTATCCCGAACCCATCCTGGCGCAGGACTTCCTCATGCAGCGGCTGAAAGAAATCGGCTTGCGGATGTAGCCAGGTCTTGGATCTCAGATCTCCTCGGGCTTTTGCGCGAACGCCCACACGGTGACGGGAAACTCCGGCTCGTTCACCAGCGACCCGAAAAACCCGCGCTTCTTCCATCCCTTGAAGTTCGCCACGACACACGCGCGATTGCCCCATGAATCGGTTTTTATCAGATCCGACCTGAAGCCCGCGTCCTCAAGGAACATCGCAAGACCCTGCTCGGTCCACCGCCTGCAATCGATCGGCGAGGGATGCACGCGGATCAGGAAGGGGGTCGCGATGATGAACCAGCCGCCCGGCTTAAGCATGGCGAGGACATTTCGGGCGGCGTCCGCAGGTCGCAAAAGGTGTTCAAATATCTGATCAGCGATGATCAAGTCGAACTTCTGCGGCAGCGTTTGCCGGCAGATGTCGAAATCGGGATAATGCGTTGGCGTGTACGACCGGAACTCGAAATGCTTCCGCCAGTGCTCGCCCGCAGACACCTCCATGACATCGAGGCGGCCAGGGTCCAGGCTGCGGATAAATTCAAAGCATTTCTGGTACATGACGACGCGGACCCAGTCCGTCGTGTCGTAATGGATGGCGTCCGCGATGCTGCGGAGCGTCGATCGCACGCGCGGATTGGCTCGCGCCCACTTCATCACGGCTTGAGTGTTCATCTGCTCCGCCTCTCCGACCCAGCGACAGTGACCTAGGCCGAATGGGCGCGCGGGAAAGCCGGATCACGACTGGCTGGCGTATGCCTCTGCGCTACCCGGCGCGGCGCACCGCCCGGCCTTCGGTCCAGCGAGATCGCTCAAGTTCCCAGTAGAGGGATGCGCGGGGCGTGCCGTCAGGCCGGTAGGCTGTAACCTGCCCCAACTGCTCGAACCCCAGGCGCGACAGAAGGCGGATCGAGCGGTCATTATCCAGCGCCGTGGTTTCGCAGATCCGGGCGACTCCCAACTGGTCGAAGCACCATTCCACAGCAGCAAGCCCGCAGGCGCCGCCGAACCCACGTCCCTGGCGGCTCGCCCGCACCGCGCCGCCGAATTTGACGGCGCCCCATTCCGGCCAGAGCTCAACGTCGAAATACGCCGTCGCAGCGCCGTCTGTGTTGAAGGAGACGAAGAGGATGCCCTCACCCCGTGCGCGCTGCATGAGGTGATCCTCGATGAACGCCGACATGGTGGCAGCGTTGATGACGCTAGGCACCGTGTAGATTTTTGGACCAATCGACGGGTCTGACAGCAGGCCCGCCAGCGCCTCGGCATCCTTTGGCTGGGCGACGCGGGCGCCGGCGATCCGCCCGTTCATCCATTCGGCGTTGCGCGTGAAGGCGCGAAGGCGGGCGGCCTCATCGGCCGACACAGACATCCGTGTTTTGGGAATCTCCGCCATTCAGTCCTCTCGACCACAACCAGGGGAAAAACAATCTATGGTTGTAATCGGAAGCATGAAACATCTCAAACAGCAACTACTGCGTGCAAAATTTGCTAGTAGGAAGAACCGCGCGCCCTACTCGGTATCCACGCGGCCGCGGAAGCGCTTCACCGTCGAGCGCCGGGTTTTGCCATCGAGCCGGCGCTCCTTCGACGCCCGGGTCGGTTTGGTGGGAACGCGCCGCTTCGGTTTGACCAAGGCCTTTTCCAGCATTTCGACCAGACGGTCGCGGGCCTCATCGCGGTTGCGCTGCTGGGAGCGGTGCGTCTGCACGAAGATCACCAGTTCGCCGTCATCGGTGACACGCGACGACAACGCCCGGCGGATCAGCCATTTCTGTTCATCGTCAAAGGCGTGACTACGCTTGATGTTGAAGCGCAACTGAACCGCCGTCGCGACCTTGTTGACGTTCTGGCCGCCGGGTCCTCCAGACGTGACGAACTTCTCTTCCAGCTCGTGTTCGATCTGATGAAGGAAAACTTTCGGCACCGTGTGTTCTACCCCCGGCCCCCAGCGGGGCGATTAAGGCGCGAGATCAGGCTGGACGTATCCCATCTTGCGCCGCCTTCCGCCTGCACGTCGGCATAGAACTGGTCGACCAGCGCGGTGACCGGCGTGGATGCGCCAGTTTCCCGCGCCGTGCTGAGCGCAATGCGCAAATCCTTGCGCATCCAGTCGACGGCGAAGCCAAAATCGAACTTGCCGTCGACCATCGTCCGCCAGCGATTTTCCATCTGCCAGCTCTGCGCTGCGCCTTTCGAGATCGCCTCGATGACCTTCGCCTCGTCCAGCCCGGCCTTGCGGGCGAAATGCAGGCCTTCCGAGAGTCCCTGGACGATGCCGGCAATGCAGATCTGGTTGACTGATTTGGCTAGCTGGCCGGCGCCGCTGTCGCCGATCAGCGTCATCTGCTTCGAGTATGCGGCCATGACCGATCGGGCCTTTTCGAACGCCTCCGCATCGCCGCCGATCATCACCGTAAGCTGGCCATTTTCCGCTCCGGCCTGCCCTCCCGATATTGGCGCATCGAGATAGGCCGCACCTTTCCTCTGGCTTCTTTTCGCCAGCGCCCTGGCCAGGCCGGCCGATCCGGTCGTGTGATCGATCACGATCATCCCCGGTTTCAGCGACGGCTCGAGCTTTCCGAACACCGCTTCGACATCGGGATCGTCGCCGAGGCACATGAGGACAAACTCGGCCCCTTCAACGACTTCCGGCAATGGCAGCGACACGCCCGCGCCCGTTTTGAGCCATGTGTCGGCCTTTTCGGGTGTGCGGTTCCAGACCCTGACGTCATGGCCCTTATCGCCGAGATGCCGGGCCATCGGACCGCCCATCACGCCGAGACCAAGAAATGAAACAACTGCCATGACCTGTTTCCTGCCCTATGTTGTCGTTTGCGCCATGCCGAGCGGGCGTCGGCGACGGGCCTTGCGTCCTCTGGCTAACTGAAGAGATCGCGCTGACCATCCAACAGCCCTTGCTTGCGCTTTGCTGTCGCCTGTTCGCTCATCTCCCAGTTTCCGCCATCATCGAACGTTTTCAGCAGCGCCTTCACCTCGCCTGGCGAAGCGGGTATTTCCCCAAGCCACTTCGGCCAGTCGGCCGGAGGCAAGATGGCCGGCATCCGGTCGGTGATCTTCGAGATCAGGGCGCTAGCCGGGGTGGTCACCTGCACGAAGGTGAGAAGTTGCTCGTCCTTGCCGCCGAGGTCGTTGATCCATTCCTCGTAGATCACCGCGATTGCGATCGGCTTGCGGTCTCTGGGACGGATCACCCATTGCTTGGTTTTGCCGCTGGGAAGCTCTTCGCCTTCATTGAAGGTCTCAACCATCAGGATGCCGCGCCGGCTTCGGAAAGACTCCGCAAACGTTGGCCGCTGGTCGATGGTTTCGCATCTGGCATGCATGTGCTTCGGCGCCGACGGGTTGCTCGCTGCACGATCAGGAAAGCCCCAGCGCATGGGGACCAGCTCGCGCTGACCATCTGCAGAAAGACGGATTATCTTGGCAAACCGCATGGGCGTTGCGACGACGACCGGCTCGCCTTCGGCCATCAGGCCAAGCGCGTTGAAAAATGTCGTTGCGTCCGCCCAGGACGCCATCTGGGTGAACTTCCCGCACATCAGGGTTCGTGGCTCAGCTTCACATAGCGTCCGCGGAAATAGCCAAGCGCGTCGCCGGACGATGCTGCGTAGTAATCCGCGACATCACCATAGATCACCTCGTGATCGCCCACGCGCTCGTGGCTGCGAACCCGGCAATCCAGGCTCGCAACCGCCGCGGCCAGCACAGGGGCACCGGTCGTCATGCGCCTGATCTGATCCGCCGGGATCAGGCGGTCGCCCCTGCGCGAGAAGCGGCGGGCCAGCGCCTCATCTTCCGCGCCCAGAATGTTGATGGAAAACGAGGGACAATTGGTGAACACGCCAAACGCGGCGCACTGGTCTCCCAGGCACCAGAGAACGACCGGCGGTTGCAGCGACACGGAGGTCAGGCTGTTGATGATCAGGCCGTGCGCCTGTCCAAAACCGTCCCACGCGGCCACCAGCGCCACGCCGGTGCCGAAGCCTCCCAGCGCCCGCCGGTAGGCCAGTTCGTCGAATCCGGCGTCTGCGCCGATTTCCGCCATGCACCCCGCCTTAACCGTATCGGGCCTAGAAGTCTCGGCAGAATAGCCGAATTCCGCCGGCCGCAAGGTCCTATCGAGTCTCTCACGGCATGAGCTCCAACAAGCCCGTCGTCATCAAGAAGATCAAGAAGGTCATCGGCGGCGGCCACCACGGCGGCGCCTGGAAGGTGGCCTACGCTGACTTCGTGACCGCGATGATGGCGTTCTTCCTGTTGATGTGGCTGATCAATACGACGTCGCCAGAGCAGAAACGCGGGATCGCCGACTATTTCGCACCCGCCAGCGTGTCGCGTTCGACCCAGGGGTCGGACGGCCTGCTCGGTGGCACGGCGTTCGACCAGGACGGCGCCCGCTCGTCCGGCTCGAACCGGCCGATCGCCGAAACGCAAAGCGCCGAGAGCCGCCGGCGGAGCCAGCGTGGCGGCGGCGATGGCGACGGCCAGTCCAGCCAGGGCGGCGCGTCGAAGGAAGCGCTTGCGCGGGCCCTCGCCCGCCGCTCGGAGGGTGCAGAGTTCCAGAGCGCCGAAACCTCGCTCCGGCAGGCGATGCAGGACATGCCTGATTTCGCTGAGCTGTCGAAACACCTGATCATCGACCAGACGCCGGAAGGCCTGCGCATTCAGCTGATCGACCAGGAAGGCCGCGCCATGTTCGCCGGCTCATCTGCGGAGCCGCTGCCGCGCACGCAGCACCTGCTTGAAGCTGTCGCAAAAGTCATCGAGAAGCTGCCCAACCGGATCAGCATTTCCGGCCATACCGACACGTCGGCGCCGGCGCGCACGGATTATTCCAACTGGGAACTGTCCGCCGACCGCGCCAACGCCGCCCGCCGGATCCTTGAAGCGCATGGCGTTGATTCGGATCGTATCTTTCAGGTAACCGGCAAGGCCGCCTCGGAGCCGCTTTATCCGGACGATCCCGACCTGCCGGCCAACCGCCGCATCAGCATCGTCCTGCTGCGCGAAGCGCCGGTGCTGCCTGTGGATCATTCGCTCTGATGGGCGACGGGGCCGCAGACCCCGACGAGATGCGGCCTACTGTTCCGGAAGAGATTTTACTCTGGCGTCCGAAGCCCAAGGCCAGATACAGTCGATTCGCCATGAAGGAAGCCGACAGCATCCAGGTCGTGCCGCAGGATTTCGTCCGCCGGATGAAATTCTACCTCACCTCGCCCCAGCCCTGCCCCTATCTGCCCGGCCAGAAGGAGCGCAAGGTTTTCGCCAACCTGGCGGTGGATGGCGCTGTTGGCCTCAATGACAGCCTTACGCGGTCAGGTTTCCGCAGGTCCCAGACCATCGCCTACCGGCCGGCGTGCGAAAGCTGCGGAGCCTGCCGGTCGGTCAGGATCGATGTCGCAAATTTCGACTGGAGCCGCCGCTGGCGGCGCGTGATGGCCCGCAACGCGGACCTGGTGCGCGAACCCTGCCACGCCAGCGCCACGCGCGAACAGTTTCGCCTTCTCAAACGCTATCTGAGCCACCGCCACCCGGGCGGCGGGATGACCGAGATGGAGCTGCGCGACTACGCGGGCATGGTCGACGCCAGCCCCGTGAGAACCGTTGTCTTCGAATACCGCAACCAGTCGGCGGAGGATCCTGAAGCTGAGGGCGAGTTGCAGGCCGCCGCGCTGACAGACGTGCTCCGCGATGGCTTGTCGATGGTCTACAGCTTCTACCGGCCAGAACATGACAAGCGCAGCTTGGGCGCGTTCATGGTGCTTGACCATGTGCGCTTCGCCGCCGAACTGGGCCTGCCTTATGTCTATCTCGGCTACTGGGTGAAGAACTCGGACAAGATGGGCTACAAGGCCGACTACACGCCGCTCGAGGTGTTCGACACCGACACGTGGCGTCGCCTTCGACCTGACGAGTTCTGAGCTTTAAAGCTCGCCGGTTCATCGGTCCCGACGACAAACCCCGCAGCCCTCTGTTAGTCGAGCATCAGCTCCATCTGCACATCGGCACGTGCGTAGGGAGATGGCGTGGCTGTCGCCACCGGCCTGAAGCCCGCGTCGGCATAAAGCTTCAGCGCAGGTTTCAGGATCGCATTGGTCTCGAGAAAGAGGCGCTTGGCGCCGAGTTCGCGGGCCCGGCCGATTGCCGCGTCGATCAGCGTTCGGCCGACGCCGCGCCCCTGGGCCTCCGGCGTCACGCCCATCTTGGCGAGCTCGAAGACACCGTCGCCCATGGCCATGAGCGCACAGCAGCCGATGGCGCCAAACGCATCGACCGCCATCAGGATGGCGCCACCCTTGTCGATTATCGCTTCCCTTGGGTGCTCCAGCACTTCGCGGTCCTTCTTCTCGACGACGAAGTATCGCTCGATCCACGCAATATTGATGTCGCGGAACGCGGCCTCGTCGCCGGCGCGGAATGGCCGCACTGAAATTGTTTCGCCCACCTAGAACTTCACTTCCGGCGCAACATTCAGGTCTGCTCGGGCGGCCTCGCCAACGTCGAAAAAGTCCCGCTTGGTAAAGCCGCCGGAACCGGCGATCAGCGAGGCGGGAAACTGCTGGATGGCCGTATTGTATTCGCCAACCGACGAGTTGTAGAAGCGCCGCGCGGCGGCCAGCTTGTCCTCAATCTGCGCCAGTTCGCCCTGCAGGGCGACGAAGTTCTCGCTCGCCTTGAGATTGGGATAGGCCTCCGCAAGGGCGAAGACCTTGCCCAGAGCCGACGTCACCATGCTCTCGGCTGCGCCCTGAGCCGTAGGGCCGGACGCCGTCGCCGCCGCGTTGCGCGCCGCGATCACGGCGTCCAGCGTACCGCGCTCGTGCGCCGCGTAGCCCTTCACGGTTTCGACCAGATTTGGGATCAGCTCGCGCCGCAGCTTCAGTTGAACATCGATGCCCGAAAAGGCCTCGTTCACCGCCTGCCGCTTGGACACCAGGCCGTTGTAGATCAGGATCAACGCGAGAACGATGAGCGCAACGACGCCCAGCCCGATATAGATTGGCGTCATGCGGAGGTCCCCTCCCGTTTGCGTCCGCCCGATCCGGACGCCCACAACCTACAACACCACGCATTGCGGTCCAGTGCCGCGCCGCCGGAAGGTGCTCCGGCCCTAGGTCTTCTGCGCCAGCTGGACTAACCTTGGCGCTGTCATTCCGGAGGGGGTCGCATTGGCCGGTCAGCTTGGACAAACTGCTATCGTGATTGGCGCGGGCATGGGCGGGCTCGCGGCAGCCGCAGCGCTGTCCCCACACTTTGCCGCCGTACAGGTCTTGGACAAGGATACCCTGCCAGACGGCTTCGATCCGCGCTCCGGCGCCGGCCAGAGCAGCCACATCCACCAGCTTCTCAAGGGCGGGGCCGAGACCCTGGAACGCCTGCTCCCCGGCATGCACGCGGCATTTTACGACGCCGGCGCCGTAGAGCTGCGGGCCGGCCAGGACATCGCGCTCAGGGACTTCGGCGGCCTGATGAAGGAAATCGACGCCGGCTTCACGGTCGCATCTCTTTCTCGCCCCGCCTACGAGCGTGTCCTGCGCGAGCGCGTGCAGGCCTTGACGAACGTGACGATCGACGATCAGACGCCCGTAAAGCGTTTCACCGTGTCGAACGGAATTTGCAACGGCGTCGAATTGGAAGACGGCACAATGGTCGCCGCCGACCTCGTGGTCGACGCCAGCGGCATGAACGCGCCGCTCGCCGAACAGCTGGCTGCGGATGGCCACACAGAATATTCGACCGAAGCGATCAGGATCAACGTGACTTATGTCACCGGCCGCTTCGCCATGCCGGAGGCCTATCGGGGCGAAAGGAAAGGCTTCTTCTTCCTGCCTGCTCCGCCCAGCCATTATTTCGGACTCTTGCTTCCCGTTGAGAACGACGAATGGGTCGTCTCACTCGGAGGCCGTGGCGCCAATGTTCCGCCCAGAGACCTTGAAGGGTTCATCGACTACGCATCCCGCTACGAGACGGACGATATCTACAAGCGCATCCGCGACGCCAAGCCAGTCGCTGACCTGAAGATGTACCGCAAACCCTATTCCACGCGTCGCCGCTACGACCAGGCGAAGCGCTGGCCGGATCGCCTTCTGCCGATTGGCGACACGATCAGCACGATCAACCCAACCTATGGACAGGGCATGTCGGTTGCGGCGCTTCAGGCAGGACTACTTGCCGACAAGCTCGCAAGCCGCGCGGCGGCGGGCGTGGGCCTGGACGGCCTGGCGGCCGAGTACCTGCCGCCCGCATTCGCCATTTCTCACGGCGCGTGGTCCATCTCCACCAACTCGGACTATGTCTACCCGGAAACCGAGGGCGAGCGCCCGGTGAATTTTGCCGTCTCACGGACTGTCGCCACCGTGCTGCGCAAGTTGTGCGATACGGATGAGGACTTTCTGATCTTCCGCTATCGCCTCGCCCACATGCTGGATTCCGACACCTCCCTGCGCGATGGGCCGCTGGCGATCCGCTTCTTCACCGCTCTTCAGGGCTCCATGCCGCAGGCGACCTGACAGTCGGCGCAATTGAACAGATGACGCCGACAAACCTCGTACTGATCATCGGTTCGCTGCTTGCTGCGACGCTACTTTTGCAACCCAGGCTGTTGAAGGCGCCGTTGTGGCGCGCGACGGTCACGCCGTTGGCGTCCATCATCGGTTCTGGCTTTCTTGTTTCAGGGCCAATCCTGGCGGACGCCGCGGGAAACTACGCCTGGCTCGCCATGACCGGGCTGTGCGCATCGGCCTATGTGTTTGGCGAGGCGATTAGGCACAATATCCTGCATGTCGAACCGCAGCTGGCCGGCGATGCGAAGCCGCCAACAAAGACCCTTGAGCGGGTGTCGGACCTTACCTTGTCGCTCGCCTACTTCGTGTCGGTTGCATACTACCTCAACCTGTTCGCCGCATTTGCGCTTCGTCTCGTTGACGTCACGGATCCCTTCTGGACCCGCGTCGGCGCCACGGGAGCGATAAGCCTGGTCGGGATCATCGGATTGCTCGGCGGTCTGCGCGCGCTGGAGCATCTGGAAATCAGCGCCGTCAGCGTGAAGCTGTCCCTCATCGCCGGTCTTTTGCTGGCCATGGCTCTTAGCAGCGGCCTTGCGATCCATAACGGCGACTTCGCGCTGCATCAGCTCTCCCACCCGAGGGGCGGCCGCGAGATCGCGGTGCTTCTTGGCCTGGTTATCCTGGTGCAGGGCTTTGAGACATCGCGCTATCTGGGGGCAGCCTATGACGCGCAGACGCGGGTCAGAACGATGCGCTGGGCGCAATGGATCTCGACCGCGATCTACATGGCCTTCATTCTTCTTATGACGCCATTCTTTACGGGCGGACTGCCTGCACATGGCGGCGAGACCGCGATTATCGACCTGCTGAAACCAATCGGGATGGCGGTTGGCCCGTTGATCATTCTCGCGGCTCTGGCGTCGCAGCTCTCTGCGGCGGTGGCCGACACCAACGGCGCCGGCGGCATGATCGAGGAAGCCACGCGAAAGCGCATCAGGGTCAATTTCGCGAACTTCGCCACAGCGCTGGTCGCCATAGGCATCACCTGGGTCGCGAACATCTACGAGATCATCACGTACGCATCCAAGGTCTTCGTGGCGTTCTATGCGATCCAGTGCCTCCAGGCCGCGATTTCGGCGTGGAGGCGACGCGAACCGGTGCGGACCGGTTTGTTCGCCAGCGGCATGATGCTGGCGCTGGTGGTAATTGTGTTCGCGGTGCCTGCTGGCGCCTGAGGCCGCTAGCCGGCAAACCGCCCGTTACGGTTGAAGCCCTTCGGAGCGATGCGTCCGGCCTGGGCGCGTTTGCCAACCCAGTCCTTCCAGTCGGAATGCTGCATCTGGCGCCCGCCGGAATCGGTCCATGAAAAGCCGTCGGCCTTGTTGAAGGTCTTCATGTCGGCGAGGCCGCCATCCTTGTAGGCCTGAAGCTTCACGCCCTTGCCCCGGGACATTTCCGGCAACTCGTCTGTCTTGAAGAACAGCAGCTTCCGGTTCTTGCCGATCACCGCGATCATGTCGCCGTCCACCCTCGCGACGGCCGCCAGCTTCTCCTTGCCGACATTGAGAATGATCTTGCCCTTGCGCGTGGCCGAGACCAGTTCCGAATCCGGCACGATGAACCCGTATCCCTTCGAGGACGCCAGAATGCGCTTGGCCTCCCCTTCGGGCACGAACATCTCGACGATCGTTTCCGATTCCGGCACGTCGAGCTGAAGCCGGATCGGCTCGCCATGGCCGCGCCCCCCCGGCAGCTTGTCGGCTCCGATCGTGAAGGCCCGGCCGCCGGAGGCCATCAGCACCACCTTGTCGGTCGTCTGGCATTCCAGCGTGGAGAGAAGCTCGTCTCCCTCCTTGAACTTCACCTGGTCCAGCTTCTGGTTGTGCCCCTTCAGCGCGCGGATCCATCCCATTTTGGAAAGAACGACCGTCACGGGCTCCTTGACGATCAGGGCTTCGAGCGCCGCGTCCGTATCGATCTCGACCGCCTCATCGAACTTCGACCGCCGCGGACCGATTTTTGTCTTTTCGCCAAAGACTTCTCGCGCCGCCTTCAGCTGACGCTTCACCTCGGTCCATTGCCGGCCCGTCGAGCCCAGCAGCGCGACGATCTCATCGCGCTCTTGCGACAGTTGCTTGTGCTCGCCCTTGATCTCGATCTCTTCGAGCTTGCGCAAGGCGCGCAGGCGCATGTTGAGGATCGCCTCGACCTGGATCTCCGACAGCCGGAACTTCTTCATCATCACGACTTTCGGATCGTCCTCGTAGCGGATGATCCGGATCACTTCGTCGATGTTGAGGTAGGCCTTCAGGAACCCGTCCAGGATTTCGAGGCGGCGCTCGATCTTCTCCAGCCGGTGCTTCGCTCGGCGGGTGATGACCTCGCGGCGGTGATCGAGATACGCCTTCAGTATTTCCCTCAGGCCCATGACCCGCGGTACGCCGTGGTCCAGCAGGTTCATGTTGACCGGGAAACGCGTTTCCAGTTCGCACTGACGGAAAAGCGTCTGCATCAGCACTTCCGGCTCGACGGTGCGCGACTTGGGCGTCAGCACGATGCGGACGTCCTCGGCGCTTTCGTCCATGGCGTCGTCGAGCAGCGGGGCCTTCTTGGTCTCGATCAGTTCTGCAAGGCGCTCCATCAATTTGGATTTCTGCACCTGATAGGGAATTTCCGTGACGATGATGCGCCACATGCCGCGGCCGAGATCTTCCTTGTGCCACCGCGCGCGGATGCGGATGCCGCCCCGGCCGGTGACATAGGCTTCGCGAAGCGACTCCTTCGATTCGACAATGACGCCGCCCGTCGGGAAGTCAGGACCGGGCATGATGCCCATGAGGTCATCCACCGTCGCCTTCGGGTGATCGAGCAGGTAGACGGCTGCATCGATGCATTCGGCTGCGTTGTGCGGCGGCACCGAACACGCCATGCCGACCGCGATGCCCGAAGCGCCGTTGGCGAGAAGGTTTGGAAACCCGGCCGCCAGCACCACAGGCTCGCGGTTCTGTCCGTCATAGGTCTCGCGGAAATCGACCGCGTCTTCATCCAGTCCTTCCAGCAGCAGCATCGCCGCCGGCGTGAGACGCGCTTCGGTGTAGCGGAATGCGGCCGCTGAATCTCCGTCGATGTTACCGAAGTTGCCCTGCCCGTCGACCAGCGGATGCCGGGTGTTGAAATCCTGCGCCAGTCGAACCAGGGCGTCGTAGATCGATTGATCGCCGTGCGGGTGGTACTTACCGATGACTTCACCGACAACGGTCGCGCATTTCCGGAACGACCCGTCGGGCGACAGATTCAGGCTCCGCATGGAATAGAGAACGCGGCGGTGAACCGGCTTCAATCCATCGCGCACATCCGGCAGCGCCCGCGCCGTGATGGTCGACATGGCATAGGCCAGATAGCGCCGCGAGAGCGCGTCCGACATGGACTCGTCGACGATATGGCCGCCGGCGCCGCGACCGTTCCCGCCGTCATCGATTACGCTGCTCTTGGCCATCGTTACGCCCCGTCTTGGGAATCACTGTCTCGGGTATCGGTCGTGGTGGAGAGTCGCCCTGCGCGCTCCAGACGGTCAATCATCAGGAATCGCGCATCGGGAACAGGTCTGTTGAGGTCCGCAAACAGACGGTTGGAAAGAAAATAACCGGTTAAGCGGAAGCCGGCCGAGATATCCACAGGCGTCGCCGGCGCCGTCACGTCGATGAGGAAGGCCGGCAGTACAAGAAGCCGGTCGATGTACTCGCCTGCCTCCGAGCCCCGGACGGCGCGGCCCGTCCGCGGGCTGACATGGGTCAATCCGTCATTGGCGCCGGAAATGGCGCAGTTCGACAGGTCCAGGCCAAAGCCCAGCATGCTCAGCAGGCCCAGTTCCCAGCGCACGAAGAGCGCCGGCCAGATATCGGGGTCGCCCAAGGAATCCAGCAGCGTCTCGGCTGCATCGAACAGCGGCGGCTTCGCCTCTCCATCCGGCAGCGCCTGCAGCAGCAGTTCGGATATGGCCTGCAACGCGCCCAGCGCGGCGGGGTCCGACAAGTGAATCGCTGATCGCTCCGCCTCCGGTTCGGCGACAGCGAAGAAACCCAGACTGTCCTCGGCCCGCGCACGCCAGGTTACGGCCAGGGTGTTTCCAGCCTGCATTACGGCCCGCTTGGACCGGCTCGCGCCGCCATAGATCATCGCCCGCGTGCGGCCCCTTGTGCGGCCGAATACATCGAGGATGGCGCCCGTCTCGCCAAAGCGCCGGAGCCCCAGCGATATCGCCCGGTCTGTCCATTCAGCCATGCAACCTGAATAGGCTTTGCGTAAGGGAACCGGAAGAGGGAGGACGGGAGACCTCAATTTCACCGCCGATTGCCAGCCGGACCGGCCCGTTGGGGCATGGTCGCATCGACCGTAAGACGCTAGAAGGGGCCATGGCTGGCCAAGCCGGGACGACAAAAAAGGTCTGGGAGGACATCTGAATGCACCGCCGCTCCTATTTCATTGCCGCCGCCCTGGGCGCCGCGCTTCTAGCCTCGTGCTCTCCGGCGCAGACCGCCGGACAGGCGTCCGCCGCCACCACCGCGGCTTCCGACACCGGATTATCGACAGCCGCCAGCCCCGAGTCAGTGGGTTTCGATTCCGCCCGTCTGAAATTGCTGGATGACTACATGGCGAAGGTGGTGACGGACGGCCGCGTCGCCGGCATGACCACCCTGCTCGCCCGTCACGGCAAGATTGTGGAGTTCAACACCTACGGCAAGGCCAGCCTCGCCGCCGACAAACCGATGGCGAAGGACACGATCTTCCGGATCTATTCCATGAGCAAACCGCTCACCGGCGTCGCCATGATGACCCTGTTCGAACAGGGTAAGTGGCGCCTCGACGATCCGGTCACGCGCTATGTTCCCGAGTTCAAGAACCTGCGCGTCGTCAAATCGATCAACCCGAACGGCACGATGGTGCTCGAGGACATGAAGCGTCCGCCGACCATGCGGGAGATCATGAGCCACACCGCCGGCTTCGGCTACGGCCTCGCGACCGAGCACCCCGTCGACAAGATGTATCGCGAGAAGGGCGTGCTCTCCTCGAATGGCCTGCAGGAAATGATCGACCGCACGGCGACGATCCCCCTGATGTTCCAGCCGGGCACCAACTGGTCGTACTCCTCGGCCGTCGACATCCAGGGCTACATTGTCGAGAAAATCAGCGGGCAGAAATTCGGCGACTATCTCGCCGAGCACGTCTTCAAGCCGCTGAAGATGAACGACACGGCTTTCTATACCGGCGCCGACAAGGCTGACCGGTTGGCTGCCGTCTATGTCTGGGACCCCGATCAGAAGAAGATCGTTGAGGCGAAGGACCTCTTCGGCAATCCCATGCCGGACTACACCAAGCCGCCGGCCATGGAGAGCGGCGGCGGCGGCCTCGTGTCGACGACGATGGATTACGCCCGCTTCTGCCAGATGATGGTCAACAAGGGCGAACTCGACGGCGTGCGGATCCTTTCGCCTGCCTCCGTCGAACTCATGGACACCAACGTCATCCCGCATAGCGTCCTGGTTTCCAATAACGGAACCAGCGTCGCTGCGTTCAACGAGGCGGTCGGCTTCGGCCTCGACTTCCAGGTCGTCAACAATGCGCGGGCGGCCGGAATGCTGGAGGGCGACAACACCTTCAGCTGGGGCGGCGCCGCCGGCACCTGGTTCTGGATCGATCCGACCAACGACCTGATCGCCGTCGGCATGATCCAGCGCATGGGCGGCACGGGCGGAGACGATCTCGGCACGATGGCGCGGACCCTGACCTATCAGGCCCTGACGCATCCCGAGAAGTAGTCTTTTGAAGACAAATATTGGGCTGGGGCGCCTTGCGCCTCAGCCCTTGTCCTTCCATCCGACCTGATAGAGATCGAAGCGCCGGTCGCGCAGGTTGCGCACAGTGCCTTGCGCCCGCGCCCAGGACAGGCTGGTCATATCGAGATCGGCCATCGCGACCGTCTCCACGTTTTCCGTCGTCTCAGCCGCAATGCCGTCCCGCGCAAACGGGAAGTCGCACGGCGTCAGGATGCAGGACAGCGCATAGTTGATGTCCATGTTCTCCACGTTCGGCAGGTTGCCGACATTCCCGGACATCACGACATAGCACTGGTTTTCGACCGCCCTCGCCTGCGCGCAGTAACGGACCCGCAGATAGCCCTGCCGGTTGTCGGTGCAGAACGGCACGAAGAGCAGCCGCGCGCCTTCATCCACCAGTCGCCGCGCCAGTTCGGGGAATTCGCAATCGTAGCAGATCAGCACACCGATCGGTCCACAATCGGTGGGGATCGAACGGAGCGTGTCGCCGCCCTTGATGTTCCACCAGTGCCGTTCGCTCGGCGTCGGGTGCAGCTTTTCCTGTGAATGCACCTGCCCGTCGCGCAGGAACACGTAGGCGATGTTGTGAATGTCGCCGTCCTCGACCTGCGTCGGGTGCGAGCCGCCAATGATGTTGATGTTGTAGGAGACCGCCAACTCGCTCATCTTGTCGATGAAGCGTGGCGTGTACTCCGTCAGCGCCACCAGCGACTCCGCCGGGTTCAGCTTCCGTTTTTCCAGGGCGAGGAGCTGAAGCGTGAACAGCTCTGGGAACACGACAAAATCGGAGCGATAGTCCGAACAGACGTCGACGAAATATTCGACGTTGGCGATAAATTCCTCGAAACTGTGCACCAGCCTCTGCTGGTACTGCACTGTCGCCACCCGCACCGATTCCTTGAGGCCGTGCGGAATGGTTTTTATCGTCAGCGCCTTGTCCGCGTACGGGTTGCGCCAGACCATGTGGCTTGCAAAGCCGCCGGAGGCTTCGTCGTAAGGCAGGTATCCTTTCAGCACGCCGATCGGCCGGAAGCCCTGGCGCAGGTGAAAGCCGATGACCTGGTCATTGACCTTCCGCTCGACCACGGCATCGAGATAGTCCTTCACATCAGGATAGGTTTTCCGGCGCCGCGCCCAGCCGGGCATGCGCCCACCAAACACGATGCCCTTGAGCCCCTCGTTCTCGCAAAGCCGGATGCGCGTGTCGTAGAGACGTTGGCCGATGCGCTGCCGGCGATGGTCCGGGTCAACCGCGACTTCCATTCCGTACAGCCATTCGCCGCTCGGATCGTGCCGCGAGGCATAGCCGCCGCCCGTGATCTCCGACCATGTGTGCGGCTTCATCGCCGTATCTTCGTCAATCCGGAAGCTCGCGGCATAGCCGACAATCTTGCCGTCGATTTCGACGACAAACTGCCCCTCGGGATAGGCCGCAATCTGGCCCTGGATCATGCCCGCGCTGCTGGCCTCGTTCTCACCGAAAGCGCGCAGGCTTAGCGCCGCAATGCCTGGCACATCCTCTAGCTTGGCGGTGCGCACCGTCATTTTCGGGCGCGTCTGATGGGTCTGCCGAGTCGAGTCTGCTGGGGCCATTCGACAACCTAACTCGCACCCGCTTGGTTCACAATTCGCGTGAAAGCTCAACGAAATCCCGGCAGCGCGACGGCAGGTGGGGCGCCCCTGATGTCCACAATGACCGGAATTGCAGATAGGCTTTTTCAGCCTTCCAGTCAGATAGGCCGAACATGTCGACACCCAAGGACGCGACGCCCCACACCGTTCAATATGCTGATCGCGTGCGCAACCGGCTTCCGCCGGACGACGGCCAGGATTTCGAGGACGCCCGGCGCGGGTTCATCGCAACCATCCCCGACGCCCGTGTCGACGACGCAAGGGGGCGCACCGTCTGGTCCATGGCGCCCTTCGCTTTCGAGGAGAGCGACTGCCCGGAAACGGTGAACCCGAGCCTCTGGCGCCAGGCCCAGCTAAATCGCATTCACGGCTTGTTCGAAGTGACGCCCGGACTTTATCAGGTGCGCGGTTTCGATCTTTCCAACATCACCTTCATCGAGGGCAAGACCGGGGTCATTGTCGTCGACCCGTTGATCTCGGCAGAACCGGCGGCAACGGCGCTTGCCCTCTATCGCCAGCATCGCGGCGAACGCCCGGTTTCGGCGGTGATCTACACACACTCGCATGTCGACCACTATGGCGGCGTTCGCGGGGTTCTCTCCGATCAGGACATTGCGGCCGGGCTCCGCATCATCGCTCCTGAAGGCTTTCTGAAAGAGGCGGTGAGCGAAAACGTACTGGCCGGCAACGCGATGGGCCGGCGGGCGACCTACATGTACGGCGCCCTGCTTCCGCGCGGACCGAAGGGCCATGTGGACGCCGGTCTCGGCAAGACGACATCCATGGGCGCCGTCAGCCTCGTGCCGCCGACGGACTCGATCACGCGCACCGGCGAAACGCGTTCAATCGACGGCGTGGACATCATCTTCCAGATGACGCCCGGCTCTGAAGCGCCCGCCGAAATGAACTTTCATTTCCCGCAATTCCGCGCGCTCTGCATGGCGGAAAACTGCACCTGCCATCTGCACAACATCCTCACGCCACGCGGCGCCGAGGTGCGCGACGCAAAATCCTGGAGCCGCTATATCGATCAGGCGATCGGGCTGTATGCAGACGACAGCGATGTTGTTTTTGCCAGTCACCATTGGCCGCGCTGGGGCGGAGACCGCATCGTCGATTACCTGACCAAGCAGCGCGATCTCTACAAGTTCGTCCACGACCAGACGCTGCGCCACGCAAACCACGGACTGACGCCTCTCGAAATCGCGGAGAAGATGAAGCTTCCGCCTTCGCTCGCGGCTGAATGGTTCACGCGCGATTATTACGGCACGCTCAATCACAATTCGAAGGCGGTCTACCAGCGCTATCTCGGCTGGTTCGACGGCAACCCCGCCCATCTCCATCCTCACCCGCCCTCACAGGCGGGCATGCGCTATGTCGCCCTGGCGGGCGGACCGGAAGCGTTGCTGGCGCACGCGCGAGCGGCGTTCGATCAGGGCGACTATCGCTGGGTGGCGGAAGTGGTGAACCACCTCGTCTTCGCCGATCCGCAAAATAGCGCTGCGCGGGCGCTTCAGGCCGACGCGCTGGAACAACTGGGCTATCAGGCTGAATCCGGCCCGTGGCGCGCGTTTTACCTGACGGGCGCACAGGAACTGCGCGATCCGCGTCCGCCATCGGACAAGCCGCGTCCCGGCCCTGCGGGCCAGATACGCGCCCTGCCTGCCGATCAGTTGTTCGATTCCCTGTCCGTCCGCCTCAACTCCGAAGCGGCGACCGATGACTTCAAATTCTCGGTCCTGATCGATGACGCCAGTCAGGCCTTTGAGGTCGAAGTATCCAACGCCGTGCTCCACCATCGCGCCATCGATGCGGCCGGCTCCGTCGACCTCACGCTGGATCGCCTGTCGCTTGCCCGCATCCTTCTTGGCGAAACCACCATCGAAGATGCGTCCGCCGCCGGAACGCTCAGCGGCGAAGCATCCGGCCTCCGCCGGCTTCTGGCGCTGCTGGAGCGTTTCGACTTCTGGTTCGAGATCGTGGCGCCCTAGCGGGCTCCGGCGCCGGCATTGGGCGGCTCAACCTCATCCCACATCTCCCAGAGGGACCTGTGCGGGTGTTGAACTGCGCGGCAATTGATGTCGAACAGCATGGTCGTCTGTTTTTCCGGATCCCAGGCCGGCCAGTCGGGCGTCACCTTGTTGTTGACGTTCGGATCGCCAGACGTCGCGAACGACACCCAGGCGGAGGCGAACAGATCCGCCATCCGGCGCGCCTCGGAACCGGCGCCGCCTTCAAGGGAACCACGGGGATTGTGGAACGACATCGCAACGTCCGAGCCGTGAACGGCGCCGAACTTGCCGTCCATGCCCTTGGTTTCCCATTCCCAGATGTAGTGCCAGACCTTCGCTCCGCCCTGCGCGTGCTTGAGCGCCAGCTGGGTGTGCGCTGATTTGGAGCCAAGATCCGTTCGAATCCGCGCTTCGATCAGGAAGGGAGAGACATTGGGATATTCCGCGCGATAGGCGGAATAGATCCGCTCGGCCCTCTCCGCCCCGAACATCTTGGCGACACCGGCCTTCACGGTCGCTGCATCGACATCGAAGTCCGTCATGGCGAGCGCCGCGTCGTCCTTGGCGTAGGAGACGATCAGGGGAACATCCTTGGAGGCTGGCGGTGCATCGGGATTGAAAGGGTCGCGCGCAAACGCCGTCCCCTCGGATACAACAGGAGAGAAGCTGCCGCGAATGCTTTGCTGCGCAGCCAGGAGACGCATCCACGGCACCTGAACCAGTTGCTCGGCCTTGCTGACGCCAAGCTCCTTCATCAGCGCCGCCGTCGTTTTGGCGGAATTCTCGCGCGTCTGTCCCCGCAGCGCCGATCCCGACTGTATGGCTGCGCGCTGGAAAAGACCCTTGGCCGACGGCATGGAATAGACGCACGACGTCTTCGCGCCCCCACCGGACTGGCCAAAGATGAAGACCCGGCTGGGGTCGCCACCAAAGTTCTCGATGTTGTCGCGAACCCATTGCAGCGAGGCGACGAGATCCATCAGCCCCACGGAACCCGAATTGGCGTAGGCTTTCGATGCGCCCGCATCGACAAGGTTGATATAGCCCAGCGCGCCCAGCCGGTGGTTCACCGTCACCACAACGACGTCGGCGAAGCGTACGAGCGGATCACCGTCAAACCCCGGGGCGTTGCCTGATCCGGTCGTGTACCCTCCGCCATGGAAGGATACGAGCACTGGCCGCTTGCCGCCGTCCTTCAGCCCCTTGGTCCAGACGTTGAGGGAGAGCATGTCCTCGCCCATGCCGCCGACATTCCTGTCCCACATTATGAGCGTCGAATAATCAGACCGGCGATCCGTCGTGACCTGTGGCGAGATCACGCCGTACTCGATGCATTCTTTTTCCCCGCGCCAGCTTGCCGGCGCCTTCGGGGGCATCCAGCGGTTCTTTCCGCCGGTAGAGGCGCCATAGGGCACGCCCTTGAAGGTATGCACGCCCGACCAGGTGACGCCCTTGATCTTGCCGTATCTGGTTTCAGCAACGGGGAAGAGCTCGGCTTCGGTAACGGCGCCTGCAGGCCCAGCCAGAAGTCCGGAGCCGAGCAATCCTGCTCCTGTCAGAAGCGTACGACGGTCAAGCGTGAGCGCACTTTTCGAAGCCATTTTCCTCTCCTTTTGCGATCTGATACGCCGCAGGCAGGAGAGCGCGCCTCTAGACGTTGTGTGTCAAGCGCAGGGACTTCACGGCGTTGCGATCACTCGCCGGATTGCCGCGTGAGATAGGCAAGTTCGGATTCATAATAGTCGGCGACGTTCGCGTAACACTCGCACGCCGAATGCTCCAGGCCGGTGCGATCCACCACCGTCAGCTTGCCGCGCGAATAGCTGATCAGTCCCGATTTTTGCAGGGCGCCGGCCGCGATGGTGACGCCGGGCCGGGTCACGCCAAGCACCTGGGAAATGTCTTCGTGAGTCAGACTCAGCGTATCGTCGTCCATGCGGTCATGCGCCATCAGCAGCCAGCGCGCCAAACGCTGCACCACTTCATGACTGCCATTGCAGGCGGCGGTTTGCGCGACCTGGACATGCAGCGCATTCGCAAAAGCGGCCAACGACTCCCGCAAGCCCTGGCACTCGGCAATCAGCTGCCGGATTGCCGGCACGTCTGCCCGGTAGGCGGCGCCCGCGCCTTGCGCCACGATCTCGCAGGTCAGCATGTTTGAGCCAAGCGCCGCGTGCACGCAGGCAACGCCTTCGCGTCCGACATGCCCCACCTCGATCCGCATGCCCTGCTCCAGTGGCAAGACAAGGGAAATTATGCCCGACTCGACGAAGTAGACACTCTTCGCCGCCTCACCGGCCGATTCTAGAATGGCGCCGACGCGCAGCGGCGCTTCCTCCAGCACGCTGGCGACCAGCGCAAACTCATCTGGAGACAGCCCAGAAAGCACCCAGTTCCTGATGTCGGCCTGCTTCAAGGCGGCCATCTGACGTCCTCGTTAGATCGCGAGGATGACGCACGCTTGGCTGGCAGGCTCCGCACGCAGCCCTGTCAGCACATCCGACGATCCGAGTCCCCCCTGCCGATCCCACCGGCCCGCCCGTGCGCAATCCATTTTACGTTGTCGTAGTTCCCAAGGGGCGCTTGTGGCGACAACTCAAGTGAAGTGTCTGTTCGACAGGATACATATCGATTGTTCCCCTTGCGCAGCGCCTCCGTATTTCCGCGACGCTCACAGTTATTCACCGTCGAGCGCTGCAAAAACGACTTCGATTACTTGCTCTCGCGTCGCCGACGGAGACAAAACGCCGCTGCAGTCGCGCATCCCGCGATGCTGAACCACATCGTGCTCGGCGGGAGAGCTGATGCATATTATGATCGGCGGCGGATTGTTGCCAAAAACGCCGCGGCGCGTCAGCTCGAGCAATTCAAGACCGTCCAGGCGCGGCATCGTCAGCGCTGTAACAACGAGGTCTATCCCGTAGTCGGAGGCAAGCTTCAGCGCGTCGATCCCGTCATGCGCCTCGTGGCAATCGATTCCGCAGGCCTCAAGCGCGGTCCGAAAAAATGCTCGCCGGCTGATGTCGCTTGTAACCACCAGCGCCTGCAGGGCGTTCACTGAACACCTGCCGGTTCGATTTTGTTGGCGCGCCCCAATCCCGCCCGAATGCTTGTCATTGTCCGCTCCCCGATTCGCCCGGACACAAGCAGGCGCCTCAGGTTCTGAACTGTCTGTAGGGGATCATACAAAACTGACGCCTTACCCCCACATTTCAGGGGGATACCCCTGAAACGCGACTACAAATTCGGGTGAAAAATCGCTCGGCGGAAAAATCGCTCGAAAGCGAATCGATTGCTTCTGTAGAGCAGAGCAAAGCGACCGGCCTCCGAGATGTTGGTGCCGGTCCTCATATCTCGCCCGTCCTCAACTCCGTTGAGGCAGGAAACTCATCAGCAGTCCAAGGAAACCGCTCAGGGGACGTCCCGGCTCAGTCGCGAGAAGGCAGACGCAGCATTCGCCCCCAACAGCACGCGGCTCGTGGCGAATGCCGGGTTCGGCAAAGGCAAGGTCGCCGCGTTCATATACGCCAAACTGGTCAGCGAATGATCCCGTTAGCACAACCGTGACATCGCGGCGCCCGTGGCAGTGGCCCGGTGCGCGCTCGCCCGGGTCCAGCCTCAACAGCCCGGAGAGCGGCAACCCGGCCGGCAGCGTTTTCATGCCGAAGATATCCTTGCGCCAGGGCAATCCGAGCAGACGCTCACGATCAAGAAATGGCGCCAGGCGCCCGTCCGTCCGAACCGATTGTGGTGACGGGTCCGGCAAGGAAGGTTCGCGACCTGCAACGACCTCCGGCCGGCCAGATTCGAGCAAAGCCCCGCCGAACGCATCCAGCATCCGGGAATTTGCCCTGCCCTCGACCGAAAGCGCGCGGTGAAGGTCGCCCACAAGCTGCTCCGCCGGCGACAGGGACCCGGCGGCATAGTCCAGCAAGAAGGAGGCGTACGCGTTGTCGTTCAAGGTCATCGCGGCCTTTCCTCGACCCCGTCGATGCTTGCCAATACGCATTTGCCCGTAAGACGGATCATTGAGCCCGGGTGATTGATGTCTTGCACCAATATCCCTAGGTCATAGGCGCGGCCGTTCCCGAGGGTTTCATATGGTCATGGACAACGTCATCGACGCGATCGGCCGCACACCGCTGATCCGCCTGCGAAAAGCCTCGGAACTCACGGGGGCGAACATCTACGGGAAGGCCGAATTCCTCAATCCGGGCCAGTCGGTCAAGGACAGGGCGGCCCTCGGGATGATCCGCGACGCCGAGAAATCTGGCGCCCTCCGGCCGGGAGGGCTGATCGTTGAAGGGACGGCGGGCAATACTGGAATTGGCCTGGCTGTTGTCGGCAATGCGCTGGGCTATCGCACCGTGATCGTGATGCCCCGAACCCAGAGCCAGGAAAAGAAAGACGCCATCCGCAGCCTTGGGGCGAAGCTGGTGGAGGTGGACGCCGTGCCCTACGCCAACCCCAACCACTATGTGAAGTATTCCCAGCGCCTCGCCGAAGAACTCAACCGGAGCGAGCCGAACGGCGCCATCTGGGCCAACCAGTTCGATAATGTCGCCAACCGCCGGGCGCACTACGAAACCACAGGGCCCGAAATCTGGGAGCAGACCGGCGGCAAGATCGACGGCTTTATCTGCGCAGTCGGCTCGGGCGGCACGCTCGGCGGCGTCTCGATGGCGCTTAAGGAACGAAACAAGGCCGTCACGATTGGTCTCGCCGACCCCGGCGGAGCGTCGCTGTACAGCTATTACACGACCGGCGAACTCAAATCGGAGGGTACCTCGATCACCGAGGGCATTGGCCAGTCGCGTATCACCGCGAACCTGAAGGACGTCGAGGTCGATCAGGCCTGGCGGATCACGGACGACACGATGCTGAAGGTGCTTTTCGACCTGGCGAAGGATGAGGGCATGTGCCTGGGCGGATCCACAGGGATCAACGTCGCCGGCGCAATGGAGCTCGCGCGCGCGCTTGGAAAAGGTTCAACCGTGGTGACGGTGCTTTGCGACTACGGAAACCGTTACCTGTCGAAGCTCTACAATCCGGCGTTTCTGGCGGAGAAGGGCCTTCCCACTCCCCCTTGGCTGGACGCGTAGTCTGCAGAAGGCCTCAGCCTAGCAGACGGGTCGCCAGATAGATGGCTCCAGCCCAGAACGCGCCGCAGAACACGATCACGAACAGCGAGACCTTCCAGGCCGCCCACTTCCGGACCACCGGTTCCTGGCCATAGGCCAGCGTGCGCTGCACGAGCGGAGGTTCGCCGCGCTGGGGCGGCTTCTCCCTGACATCTCCCGCCATGATGCGCGGCTCCGGCACAAGGCCTCCAAAGTCATCGGCGGTCACAGAACTCATTGGATCGCCCCCACGCAGCCTAAAGACCCAAAGTCAGGTCGGTCTCTTAAAAAAGAGCAAACTCCGGGGACGCTTGGGGTACGCCACGCCAATCCACGCGATTTCGGCATCGGTCAACCAACCCAGATTCCAGACCAGTTACAGAACGCCCCTTGTCGAACCCGGTTCCGTGCCCGGCGGGCGTAAATGAAATTGAAATCTGACCGAGACTTGTCGGTGCTCAGGTTTGGGTATTTTCGAGGCTTTATTCGCCCATTACGGCAAAATCACGGTATTCGCGTTCGCGCAATAGGCGAAGCGGACTCGTGTCTTGAGGGTGACATGGTTCCCGAAGGGATCGCTTAGTAAGCGCCGCCAGCGCCGAGCACGACCGGAACAGCCTTGAAGAGGATCTTCACGTCGCTCCAGATCGTCCACTCGCGAACATACTCAATGTCCATGGCGACGCGCTGGTCGTAGGTCAGCGAGTTGCGGCCATTGACCTGCCAAAGGCCCAGCACGCCGGGACGAACGGCGGAATAGTACCGGAAATTGGAGCCGTAGCGGAAGATTTCGCCCGAGGTGATGGGGCGCGGGCCGACAACCGACATGTCGCCGCGCAGGATGTTGAACAGTTGCGGAAGTTCATCGAGGCTGCTCTTGCGCAGAAACCGGCCGATGAATGTGATGCGCGGATCGTGGCGCAGCTTCTGATAGGTTTCCCATTCAGCGCGAGCCGCCGGGTCGGTTTCCAGGAGATGCTTCAGACGCTCCGCCGCATCCACGCGCATCGTGCGGAACTTGTAGCAATTGAAGGTTTCGCCGTTACGGCCGCAGCGCACCTGAACGAAGATCGCGCCGCCCGGATCGCCCAGCTTTACCAGCAGGGCCAGCAAAGCCATCAGCGGCGCAGTAAAGATCAGGACCGTCAGCGCGAGCACGACGTCCATGGCGCGCTTGAGCGAGCTCTCTCTGACCCGGAAGGAAAAATCGGTGGCCGCGCCAATTGACGCGATCCGGCCGGCCTCGACGCCGCTGCCAATCTTCATAATACACTACCCCAGTCCGACCTCTTCGGCCGCCCAACCATACGCAATACCTGGACCACTTGATCCAGTTCAGGTTCCTTCCTCCCAGACCTTTCGGCAGAGCGACGCACATACTTGGCGCGGTCGTCTTCTGCTGTGCGCAGGCTGCATTTTTCCCACCGGAATAAGCGTCTGTTGACGCTCCAACCGTGCCCGAGCCATGTTTACAGTCTGGTAACTATCAACACCGCGATCCGACGTCGCAAACAATAACGTTCTCCTTCAGCGCGAGTACTTTTCTGCGCACTCGTTCACCAAGCTCCTCACGACAGGAGGTGTAATATTTCAGGACACGGTTTGCCCGTTGCGTTGCCGCTCTGGCGGCGCGCCCGAAAGCCGGGATGACCGGTTCGCAGCGGCCTCGGCGCGAGCTGAAACCAGAGCATATCGAGCGGGTGCTGAATGTCGGCTTGCCTCCCGGGTGGGGCTCCGGCTAGCTGCGGCTCGAACCAAGGGAGGACCCATCCGGAATGGTCGCGAGTTTCACGTCGGAAACACCTCTGGTCACGGCCGAATGGCTGAAAGCTCACCTCGGCGCGCCGGATGTGCGGGTGCTGGACGCCACATGGTTCATGCCCGGATCGCCCCAGACCGGTCGTCAGGCGTACGGCAGTCACCACATACCTGGATCGCGCTTTTTCGATATCGACGAGATCGCCGACACGACGAGCCCCTTTCCCCACATGCTGCCACCTGCCGAGAAGTTTGCGTCTCGCGCCCGGCAACTGGGGCTGGGCGATGGTCACCGCATCATCTGCTACGACCAGAACGCCTATTCCGCGTCTTGCCGGGCCTGGTGGATGTTCCGCGCCATGGGGCACGATGACGTTGCGGTGCTGGACGGCGGCTTCAACGCCTGGCGCACCGCCGGCGGTCCTGTGGATGATTTGCCGACGACCTATCTGGCGGACCGCCACTTTACCGTGCGAATTCGCCAGGATCTGGTGCGGGATTTCTCCCGCATGCGGGAGATTGTCGCCAGCGGCGACCTTCAGGTCGTCGACGCCCGGCCGGAGGCGCGCTTCCGGGGCGAGGCCGACGAACCCCGGCCGGGATTGCGCAAGGGACACATGCCGGGCTCGATCAGCCTGCCCCACGGTCGGCTGATCCGGCCGGACGGCCGGTTCAAGGCGCCTGAGGAGCTGAAGGCCATTTTCGCCGGCGCCGGTGTCGATCTCGCCAAACCGGTCGTCAACACCTGCGGATCCGGCGTCACCGCAGCAATCCTCGCATTTGCCGAGGCTCTGGCCGGCCACGACGATGCATCCGTCTACGACGCCTCATGGTGCGAATGGGGCGCCGAAGCCTCGGGCGCACCTGTGGAGACGGGCTGAGGTCATGGCGAAACGCCCGACCAGCCCGCCAGGCGATCAGGCGAAGGGCCTCGCGACCCGGCTGACGCATGCTGGCCGGGATCGCGAACTGACGGGCGGCGCCGTGAACCCCCAGGTCCAGCGCGCTTCAACCGTTCTCGTGGAATCCGCCGACCAGCTCTATGCGCCCGGCGTCTGGACCTATGGCCGGCACGGCACAGCGACGCACAAGGCGCTCGCGCAGGCCTTCTGCGAGATCGAGGATGCGGCGCACTGCGCGCTCGTTCCATCCGGATTGCTGGCCTGCACCGTGCCGATCTTCACATTTGCCGAAGCGGGCGGGCACGTGCTCGTGACAGACAATTGCTATGGCCCTACCCGACGCTTCTGCGACCGCAGCCTCAAACGCTGGGGCGTCGAGGTCGAGTATTTCGATCCGGCGATAGGCGCAGGGATAACCTCCCTGCTCCGCCCCAACACGAAACTGGTGTTCATGGAAAGCCCCGGGTCGCTGACCTTCGAGGTCTGTGACGCTCCGGCGATCTCCAGCGCTGCGCGGAAGGTTGGCGCCGTGAGTATCATGGACAACACCTGGAGCGCCGGCGTCTATCACCGGCCTTTGGACCTTGGGGTCGACATATCCGTTCAGGCCGCGACGAAATATGTCAGCGGCGCAGCAGACGTGCTGAACGGCGGCATTCTCACGCGCAGCGAGGCGCTGATCCGGCGGATCGAGGCGTCCGTCGACGACCTCGGGCTCAATGTCTCGCCGGACGACGCCTATCTCGTGCTGCGCGGTCTTCGCACGCTGGCGACGCGAATGAGCCAGCACCAGGCCTCCGGCCTCGATATCGCGACCTGGCTGCAATCACGCAGCGAGGTGCGCCGGGTTCTGCATCCCGCCTTGCCGAACGATCCGGGCCATGCCCTCTGGAAGCGCGATTTCAGTGGCTCCACCGGCCTGTTCGGCGTGGTGCTCGAACCGGCGTCGCGATCGGCCGTGAACGCGTTTCTTGATGCGCTCGAACTGTTCGGCCTCGGATTTTCCTGGGGCGGCTTCGAAAGCCTCGCCATCCACTGCGATCCGCAGATCCGCCGGACGGCGACGCAGCCAGCCTTCGAGGGGCCTCTCCTGCGCCTCAGCATCGGCCTCGAGAGCCCCGACGACCTGAAGGCCGATCTGGAGCGCGGTTTCGACGCGCTCCGCGCCGCGCGCTAGTCGTTCTTGTAGTATTGGGCGTAGGCTTTGTAGTTCGCCGCGGCATAGGCGTAGTGGGCGCGCTTGCGCTGATCGACGAACGTCAGCACCACGCCAGCCACGTTGGCGTTGAAATCGCGCAGGATCTTCATCGTCTCCCGCAGAATGCCGCGGTTGGTCTTGCGCCAGCGCGCGCACACCACGACCTGATCGACCTTCCGCGTCACGACACGGGTTTCCGCCAGCAGCAGGATCGGGCCGGTATCAATGATGATCAGGTCATAGGTCTGCTGCAGCATGTTGAGCAGCGCATCGAAGGCGCGGCTGCCGAAGACGTCGCGCGGCGTATGCTTGCGATCCGTCAGCGGCAGGATGTGCAGGCCGGTTTTCTCGTCGACAGTGATGGCGTCCGCCAGCCGCGTTTCCCCGAACAGGTATTCGAGGAGGCCCACTTCGGCCGGAGCGCCGGAAATCTCGGTGAGCTGCCGACGGCGGATGTCGCCATCGATGACGATCGTCTTCGTGCCGGACATGGCCGCCATGCGACCAAGGCAATACGTCATGCTCGTCTTGCCCTCGTCCGGCATCGAGGAGACCACGGCGACTGTCTTCGCCGCCTTGTCGATGTCGGCGAACATGATCGACGCCCGCAGGTTTCGGAACGCCTCGGCGAAGCCCGAATGCGGCTTCTCGAGTAGATACTCGGCGGGCTTGATCTTGGCCTTCGTGAAGTTTCCGGTCGCCGGCAACAGAGGGACCTGGCCGATATAGGGGGCGCCAGCGACGCGTTCGACCTCTTCCGGAGACGAAAGGTAGTTGTCGAGCAATTCGGTGATGAGGCCAACGAAGGCGGCCAGCGCGAGACCCAGCATCGCGCCGAGTGCGAGGTTCAGCGAGGTTCTCGGGAAGCTGGGGCTGCCAGGCACCGGGGCTTCCGAGTTGATCAGGGCGTCAGCGTCGGTAATGCCTTCCAGTTCGTTGGTCTGTTTGAACCGGTCGAGGAATTCCTTGTAGAGCTGCCGGCTCGCCTCGGCGTCACGCTCCAGGTCGTTGAGCTCGACGCTGCCGCGGTTGCTCTGGGCAAGCTCCGCCTTGGCGCTATCCAGCCTGCGCTGCAGCGTATCCACGCGCACCTTCGCGATCGTGACGTTCTGCTCAAGCGAGGAGACCAGTCGTTGAAGTTCGGCTGCGATCTGGCGCTTTACGTCCTCTTCCTCGCTCTTGATGCGAACGACGTCGGGGTGCGTGTCGAAATACTTCGCCTGGAGATCGGCTTTCTTGCGGGCGATATCGGCGGCCTGCTTGCGCAATTCCAGAATGCTCGCCGAAGCCAGCGCCTCGGGAATGGCGTCGATGCTCTTGCCTTCCTTCAACTGCGTGTTGAGGTTGTCGAGTTTCGCGCGCTCGGTCGAGTAATCGCCCTGGGCGACGCTGAGCTGGGCGTTGAGGTCGCGGACCGCCTGTTCCAGCAGCGTCGTTCCACCGGCCGCCAACGCACCAAGCTGGACGCGGCGGGCTTCCACCTTGCTTTCAGCGTTGCTGACTTCCTCGCGCAATTCGGAAACGCGGCTGTCGAGCCATTCCTGAGCGCGGCGAGTGGCCTGGAATTTGGTGTCGAGCTGGTTGTTCAGGTAGACATCGGCGATCGTGTTGGCGAGGTCGGCCGCCATCTGCGGGTTCTCGCTGGTCGCGCTGATCTCGATGACATAGGTCGGCCCGCGGCGATTGATGGAGATCCGTCCCAGCACGGCATTGATCACGCCATCAAGCGTCGCCTTCTCGGCGGCTGCATTTGCAACCGGCTTGGCTTCGGCCTTGTGAATGCCCACGAGACTCTTGATGAAGCCCTTGATCGCCTTGATCCGCTTCTGCATCGGGCTCGGCTCGGCCACGGCAGGGTTGAATTCGGGATTGTGAATCAGGTCAAGGCGTTTCACGACCTTGGCGATCAGCGACCGGCTTTTCAGGACTTCCGCTTCCGTGTCGACCGTCGCCGTGTCGGCAGGCAATCCCTGCAGAACGGCGCTGATATCGACGACCTTCTGTTTCGGCGTGGCGACAATCACGCTCGCGGTCGCGGTGTAACGGGGCGTCAGCTGGAACGTAAACACGGCCACGGCCGCGAAGGTCAACAGAAACACCGCGACAAGCAGGCTGAGGCGCCGTCGAACAGCGCGCAGAACCCGATGCACGGCTGCGACGCTCTCGTTTTCAAGAGACGAGTGGGCCTGCGAAGCGCCCCGCGGATAGGCCGGCGGCACATCGAGAGAGTAGACCTTGTTCACCCCATTTACTCCAGACGGTCTTCTGCAGGCGTCGCCTTGCGACGTCTTACGGGTAGAGTTTCAGAGCCAGGCTGACGATGTTCTGATCGAACGAGCGATCGCGATCCACGCCGGTCGAATCCTGGTTGCGAAGCGTATAGGCCAGATCGAGCCGCGCGTGACGGTTGACTTTATAACCCGCACCGACGCCGAACGTCGTGACCTTGTCCTTGCGGTCAATGTCCTGGAAATCCAGCTGGCCGTAGCCGACATCGCCAAACAGGATGATGTTGCGGCGCAGTTCGTGATCCACATGGACGCCGAAGTTGCTGTTGAACGCCACGCTCGAGTTGAGCAGCCCGGGATCGAACACGGTGCGTTCGCCGGTGAAGGTGATGTTGGTGATCTGCGTAACGAACCACTGCAGGCGGCCATCGACGGAAAGGCCGCTGGTGTCCGGCGCGCCCGCGAGATCCTGGTTTTCCTTGACGTAGCCGATGGCGATATCGCCGCGGAATGGCGCCGCCAGCTCGAAGTTGGTCCCGAGCTGGTAGAAGGTTCGGTTGGAGTCGCGCGTCGGAGACTTGCCGTAGTTGAGATCCGTGTAGCGGCCCTGCAGATAGACCGCGATCGACGGCGAAATCGCGTAGGACGCGCGCGCGTGATAGTTGGTGTCGACGCGATCGCGATAGCCCTGATCCAGAATGCCGGGAATGTTGCCAGGCAGGATCGTCGGCGGGTTGTCGTAGTTGTAACGGGTCTGGCCGACGTCGCCGTCAAGCTGGATGCGGCTGAAGCGGTAGCGGGCATTGACGGTTTCGCCAAACTGGTCAAAGCGAACCGGCTTGGTCGGGTTGTAGGTGCCTGAGGGAGCGTACCTGCTCTCGGAGTATTTTCCTCCGTCCACGCGTGCGCCGAGACTCAGTGCGCGCGTCACGTCGAGGCGACCGTCGAGGTAAGCGTTGTAGTCGGTGACGCTTTCGGAATCGTTGTCCAGGTATTCCTGCCGGTTGACCATGAAGCCGGCGCCGATCGCGTTGGACGACCAGTTGCTCGTCAGGTCGGCCCTCGGCGTGATGTTGAGAATGGTATCCGAAACCGTGTTGTTCTCGGTCGCGAAGATGTTGTCGTTATAGGCGGCGCCAAGGCCGAGGCTGGACCGCAGGTCGAACGCCCCGACGTGCATCGGAAGCGGGTCATAGGCCGGCTGCTGTCGTTCCGTCACGCCGACATAGCGGCTGCGATAGAACGGATTGTCCGTCTTGCCTGTCCATTTCTGGGCAAACGCCGCAGGCGCCGCAACGCCAACGAGTGCGACGTTCAGTGCGATGATCGAGATGCCCAGTTTCATGTCTTCACCTTTGACAGCGGCCCGTCTGCACGAAGTAGCAAGAAAGAGGCCGGGGATATTCTGGTCGGAATTATAGTAAACGAGCCTGCCCGCACGCCCTGATAGCAGAGCAACCATGAAGAATGGTTAGTCACGGACTTGCAATTCTAGTCCTTGTCAGATTGCGCGGGGGAGGGTCGTCGGCAAATTTGGCGCTTTCGGCGCGAACCTCGGCCTCCAGCGACGCCTCCGCCTGCGGGTCGGATGCAGCGGGCGGCGGGGCGGCGGCCAACGCCAGCGCTGCCGTCTGCTGCGCAGCGGCCTGTTTGGCGGCGATATCCTGGCTCAGGGCGGACGCCGCCATGCGTATGGGCGGACAGATATTTGCGTCACTCGAGATCAGGGCCAGCGCGACGCCGATATCCGCCGGCGCTTCGCCTGAGCGCCTCGCCCTGTCGCCCAACGCATCCTGAAGCGACGCCCCGTTGCAGTTGAGCCCGTCGGACAGCGTTCCGGCCAGCGTTTCGAAGCGGTCTTCATCTCTCGGCGCGGCCGGCTGCTGCGACGCGTCCTGCGCCGTCGCCATCAACGAGATGAACGCGACGCCAACAGCGAGGGCCGCTGCTATCGGGCGAACCATGCCGAATTCCTTAACCAACCCCATTCGTACACGCCCGAAATCGTACACACGTCAATGCAATTCCCCTTCGGGGGGTGCAATTTGCCCGGCGCCAGACGCGTGTCGGCGCCGGGACATTCGCCTAGAAAAATCTCTCGCGAATGCGGATCGTGTCGCCCGGTTTGACCAGCGTGGAGGGCGTCAGCCGCACTTCGCGCTCATTCGGGCTATCGATGCTCTTGATGAAGACCTTCTTCTTGTCCGCGCGATAGGTGAAGTCACCCGCCGACGCGACGGCCTTCATGACCGTCAGACCGGAAATGAAGGGGTATTCGCCGGGCTTGGTGATCTCGCCGAGAATGTAATACGGGCGGTAGCTCGTCATTTCGGCGCTGACCTGCGGATCGCGGACCCAGCCATCCTTGAGTTTCGCGGCGATCAGGCGCTCGAGCTCGCGGACCGTAAGGTTTTTCACGACCACTTCGCCGATCAGCGGCATGGAGATGTTGCCCTGCCCGTCAACGACCACGTCTCCGGTCAGCGTCGGCTCGTTGAACACGGTGATCTTCACCTTGTCTCCCGCACCGAGACGGTAACCTTCCTGAACATCGGAAGCGCCCGCGGCGGAAGCTGGAGCTGCGGCCTGGGCCGGCGGGGCTGGATCAGGGGCCGGCCCGGACGCACACGCCGCAGTTGTAGCGAAGGCAACGCCCAGGAGTCCCATGATGGCGAACTTCAAAGCCTTCATTTTCAGTCTCCTGTCAGTCACTGAACCCGGGTCTCAGGTTCAACTTTGGACCCGGTCATGATGAACTCGACGCTCTCATGCTCAAATCGGGCCGCGGTCAGACGTCCGCTCAGATAGGCCCCGGTATCGATCCCGATCCGTCGGCCATCCCGATAGGGATGCTGCACCGGCGTATGTCCGTGAACGATGACGGCGCCGAGATAGTGGCGGTCGTTGAGAAAGTCGTCGCGGATCCAGAGCAGGTCCTGTTCGGTCTGCTGGTCGAGCGGCATTCCCGGGCGAACCCCGGCGTGAACAAAGACATAATCCCCGATGCGCACGCTAAGATCGAGGTTACCAAGAAATTGACGGTGCTCCGCCGGAAGGGCCGCCTGGAACTCCTCCGACACGCGCGTCCATTCTTCCATGTTGATCCGCGCACGCGGCGGGCGAATCCCGTAGGACACGAGCGTTTCGACGCCGCCATATTCCGCCCAGCGAGGACCGATCGATGGGTCGCTCAGGAACTGGATCATCGCGGCTTCGTGGTTGCCCTTGAGGAAATATGTCTCGAAACGCGACAGGGACTCGCCCAGCAGGACGTCAATCACGTCTTTCGACTGGAACCCGCGATCGACGTAATCGCCCAGGAAGATGAGGATCGGACGGCCCTCGTAATCTCCGTGGCTGGCGTCCTCCGCCAGCTCCTCGATCAACCCCTTCAGCAGGTCGGCGCGGCCATGGATATCCCCGACAGCATAAATCCGCCTGCCCGCCGGCACGCGCGAAACAGTAACAGGGACCTGGGAAACCTTGGTTAAGTTCAGCGGTGTTTCGACCAGCCTGAGGACGCGCAGCATGCCTCCGCCGACCGCGCCAAGCGCCGAGCCGAGGCCCTTCGTGAAACCAAACCCCGCTTCACCTATGCGAGACAGACCGAACTTCAATTGAAGCCCCTTATCCGCCGAACCGGCGCCTTCTCGCGGCCAGGGGTGCTTTGGGCCCGGCCACAGACATCACGTGCCTGCAAGCAATGCCGAAGCCAACGTCTCCCTCGCAGTTCCGGCTGTCCCCGACCGTAACCTGCACAACGTGCACGCGCGTTTGACGAATGGTGTGATACTCCACAGCAGAGGCAAACCAAAAACGCTTCAACCCGTGCGTGAAAGTTAATGCAGTTGCCCAGCGGCCACGCACCAGCCCGGACCCTGCGCCAATGAGGCCCTTCCCGGCCCCCACCTTGCATCTGCAAACGTCATGAGGAAAGTCGCCTATTTCGGGCATAACGTGAACGACGCCGCCGTGCGCCGCCGGGTTCAGGCGTTCCGCGACGACGGCGTGGCGGTCACCGGCTTCATGCAGCGGCGCGGCGAGGCCTCCGCCGTCGACTGGATGAACATCGATCTTGGCGAAACCTTCGACGCCGCGCTCGTCCAGCGCGTGAAGTCGATTTTCACCGGGGCGCGGCGGGCGGCGGCGGAACGCAGCCGGATCGCCGAGGCGGATGTGATCGTCGCGCGAAATCTCGACATGCTGGCGACCGCTTTTCTCGCCAAACGACTGACCGGCCTGGACACGCCCGTCATCTACGAATGCCTCGACATCCACCGGCTGCTGACCCGCAACGACCCTGTCGGCTTCCTGACCCGCCGCATGGAAGGGTTCCTGCTGGCGCGCTGCCGCAGCGTCGTCGTGTCCTCGCCCGGTTTCCTGGAAAACTACTTCGAGAAGCGCCACAAGGGCCGCTACCGCGCCATCCTGATGGAAAACAAGCACGCCGCCGGAGGGGATTACGGACCAAGACCGCAGCGCAAGACTGCGCCGTCGTCAGGACCGCTTCGTCTTGGCTGGGTTGGAATTCTCAGGTGTTCGCGAAGCCTCGACTTGCTGCTCGGCGTCGCCCGGCAGCTCGGCGACAAGGTGCGCATCGTCATGCACGGGCAGCCGGCGCTCACCGAAATCCCGGATTTCCATGCCCGGATTCAGGGATTGGCCAATGTCGAATTTCACGGGCGGTACACTTTCCCCACCGATCTCGCGCGTATCTACTCCGGCATAGACGTTGTCTGGGCCGGAGATTTTATGGAGGCGGGCTACAACTCGGTCTGGCTGCTGCCCAACCGGCTTTACGAAGGGGGATACTTCGCCGTTCCTCCCATTGCGCCATCCGGAACGCAGACCGCGAAGTGGATCGACGAACGCGGCGTCGGCTTTTCCGAAGCGGAAGATCTGTCGACCACCCTTCCCGCCCTGATCGAGCGCCTTGTGGCCAACCGAGACGCCCTCGCAGCGCGCCGGTCCAAATTGCTCGACCTGCCCGTCGACACATTCGTCCACCCGCGCGGCGCCCATCTGGCGATGATCGAGGCGTCGCTCGCGCAGCCGGCCCGGATCAGGGCTCACGGACAAACGGGGCTCAAACGCGCCTGACCGCGGGATGCCGCCTGATGATTGAGTAACTTAAGACGACTGCACGTAGGACACGAACAGGCGGCCAAGAAAGCTGGGAGTGAAAACCTGGCGGCAATGGAAATGGGCGCCCCGGAACATATGCTTTCATCCCAGGAGTAGGGACGATGACCGAAGCGGTTATGCAAGGCGGCTTTTCCCGCCGGTCAAGCGCGCCCGGAAAGCGGCGACGCGTGGCCCTGAGGGCCTGGGCGCCGCCTCTCGTCGCCGTCGCATGTCTGCTGATGGCCCACTTCCTGTTCGGCGCCGCCAGCCCCGTTTCCGCATTGTTCGTCTCTGCGTGTCTGATCGGCGCTGCGGTCCTTTCCATTCTCGCCGCCGGCCCGCGTTTCGTGACGTTCGGCATGGCGATGGGCATCGCGGCGATCTGGATATTCGCGGCCAGCGGATTTTCCGGGCCGATCGATCGCGCCGCTCCCGCGCTTGCGATCCTGTTCGCATCCGGCGCGATCTGGGCGACCGGCTACGTATGCGCCCGGCAGCGCGGCGCGCTCGACATCGTCTGGACCGGGCTCGTCTGGTCGTCGTTCGTGTTCTGTCTCTGGTCCTTCTTCCAGCACATAGCCGATGCGCTGTCCGGCGCGCCCGGCTCCGCCAATCTGGCATTCGGCTTTAGCTCCGCGCCAGCGGCGGCCAGCCTGTTCGGACTGTTTGCCCTGATCGGCTCCGCGCGCATCCTCCACGTCGTCAAGCAGATGGACGCCGAGGCGCTGAGCCGTTCGGCGATGATTGACCGCCTGTTCCGCGATGCGCTGGGCGGCATGCTGCTGCTGGGATTTTCACTCACCTGCCTTGTGATGACGGGATCGCGCGTCGGCATCCTGCTCACGGGAGGCGTCCTGCTGTTCCAGGCGTGCTGGGACACGTGGGCGATTACGCAACGCGACCACCGGAATCCGCTCGTCCGCTGGCTAGCGCGCCTCAGCCCGCTGATTGCCGCCGGTCTCTGCGGCTTCGGGATCGTTCAGTCCTTCCTTCACGATGAAAGCGTTTCGAGCCAGGTCGCGCACACCGATATCCTGCCGCGACTGCAGAGATTGCAGGTCTACTTTTCCGCGTGGCTGGAGAGACCGCTCTTTGGTCATGGTCTTGGCTCGCTGCACATCGCGCGCGACCGGTTGGCGACGCTGTCAAACGCGGAAGTGCTCGCGGCGCCAGGCGATGCACAGAACGTCTTCCTGCACTGGATGGTGGAGACCGGCGCTGTTGGAACCCTCGCTATCCTGACGGCTATCGCCGCCATTCACGTCGGAATCTTCCGCGCCTTCGGCGGAGGCAAAATGCCGCGCACATTTATTCGCCTCGCGCTGGTTGCATCATTGCTCATGACGTTGCACGGCGTTGCCGACAATTCACTCGTCCTGCCGAGCCTGGTCTGGCTATACGCCTTCCTGCTTGGCGCGGCATGCGGTGTGGCTGTCAGTCGCCGCGGTTCCAGCTCACGGGAGATGAAGACCGTATGACCGCATCCGGCGTCCAGGTGAACACTCTGACTTCGGCCACAGCGGCCGCGAGTGAGGGGTCACAGGTCCAGCGCATGGCGGTCGACTGGAGGTCGGGCGAAACGCGGCGGACGCCAGCCGTAATGTCCGCGATCGCCAACCTGAAGGGAGGCGTCGGCAAATCGACCACGACCGTGATGCTCGCGGACGGCCTCTCATACTTCTACGGCATGACGGTGCTGGTCATCGACCTCGATCCCCAGGCCAACTCGAGCCAGATGCTGCTCACCGAACGCGGCGTGCAGGCTGCGTCCGACCAGGGCAAGGGCGCGCACCATCTGCTCGCCGAATTCGTCGCCGGCCGACCGGCTTCGGCCGCGCCCTTCATCATGCCCAACGCCGTTTCACTGGAGGAATTGCGCGTCGCGGAAGAACAGGACGAGCGGAGGGGCTGGATTTCGATCCTGCCGTCGCATCCTCAACTGAGGTTGCGGGAAATGGGTCTTGAGGAAGACTGGTATTCGCGCACCGGCACGCCAACGAGCCTTGCGAAATCACTGACCGATTATTTCCGCACCGCCTTCGCGCCGCTGGAAACACTTTACGATGTGATCCTGATCGATTGCCCGCCGCACCTGTCGCCGCTGGCGCGTGCGGGGCTCGCCCTCTCCAACGTGTACATCACGCCGACCATCGCGGATTCCGTTTCCACATGGGGAACCAAGCAGTTCTCGGAATGGATCGGAACCCACGTCGCGCCGGACCTTGCCGAGCGGAACTTCGTGCTCATCACCCGGTTTCGCGACACGCGCTATGCCCGTCAGGTCGCCTCCGACCTGCGCGACGTCTATCTCAAGGACCGCTGGTTCGGGCCGACGATTCCGGAATCCGTCCACGTGCTCAACGCGATGGATCGCCCGGCCTACGACAGCTACAACACGTTCCGCGGCAAGTACGGCGGCGTGAAACAGGACGTCCGGCGCCTTGCGGAACGGTTCTCGGATTTTCTCGCGCAACGGACAGGATCGACATGGCAGAAGATCCGCGATTGACCCCGGCCGACTATCTCGACCGGTTCTTTGACGAGCTGCGCCTCGAGGTTCGCAGCAATCCGAAACTGGCCGCGCGGCTGGTCAAGGCGCTGGGCGGAAACGTCGTGTTCGCGGACGAAGCCAAGGCCGATGTCGCCAACCCTTACGCGCTTGCGGCCAGCGGTTCGAAATCGCGCTTCTATTCCGTCTTTGCAACGATGAAGCCGTCTCAGGTCAAGCGCGTCATGCGCGAGAACAATCTCGCCACGTCGGTCGACATGGCGGGCAAGAACGTGTCGCAACTGATCGACATGATGTTCGAGCGCGCGACGTCGAAGGTCAGCGAGCGCCGAAGCTCGGTCTTCTAGGCGTCTAGCTCGCCGGCCGTGCGGCCGCCTCCGGCGGGAGCCTCGGAGGCGAAAGCATCTGGCGCATGTATCCCGCCGCCCACGACATGTGCATCACGCCCGACGCCAGTCCCGCCAGCAACCCGCATGGCGATTTCATCTTCACGGCGACGGCGACGGACGCCAGCGCCAGCAGCGCGATATAGCCGCCCGGCAGAACTAGCCCCCAGGGGCTGAACGGAGCGACCAGGAAGCCCAGCAGGCAGGCAAGCAGAACGGCTTGCGGGATCATCTGCCGCGGCTTCGGCCGGTCGCCATGCTTCATCAGGTTCCGCGCCCGGCCCTTGCCGTAGTTGAAATACTGGCGCGCGAGGGAGCCCACACTCGCGCGCGGCCGGTAAGCGATGCGGATGTCCGCGTCGAGAAAGATGCGTCCCCCCGCCTTGGCCAGGCGGCGATCGAATTCGGCGTCCTCGTTGTGCGAGAAGCTTTCGTCATACCCGCCGATGCGGAGGAAGGATTTGAGGTCGAAGCCGGCGTGGTGCCCGTGGTCGACGAATTTCGAGACCTTGCCGCCGCGATGCGCGGACCCGCCGGAGCCAAGAGGCGTATCCACGATGAAGGCGTTGGCGCGCTGGAAGCAGCTATCGCCCACCGCATCCATCGGCGTCGTCACCGAGGCCACGCCGCGGGAGAGCAGTGAATCCGCCACAGCCAGAACGTAGTTTTCGGGGTAGATCGCATGGGCGTCGCAACGCACCAGCACCCGCCGGTCGCCGCCAAATTCCCGCGCCGCCAGGTTGACGGCGATGGACTGCAGCCGGCCCGGATTGTTGATCAGCTTGAGGTTTCCGTATTCCGCCATTAGCCGCGAGACGATGCCGCGCGTGTCATCCGTACTGCCGCCGTCCGAGACAACGAACAGCGCCCTGGAAATGCGGCTGTCCGCCTTCATCAGCGAGCGGATGCAGGTTTCGATGTGAGCGGCTTCATTCAGAACCGGAATGGCGACGAGCACGTCTTCGCCCAGCGCCCGGGTCGCCGGCTGGGTGGCGGTCGCGGCGCCCATCACGGAGCCCCCGTCTCCGGCGCAGCGCCCGTCTGAGCGGCCGGCGCCGGACCGAGGTCCGGGGTCCGGACCGGCGTCTTCACGCTGTTCCGGTAGGTGTCATATGGAATGCCCGCCGCCGTGGCCTTCACACGCATGGCCGCGAGAAACTCGGTGTTGTCGCCGCGCCACCGCAGGATGTCCGCCTGGTCGAACGCCGCGCGCCGCACGCTCTCCGGCATCTCGTTCCAGTGAGCCAGGACGAAGCTGAACCGCCACCGGACAAGCCCCAGGTCGCAGAGCGGACAGGCGTCCATCGACGCGGTCAGCGCCTTTGCTGCGTCCGGCGTGGCCCGGCCGGCGGCCTCGGTTTCGAGCCAGGCGATGTTGGACCACGCGAACGCACGGGATGGATCAACCGCTACCGCCTGCTTCATCAGGCGAAGGGACGCTTCCCGCTGCTGCGGCTTGATCTGCAGCGCCAGTTCGCCAAGCGTTTCGTAATAATCGGCCGGCGCCGATTTCGGCGGGCGCTCCGCCAGTTTCTCGCGGATCGTTTCGTCGCTGGCCTGGGCGAGCGACGTGTCGCTGATTTGCGATGAAATGAAGTTGGCGACCGGCGCAAGGGTCAGGATTCCCGCCGTGAGCACGCCGGCCCAGAGCAGCACCCTGCCCGCCATGCCCGTATGCGTTCCGCCGGACGGTTTGCCGTTCGGTCCCGGCGCCTTGCGGGTTCGCGTCACAACATCGTTTGCGGGAATCGCGTCCGTCATAACCGCTCTCGCATCGCCGTCAGGCCGACCGACTGGATCCTTGATATCCGGCATCAGTAAATCTGCAGGGGCGCACGGCCCAGGGCCGCCGCCGCCACGCCCAGATGGAGTGCGCCGCGCACGGCCGACTTGCGCCACGCGGCTGGAGAATAGAAGCGCATCAACGCCATCGCGGCGCAATAGGCGGCCTTGAGGCCGCCGCTTGCAGCCAGCGAAACGCGGCTCCCGCCCTGCAGGGTCTGGACGCCCGCCCAGGTCTGACCGGACCGGAACGCCCGCCGCATCAGCCACCGCAGGGAGCTGCGCCCCTCCGGCACAGGCTCCTCGACCACCGCTTCGGGCGCATACGCGGCCTTTGAGCCATCCATGTACATTTTGCTGAAAAACACCGTGTCCTCGCCGCCGGACCGGCCAAGGGCCGGATCGAACCGGCGCCCGGCCAGGGCGGCCGAGCGGAACAGGACGTTGCAGGTATATCCGCCGTCGATCCTGCCGTTCCTGAAGACCGCCTCGGTGGAGTGAAGATCGGCGGCGGCCAGCCAGCGCGGCGCGGCGGGATCGTAAGTCGCGGCGACGCGGCCGAACACAATGTCGGCGTCCCCGTCCGCCATCCGCGCCACCAGCGTCGGCAGCCAGTCCGGCCGGGCAATCTCGTCGTCGTCGAGAAAGGCCGCCAGCGGCGCGTTAACCGCATCGAGGCAGGCGTTGCGGGCGACTGAAATGTTTCGCGCCGGCGCATGAAGGTAGACGCCGTCTATGCCGAAATCCTCGAACGCGCGCTCGACACGATCGCGCGCCGTCGGCTGGTCGTCATTGTCGGCCACGATGACACGCACCTGCCAGCCCGGCTGCATGCGCTGGCGCGCAAGGGACTCGAGCGTCGCAGTTACCGAAGGTCGCCGGAATGTGCAGACGCAGACGTCGACCATCTGCGCCGGAACCGGCTCAGTCGTCTCCGGATTGCGTGCCGCAACGGAATTCATGGCGTCGGAACGTGCCCTGCTTGGCGGAGCCGCCGGATGGCCGGCGTCCCCGCTTCTGGTTTCTTCGGCTGCAAACGCCGCGCCATACAATACCCGGGCCTTTTTGTTGGTTAAGACGCCTTGTCCCCCGACGAGCCGGATCGCCGTCCTGACATCAGACCCCGGGCAATGGCCTGTTCGGCCAGCCAGCACGTCATTGCCCAGGCTGCGCCGAGACTCCAGCCCGCGAACACGTCGCTGGCCCAGTGAACGCCAAGATAGATGCGGCTCGCCCCAACCAGGAAGGCGAGCAGGATCGCCACCGCCATGACGTAGGCTCGCAAACGGGCCTTTGGCGTCGCCCGCGCGAGCATCACGCCCAATGTCAGGAAGAACACAGTCGAGAGCAGCGCGTGTCCGCTTGGAAAGCTCGCATTCAGGGTTTCGGCCGCGTGCCATTCCAGCGGCGGACGTGAGCGATCGAACAACCGCTTGAGCGTTTCGCTGAGCCCAAGACCGCCGCCGAGGGCGACAACCAGCGAAACGGCCTCCAGCCTCTTGCGCTGCAGGAGCAGGTAACCCAGCACGACCAGCGACAACGTCACCAGAACGGCCAGGCTGCCAAGCGAAGTAATGTCCCGCACCGCGTGGTCGAACCACTGCGGTCCGAGGGGTTCGGCATGATCGGGTCCGGGATGCAGCCATTTCAGAAGGGCCATGTCGAATGCGCGCCCGTCCGGCTCGGCGCTGTCATCGGCGACATCGAGAAAGACCAGCGACGCGCCTACCGCAACCGCGATGGCCGTCGCCATCGCAGCCTCGGCGCGCACCAGGCGCACAACGGATTGCATGACGGACGACGGATTAACCTGCGGCACGTTGAACGCCTGCTGCCTCGAAAGTTTTTACCATTCGCAACCCGGTTTCTTTCCGTGCGTTCCTGAAGCGTCACACTCACAAGAAGGAAGGAATGCCCCATGCCTACAGCATCCGGCCACACCGAGGCCATCCGCGCCACCAAGGTAATTGGCACCGACGTGTACAACCCGGGCGGCGACAAGATCGGCAAGATCGAGGATGTCGTGCTCGACAAGACCAGCAACAACATCATGTTCGCTGTTGTCGGCTTCGGCGGCTTTCTGGGAATGAACGAGAAATACCATCCGCTGCCCTGGTCGTCTCTCGATTACCAGAAAGGCCGCGATGGATATGTGGTCGGCTATTCAAAGGACCAGCTCAAGGCCGGTCCGGCCGAAGGCATCGATGAGCTGACCAAGAACGACGGCGAGGCGCTGCGCGACAAGGTCTACGACTATTACAACGCCCCCCGCTACTGGCAGTAGCCCGTAGCGTCAGCGTCGCGGACGGTGCGGGAGTGCAGCCCCGCGCCGCCCAGCGCGCCCGACAACAAAAAGCCGGGGAGAGCCCTCCCCGGCTTTTCTGTTCACCTCGTTCCCATCAGCTGGCTTTCCTATCAGCTGGCTTTTCCCGCTTCCGGCTTGCCCGCATCCTTGTGCCATTCATAGATGCGGTTGATCGTGCACGGGCCCATATTGCCCACCCGCTCATCCGTCACAAGCTTGTCGCCGGACGACAGGCAGCTGCCGCCGCCCACGCGCGAGATCAGCCCGATCGACATGAAGGCATCCTGCGGATTGCAGGCGCCGACAAGGTCGAGCTTGTATTCGTCCTTGAAGCTTTTCTCGATGATCACCGAGTGGCTGTCGTTGGCGCGCCAGTTGCGGATCTGGCTGTTGAAGCAGACCTGCGTGACTTCCTTTCCCTGTCGCGGATCGGGTTTCTTCATCGCCATCTTGTCCTTGTGCATGTCGCTGGACTGGCAGGCGGCGAGCATCAGGGCGGCGGAACAAGCTGCAATCAAATACTTCATGGGGCCTCTCCATCGGGAGCGCCGTAAATACGGCCGAACAGTGTCCCGCTCCCGACCTGAACCGATACTGAACATATAGTATGATCGACGCCGCGTTCAGCGGTTTCTCTGCGGATGGCCGGGAACAGAAAATTGTCCTCTCGACATCGCGAGAATCACCCTACGAATCGCTGTGGCTGAGGGGCCGAGCGTAATGCAAGGGCTAACCGTCTTGACCCAGCATTTCTTCTGCAACGCAATGCCGATTGGCGAGATCCAGGGAGATGTCGCCATTATCCGCTTCGTGATGGAAAGCCCGCTCGAACACGGCGGAGCGCCCGTCGGGATCGATGGCGTCTTTACGCCCCACGCGGCCCGTGCAGCGGCCGAGGTTTTCAACCGTATCGCGAGCGAAATGGAAGAGCGGCGCGCCAACCCGCCGCCCGTCGCGGTCTACCGGAAACCCGCCAGGCAGCCCTGACCGGAACCGGCTCCTCTCCCGGCACGTTCTGTCCTGGCCGCGCGCCCCGCCGCGGCGAAGGGGAGAGCCGTGATGGTGAAGCGTATCCGGCGCAGGCTTGGTCAGGCGGCTCCAGTTTCCGGCAACGCCTTCATTGCGGTTGAGCGCAATCCCCAGATCGTCACGGCCGCCTGTCTAACGGTTCTCAGCGTCGTCGCCATCGGCGTCCTTCTCTATGTCGCCCGCGCCTACATGCTGCCGATCGCGGCCGCCTTTGTGTTCGCCGTGGTCCTGGCCCCCCTTTGCGGACGGCTGGAGTGGATGAAAATCCCGACCCCGCTTGCGGCCCTGCTCGCCCTGATCATCGCCAGCGGCGTCGCCTATGCCGGCTTTTCCTTCATCGCCGCCCCGGCCGCTCACTGGCTCGACGACGCGCCGAAGACGCTAAAGAAGGCGGAAGCACAGATTCACAAGTTCCAGGAGCCCTTGAAGACCGTCAGCAACATCTCTCACGAGGTCGACGGCCTGTCGCTGGCGCCAACCACACCCAAGGCGCGCACGGTGGTGGTCCAGGGTCCGGAACTCACGGAATCGCTCATCGCCTCGGCGCAGGTGATCGCCATCCAGGGGGCGTTCGTGCTGGTGCTGACCTACTTCTTCCTGGCCACGCGCGAAGACTTCCGGCTGAAGCTGATCGCCTTCCAGCCCAAGCTCCAGCACCGCGTAAGGGCGGCGCGCGCCTTCCGGGACGTGGAAAAGCGCGTCTCGGAATACATAGCGACCTTCTCGCTTATCAATATCGGCGTCGGGGTCGCCGTCGGACTTGCCTGCTGGCAACTGAAACTGCCCGAACCGGCCATGTGGGGCGGCATTGCGGCGATCCTCAACTTCGTTCCCTATCTCGGACCCGCCGTCACCGTCGGACTGATGGGCCTTGCCGGCCTTGCGACCTACGACACGCTGTTGCAGGCGTCCTTTCCCATCCTCGCCTATTTCGCCGTCAACACCATCGAATCCAATCTGGTGACGCCGCTGGTGATGAGCCGCCGCATGACGCTGAACCCGCTCGCCATCATGCTCGCGGTCAGTTTCTGGACGTGGATCTGGGGGCCGGTCGGCGGCATCGTTTCGCTGCCGCTGCTCATCATGCTCAAGGTCGTCTGCGACCACACGCCCGTGATGCGTCCCGTCGGCGCCCTGATCGGCGGCGCGATCGAGCGCAGCCACGAACGCGGCATTCGCGGCCTGTTCGGTCACCGGAAACCTGCAACCGACGACGACGAAGAAACAGAAACACCCGTCATTCCCGAAGCCGTCCCCATCAAGCCCGCGCCCGAAGACCAGGAGAACGCAGCAGCGGCTTGACCCTCCCGCGCGCCTGCGGGCAAGTCGTCCCATGCGCGTACGCCTCGATTACCAGCCCGAGCGGCCTGTCTCGCCGCTGACGCCCTGGGTGCACGCCGGCGTTGATGGCCCGTACTACCGCGCGACGGTCTTTGATCCGCCGATGCCCCCTCCCGTTCCCGGCAAGGGCTATCCGGTCTGGCTGGTCGAACACCGCGGGCGCACGCTCCAGTTCGCTTCGCGCGAGGAAATCGACCACGCCATAGACATTCTTGGACGCAGGATACTGCCTTCGCCACGCGATCTTGGCCGGCGCCACATGGCGGTGAATTCGCACTGGCTCTCCCGCTTGCATTCAACCTGGAAGCCCTGGAAGACGCGGCAGGACCTGGTGAAGCGTCTCAAGGCGCCGCCGCTGCCCTGAGGCGCGTCAGCTCACGGCGTGCGCGACAAGGATCGCGGCCGGCATCATCAAAAGGCTCAGCAGGGTGGTCAGCGTCGTCAGGTTGGCCATCAGGGTCGCATCTCCGCCGAGCTGCCGCGCAAGAATGTAGGCCGAGGTCGCCACCGGCGAGGACACGCAGATCATCGCGATCGACAGGCCCAGCGGCCCGACGCCCAGAAGCAGACACAGCCCCAGCGCAATCGCTGGCATCACCACAACCCGGAACAGCGCCCCCACCGTCATCGCCACCCGGGCCGAGCGCATCGATCCGAAGTCCAGAGCCGCGCCGACGCACAGCAACCCGATCGAGACCGTCGCCTGCCCCAGCAGCGTCAGGGTATCCGCCGCCGGCTTCGGCAACTGCACCCCGCTCGCGGCCACAAGACCGCCCAGCAGCGTCGCGATGATCAGCGGGTTGGTCGCCACCGTACGCACAACCCGCGACATCGGCGCCGGCGTGTGGCTGGCGTACCGGCTCAGCACCAGCACACTGAAGAGGTTGTTGAGTGGCACCATGACCGCGAACGCCACGGCGGAAAGCGCGATGCCTTCCTTGCCGTGCAGTCCGGAGATGACGCCAAGCGCCACATAGCTGTTCCAGCGGATGCCCGCCTGGAAGACGCTGGAAAACTGCGCCCCGGAAATCGGCAACAACGGCCGCACCAGGATCATCAGCGCCGAGAGGGCGATCACGGCGCAGCCGAGCGCCAGGCCCAGCCGCAGCGCCTCGCCGCCGCCGAACGATCCGCCCGCGACGCTCATGAACAGTACCGGTGGAAACAGCACGAAATAGGTCAGCCGCTCCAGCGCCGCCCATCCCTCGCGCGCCAGCAGCTCAAGGCGCCTCAGGAAGACGCCCAGCGCGATCAGCGCAAAAACTGGAATGAGCGAAAGGACAATGCCGGCCATGATGGTGAGGCGCGTCCCCCGGATATACTCAGGCGCCGATCAGGCGTGCTTCGCCTCGAGCATGTCGATCTCTTCCTTCGATCCCAGCATTACCGAAACGCGCTGGTGAAGGGAGGTCGGCTGGATGTCGAGAATGTTCTGGTTGCCGTCGATGCCGCGCCCACCCGCCTGCTCGACCAGCAGCGTCATCGGGTTGGCCTCGTACATCAGGCGCAGCTTGCCAGGCTTGTGCGGCTCGCGCTTGTCCCACGGGTAGAGGAACACGCCGCCCCGCGTCAGGATGCGATGCACGTCCGCGACCATTGAGGCGATCCAGCGCATGTTGAAATCCTTGGCGCGCGGACCGGTTTTCCCGGCGAGGCATTCATCGACATAGCTGCGCACCGGATCGGCCCAGTGGCGCATGTTCGACATGTTGATGGAAAACTCCCGCGTCATCTCCGGCACGGCGAGCGGCCCGGCGGTCTGCAGCCATTCATCCGAGCGCGGGTCGAGCGTGAAGGCCGAAACGCCTTCGCCCAGCGTCAGCACCAGCGTGATCTGCGGCCCATAGACGGCATAGCCCGCCGCCACCTGGTTGCGGCCGCTCTGAAGGAACGGCTCCACGCCCTCGCCCGGCTTCGCCGGCAGGACGGAAAAGATCGTTCCGATCGACACGTTGACATCGATATTGCTGGACCCGTCGAGCGGATCGAACAACAGCAGGTAGGGCGCGCCGGCCTTGAGCGGGACAGGGTTTTCCTCTTCCTCGGAGGCTGCTCCCGCCAGCACGCCGCAGGCTTCCGCCGCCTTGAGGATCACGTCATTCGACCGGACGTCGAGCTTCTGCTGCTCCTCGCCCTGGATGTTGTCGGTTTCGGCCGAGCCCAGCACGTTCGCCAGGGCGCCGCGCGCCACCAGCGCGCCGATGTCCTTGCAGGCGCCGGCAACCGCCATGATCAGGGTGGAGAGTTCCTTGGGGGCCGAGCTCCTCGACAGGAACAATTGAAGTGTACGCGCCATTCCAGACTACTTCCTCGTCGCCGTCCCGACTCCCGTCCGCAGGCCCGTCGCATAGCGCAAGCCTTGCGCCTTGCCCATAGCCCCGCAAATCAGTCCTCCCCGCCGATACCGCCCGGCGGAAAAAATGTCGCGGCGCCCGGAATTGGCTGTCAGGAGGCCGGCAACCGCGTCACGCCGGTATAAACGATCTGCCATTTGCCATGCCGTTTGGCCCAGACGTCGGCGAACCGGAAGGTCGTTTCGGCCGGCTTTCCATGGTCCGTCAGCCGGATTGTGACCTTGCCGCCCAGCACCGCGCCGTCCGACCACACGGTCTTCACCTGCTCAACAACCTGAAACGGCTGAAACCGGACATCCGGATCGGTGTAGTCCGCAATGAACCCGGCCCTGGTCTCGACATTTCCGGCGCCGCCGACCAGCACGTAGTCGTCCGCCAGAAGAGCCTTCAGCGCCGCGCCATCGCTGGCCACCTGCGCTTCATCGAACGCCCTGGCGCTCGCGGCAAGGTCAGCCGGAAGTCCGCTGTAATCCTGCGCCGGTTTCGGATCAGCATAGGCTGCGCCCACGGCAAGGCAGGCGCAGGCGGCAAGCACGATGCGGTTCATGTGCTGGACTCCAGGGCAAAGCTATTTCGGACAGTTCCCCACGATCGGCTCGCCAGCGAAGGCCCGCTCCACGAACGGGGTCGAATCCGGCAGCGATCCGTTGACCGTGCCGGAATGGTCGAGATCGGCGTAGACGTGATGGTCGATCACCGCTCCGGCCTTGCAGGCGTCCTGGAACAGGCGCTCCTGCCCAGCGGGCGGAACGTCATGGTCCTTGCCGCCCGTACCCATGAAGACCGGGCCTTTCGGCTTGAGGTTCGAATACGCCATCAGCTTGTAGAATTTCGACATCACTTCCGTCGGATCGGTTTCGAAGGCCGCCGCCTGCGACAGGCTGCTGTCGATAATGCTGTGCTCCACCGCGCCAAGGCAGGCCGTGCGCGTGAGTTCAAAGGTCGGCTTGGCGGCGTCGGTCAGGATGTCGTCCGGCTTGAACGACGGATCGGCCTGCGCCGCCAGATGCATGATGTAGAGCGTATAGGCGAACACGCCCTCGACCGCGTTGGGATCGCGCACCACCGGCGCCTGATCGGCGGTGAAATAGGGCGTGCCCGTCGCCACCGTGCCGCGAATGTCGAGTTCGGGCGCGTAGGCCGCCGCTTCCGTCGCCGTGGCGAAGGCCGCGCCGCCGCCCTGGCTCTGCCCCACCAGCACGACCTTTTTCGACAGGCCGTACTTGGAGAATCCCTCCGCCGCGCGCACCGCGTCCAGCACCGAATAGGCCTCGGGCCGCGTCGCCAGATAGGGATGCCCGCCGGGCACGCCGAGCCCCTGATAGTCCGAGGCCACCACCGCATAGCCCTGGTCGAGCCAGTGGTTGAGGTATTTTGCATCGCGATCCGAACGCGGATTGTAGGACGGCGCGCAGATATCCGCGACGCCGACGGTTCCGTGCGCCCAGGCGATCACCGGCCAGCCGTCTGCGGGCTTCTGGCCCTTCGGCAGAAACACGGCGCCCGACACCATGATCGGCGTCTTCCCATCCAGCCCGTTCGTCGATGAATAGATGATGCGCTGCGCGCTGCCGGCGCTGGCGAGCGAATCTTCATCCGGCAGCGCCTCGGTGCGCAGCATCAGGCCGGGCTTGGCCAGTTCGGTCATCGAGGTAGGCGCGGTCGTGTAGAAGTCCGGCATGCCGCCATCGCCATCGGCGGGATTGATCGCGGGCATCGTGATCGCGGGCGCCGCATCCGCTGTCGCTGCAGGCGGCGCAATGCCGGATTGGCCGTCCTTCACCGGCGTCTCCTTGGCGCATGCCGCCAGCGCCAGAGCGGCCGCCGCCGACATCAGGATGACGTGTGTCCGTTTCATGCACCTGGCTCCCGTAACTTTGACTCGCCGCCACAGTACGCCGCCAGCGCGCCGCCGCCACCCCCCAAAGCCGCCGCGCCTTCCGCGTCCGGAATCGCAGTTGCGTGATCGCGTCAGGCCTTTGCCCGCTTTCCGGCGCGCTGTAACAGCACGATGGCGACGCCGCCCAGCGTCGCCGCCGACGCCAGAACCAGCCGCAAGGTCAGGTTTTCCGACAGGAACACGACGCCGCCGAACGAGGCGATCGCCGGAACCGTGAGCTGAACGATCGCCGCCTGCGTCGCGCTCAGCCGCGGCAAGGCCGCATACCACACAACATATCCGCACCCCGATGTGACCGCGCCGGACATGACGGCCAGCGCGGCGCCCCAGGGCGACACATGAAAGTCCTTCAGGAAAACCAGGCTCACGATCGCAACCAGCGGCGCGGCGTAGAGAAAGTTTCGCGCCGTCGCGCCAAGGGGATCGGCGGCGCCCCGTCCGGACAGCGAATAAAGTCCCCACGCAACGCCTGCGAGCGCCATCATGCCGGCGCCCGCCAGGTCCGGCGCCTTCACGCCCGGCAGGACCAGATAGACCAGCCCCGCCACGGCAAGCCCGAGCCCCAGCCACCCCGGCGGCGCAAACCGCTCGCCCGCCCTCAGGGCCGCCGCGAACATGGTCAGCTGCACGGCGCCGAACAGGATCAGCGCGCCGGTCCCAGCCCCCAGCGACCGGTAGGCGAAGGAAAAGAAGGCGACATAGCCAAACAGCATCAGCGCGCTGCGCCAGCCGCCGCCGGTGCACGACCTGCGCCGCCGCGAGAGAACGATCAGCCCCAGCACAAAGGCGCCGGACAGGATTCGAAGCGTCATGAAGCTCGCCGGATCGATCGAGCCCGGCGCCAGCGCCAGCCGGCACAACAGCGAGTTGGCGGCGAACGCCACCATCGCAAGCGTCGTCAGCAGGAGGGTCCGCGCATCGATCATGGGCGTCTTTACAGATCCGGTGATACGCGGGGGCGACTTTGTCCGCGCGCCGGTTTGGCCGATCGCACCGCCTCAGGCAATTGGAAATCAATGGGGTAGGCGCCGGGTCAGGCCGGGCGTCCCTACGTCACGCTCGCGGAAACCTGCGAGCCTGCTATAATCCCGCCATGGCTGCTGTTTCCCGCATTGATCCCAAGACCATCTTCGCGCCGGAGGAATGGGCGCGCCTGACGGCGCCGTCGCAATGGCGGGGCCCTGCGCTGATCGCCTATGCATGGGCGGTCATCATCGGCGCCGGCGCGCTGTTCGTGATCTTCCCGAACCCGCTGACCTATATCCTCGCCGTGATGCTGATCGGCGCCCGCCAGCTCGGCCTCGCCGTGCTGGAGCACGATGCGGCGCACGGCGGCCTGCATCCCAATGCGAAACTCAACGACTGGATGGCCGAGTGGTTCTGCGGCGCGCCCATCGGCAACAGCCTCAAACGATATCGCCCCTATCACCTCACTCACCACAAGTTCACCGAGCAGCCGGAAGACCCCGACCTCGTTCTGTCGAAACCCTTCCCCGTCACGCGCGGCTCGCTCACCCGCAAGTTCATTCGCGACCTCACCGGCCAGACCTTCTTCAAGCAACGCGTCCAGCCGACGCTGAAACGCGTGCTCGCGCGCAAGCCGCCGAAGAAATCCCGCGTCGTGGATCACCCCGGCCGCCGTTTCTGGATCGTCAACGCCGCCGCCTTCGCGCTGCTTGCGGCGTTCGGCTACTGGTGGGTCTGGTTCGCCCTTTGGCTGGTTCCGATGGCGACCTGGTTCCCGCTGGTCACGCGCGTGCGCTCGATGGCCGAACACGCGATGGTCGAGAACGTCACCGCCGATAACCCGTTCAGCCACGCCCGCACCACGCTCGCCAACCCGATCGAGCGCCTGCTGATCGCGCCCTTCTGGGTGCACTATCACTGCGAGCACCACATGTTCATGTACGTGCCCTGCTACCGCCTTGAGGCCGTCCACAACGGGCTGAAACGCAAAGGCCACATCGAAAAGATGTCGGTGACCAAGGGCTACATCGCCGTGCTGAACCGGTGCGCGTCGAGATCATCAGAAGCCGTCGCGGTCTGAAGGAGAGCCCTGGACCCCGGCCTTCGCCGGGGATGCGGTGGAGAGGGTTCAACAAACATCAAGACCGTGTCCCCGGCGAAGGCCGGGGCCCAGACTCATCCGCCAGCTAGATTGAATCTGCCCCTCCCGCAGCGGAATCGGCCTCTCCCAACATCAATTTGCAACGCAGGGAGACCGCGCCCGTCTTGCGGCGCTCAAGCCTATTCGGTAGCTGGGATCATGCGTTGAAGGGAGCCCCTCATGCGCAAGCCGCCGCTTCCATTGATGATGCCGCCGCCCATCCTGTTCGCTCTGACGTTTGCGGCGGGGGCGCTGATCCAGTGGCTGGCCGGCGCGCCGCCGCGCTGGACCAGCGGCGAGATCGAAGGGTTTCTCGTCCTCGGCGTGGCCTTCGTGTTTTCCGTTGTGCTGGTGGCCATGCTTCTTTCGCGACGGACAACGCTGAACCCCTTCGGCAAGCCGTCAGCATTCGTGGCCTCCGGCGCCTACCGGTTCAGCCGCAATCCCATGTATCTCGCGCTGATCCTGATCTACCTCGGCGGCGTCCTGGCTTACGGCTCGCTCTGGCCGCTCCTGCTGATCGTCTTTCCCGTCATGGTGCTCGACAGGGTCGTCGTTCCCTACGAGGAGCAGCAGCTCACCGAAGCCTTCGGCGAAACCTACTCGGCCTATTCCGCCAAGGTCCGCCGCTGGCTCTAGCTGGACCCCGGCCTTCGCAGACACACGGCATCTTGATCGCAGCCCTTCATTCCACCGCCGACCCGCTTTTCGCAAATTCTTGCTCGCGAAGCAGCCGTTCCACAGTGCTCATGTTCATCCGCTGATAAAAACAATACCGCTGCGCGCGGGTGGAGGCGTCATCCAGCCTGTAGACCGGGCCGTGTCCGATGGCCGCCAGCCCAGATGGTAGCGTCTGCCTGACAATCTTTACGGAACAGGCTTTGGCCGCCGCCTCGATTTCAGCCCAGCCCGGTTTGCGAGCGTGATCGTCGGCGTACGCCGCGCCTGAAACCACAAACGCACCGAACATCGCGATCCAGAGTCTCATGCCTTCACATCCCCAAACTTTGTACGTGAGGCTATAACTGGATTTTCAGGCCGCGTCCCCGGCGAAGGCCGGGGCCCAGTGCCGACCGTCACGCTCCCACATACTTCGCGCGCGGCCTTATAAGCCGTCCGGTCTCGCGCTGTTCCATTGCGTGGGCCAGCCAGCCGGTCATGCGCGAGAGTGCGAACAGCACATAGGGCGCATCGTCCGCGAGGCCGAGATCGCGGGTCAGCGCCGCCAGCGCCGCATCGCAGTTGGGCGCATCGCCCGTCGCCTGCTCCATCGCCTTCAGCGCACGCGCCAGCGCGCCCTTCGGCTTCATCGCTTTCAGGAGATTGCGCGCGCGCACATCGCCATCGGGATAGAGCGGATGACGGAAGCCCGCGAACCGCTCACCGCGCGCCAGCATCTCGCGCGCCTGCGCCGCCGCATCCGGCGCCGCCAGCAGCACATCCAGTTGCGCCAGCGACCGCGCCGGCGCCTCGCCATGCAGCGGACCCGACAGCGTCGCCAGTCCCGCCAACGCGCATCCGGCAAGCGACGCGCCAGTTGAGGCCGCAATCCGCACGGCGAATGTCGAGGCGTTCAGCTCATGGTCGCTCTGCAGCACCAGCACGCGCCGCACCAGGTCCGCGCGCCGCGCATCCAGCTTCCAGGCCTTCGCCACGCGCAGGTGAAGCAGCCCAGCCCGCTTCTCGCCCGTCAGCGCATCCGCGAACCCCGACAACAGCCCCCAGGCTTCGGTTCGCAACGCCGCCGGAGAGCGGCCAAGGCTCGGCGCATCCTCGCCCGCCCGCGCCGCGAGATAGGCGAACGCCCGCGCCTTGGCGCTTGCGCCCTTCACCGCCACATCCGTGCGCGCGGCCGGTGTCTCAGCCACGCCGCCCCACAGCAGCTCCGCCACATCCTCCAGCGTCGCCTTCGCCGCCAGCGTATCGATCGACCGGCCGCGCAGGATCAGTTCGCCGTCGCGCACAGTGGAGATCGCGCTTTCGAGAACCGGCTCGCCCCAGGCGATGGCGCCCGCCGCCACTTCCGCCCGCTTGCGCGCGCCGCGCCGACGACCTGAGAGACCGCGAATATCGTGTCCTGAATAAAGGCTGCGTCGCGGATCGTCGTCGTCCGGATGCGCGCGGATCAGGCCGCGGCTGACATAGGCGTAGAGCGTCTGGCGCCGCACGTTCAGCGCCGCCAGTGCATCCTCCACCGGAATCCAGTCGGCGCCGGGTGTCATTTCTTGCGCGCCGGTTTCGCGGACGCCTTCGCGGATTTTCGTGGCGGCCTTGGCGGCTTGGGCGGTTTCGGCGCAAACGGGTCTTCGCCTGAGGCCAGCGGGTAGGCGGTCGCCCGTCCATCCACCCAGACCATGCGCTTCTTCTGCGTCGGGAAATCGATCACATCCACGAGAAGTTGTTCGCCGCCCATCAGGCAGACGAGATCCGTGCGCCCCGCATTCTTCAGGTGATGCACCGGCTGCGGCGCGGGATAGGCGATGAAGTCGCCCGGCTCGACGCGCACCTCCTCGTCGTCGATCACGGCAATCGCTTCACCTTCGAGAATATAGACCCACTCCTCCTCGCGCTGGTGGGCGTGGCTCACATAGGCTTCCTTGCCTGGCGCGATGCGGATGAAGTTGACGCCAAGCCGCGTCAGGCCCAGCACCGGCGCCATCTGCACGCCGCGCATTTCCGACTTGCCGTTCCACGGATGCGAAAACGTCTGCAGGCGCGCGGCGATGTCCGAGGCCGTCATCACATGCCGGTTCTTGAGCACTCACGCCTCCGTTCCGGGCCGCGCCGCCCGTTATGTTGATTGAATTGATCAATCTTGACCAATACCAGCCTGAACCGCCATCTCTTTCCCGTCAATGTGAGGAGCAGGCCATGAGTGCAGGAACAGTCGCCAGCGTGGATAAAGGCGTGGATGCGGGCCTTGAGAAAGTGGTCGCCGCCGAGACCGTTCTCTCCGATGTCGACGGCGCCAACGGCCGCCTGATCATCCGCGGTCACGATGTCGGCGACCTCGCCGCCCGCTACACCTACGAGCAGGCCGCCGCCCTTCTCTGGTCCGGCTTCTTCACGCCAGAGCCCGACGCTGAAACCCTCGCCCGCGATCTCGGCGCCGCCCGCGCCGCCGCCTTCAAGCGCCTTGAGGCTCACCTGCCCGACCTTGCCCGGCTGGGCGATGTCGAGGGCGTCCGCGCCGCGCTGGCCATGTCCCCGGATGGCGACGATCTTGCAACCGCCATCGACCTCGCCGCCACGACCGCCGTCGCCACCGCCGCCATCGCCCGCCTGCGCGCGGGCCATCCCGCCGTCGCGCCCAATCCCGCGCTCGGCCACGCGCACGACCTCCTTCGCATGATGCGCGGCGCCGATCCCGCGCCCGCAGAAGCCGCCGCGCTTGACGCCTACATGGTCACCACGTGCGACCACGGCCTCAACGCCTCGACCTTTGTCGCCCGCGCCGTCGCCTCCACGCGCGCCGGTCTCGGCTCGGCGGTCATCGCCGCGCTCAGCGCCCTCAAGGGCCCGCTGCATGGCGGCGCGCCCGGCCCGGCGCTCGATATGCTCGACGCCATCGGCTCGCCCGCCAACGCCGAAGCCTGGATCACAGCGGCGCTGGACCGCGGCGACCGGCTGATGGGCTTCGGCCACCGTGTCTACCGCATCCGCGACCCACGCGCCGACGTGCTGCGCCGCGCCGTCTCCAGCCTCCCCGCCACGTCCGGCCGCCTCGCGCTCGCCCAATCGATCGAGACAGTGATCCTCGCGCGCCTCGCCGCCAACAAGCCTAGCCGCAAGCTCGAAACCAATGTCGAGTACTACACCGCCCTGTTGCTCGAGGCGCTCGCCATCCCGCGCGGCAGCTTCACCTGCCTCTTCGCCTGCGGCCGCGTTCTCGGCTGGATCGCCCACGCCCGCGAACAGCTCGCCACCGGCCGCCTCGTCCGCCCCGCCTCGGTCTATGTCGGCCCGCGCCCGAGAGAGGCGGCGTAGTCCCCGCCCCTCACGGCGCGATCAGCTTGCCCAGCCGCTTGGGCGCCATGGCGATGTAGCTCTGCTTCATCCAGGCCTTCAGCGTGTCGAGCTCGGCGAGGATGTCGTCGTCCGGTCCGAAATGCGCCGTCACCCAGTCGTGCTGCTTCTGCCAGCCCTTCGCCTCGCGCACAAAATAGAGCTGCGAGACCATCTCTGCGGCAACGGGCAGCTTGACGATGAGGGTCAGCGCGTCCTCCGGCTCGTCCTTCGCGCCGAACACGCAGAAGCCCTTGCCCGCCACGCGCATGTAGCGCGTGACGCCCCAGCCCGGCGCCATGTCGGTCTCCGGCAGGCCGAGCCCGAACGCCGTCAGCTCCTGTTCCGCCTGCTGATGCGGCGTCATCGCCTGTCCCCTGCACGCGCCAGCGCCTGCCTGCTTCGCCGCGCCGCTATTTCGACGTATCGGGCGCCGTGATCGGCCGCGCATCCTCCCATTTGTAGGGCAGCGTGTCGGGTTTCACATAGACCTCGGTGGTGAACTTGAACGGATATTTCCCGCCCGTCGGATAGGTCAGCTCCACGAAATAGGCGGTATAGCCGCTCGCCGGCTTGGGCACGTTGCCGACATAGGCGCCGTCCGGGCCCGCCGTCAGCGGTGTCGAGGTGAACGCCTTGCCGATCGAATCCACGCGGAAGTCGCGCGCCTCTGGGTTGGTCCCCTGCCACAGCAGCACCTGCGAGGGCTTGCCCGTGGTCTTCACCACCAGCGCGCCGTCGTCGCGCACCGTCCAGCTGTAGTTCGGCACGGGCTTGCCGCGGATGATCGCGTCATACCAGGCCGTCATGCTCTCGCCGATATCGGTGCCGGCCGTCGAGTGTTTCGAGTTCGGCAACATGCGCAGCCGTTTCGATTGCGGCAGCAGGTGATAGGAGAACTTCGTGTTGTCCGGCGGGAAGTATTCATCGCCCACCGCGTTGATGATGTATTTCGGGATCTTCATGCGCGGCCGCCCGCGATAGTTCAGCGGGTCCTCGATGGCGTTCACCGCCTCCATCTTCGGCTTGCCGATCTCGTAGGGGATCAGCTTGTGGTTCACATAATCGCCCAGCGCCGGCGAGAAATAGCCCATCGCCTCCCAGTGGTGCCGCGTCGTCGCATCGACATCCAGCACGTTGATGACGATCGGGATGATACCGATCACGCGCTTGTCCAGCAGGCCCACCAGCCAGGTCGTCCACGCCCGTTTCGATCCGCCCGCGACCACGAAGCTGTTGATCTTCATGTCGCCGCCCGGCTTGCTGGCGAGATACTGTTGCACCGCCGTCATCGCCGCCGTGCCACTCTTCACCATCGGCAGCCGCGCCAGCGCGGTCGGATCGGTCTTCGGATCGTAGCGCGCCTGCAGGTAGGCGATGAGATCGTCTTCCGAGCGCGGCACGCCGTCGGCGAAACTGATCGGCTGGTTGGGAACCTGCCCGAGTTCGGCGACCACCGAATTCGTATCCACCGCCATCTGCGCCATGTTCGCGCTCGGCCCATCCGGCGGAGGCTTGCCGTTGGCGCCGCCGCCGATGAACAGGAAGGCCTTGTCGCCGGCTGCCTTGTCGGGAACCGTCACTGTCAGCCAGTGCTTCCACACCGACCGGTCCGCCCCCGCCTTGGTCTCCCAGGTCTGCGACGTCAGGTCGATCACCGCGCCATGATAGCCCGGCCCGGTGAACGTCTTCGCCACCGTCCACGCAAAGCTGGGATCGGGCGCCGCGACATAGGCGTCCAGCACATTGGGCGGATTGGGTGCAATCGTCGCCGCGTCCGGCTTGGACGCCATGGTGGCCGACGAACAGCCGGACAATGCAAGAATGCCGGCGGCCACAGCGGCGCCCAGCAGATGAACCGGTTTCATGTTTCGCTCCCTGCAGCCTGTGTCCGGCTGGTTTGGGAACACTGGAGCACACGCAGGAAAGTTTTCAAGTTTGCAGCTGGACCCCGGCCTTCGCCGGGGACGCGATTGCGCGTATCGGGCGGATATCTATCGGCCGAGTCCCCGGCGAAGGCCGGGGTCCAGACAGGCTAGGAAGCCAAAGGCGACCGCATCATCTTCGCCGCCGCTTCGGCTTCCGCCACGCGTGTCGGCATCAGCTTCTGCATCGCGGCCTGATAGCGCGCCAGCACCTCCGGCGGCGCAAGTTCCGGGCGGCCCGAATTGAACGGCGGCGCCGGCGCGTATTCAAGCCCGAGCTGGATCGCCTTGGCTGTATCCTCTCCGGCGATCTCGGCAAGAACGGTCAGCGCGAAGTCGATGCCCGCCGTCACGCCGCCGCCGGTGATGACATTGCCGTCGCGCACCACGCGCCCCTCGCCGACAATCGCGCCGAACAAGGGAAGCATGTCGCGCCAGGCCCAGTGGCAGGCCGCGCGCTTGCCCTTGAGCAGCCCCGCCGCGCCGAGGATCAGCGAGCCGGTGCACACCGACGTGATGTATTTCGCCTGCAGCCCGAGCCGGCGGATCTCGCCCACGAAAGCCGCATCCTGCGCCATCTTCGTCGCCACCACGCCGCCCGGCACGCAGATCAGGTCGCACGCCTCGACGCCGGCGAGCGCCTTCGTGTTGGCGAAGGTGAGCCCGTCGGCGTCCACCGCCCCGCCCGCAGGGCTCGCCACCACCACCTCTGAGTTGGGGGTCCGGGAGAGGAACTGGTGCGGGCCGGTGAAATCGAGATGCGTCATGCCCGGATAGATCGCAAAGACGATGCGGAACGGCGCCGGGCTGCTAGTCATGGGAGGACCCTCTCGATTGACGCCCCGTATTCGCAAATTCCGCTTCTGGCGGAAATGACAGACTTCCCTCGTTTACAGCCAACGCCGCAAATCGCGTCCTTTCAACCCGACGCAGCAGCCGTTGCTGGGCAACCGCTCGCGGCCTTGCGCCCCGCCAACCGGTCCTGCAGCCATGCGCCGATATCCGCCTTCGCCTTGCCCGGCGTCGTCTCGTGCGTGCCGTCCGGATACAGCCGCATGTCGATAGTGTCCCCGGTCGCGCACGCCCGCGCGAAGAACGCCTTCGTCCGCTCGGGCGTGACCACGGCGTCGGCGCCGCCCTGCACCAGCAGGATCGGCGCGCGGGTCGCCACGCGGCCGGGCGTGCTCTCTTCCATGATCGAACGCAGAGGTTCGGTCGTCAGCGGGTCCTTCACCCAGACCGGGCCGGGCGGCAATTTCTGGAAAGCCGCCACCGCATCGGCGAGACAGAGGGAGCGAAGCTGCTTCGCCCAGTCAGCGACAGCGGGCGACACATAGTCGTCCGGCTGCAGCGTGGGATGATCCACCGCCCGTCCATAAAGCGCCATCAGGTTCACCGCCGTCATCAGGCCCGCATCGTCATGGGGAAAGGACCGCAGCACTTCGCTCGACGGCTCGATCGCGACCACCGCCACGAGATCGAGGTCCGGGGCATAGCGCGGCGCCTGTTCGCCCGCGAACAGCGCGGCGTGCCCGCCCTGCGAGGCGCCCGACGCGATCCAGCGCCGGCTGGTCTTGCCGCGCATCAATCTGCGGGCGGCGCGCACACCATCGATCATCGCCCGTCCTTCGCTCGGTCCGGAGAGATAGGCGTGCAACTGGCCCGGCGGTCCGAGCCCCAGATAATCTGTCGCCACAATCACGCCGTCGACGCCGAAGCCCTGATAGTCATTGACGTTGCGGCTCGGCGCGCAGGGCGCGGCAAGGCCGGTCGTGCCGTGCGCATGGGCGACGACCGGCCAGCCGCCCGCTGGCGGCGCATGATCCGGCGCGACGACCAGACCGGTCACGGCGACATCGCGGTTCTGGGTGTCGCGCGAGTGATACATGACGCGGAAGAAGGTCAGCCCCGGCGCCTTCGGACTGGACGGAATTGGCTGCACACGGATCAGTGCGCCCGGCGCCCCCACCGGCAGCGGTGTGGGAACCTCGTAGAAATCGCCGGGCCCCGCAAACGGCGGCGGAACGCTGGCGCACCCGGCCAGCGCGAGCCCCAGTCCGCCCATCACCAGCTCCGCGAAGCCACGCAACCCGAACCCTGCACGCGCCATCTGTCCTGCCCTTCTGTCTCCAGCGGCGCACGCTTGCCCACTTTCCCCGCAGCCGCAACCGGGCGCCGCGGCCCGCATTGACGGCGGTGGCTGAAAACGCATAGTTCCCGCAATTCCAGCCAAGGTCACCCCATGCCCTCACCCGCACCGAAGCCCCGCGCGGTCGGGTTTCTGATCTTCGAGGACTTCCAGCTGCTGGATGCGGCGGGGCCGATCTCGGCGTTCGAGATGCCGATGCGCGGCATGAGCCCGGCGCCCTATGCGCTGAAAGTGATCGCAGCGCAGCCCGGCCCGGTGCGCTCCTCCTCCGGCGTCAGCCTCACCGCCGGGCCGCTCCCCCGCAGCGCCCTCGACACCCTCATCGTCGCCGGCGGACGCGGCACGCGACAGGCCATGGCCGACAAGCGCACGCTCAGCTTCCTCCGCACCCAGGCCACATCCGCCCGCCGCGTCTGTTCGGTCTGCTCGGGCGCCTACATTCTCGCCGCCGCCGGCCTGCTCGACGGCAAGCGCGCCACCACCCACTGGGGCCGCACGCCGGACTTCCGCCAGCGCTACCCGCAGGTCCGCCTCGAGCCCGATTGCATCTGGACGCGCGACGGCAAGATCTGGACCTCGGCCGGCATCACGGCGGGCATCGACCTTGCCCTCGCCCTCATCGCCGACGACCTGGGCGACGCCATCGCCCGCCGCGCCGCGCAGGAGCTGGTGGTCTACCACAGGCGCCCCGGCGGCCAGTCGCAGTTCTCGGCCCTGCTCGAGATGGAGCAGCCGCAGGGCCGCTTCGCTTCCCTTCTCGCCTGGGCCCGCGAGCGCCTCGCCGATCCGCTCACCGTCGACGACCTCGCGCAACACGCCTGCATGAGCCCGCGCAACTTCGCCCGCGCCTTTGCGGCGGAGACCGGCGTCACGCCCGCCCGCGCCGTCGAGCGCCTGCGCCTCGAGGCCGCGCGCGGCGAGGTCGAGCGCTCATCCCGCCCCATCGACGTCATCGCCCGCGAGACCGGCTTCGGCGATCCCGAGCGGATGCGCCGCGCCTTCCTCCGCGCCTTCGGACAGCCCCCGCAGAGCCTCCGCCGCATCGCCCGCGCCGGCGTCCCCGCCTGACTGTTGAAAGTCTGACTCCTCTCCCTCCGGCGTCGCGTCCCGCTTGGCCTCAAGACGCGCGATCAGCTTGCGCAGCTTCTCGGCCACGGCGTCGCGGTGCGTCCGGTCGGGATTGTCGGGATCGTTCTCCAGGTCCCATTCCAGTTGCGAATATCCCGGCGGGCATGGCTCTTCCGCGCGCACCGGAATGTATCCGTTCAGCCCCGTCGTCGGCGCGCCTCCCGCCGCTCCACAAGACTGGCCCCCGCGCGAGCCTCCGCGAAAAGTCCCCGCCACTCGCTGCTCCAGCCTGAGGAAGCGCTCGGCCAGGCGCGCCGTCTCGCTCGCCCGCCCGATCTCGCCCGCCTGATAGAGCCGCGCCGCTTCCCCCATGGCGACCCGCCCCGCCTCGCCCGCATCCGCCCGGCGAGACGCCTTCAGCTCGGCCTCGCGCGCCGCCACGCGCGCCCGCGCCGACTCCATGCGGTGCACATAGTCCGCCGGCAGGGGGTTGCGCCCGGTCTGGCCCCGCAGGGCGTTCTTCACGAGCCACACCGGCTGCGGCATCGGCTCGCCGGTCAGCTCCTCATGCTTCAGGTCTTTCAGGCGCCAACCATCCTCGGCCTGCCAGTGCTGGAAGGTGGCCATGGCCACGCCCAGCTCTTTCGCCACGCGCGCCGCTGCCTCCCCGGCCCGCACCCGCCGCTCGGCCTCCGCCCGCACCGCCGCCCACTCGTCTTCGGTTCGATCTGATCTCATGCCGCGGAGGATAAGGGCGGCGGGAAGTGGGTCGGATTGTCATGTCGCTGCGCTGCGAAGCTAGCACCCGGAAGACCATAGACGAGCCAAGCGGCCGGTGAACCCAAAGCAGCCGCCTTGTTGTCCGGCATGCACTGCAGTCTCGCGAACATGATGCCGGTGAACACGACAAGAAGCGAACGGCCCGCAGATCGTCGCCACGCCTGCCAATTACGTAACCCCTTGCGACACATACGTTATTTTGTCTTTGCCTTTGTTTTTTTTCGTGTTATTTCTTACGCATTCTCGTACGTGACCAATGAGGTTAGTATCATGACGCAGACATCAGGTCAGACCGTCAAAGCTACCGTGTCCGTCGGCTCCGCGACTCTCGATATCGAGGGCGACCAGCAGACTGTCACGCTGCAAATTGAACGTTTTTATGAGCTTTTCGGGAAAAATGCCTCGCAGATTGAGGATCATGATGCCGGTGAACACGACAAGAAGCGAACGGCCACAAGATCGTCAGGAGAACGTTCAAGGAAGGCTAGTGGTGGGCCAAGCTGTCGCTCTCGGATCGAGGCGATGCTGACTGATAACTTCTTTTCTAAGCCGCGATCCACGAAGGAAATCGCTGACGGGTTGAATGAGCGAGCCACACCTTACCCGGCCAACCACATCGCCGCTGCGGTTCAGCAGCTCACGAAGCGTGGAACTCTTCGCCGGATGAAGGAGGCTGGCGGCTGGGTTTATTTGAGGCCCTAGCAGGACGAGAATTATGGACCCTGAACTTGATGCCATGGCGAAAGTGCTCGCCGCACTGGAGCCTTTGTCCGGCGACGCCCGAGACCGTGTTATGTCATGGGTGGCCGACAAGCTGGGCCTAAATCGAGAGCACAAAGTAGCCGCCGGCCCAAATCAACCGGTGGGGATTGCGGATATTCACCTCGACGCCCCAGTCGAACACGGAACTTTACCATCGCGGGTGGTGCTCTGGATGAAGCAAAATGACGTATCGACAGATGAACTGTCAGAGATTTTTCATATCGCCGGAGGCGAGGCTCAGTTGATCGTCGGAGATATGCCCGGTCGAAATAATAAAGAAAGAACGCTCAACGGATATGTTTTAGCGGGCCTTTCCCAGTTTTTGGTTTCAGGTGATCCAACATTCACGGATAGGTTCGCGAGAGACCTTTGCAGTTCCGCGGGCTGCCTCGACCTTACAAATCACGCGCGATACTTGAATGGCAGGGGCAATGAATTTACGGGATCGAAAGAGCGGGGCTGGGCACTGACGGCCCCAGGATTGAAGCGAGCCGCCGCAATTATAAAAGAAGCAACAGCAAAATAGTTACAACGAAAGGGTTGGGAACGTGACCATCGACAACGCACGAATTCGCATAAAGTATCGCGACTTGGAAGTCGAATACGAAGGCGCGCAGACATTTCTGCATGACGGCCTAACGGACCTAGTAAAAGAGGCGACAGAAATATACGACGCCATTACGCCGCCGGTCGCCGCGCAACCTTCGACGCACTCCGGGGGATCAAAAGAAGAGTCAACTATTGAACTCGCAATGGGATCAGTGGCCGCAAAACTGAACGCCCAATCGGGGCCAGACTTGGTCATTGCGGCCGCGGCATATCTCACTCTTGTTAAAGGAGAGACCAGGCTGAACAGGAGGGACCTGATAAACGCCATGCGTGATGCGCCTGCCTATTTCAAAGAAAGCATGGTGGGAAACCTATCTGTCATCCTAGCGTCACTGGTGAAGGGCGGACGCCTGAATGAGATCAGCAAAGAGATTTATGCCCTCACTGCCTCCGAAATTGACACCGCAAGAGCAGCGCTTGCTAAGTAAGAGTGAGCTTAAAGCTTGGCTTCAAAGGAGTCTGTCTCGGTCAGACAAGCTCCTCTTGTTGCTCGCGCATATCGGAGGCCCTGCCTCAATCGCGACACTAAAAGCGCTTGCGGAGGAATGCGGCCTTAGAATTTCGAGCAAGTGGAACCCATCTGCGAGCCTTGCGCGGTCAAATGGGTTGGCAATTCGAGTTCCCGACGGCTGGGAAATTTCAGACGCTGGCAAGCTGCACTTACGCGATCTGGGCGTGGCAAACGTAAGCCCAGCGGCAGCACAGGTTGCTACTGATCTCAGGCAATACCTTCAATCAGTAAATGATCTGCAGACTAAAAGTTTTGTTGAAGAAGCAATTAAGGCCCATGAACTCGGCTTGTTCCGTTCTGCCGTAGTCATGTCGTGGCTCGGTGCTGTGTACGTACTTCAGGCTCACGTGGTGGCAAACGGCCTAGCGGCATTCAACACGGAGGCCAAAAGAATCGACGCCAAATGGAAGCCCGCCAAGACTGCTGACGATCTAGGTCGGATGAAGGAAAGTGACTTTTTGGACCGCCTGGAATCAATCTCGATGTTGGGCAAGAATGCAAAATCGGAGCTGAAAGTTTGTTTGAACCTCCGCAACGGCTGCGGGCATCCAAATACTTTGAAAGTCGGCGCTAACGCCGTAGCGCACCATCTTGAAACTCTACTGCTGAACGTTTTCCAGCGCTTTGGCTGAGAAGATGGGTACGCGCATCGCGGGCCAAAACCCAGCCAAACCTCCTCGGATTGCTTCACAATCCGATCTCCGTATCCCTCAACTTCTTCACCTCGTCCCTCAACCGAGCCGCTTCCTCGAATTCCAGGTTCGCCGCCGCCTCCCGCATGTCTTTTTCCAGCGCGTCGATGACGCGGGAGAGGTTGTGGCCCTGGCCGATATACTCGGCGCCCTCCTCCACCACCACGCCGCGCAGGCGCTTGTTGGGGTCGCGGCCGCGCGGCAGCAGGTTCTGCGTCGCCTTGGAGGTGACGCCCTCCAGCACGTCCTTGACGCCTGAGAACACCGTCTTCGGCTGGAAGCCGTTTTCGGCGTTGAACGTCATCTGGCGCTCGCGGCGGCGCTGCGTCTCGGCCATGGCGCGCTCCATCGAGCCGGTGATCGTGTCGGCGTAGAGCACGACGCGCGCCTCGGCGTTGCGCGCGGCGCGGCCGATGGTCTGCACCAGCGAGGTCTCCGAGCGCAGGAAGCCCTCCTTGTCGGCGTCGAGGATGCCGACGAAGGCGCATTCGGGAATGTCGAGCCCTTCCCTCAGGAGGTTGATGCCCACCAGCACGTCGAAGACGCCCAGGCGCAGGTCGCGGATGATCTCGATGCGCTCGATCGTGTCGATGTCGGAGTGCATGTAGCGCACGCGCACGCCCTGCTCGCTCATGTGCTCGGTGAGCTGTTCGGCCATCTTCTTGGTGAGCGTGGTGACGAGGCTGCGGAAGCCGCGGGCGGCGACCTCCTTCACCTCGGCGATGACGTCGTCGACCTGGTTGGCCCCGTCGCGGAACACCGGGCGCACCTCCACCGGCGGGTCGACCAGGTGGGTGGGGCGGATGATCTGTTCGGTGAAGACGCCGCCGGTCTGGGTCAGCTCCCAGGGGCCGGGCGTGGCCGAGACGTGGATGGTCTGCGGCCGCATCTTCTCCCACTCCTCGAATTTCAGCGGGCGGTTGTCGAGGCAGCTCGGCAGGCGGAAGCCGTATTCGGAAAGCGTGTACTTGCGGTTGTAGTCGCCCCGGTACATCGCGCCGAGCTGCGGGATGGTCTGGTGGCTCTCGTCGACGAAGATGATGGCGTTTTCCGGGAGATACTCGAACAGCGTCGGCGGCGGCTCGCCCGCCTTGCGCCCTGTAAGATACCGCGAATAGTTCTCGATGCCGGCGCAGGAGCCCGTCGCGCTCATCATCTCCATGTCAAACTGCGTCCGCTGCTCCAACCTCTGCGCCTCCAGCAGCTTGCCCTGCTGGGTCAGCTGGTTGAGGCGCGCGCGCAGCTCGTCCTTGATCGAGGAGACGGCCTGGTTGAGCGTCGGCCGGGGCGTCACATAGTGCGAGTTGGCGTAGACCTTTATGCGGCCGAGGCCCTGCGACATCTTTCCGGTCAGCGGATCGAACTCGACGATCGATTCCACCTCGTCGCCGAAGAACGAGATGCGCCAGGCGCGGTCCTCCTGGTGCGTCGGCCACACATCCAGCGTGTCGCCCTTCATGCGGAACGTGCCCCGCCCGAACGCTGCGTCGTTGCGCTTGTACTGCAGCGCCACCAGGTCCGCCGCCACATCGCGCGGGTTGCGGGTCTGCCCCTCCTCCAGCTCGAACGTCATCGCGCTGTAGGTTTCGACCGAACCGATGCCGTAGATGCAGCTCACGGACGCAACGATGATCACATCGTCCCGCTCCAGGATCGCCCGCGTCGCCGAATGCCGCATCCGGTCGATTGCTTCGTTGATGGAGGATTCCTTCTCGATATACGTGTCGGTGCGCGGCACATACGCTTCCGGCATGTAATAGTCGTAGTAACTCACGAAATACTCGACCGCGTTGTCCGGAAAGAAGCTCTTGAACTCGCCATAGAGCTGTGCCGCCAGCGTCTTGTTGTGCGCAAGGATCAGCGCGGGGCGCTGCACCGCCTCGATCACCTTGGCCATCGTGAAGGTCTTGCCCGATCCGGTGACGCCCAGCAGCACCTGGTCCATCTCGGCGTCCTGCACGCCGGATACGAGGTCGGCGATCGCCTGTGGCTGGTCGCCTGCGGGTTCATAGCTGGAGGCGACCTGGAATTTCCGGCCGCCGTCAAATTTCGTCCAGGTTCGTTCCGGCCGGTGCGGCGTCCAGGTCGAGGGCGTCGCTTCGGCGGCCTCGACGGCGTCCTTGATCTGGGCGGCGAAGGCTGCTGCCGGGCCTTCGCTCACGCCCTTGCGGCCCGCGGACGCGGCTGGCTTCCGGGCTGCGGGTTTCGCTGCAGATTTCGAGGCGGAACGGGGAGGTCGGGCCATCGCGCGAATATGGAATGCGCGTCCGGCCTCGACCAGCCCCTCGGGCAAACAAAAAGCGAACGAAACTCAGCCAGCCAGCGTCAAGCGGCGGCCTAGTTGCTGGCGTCGTCGGCCTTGTCCACAGCCGCGCCCACGCCCGCGCCGACCGCTGCGCCAACCGGCCCGCCCACCACCAAGCCCGTCGCTGCGCCGGTGGCCGCGCGCTGCTCCATCGTGTGTCCGCAGCCCGCAAGCACGGCGAACGCCAGCAGGCCCGCGGCAGGCAGGTACGTCTTGGCGAGAAAGGACATGGGACGCTCCACGAAAGGGCACTGAATCCTCACCACCAACGCCGCCTGACGCCCCAGGGTTCCGGCGCCTCACATCCGGGCAGCAGGCGGGTTCGCCCCGCCGCCGCCGCGCCATATCTTGGCCATCCTTGCAGGACTATGTGATTGCTCCATTTTTCGTTCCAACCGTCGCGTATCCGTCGCGGCGACCGACCGCCGGAGACGCTCTCGATGCGCAAGTTCGCCCTCGCCTCCCTCCTCGGCCTTCTCTTCGTTGCGCCCGTGGCGCTGCCCGTCATGGCGCAACAGGTGTCCGACTGGACCTCCGCGGTGAAGTGGGGCGACGGCAAGGAGATGCAGTGGCGCGCGACGCCCTCCCCCGGCTGCGACGGCTCCACGGTCGAACTGCGGCTGGTCAATGGCTCGACGCTGTCGGGCGATGCAAAAATGAATTCGATCACCTTCTCCTGCAAACGCCGGGGCGATTATGTCGCCAGCGCGCGCGACCTCGGGGTCGTCGGCGCCGGCCAGACCGTTGTGTCCCAACCCCTGCAATGCGCCTGCGCGGAAAAGGGCGGCGTCAAGGATCTCGCGGACGTCGATCTCGACTTCCAGCTCCAGGGACAGGGCCAGCGCGTACTGCAGAACGGCTGCACCTACACCGGCAGCTACGCCAATGGCGAACGCAGCGGCCAGGGCACGTATTCGTGCGTCAACGGCTACAAGATCAGCGGCTTCTACCTGAGGGACCAGCCCAACGGCCCGGCGAAGGAAACCCTGCCCAACGGCCAGACCTACACCGGCGATTTCGTCAACGGCGTCCGCCAGGGCAACGGCCAGATGACCTACGCCGACGGCGCCACCTACAACGGCCACTTCGCCGGCGGGCTGCGCGACGGCGTCGGCACGATGAAATACAAGGGCGGCGCGGTCTATGTCGGCGACTGGAAGGCCGACAAGCGGCAGGGGCGCGGCACCTACACCGGCGCCGAAGGCGGCTGGAGCTATGACGGCGAGTGGGACAACGATCTCCGCAGCGGCCAGGGCAAGCTCACCTACACCGACGGGTCCTACGTGTACGACGGCGGCTTCGTGAACGACCAGCGTCAGGGCCAGGGCGCGGCGACCTTCGGCGACGGCCGCGTCTTCCGCGGCACGTATGTCAACGGCCACCAGGTCGGACAGGGCGTGATGACCTTCCCGAACGGGCGCACGATCACCGGCGAATTCAAGGACGAAACGCCCAACGGGCACGCCATCGACCGGGCGCCCGAAGGCACCTACGACGCCAACTGGGTCAATGGCGTGCTGCAGGGCCATGTCGTCGTCGACTACGCCAACGGCGTCCATTTCGAGGGGGAATACGCCAACGGCAAGCGCAACGGCGTCGGCTACGAAACCCTCGCTGACGGATCGAAACTGCAGTGCAACTGGATCAACGACGTCGACCAGAAGCCGTGCAACAAGATCAAGGCCAACGGCAAGAAGATCGAATACCGCAACTGATCCGGCGACAAACCGCCGGACCGGATGGAGTCCGGCCCGGCGCAGTCGCTCGTCCGCGGGGAGGCGCGGAACCGATCAGAAGGTCTTCTGGACGGTGAGGCTGATGTCCCTGCCCGCCTGTTCGACGTCGTCCTTGTTGATGGCCACGGCGTCACGCTGGCGCGAGTCGGTCAGGTTGTGCGCGGCGAGGATCAGGGTCAGATCCTTGCGCGAGGCCAGCGGCCGCCAGTCGACGTGGGCGTCGAGCGAGAGATAGCCCTTGGTTGGCGTCTCGCCCACCGCCAGCTTGTCGCGCTTGCCGACATAGAGCAGCAGGAAGCTGAGATCGACCGGATCGCTCGTCCAGCCGAGGCCGCCGCCGACGCGCCAGGGCTGGATGCGCGGAACCTCGCCGCCGCCATCCGTCAGCTTGGCGCGCACCATGTCCGCCAGACCTTTCGCCTGCAGCGAGCCGGCGTCGGTATCCAGCAGGTCAGCCGTCACCTTCGCTTCAGCGCCGTAGAAGTTTGCGCCGGCCTGGTCGTAGAACAACTCCTTGAAGTCGAGGCTGTCGTCGGAGACGCACGTGTCGGTCTCGTCGCACGTCCGGCCGGTCAGCCGTCCGTAAATGTAATTGCTAAAGTGCGAGCCCCACACCGATCCATCGAACTGCACGCGGTCGAGGCGTACGCGAAGCGTGCCTTCCAGCGATGTCGAGCGCTCGATCTTCAGGTCGGGGTCGCCGGTTTCGAACGTGCCCGGGCCATCGTGCGGCCCGCGCGCGAACAGTTCCGTCTGCGCCGGCGCGCGGCCCGCGCTCGAAAGCGTCAGGCCCAGCTTGATGGCGTCGCTGGCGTCGTAGAGCATGCCAATCGATCCGCTGACCGGCGTGAAATCGCGCTTGGTGAAGATATCGCTGATCGGCGTGCCCTCGATGCCGATGTGCTCGACCCGCGCCGCCGCCTGCATGTTCACTTTTGGCCCCAGCGGCGCCTCGGTGAAGACGAAGCCGGCGACGGTTTCGGTCAGGGTCGGGAACAGGTAGGAGGAATCCTCGCCGATCGCGGAGAACTTGCGGTTGCCATACTGCACACCCACCGCCGACGAGCTGAGGAAACCGATTGGCCCGAGCAGGGCTTCGGCGCGGCTGTCCCATTCATTGTTGAGGAAGGTCGAGTTGATCGATCCGTCGGGATTTTTCTCGTCGTGATTGTAGTCGGCGTAGCTGACGTCGAGATTGAGCTTCTGGAACAGCCCCTCGCCAAAATCGAACACCGATTTCGAGATCGCCTTGGTCTGCCGCATGTCGATATAGGTGGTGTCGCTCGGGATGCCGTACTTCGCATCGTAGTGAATCACGGCAAGGCCGGTGTGGCTCTTGTCGTCGTTGAAGAAGTACGAGCCGCCAGCCGAATAGCCATCGCCCTTGAAGAAGGAATTGGGCTGGGTTCCATCCGGCGTGTCGTAATCGCTCGACCGCCGTCCGAAGCCGTCGGCGTGCCAGGCAAACTGCCCGAGCTTGCCGTCCAGCATCAGCGAGCCCTGCCCGGTGTCGGCGACCGAGGAATAGTTCACGCTGCCGTCTCCAGCGAAGTCCTTGGTCGGCAGCGTCAGCGGCACACGGTTGTTGATGGCGTTGACCACGCCTCCGATCGCCTGGCTGCCATATCTCAGCGTCGCCGCGCCGCGCACGACCTCGATCGATTGCGCGGAGAGCGGATCGATCGGCACGCCATGGTCCGGACCGAGATCGGACACGTCCGACGAACTGACGCCGTCCTCCAGCATCTTCACGCGGTTGGCGTCCATGCCGCGGATCACCGGCCGGCTAGCGCCCGCCGCGAAGTTGGTTCCGGCGACGCCCGGCACGTCCTTCAGCGCGTCGGCGAGATTGTCGCCGCCCTTCGCGAGGATGTCGTCGCGCGTCACGTTCTCCACGATGGTGGCGAAACGGTCGGGATCGCCTTCCAGCGGCGAGGCCGTGATGATCACCACATCGCTGCTGGACGTCTTGCCGGGGGGGCCGGCCGGCTGCGCTGGCTGCGCCTGCTGGGCGAGCGCAGCGGGCGCAACCGAGACAAGCAGGGAGGCGGCGAAAACGGCATGACGCATGGGATTCCCCTCGTGATGAGCGCCATCCTGTTATGTTATAACAAGCTCCCGCCGCAAGCTGAATGTAATAACATCACGGAAAAATCATGCAGTCGCCCAGCAAACAGGCAGGCCTAAGCGCGTCGATGGCCGGGATGACAGCCACGGATAACAGCCACGGAGGATCCGCCCGCCCCGGCGAAGGTCGGGGCCCAGCCGCTCTATCCCCCACCTGAATCCCGAATTCCCCAGCAACCTTGGGGCCGGAAAAGAAAGTTGTCCCCCACCCCTGCGGCCGGGCGGACACTGGCCCCCATGAACCTGGCGCCGCCTTCCTGGCTTCGGGCCGACTGGCTGGTGTGGATGTGTCTCTGGCTGCGGCTCTGGATGCTCCACACCGTCTTCGACCTGTGTGCGAAGCGGGCGGTCAATCGGCGCTTCGCAGAGGGAGACCTGGACCTCATCGGGCCCTTCCTTGCCGAGGCGGAGGCCGAACTGGCCTGGGCCATCGCCCGCAGGGTCAGACGGCTTGCGGGACGACCCGTTTCCTGTCCGCGTGTGCTTCCCGTCTGCCCGAAGCGTCAGGGCGCGTTCATCCGACGCTACCGGCAGATCCATGTCGACTGCCTCTTCATCGACCGCCGCGTGGCCAAGCGCCTCCGGCGTCTCCAACGCGCTCG
>WGLW01000037.1 GCA_016125405.1 Alphaproteobacteria bacterium | reverse complement strand
GTCATGTCATCCTCCCGGTTTCCGTCCCTGCGCTAGTCTATACGCGGGTGCGGGTGAATTCACCCAGCGAATGCGAGCATGCCGTCAGTGCTCGCCAGCGCCAGTAAAAGTTGTCGCTGCCGAAACAATCAGGACAGCGGCGAGAAAGACTACGGCCTCCGTCGATAGCGTGCGCGCCAGCCAGGTCCGCCCGCGCGCCGGCGCCGCCTCGACCATCCCGGTCACGATCTGGTGGTTGAGGGCGCCCAGCGCCACGGCGACCAGCGTCACCGCCAGCTTGGCCAGCAGGAGCTTGCCATAGGCTGTTCCCAGAAGGCCGGATGGCCCGCCGGCGAGAACCCAGGCTAGCCACACGCCCAACCCGACAAGCACCGGGATCGCCGCCATGGCGATGGCGCTGAAGCGCTTCAGGTGTTCGAGCAGGACTGCGTCGCCAAGAGCGTGTCTCGGCCAGAGGGTTAGCGGCGCCGCCACCCAGAAGCCGGCGATCAGCACATGGCCTGCAACGGCGGCGGGCGCGAGACCGGGATGCTCAAGGCCTTGCGTGTGGCCGGTCAGCGCGAACGCACTTGCGACTCCAAGCGCGCCCGCGACGGCCACAAGCCGGATGCCAGTCAGGGCCGCGACAAGTATGGCTCCCGCGCCGATGCCCAACGTCAACGACGCGTCGCCTAGCGTCAGCCAGGTCAGGGCGAAGGTTTCCGGGTTGAAGGCGTCGGCGAGCCCTCCGGTCATCTGCCCGTTGAGCACGGCGAGCCGTGCGGCGCCGAACAGCAGCAGGCCGAGCGCCGCCGCCCCCGCCCATTTCAGGGTGGCGCGGCGGTCGGTCGGGGCGAGAATACCGAGACCAGCATGGAGCGCGAGACCGATGGCGAGGAGGGCCGTGGCGTTGAGCCCAAACCGAACCACGAACAGCCAGGAAAGGATCGGGTCGCCCGCCACCTCGCCTCAACCAGTGATGGTGAAGTGGATGGCGTTCGACATGGCGTGGCCATCCTTGGCGACCACGCGGAAGGAAAGTGTATAGGTGCCGGCCGCGAGTTTTGGCAGCGGCAGGGAGAAGGTCTTCGACATCGATTTGGGCGCCTTGTACGCGAGATCGACATGCGCGCCAGCGTCTGACATCAGCATGACGCCGCTCACCGCCGCGGATTCTTCGAACGCTGCGGTAAAGGCCGCGGGCGCCGTGGCCATGCTGGCGTGATCGGCGATGTTGGACTGGGTGATTTCCGCGTGCGCGAACGCAGCAGGGGTGATCAGCGCGCCGAGGGCGGCGGTCGCCAGCGCCGCCGCAAGAATCCTGGATTTCATCTGGGGTCTCCCTTATCGATAAGGATCCAGCGCATGTGGCGCGCGGGTGCGGCCCGACCGGCTGATCCTGCCCTATCTACGCGGTCCGCCGGCCAATCCCTCAGCAGCTTCTGCAGGTGACGCATTGCTGACGCCCGCCAGGGGCAGGCATCCAAGCCGCAGTGCGTTGACGATCACGGAAACCGACGACAGCGCCATCGCGCCTGCCGCAATCATCGGCGAGAGCAGTTGGCCCGTGAAGGGGTAGAGCAGGCCGGCGGCGATCGGGATGCCAAGGGCGTTGTAGCCAAAGGCGAAGACGAGGTTCTGGCGGATATTGCGCATGGTCGCCTTTGACAATGCCCGGCCAGCGACAAGGCCGGAGAGGTCGCCCTTGAGCAGGGTCACGCCAGAACTCTCGATCGCCACATCGGTCCCGGCCCCCATGGCGATGCCGACATCCGCCGCCGCCAGCGCCGGGGCGTCGTTGACCCCGTCACCGGCCATGGCCACGATCCGCCCTTCTCGGCTGAGTTCGGCGATGATGCGGGACTTGTCTTCGGGCAAAACCTCGGCCTCGACCCGGTCGATGCCAAGCGACCGGGCGACGGTCTGGGCCGTCGCCCGATTGTCGCCCGTGAGCATGACCAGCTCTATCCCCTGGCCCCGAAGCGCCGCCAGCGCTGCGGCCGTCGAAGGTTTGATTCGGTCGGCGATTCCAAACACGCCGGCGATCCTCCCCTCGATGGCGGCGAAGATTGCGGTCGCGCCCTCCGTGCGGATTGCGGCAGCCTCACTGCTGAGAGCGGCAAGATCGACGCCCAGCTCACCGAGATAGCGCTCGGCGCCCAAAGCGATACGTCGGCCATCGACCACGCCGACAACGCCCCGGCCGGTCGGAGAATCGAACTCTGTCGGCTCGACAAGCTCGATGTTGCGCTCGTGGGCCGCAGCGACGATGGCGTGCGCCAGCGGATGCTCACTGCGGTTCTCAAGGCTCGCAGCCAGGCGTACCAGATCGGCTTCAGCAACGCCGCCTGCGGTCTTGATCGACTGAACCGCAGGCTTGCCCTCGGTCAGCGTGCCCGTCTTGTCGAGCACCAGCGTATCGACTTTCTCGAAACGCTCCAGCGCTTCGGCGTCTCGCACCAGCACGCCCATCCGCGCCGCACGTCCCACGCCGGCCATGATCGACATCGGGGTCGCCAGACCCAGCGCGCAGGGGCAGGCGATGATCAGAACCGACACGGCGGCAACGAGGCCGTAGCTGAACGAGGGAGAAGGCCCGACCAGCAGCCAGATGATGAAGGTGATGACGGCGACCAGCACGACGCCGGGGACGAACCAGCCCGCGACGCTGTCGGCGAGGCGCTGGATCGGGGCGCGGCTGCGTTGTGCGCTCGCGACCATGGCGACGATGCGCGCCAGCAGGGTATCGCGCCCGATGCGCGTGGCTTCAATCATCAGTGCGCCGGTCTGGTTGAGCGTGCCGCCAATCACCGGATCGCCCGGGCCGCGGGTCACTGGCATGGATTCACCGGTCACCATCGATTCGTCGAGGCTGGAGCGGCCGTCGATAACGACGCCGTCGATCGGCGTCTGTTCGCCGGGGCGGACGCGCAGACGGTCGCCGATCGCGATGGCGTCAATGCCGATTTCTTCTTCTCCGTCGTCGCGGATGCGCCGCGCCGTCTTGGGCGCAAGGTCCAGCAAGGCCCGGATTGCGCCGCCGGTGCGCTCACGCGCCCGCAGCTCCAGAACCTGCCCCACCAGAACCAGCACGGTGATGACGGCCGCCGCCTCGAAATAGACGCCGACCTGTCCGTGCGCATCTCGGAACGCTGGGGGAAACGCGCCCGGCGCGAGCGTTGCGATCAGGCTGTAAGTCCAGGCGACACCCGTACCCAGCGCAATCAGGGTGAACATGTTGAGATGCCGTGAGACGAGCGAGGCCCAGCCGCGCTCGAAGAACGGCCATCCGGCCCACAGCACCACCGGGGTCGACAGCGCCAGCTGGATCCAGATGCTGAGCCCGGGATTGATGATCCGGTCGAGGCCGAAAAAGTGCCGGCCCATTTCGAGGACGACGACCGGTGCGGCAAGGACGGCGCCGATCCAGAGCCGCCGGCTCATGTCCGCAAGTTCCGGATTGGGGCCTGCATCTGCTGTCGGCGTCATCGGCTCCAGCGCCATGCCGCAGATCGGGCACGACCCTGGGCCATCCCGGATGATCTCCGGGTGCATGGGACAGGTCCATTGCGCGTCCGCTGGCGCACCTTCCGGTGTGCTGAGTGCAGAATGCGCGTGATGGGCGTGTGCGTCGCCGCCCTGACAACATGACTTTGGCGCCGCGGTGTACCGCGCGGGATCAGCCGCGAACTTCGCCCGGCAGCTGGCGCTGCAGAACAGAACCTCTGCGCCGGCATGGACCAACCGATGCGGCGTGTCGGGTCTGGGGGTCATGCCGCAAACGGGATCAATTTTGACGGCAGGGGACGGGACGGGGTCGGTCATGGGCTGCTCGGACTTGTGTTTGTATTCATCCTTATATACCCTATGGGGGTATAAAGGGAAGTACCCCCGGGGAGTATCTATGGACAACGCCGTATCCGCCAAATCGCTGAAGGCGCTCAGCCGTGTCGAGGGGCAGGTGAGAGGCATCGCCAGGATGATCGAAGGCGGGCGCTACTGCATCGATGTGGTCACCCAGATCGAAGCGGCGCGTGCCGCGCTGGCGCGCATCGAAAGCGACCTGTTGCGGCGACATCTTGAACACTGCGTCCATGAAGCGATGGCTTCGTCTGACGCAAAGGAACAGGCGCGCGTCATCGATGAACTGGTCGGCGTGTTCCGGCGCTAGCCCGGCCGACGCACGTTTGGACGCGTTCGCTCAAGCTAGCGATAAGGGATGAGCCGGCTCACTGCGTATACAGAAGATGCACGTCTCTCGGGGGACCGCGAACCCGCCATGGTCGCGGGAACGGTGCGTCAGATCGCACGTATTGGCGGCAGAGCCTTAACCGGGAGTGTCTGATGAAACCCTATGCCCGATTCGGCGTGATGATCGCGGCTTCGACCGTCATCATGTTCGGCCTGATGTATCTCAACACCTACAAGATCGATCACGCGACCTTCAGCCAGACGCGCGCCTGGATGGCGGTCGTGATGGGCGCGACCATGGCCGTCGTCATGCTCGGGTTCATGTGGTCGATGTACAAGAACCTGCGGGTCAACCTCGCCATCCTGGCCGGCAGCGCTGTTTTGTTTGCAGGCGCTCTCTGGCTGGTGCGCAGTCAGCAGACGGTCGATGATGTCTCCTATATGGAAGCGATGATCCCGCACCATTCGATCGCCATCATGACCAGCGAGCGCGCCCACATCCGCGATCCCCGGGTGCGAAAGCTCGCTGACGGCATCATTGAGGCCCAGGTTCGCGAGATCGCCGAGATGAAGCAGTTGATCGCCGATCTTGAGCGCACACCAACGCCCTCTGGCTCACCGGACCTGCCGCCGCGGCCGGCTAACTAGCCGTTCGTGGACGGCCTGTTCGATTCATTGCGCAGACGGCGGTAAAAACGCAACAATATTACCCGCCCAATTAACCAGCCTTTTGGCGCCGCCGTTGCAGACTGATGATTGACTGCCCGTATGAGAGGGCCAGGCGTTCAAGCCTTCGTGTGGGCGTTGACGGCTTGGACAAGGCGGAGCAGCTATAGAAGACCATGGGCCGGATCGTTGTGATCATTGCAGTTGCGCTTTCGCTCGCCTTCGGCGGCGTGGCGAACGCCATGGCCGCGCAGAACTGTCCCTACAACAAGATCGGGTCCACCGCCCACGACTGCTGCCCGCCGACCGGGCATCACAAGACCGGCACGTCGGACAAGGACGGCAAATCCCAGACCTGCAAGCTCGGACAGGCCTGTCGCACTGTTCCGGCTGTTACGCCGCAGCTGGTCGATACGAAATTCGTCCAGCCAACGATCCGGGATGACGGGCCGGCCTTCATCGAGGCCAGCGATCGTTCATCACCTCTCTTCTCATTCTGGCGGCCGCCACGCGCGGCTTGATCTTCCTGGATTGCCGGCGCGCCTGAAGCGGCGCGGCGGCGTACGTCCACGTTGACCAAGCCGGAGTTTTTTCCATGCGCTGCGCCATACTTTTGGCGTGTGCCGTCGGGTTCGCCCCCGCCGCGCTCGCTGATCCCCTTACGTTTGCCGATGCGGTCGCGCGCGCCGGCGCCGATGCGCCGATCGTCGCCGCACGCCGCGCCGCCGTGACGTCGGCGCTCCGGTCGATCACGCCCGCCGGCCAGCTGCCAGATCCCGAGCTGTCGCTGGGGCTGCAGAATGCGCCGGTGAGCGGTCCGAACCAGTTCTCGTTGAGCAAGGACTTCATGACCATGGAGAGCATTGGCGTCGCGCAGGATGTTCCCAACAAGGCCAAGCGCCAGGCCCGAACTGCGGTTGCAACTGCCGACGCGGGTGTCGCCGAGGGCGCCCTCGACGTTGAAAAACTGAATGCCCGCGTCGCCGCCGCCCGCGCCTGGATCGGACTCTATTATGCCGCCGAGAAGGAGCGCGCACTTACGGCGCTGGCGCAGGAACTCGACCTGCTGACGCGATCAACCACCACCGATCTGGCGTCTGGCGCGGCGGCGGCCGATGCGGCGCTTGCGGCCCGTATGGAGGCGGCCTCGATCGCCAATCGCCTCGCCGACGTGACCGCCGAAAAAGCGGCGGCGCAGGCGGAACTGGAACGCTGGATCGGCTCGATGGGCGGCGAGACGCCCGGACCCCAGGCGCCGACCTTTGTCTTTGATCCCTTGCGCCTGCACCAGAACGTCGAGCGGCATCCGACGCTGATCCTGGCGGGCGCCGAGGTCGATCGCGCTCAGGCGGATCTTGGGCTGGCGCGCGCCGGCAGCCAATCTGACTGGGGTTGGCAAGTCATGTATCAGCGCCGCGACCCGATATTCGGCGACATGGTGTCCCTCGGCGTCCATTTCAGCCTGCCACTGTTCCAGTCGACCCGTCAGACGCCGACGACCGACGCCAAACGTGCAGATGTCCAGCGCGCCGAGGCCGAACGCGACGCCGCCTTGCGCGAACACCACGCCCATCTTGCGACCATGCTGGCGAACTATGACGCCGCCCGCGAGCGTCTGGAGCGGATGCGCCAGACCGAAGTTCCGCTGGCCCGGCAGCGTGTCGATCTCGCCCGCAACGGCCAGGCCGCTGGAACCCTGACGCTGTCGTCGGTCATCACCGCCCGCGAGGCGGCGCTGGAAGTCGATCTTTCGACCATCGCGCAGGAAGAGAAGATGACCCTGCTCGGGGCGATGATCACACTCGAATTCGTCGAGGTGCAGTCATGACCGCTCGCCCAGGCATGCCCAGGGTTGTGTTCGTTGCGGCTGGGTTCGCAGCACTGATCGTCGTCGGCGCCGCCGCCTTCTGGCTCGGCTCGACGACATCGGCGCGCTCGACCGCGACGGGGAGCGGCGCCGCCAAGGGTGCGCCGCTCTACTGGTACGATCCGATGGTTCCCGACCAGCATTTCGACAAGCCCGGTAAGTCACCCTTCATGGATATGCAACTGGTTCCGCGCTATCCGGGCGATGCGCCCGATGCGCCCGCCGTCCACATCGATCCTGGTGTCGCGCAAAACCTCGGTGTGCGTCTCGCCACCGTCGAGCAGGCGGACGTGCGGGACAAGGCTGTCGTTTCTGGCGTGCTCAGCTTCAATCAACGCGACGAGGCCATCGTCGAAGCCAAGGCGGCAGGCCTCGTCGAACGCGCTCGCCGCCTTGCGGTCGGCGATGTGGTTGCGGCCGGCGATCCTTTGGTTGATCTGCGGATTCCCGAATGGACCAGCGCCGTCGCCGACTATCTGCTGTTGCGAACCAACCACGCGCCTGATCTTGAGACGGCAGCGCGAAAACGCCTCGCCATGCTCGGCGTGCCGGAAGGCGAAATCAGCGCCGCGGAGAAAAGCGGCGAGCCGCCGCGGATTTTTACACTGCGGGCGCCGATCGGCGGCGCGGTGACGGCGCTCAGCGTGCGCGACGGCATGAATATCGCCGCCGGCGCGCCGATCGCGACGCTCAACGGTCTCTCCCCGGTCTGGCTCGTCGCCTCGGCGCCGCAGGGCGTCGCCGGTCGCCTTCAACCCGGCGGCAAGGCGGTCGCGACGCTGCCGGCCTATCCCGGCGAACAGTTCAGCGGCGTGATCGAAAGCGTCCTGCCGCAGGCCAGCATGGCGTCGCGAACCGTCGAGGTGCGCGTCGCTCTGCCGAACCCCGGCGGCCGTTTGCGTCCTGGCATGACCGCGGAGGTCGACCTGTCGAGCGGCGATGGACGCAACGCGCTGCTGGCTCCAACCGAAGCGGTGATCCGCACCGGGCGGCGCTCAGTTGTCATTGTGGCCGACAAGGAGGGCGGGTTCACCCCGGTCGAGGTTGAAACCGGCGACAGCCACGGCGAGCGCATCGAGATCGTCCACGGACTGGCGGCCGGACAGAAGGTGGTCGCCTCCGGTCAGTTCCTGATCGATTCCGAAGCCAACCTGACCGGCGTCCTCGCCCGGATGAGCGCCGGCGCCAAAGGGGCGGCTGCGCCCTCCGACTATCAATCGGTCGGGCGCGTGACAGCGGTCAATGCGACCGGCGTCACCATCTCGCACCAGCCTGTGCCCGCGCTCAGCTGGCCGGCCATGACCATGACCTTTGCCTGGGGCGGGGGAGGACCCAAGGATGAGGTGAAAGTCGGTGACGAAGTCGCGTTCAGCTTCAGGGAAGGCGCCGCCGGGTACGCCATCGAGACCATCAAACCCGCCGGAGCCAGGCCATGATCGCCGCCGTCATTCGCTGGTCGATCGCCAACCGCCTGCTGGTGGTGCTGGCGACGCTGCTGCTGGCGGCGGCCGGGGCGTTCGCCGTGCGCACGACGCCGGTCGATGCGTTGCCGGACCTCTCCGACGTCCAGGTGGTGATCCGGACCTCTTATCCCGGCCAGGCGCCGCAGCTGGTCGAGGACCAGGTGACCTATCCGCTCACCACTACCATGCTCTCGGTTCCCGGAGCGCGCACGGTGCGCGGTTATTCCTACTATGGCGACTCGTTCGTCTATGTAATTTTTGAAGACGGCGTTGATCTCTACTGGGCGCGCTCGCGCGTCCTTGAATATCTGAGCCAGGCCCAGGCCGACCTGCCCAAGGGGGCAGTCGCCAGCATGGGCCCCGACGCCACCGGGGTCGGCTGGGTCTTCCAGTACGCGCTGGTCGATCGCACCGGCGCGCACGACCTTGGCCAGTTGCGCAGCCTGCAGGACTGGCTGCTCAATTTCGAGCTGAAATCGGTTCCCGGCGTCGCCGAGATCGCGCCGGTCGGCGGCATGGTGCGCCAGTACCAGATCGTGCTCGATCCCCAGCGCATGGCGTCCTATGGCGTGACGCAGGAGATGATCGCCAGCGCGGTTCGCCGCGGCAACCAGGAGGCCGGAGGCGCCTCCGTCGAAATCGGCGAAAGCGAGCACATGGTGCGCGCCAGCGGCTATCTTCATGACCTGGCGGATTTTCGCGCCATTCCGCTCAAACTCGACGGCGCAACGCCGGTCACGCTCGGCGATGTCGCCTGGGTCGAGATCGCGCCGGCCCAGCGCCGCGGCATCGCCGAACTCAACGGCCAGGGCGAGGTCGCTGGCGGCGTAGTCGTCATGCGCGACGGCGCCAACGCCCGCACCGTCATCACCGAGGTCAAGCGGCGGCTCAGGGAGATCGCACCCCGTCTGCCGGCCGGGGTCGAGATCGTTCCGACCTATGACCGCTCGCAGCTGATCGACCGTGCGGTCAGCAACCTCACCCACAAGCTGATCGAGGAATTCATCGTTGTCGCACTCGTCTGCGCGCTCTTCCTGTTCCACCTGCGCTCGGCGCTGGTCGCCATCGTGACCCTGCCGCTTGGGGTCGCCACCGCCTTCTTGGTGATGCGCGCCCAGGGCGTCGAGGCCAACATCATGTCGCTCGGCGGCATCGCCATCGCCGTCGGGGCCATGGTCGACGCGGCGATCGTGATGATCGAGAACGCCCACAAGAAACTTGAACGCTGGCGCGACGATCATCACGGCCAGATGCCGCGCGGCGCCGATCACTGGCGGGTCATCGGCGATGCCGCGGTTGAGGTGGGGCCGGCTCTCTTCTTCAGTCTCCTCATCATTACCCTCTCATTCCTGCCGGTGTTCACATTGCAGGCGCAGGAGGGGCGGTTGTTCGCGCCGCTCGCCTTCACCAAGACCTACGCCATGGCCGCTGCTGCAGGTCTGTCGGTGACACTGACGCCTCTGTTGATGGGGTTCTGGATCCGGGGCCATATCCCGCGCGAGGAGGCCAATCCGATCAACCGCATTCTTGCCACCCTTTATCGCCCGGCTCTGGGGGTGACGCTGAAGCGGTCTGGTCTGATCCTCGTCCTCGCGGTCATCGCGCTCGCGACCACCGCCTGGCCAGTCTCGCATCTTGGCGCCGAGTTCATGCCGCAGATGGACGAGGGCGACATCCTCTACATGCCGACGGCGCTGCCGGGCCTGTCGACGGCGAAGGCGTCCGAACTGCTGCAGCAAACCGACCGCATGATCCGGACCGTGCCTGAAGTCGCATCGGTGTTCGGCAAGGCCGGCCGCGCCGAGACCGCGACCGATCCGGCGCCGCTGGAAATGTTCGAGACAACCGTTCGCCTCAAGCCGCGCAAACAGTGGCGCGCTGGAATGACGCCCGAGAAACTGGTCGCCGAACTCGACCGGCTGGTCCGCGTACCCGGTCTCACCAATGTCTGGGTGCCGCCCATCCGCAACCGCATCGACATGCTGGCGACCGGGATCAAGAGCCCGATCGGGGTCAAGGTCAGCGGGCCGGACCTGGCCTCGATCCAGACCGCCGCCGAGATGATCGAGGCGACAGCCCGGAAGGTCGCCGGCGTCTCGTCGGCTGCAGCGGAGCGGGTCGGGCAGGGACGCTATCTCGACATCGACATCGACCGGTTCGCCGCCAGCCAGTACGGACTCAACATCGCCGACGTTCAGGACGTGGTGACGGGGGCGATCGGCGGCCAGGCGATCAGCGAGGTCGTCGATGGCCGCGAGCGCTACGCTATCAGCCTGCGCTATCCGCGCGAGCTGCGCGACCAGCCGGACCGCATCCGCACTCTGCCGATCGTCGCCGCCAACGGCGTTCTCCTGACGTTGGGCGAGGTCGCCCATGTCGCAGTGGCGGACGGTCCCGCCATGATCCGCAGTGAAGATGGGCGATTGACCTCCTATGTCTTCGTCGATGTGCGCGGCCGCGATCTCGTCTCGGTGGTCGACGACATCCGGACGGCGGTGGCTGCGAAATCGCTGCCCGCCGGCGTCACCGTCGCTTATTCCGGGCAGTTCGAATACCTGGCGCGGGCCGCCCAGCGGCTGGCGCTGGTGGGGCCCGCCACGCTGGTCATCATCTTCCTCCTGCTTTTCGTCATCTTCCGCCGTCTCGATGAAGCGGCGCTGGTGATGCTGAGCGTCCCCTTCGCCCTGACCGGCGGCGTCTGGCTCGTCTACCTCCTCGGCTACCAGTTCTCGGTCGCCGTCGCCGTCGGCTTCCTGGCGCTGGCGGGGCTCGCCGCCGAGTTCGGCGTGGTGATGCTGGTCTACCTGCGCAACGCCCTGCAAGCGCGGATCGATCGCGGCGAAACGATCACCACTGCTGTGCTGACGGACGCCATTCGCGAGGGCGCGCTTCTGCGCCTCCGACCCAAGGCGATGACCGTTGCGGTCGTGCTGGCGGGCCTGCTGCCAATCCTCTGGACAGGCGGGACCGGCGGCGAAATCATGCGCCGGATTGCGGCCCCGCTGGTTGGCGGCATGCTGAGCGCGCCACTGCTCTCGCTTTTTGTCATACCCGCGGCGTATCTGATGATCCGTCGCCGCGGGCGGTCGCAGACTGCGTCCGCTTCAACCCGGATCGTCACGACAGGAGATGCCTCATGATTCTCAAACTTACGTCCGCCCTTCTTTTCGCCGGCTTTGCTTTCGCCGCGTGTTCCCCCAAACCCGTCGTCGCCAGCGACGCTGCGACGCCCGCAGCCGCGCCCGTGTCGACGGCCAGCACGGCGACGCCGGCGTCTCCGGCGGCGACAGGGCCCATCATGGGGATTGGCAAGATTGCTGCGGTCGACGCCAAGGCCGGGACCATCAAGCTTGACCATCAACCGATCCCGGCGCTCGACTGGCCGGCCATGTCGATGGCGTTCACGGTGACTGATCCCGCGATGCTTGCAGGGCTCTCAGCCGGCGATTCCGTCTCATTCGAAATAAAGAGCCCGACCGAGACAACTGTCCTGACCAAGGTTCAAAAGCAGTAAGGAGGCCCGCACCTGATGCAAGATGGATGTACCAAACCCTGTGCCCTCCGCGCGTAGAACGGGATTGCCTCCGGATTTTGCGAACGGGTGCCGTCACGTTTAGCGCGATTATTAGCCAAGCAGATATTTCTCAGACGACACTGCCACTGATTTCTTGTCGCCTTTCGTGCCTGGCGTGACACCGAGCGGCTCGAAAGATTGGCTCTACTTGGCTAATTTGGCAGTACCCGCGCCGCGCATCGAGGAGCCGGCGGCAAAAATCACAAGCGGGCTGAAGGGTGTTCACCCGGCCTCGTTCGGCGGCTTGCGCTGGACATAGCGTCCCCAGATCGCCTCGGGGACAAAGGTGAGGGCAACCAGCACGATGGTCGCCAGCGAGATGAGGTTGAGGGCCTGCGGTCCCGGCGGCAGGATGTCGAGGCCGAAGAGGACGACCGCTACCGCGCCGACAAGAAGTATGGGCCCGGAAAAATAGCAGTGCCGGCGTCCGCACTGGCGGGCGTTGAGCAGGCAGGCGATCCCCATCCAGACAAACGCGCCGGCGACGATGGCGACAATCCCGCCGAGCGGAATGACGGCGCCGAGGAAGTTCGTGGCGACGATCACCGCTGTCGGCAAACCCCAGGCGAGGAGGAAGGAGAGCGGCGCGCCCATGAAATCGCTTCTGCCGGACCGGGTCATGTGGGTCTCCTTTTCGCGCTCCATTCAACAGCAGCCATCGCCGGCCTGTATCGGCGGACACGGCACGTCGCCGTAGGAACAAAAGACGCAGCAATCGCCCGGCTTCGGCTTGAGCCGCGCGCCGCACGCCGGACAGTCGTAGAAGAACCGGCAGGCGTTGACCGGCATGTCCTCCTGCGCTGCGTGACCGCATTGGGGGCAGGTGAGCGTGGACTTCAGGATGACGGGTGTGGTCACAGGCGTCCCATCCAGCGCAGTATGTTGATCTCGAAGTGAGGCAGGATTTCCGCTCCGGCGACAAGCGCTGCCGCGGCGAGCATCATCACCAGGGCAACCGGGCGCGGACGTCTGCCTGACCAGAAGGAAGAAACGAGCGCGGCGGCGATCAAGACCGCTGAGGCGATCAGGAAGTACGGACGCGCACTTGCAAGAAATGACAATTGAGAGGCGAGGGCTGTTCCCAATCCTATTTGAGCGAGCAGCAGCGGCACGACGCAACACGAAGCGCCGAGAAGCGTCGCCAGTCCGGCCAGGGCGCCCCCGCTCGCAAACAGGGCGCCCAGACGTCGTCGCGGGGGTTGAGCCTCGTGCGTCATGCGCCTAGCTCTAGTTTCTGTAGTCGCTACAGGAGCAACCCCCTTGCAGCATATCGAAATCACGATTGGGGCGTTGAGTTCTCAAACCGGCGTGAATATCGAAACGATCCGCTATTACGAGCGGGTCGGCCTGATGCCGCAGCCGCCCAGAAGCGCCGGTGGCCGCAGGATCTACAGCCCTGCCTTCGCCCGTCGTCTGACATTCATCCGCCGTGGCCGCGAGCTTGGCTTTTCGCTGGGCGATATTCGATCGATGACCGGCCTTCAGGATCATTCGCCCACCTGTGGCGAGGTCTACACTCTCGCAACGCGGCATCTGGATGAAATCCGTTCGAAGATCGCCGACCTGAAGCGCATGGAGCGCGCGATATCGAAGGCCGCCGATGCGTGCGATCGAAATAGAGGACCGAACTGCCCGCTGATCGACACGTTGTCAGGGAGGTGCTGACAGTATATGCGAGCCAGTCTCTGGGAAATTGACAAGTAAACCCACGCGGTCGAAGTTTCGGCGTCGATGGTGCTCGTCTGGGGCTGCGATGTTTTGCGCCCCTCCTTCAAAGACAAGCGCAGGAAGTGCGGCCAAATCGACTTAACTTGTCAGCACCTGAGGGCCGATGCAGATTGTCTACGCCATATCCTCGAAGGCGTCGAAGCGAGAGCGCTCTGAGGTCGATCATGGGTGAGCGTGGACTGTTCCTATCGACGAATTGTTGCCGCCCCCGTAGCGCAAAGCCAACGACCACTCGGAAGCTGTCGAAGGACGCCGGGGAGTTGTGGCGCCGCGTCCACAAAGGTCGAAGGCCGATGGCAAAATCCCAGTGAAACCCTCAATAGCTTATTGAGTGTCGACTTATCGCGCTGCGTGCGTTGGCAGCAGCGGGGCGGGACGTAAACGGTCGTCGGTCCAGTGAAAACTCGATTGGAGCCTAAGCATGCGAGTCGCGTCTCAACCGACGAGTTCTAACACTCGCCCGAGGCGCTTAATTTGCGCCGCGCTTCCGCCGCAAAAGCACGGCTGGGGTGTCTCCTGTGGAGAAGTTCTGCGAGCGTGATTTTATGGGCCGGCTCTTACGCAGGATCCGGCGATGTCGAATGCTTCAATCCGCCCGCTCGACGACGAATGGTGGACCACAGCGATGGTCTGTTCCTACCTCAAGCTCAAGCGCAGGGCGTTGTGGGACATTCGGCGGGACGCCGCGAAAGCTTTTCCCCCTGCGATAAAGCCGGGCGGCAAGGTCAATCTCTTCCGCGCCGAAGATGTTCAACTCTGGGTGGCGAGACGTCGGCCGAGTTGTTTGCCGTCCCTGCAGCCTGCCGCCCCGCAGCCGTCGGCCAAGGCCGAGGCGGCGACGAAGCCGGCATTGGCGCCTGCGTTGCGGACACCGGCCGTTGCGCCGATTAGGAAACCGGCTCAGCGCAAACGGGCGACTGTTTCGGATGAGCGGCAGCTCGGGCTTTTCTAGGCCGGCGCTTTCCAGCCGGGGCGCCAGGTTCGCCGAGCAAGTCTTCGGCCCAGAGCTTCAGAGCGGCGCGCTTCTCGTCGATGTAGCGGTAGCGGTTGTAGACGCCTTTGACCCCACCGATCCGGTGGCCGAGCACCCGTTCAACGACAATTTCATCGACGCCCAGACGCGCCATGTGGGTGGCGGCGGTCCGGCGCAGATCGTGGATTGTCCAATGGACGATCTTGCGGCCGAGTTGGGCCTCGGCGCCTTCCCGGATTCGCGTGAGCGCTTCGGGCGTCGCCGTCCAGACCGGGCGTCTGCCGCCATTCGAGCTGATCAGGTAGGGCCCCTTCGGCGGCTTGGGGATGCTTTCGAAGATCTTCATGGCCTCCGGGATCAGCGGGACAATGGTTGGCTCGCCGGTCTTGTAAGCCTCACCAGGGATGTCCAGGCACGCATTGGCTCGGTCCAGCCAGCCGAGTTGGGCATGACCGATCTCGCGCAGCCGCGTGCCCGTCAGCACGAGGAGGCAGATGAGGGAGCCGGAAGGGAAGGGCTCGGCCTGCGCCGCTTTCCAGACGGCGCGGGCTTCCTCAAGGCTCAGAACGCGCTCGCGCGGCTTGGATTTGACGGGAGAGCGAACGCCGCTGACCGGATTGAAGTCGACATGTTCCCTCTCAAGGGCCCAGTTGAAGAAGACGGAGAGCCATTTTCGTGTGTCGATGGTCGCTGTCTTGGTGGCGCGCTTCTTAAGGTCATCAAGCAGGGCGATGATGTCCCGGCGGGTGACTTGCTTTGGCGCGCAGTCTCCGAATTTCGGCACGACATAATCCCGCATGACCCACTCTGCCTTGTCAGCGCTGCGCAACCGCCCACGGCAATGGTGTTCCAGAAAGGCTTCGGACAATTCGGCGATGGTCCCGCGTCGCACAGTGGCGACGCTTTCGAGCCGTTCGACCGGGTCGACGCCGTTATCAGCGTCGGCCAGCATGTTGGCCGCCAGGGCCCGCGCTTTTAGCAGAGAGACCGCCGGATATTCGCCGAGCGAGATTCGGTAGAACTTCCGGCCGGCAAGCTGCTTGCCGCGTTCGGTGACGCCGCCTCGTCCGGTGACGGTGTAGCGAAGCGTCCAGGCCGGCCGTCCACGCGGCCCGACCCGAAGAAGCAATCCCGAGATCGTGCCGTCATTGAGCTCAAGCCGCTCTGCTGGCGGGGCGGTGTAGAGGGATTTCAGTTTGGCGTCCGTGAGCATTGGGGCACATCGACCTTGCTGGGCGCCCTGCAAAAGCCGACAGCAGAACGCGCTTCAGTCGTTGGTCTAATGGGGTGGAATTGGGGCACGCAATAGCCCTGCACCCACCTAAACCGTTTAGAAATGCAAAGGAACGCATCTGCGCGCAAAAACACATGAAGCGATTGATGAATTTGGAAAATAACCAAACGCATCGGCACGATTCTGATTTTAGAAAAACTTACCCAAAGGATTTTGCCAAGGTCGGGGTCGCGGGTTCGAATCCCGCCGCCCGCTCCAGGGGTTTCACGAAATCCGGCTGCCTGCAGGCCGCGGGCCTGTCCGTTCCGGACAAGCGGCGCGATGTCGCGATCTCCATGAATTCTCCAGACCGTCTCCAAGCTGCGCGGCCTCGCCGGCGCTAGCCTTTTCCCTGTCGCCGGCGTCTGCGCCGGGACGGATTGGAAAGGACTGGAACCATGCGCCCGATCAACATGAAGACATCTCAATGGCTGGCGGCGACCTCGCTTCTGATCGCCGGTCTTGTGGCCTGTTCGCCGGCTGCGGGCGCGCCCCCCGCGGCCGCTGACACGCCCGCCCAGAAGATCGCGCGGGCGATGCTGGCGGCGCCGAGCGACATTTCGGGAGCGGCGAAAATCGTCGATGTGGACGGGACCGTCCTGCGCGACGGCGACAATGGCTGGACCTGCATCCCCGGCATTCCGCTGATCCCGGGCGACAAGCATCCGATGTGCAATGACGCGACATGGACCGCCTGGCTGAAGGCGGCCCAGTCCGGAACCCCGTTCTCCACCAAGGTCATTGGCGTCTCCTACATGCTGCAGGGCGATGCGATGGTGCACAATGCCGATCCAACGGCCACCAAGCCCGACCACAGCGGCATGTGGGTGCAGGATGGCCCGCATCTCATGATGCTGTTTCCTTCCTCCGACATGATCGCGAGCCTGCCGCGCGATCCCTATGCCGGCGGCCCGTACGTCATGTGGGACAAGACACCGATGGTGCATGTGATGGTGCCCATCGAACCCAAGAAACGCTGATCCATCCCGTCCGGCGCGCCTTCGCCCCGCCATGGCGCGCCGGGCATCAACTCCGCTATGATCGGCCGTCATCAGGCCGCCGGAGGCGGATGCATGGAAACGGACAAGGTGTTCGCCGGTTCGGTGCCGGAAAACTACGATCGCTTCATGGCGCCGCTGATCTTTGCGCCCTACGCGGCGGACATGGCGCGCCGCGCGGCGATGCTCTCGTCGAAGACCGTTCTCGAAATCGCTGCGGGCACCGGCGTCGTCACCCGCGCTCTCAGGCCGCGCCTCGCTCCCGACGCCCGCTATACCGTGACCGACCTCAACCAGCCGATGCTGGACTATGCGGCCTCGCAACAGGGTCAGGACGCCCGCATCACCTGGCGCCAGGCGGATGCGCTTGCGCTTCCATTCGGGGATGCAAGCTTCGATCTCGTCTGCTGCCAGTTCGGCGTCATGTTTTTTCCTGACCGCGTGGCCGGCTTCCGCGAAGCCCGGCGTGTCCTCAGGCCCGGCGGACGGCTGCTCTTCAGCACCTGGGACCGTATCGAGGAGAACGTCTTCGCCGACGAGGTGACGGCTGCGCTTGCGGAAATGTTTCCCGCTGATCCGCCGCGCTTTCTGGCGCGGACACCGCATGGCTATCACGACACGGCCCTGATCCGCCGCGAGCTGGAAGCGGCCGGGTTCTCGCATTTCGTCATCGAGACCATCGCCGAAGAGAGCCGCGCCGCCTCGGCGCGCATTCCGGCCGTCGCCTATTGCCACGGCACGCCGCTTCGGGGCGAAATCGAAGCCCGAGACCCGGGTGGGCTGGATATCGCGACCGCCGCCGCCGAAGCGGCCATCGCAAGCCGGCACGGGCGGGGCGAGGTTGCCGCCAAAATCCAGGCCCATGTGATTGCCGCAACGGCCTAGGCCCAGGCCGCGGCGTCTGGTCCCAGTCTCGGCTGCCCAATTTTCGCCCGAGTTGCTGCAGATGACGCTGCGTCAGCAACGTCAGGACGCGTCCGCATGGCCGGGCAAAATTTCCGCTGTCTCTACATCAATCTGGACCGGAGCCCGGACCGCCGCGCCGCGGTCGAGGCGGAACTCGCCGCCGCTGGCGTCGAGGCCGAGCGCGTATCCGGCTTCGATGGCAAGCAGTCGCTCCGCGTCGAGGCGACGACCTACCGGCCGTGGCGGCGCGCGATCGTCGGCTCGCCGCTCAACGCCGCCGAGATCGGTTGCGTTGAAAGCCATCGCCGCGCGCTGCGTCGTCTGGTCGAGGCAGGCGACGCCTACGGCGTCATCCTCGAGGATGATGTCGCGCTGCTGCCGGGATTTCGCGACGCCGTTTCAGCGCTGATCCGCGACACGGCCGGCTGGGATGTCGTGCGGCTCGAGTGGCGCAAGCCTGGCGTGCTCGCCGACGCCCGGACCTCCGCCCGCACCGGCCACCGGCTGGTGGTGCCGAAGAACATGACCTATGGCGCGGCGGCGGTGCTCTATTCGCTGCGCGGCGCGCGGCTGGTGCTTAAGTCGCTCGACAAGGCGTACTTCCAGACGCCCGACGCCCAGATCGGCGCGATGTGCGATCTCACCTTCCGCTTCTTTCAGATCGATCCCGCCATCGCCAGCGAAAAGCCGGTGGCCTCGCTGCTCGGCAACCGGCCGGAACTGTGGGGCGGAACCGATCGCGCCTCATCCCAGCGCAGCTGGCTCCAGACGCTGGGCAACGGCCTCTATCGCGACTGGATCAGTATCCGCCGCCGGGTGTCGGCAAAGCCCAACGCCGCGCTGCTGCGCCGCGCAAGCCGCCGGCTTCGCACGCCGGACGCCGCGCCGCCGCCAGACACGGGCGATGTCGTGACGCCAGCCAGCGCCTGAGGCGTCCAGCGGTGAACCGCTGCGCCGCCCTCAGCCCTTCTTGAAGCGGAACAGGAACTGGTCGGTGTGCCGCCGCACCGTCGGGTCGAACACCATCTTGGTGCGGTCATCGTCCGGATTGGCGAGCACGTCGCTCTTGGCTTCCAGCTTGAAGCCCGCGTCCTTGGCCAGTCCGAGCACAATCGCCGGGTCGATGCGGTGGATCGTGCCGCCGGTCGTGCTGGGCGAGCCGGCGTTGGCGGCGTGGTCCATCACGACGAATTCGCCGCCCGGCTTCAGCACACGCGAGATTTCGGAAAACGCCTTGGCCGGATCGCCAAGACCGGTCGAGCCCTTTGGCACGTAGTAGAGTTCGTGTGGTCCCAGGATCCAGAGCACCTTGTCGACGCTGCCGTCGGCGACCTTGAGGTCGTCGAAATGTGAGGTCGTGTCGGTGACGTTGCCGAGGTGGCCGGCCGCGCGCCGTTCCGCCATGGCGGGCGCCGAATAGCCGAACTCGGCGGGGTTCTGGGTGATCACCTTGCCGTTGGGCCCCACCGCCTTGGACAGGATTTCGGTGTACCAGCCGCGCCCGACCTCCATCTCCAGGATCGTGTCGCCGGGGTGGATCTGCGCGAAGTCCAGAACTTCGGCGGGCTTGCGCGCCGCATCGTCTTTCTTGTCGGCGTCCGATCGGCCCGGGTCGGAGAGGATGGCGGCGTAGTCCGCGGCCTTGAGGGCGGGCGCCTTCGCGGGCGCTTGCGGGCCCGAAGCGCAGGCGGCGATGGCCAGCGCCGCAAGGGCAGGGGCCGCAAACCTGAAGGACGAAAATCCGAAACCGGTGGTCATTGGCGTGTGTCTCCCCGTGATGTCCCGCCGGAGGTCCCGGCCTGTTGTGTCCCTCATGTCTAGCGCAGGCCGGGCGGTTGGCTAAGGGAGATTTCGGGGGGCGCCGGCGCCGGCGTGCGGTTCGTTATCGGGTCATCCCGCCGATTGACCAGGAAGACGCGCCGTTTGTGTCCACTGATCCACGTTCAGTCCTGCCGCAATCCTTCGGCAAAAGTGTCGATCGTCCCCGCCAGCTCGGCCGGTCGCGACAGCGGCAGCCTGTGGCCGGCTTCAAGCCAGCGGATCGGGAGCGACGGGCAGGCGGACGCAAGCCGCTCGGCCCCCTCGCGCCAAAGCCGGTTGTTGCGCCGGGCGTGTGCGGTGGTGTTCGGACCCGCCGAGCGGGTCGCAAGCACCATCGTCGCCGGGCAGTCGAGCTGGCTGTAGAGCCCGAGCATGTTCTGCCGCCGGGCGTCGACATCCATGGTGATGTCCGCGATGGCGTCACCGGAAAGGCTGTAGCGCCAGGCCGTGAGACGCAGCAGGAACATGCTGACCTTCATCGAAACGCTGTTCAGCAGGCGGCGCATCCCCGCTTCGTCCTCGACCAGCCGGTCGGCCAGCGGAACGGCGCCGTCGACAATCACCAGGCCGCCCAGCGCTCCGGGGCGGGCGGCGGCGTAGGCGAGAGCGAGATCGGCGCCGAGCGACCAGCCCACGACGATGGGCTGTCCGCCGCCGACCGCCTCCATCACGCACTCCGCATCGCCCAGAAAGGCTTCGAAGGAATGATCCGGCGCGGGCGACGACTTTCCATGCCCGCGAAAATCGAAGGTGATGATCTCATAGTCGCCCTTGAGCTGGCCGATCACCTGATTCCATACGACCTGCGCGGCGCCGCAGCCGTTGAAGAAGATCAGCTTCTGTCCGCCCGCGCCCCTGCGCGTGACCGCCAGCGTAACGTCGCCGTTCCGGACGCGCGTTTCCGCAGTCTTGACGGGCGCGGTCTTGTCCATGCGGTCAGTCCTTGTGTGGCGCCAGGGGAAAGCAGGTCGGGCTGAGCAGGTAGCGCCGCCGTCCCCTGGGCGTGTTCGCAAGATTGCGGCCGATGAACGCCCGCATCGCCGCTGAGAGGTCGGCGAGTTCCTCGTCCGAAAGCCAGAGCGTGAATTGCGCCAGCGAGATCGCGTCTTTCGGCGGCCGTTTCGAGGCGGCGAGAAGCTGGTTGAATTCCGCAACCATCACGCTCGCCACCGTCGCCATGGTTCGCTGCAGGTCCTCGGCCGTCATGTCCGCCCGCTCGGCAGGCGACATGTGGGCCGCCGAGGGTCGCAGCCGGTAGGTACGCTCGATCGCGCCACGCACCTTCTCGGCGCGAACCACTTCCAGCGCCCCGGCGCGCTCCATGTCCGCGACATGGCGGTACATCGTCGCCTGCGACACGTCCGGAAGATGGGCGCACAGCTCTGCGGTCGTCAGCTCGCGTCCGTCGTAGAGGCAGTGCACGATCCGCATGCGGACCGGATTGCCGAACAGGTCGAGGGCTTTTGCGGTCATATATTCTCATACGTGAGAATGGTTGTGGTTGCAAGTCGGTGCGGGAACAGTCCGCGGCCCGCGCTCCCGGCCGCGGAATCCTGCCAGTCGACATCGGCGAGGATCCAGCGATTGTATCTCCCGCGCCGCACGGCCGCTTTTCCCGGCCGGCGGGGAGGGGGATCGCGGGTCAGGTCGCCATAAAGGGAAAGCCCGGTGTCGATATCTCTCTACGACCTCAGCGTGCCCACCTTCCTGCAGATCGTGCGCGCCATGAGCGGCTATCTCGAGCGCGCGGCGAGCCACTTCGCGGCCTTGGGCGTCGATCCGGACACCATTGTCAACGCCCGGCTGATCGACGACATGGCGCCCTTCCACTTCCAGATCGAAGCCGCCTGGCATCATGCCGTCTGGGGCGTCGAGGCGCTGCAGACGGGTGCGTTCACGCCGCCGGCGCTGGTCGGGCCGGTTCCCTTCGCCGGCCTTCAGGCCATGATCGCCAACGCGGAAACGGCGCTGGAAGCGGTTTCGCCCGACGCCGTCAACGCCTGCGCAGGCAAGCGCCTCGACCTTCAGATCGGCCCGCGCCGGCTCGCCTTCACGTCGGAAACCTTCATCCTCTCCTTCTCGCTGCCGAACTTTCATTTCCACGCCGTCACCGCCTACGACATCCTGCGCGTGCGGGGCGTCCCTATCGGCAAGCGCGACTATGAAGGCCGGCTGCGCACCCGGCCGGCCTGATCCGGCGTTCGCGCTCTCGTGCGCCGCCTGCACCTGACGTAGTCTTCCCGGACCGGGAGGCCCTCAAAAGGAAGCGACCAGGATGGCGGGATCAGACTCCAGCGTGACCATCCACATGGCGGCGAGCCTCGATGGCTTCATCGCCCGCGCCAATGGCGCCACCGACTGGATGGAGACATCCGATGTCCATGAGGGCGGGGCGACGATGGACGCCGCCTTCGTCGAAGATTTCCTGAAGTCGATCGACTGCTACGTCATGGGCTCGCGCACCTACGAGACCGCGCTCGGGTTCGAGGCGAAGGGCCACGGCTGGGCCTATGGCGACAAGCCGGTCTTCGTCCTCACCACCCGCACCCTGCCGAAGGCGCGCGACACGATCGAGTTTGTCTCGGGCGATCTCGCCAGACTGATTGATGAAAGGCTCAGGCTGGCCTTCCGCAGCATCTGGATCGTCGGCGGCGGCCTGGTTGCCGGCGAGGCGCTGCGGCGCGGGCTGGCCGACGAGGTGCGCTATTCGATCCTGCCGGTCGTGATCGGAACCGGCGTCCGCTTCTTCGAAGGTCTCGACAGAGACGTCGCGCTGCACCTCGTGGAAGCCAGGGCCTACGCCACCGGCATGGTCGCCCTCCGCCACGCCGTCCGCCGCACGGAACCGGAGGGTTGAGCGGAGCGGCGGGGGAGGGCGGCCCGCCTGTTTCCGCGTGCCGTCATTTCTTCGCCTGGACCGCCCGCAGGCTGGCGCAGACGTCGAAGTTTTTCTCCGCGGGATCATCGCAGACATCGGGATGGGTGCCGGTGTCGAGCCAATACTGGTAGATGCCGCTCTTTTTCATCAACGGAAGAAATTTTGGATCGGCGCGCAGGGCCCGCTCATTCTTGTCCAGAAGAGCGCCCCCGGCGTAGAGAAAGCCCGTGGAAGGCAGGCTGCGGTCCAGCAAAGCGCCATACCAGGCAAGAATCTCACCGACATCACCCACAAGCCTGCGCCGCATGAAGTCCGCGGTCTCGGCGGGGATTCGTCCATCGGCTCCGCACTGGGTCGCAATGTCGGCTCCGGCGCGCCGGACGACCGGACTGTTTGAGGCAAAAGCCTTCGCAAGCTGTCGCCAGCACGTTTTCGATTCTTCGGATACGTCTGGCGGCGACGCCGCCAGCACTTCGTCGATATCGCTTATTCTGTAGCGAACGGTATAGATGGGCCACATTGTCCACCACGCATCTGGCCAGCGCGCATTCAACTGCTCGAATACGCGCCCGGCCTCCGGCCCTCGCCCGACAAACACGAGCCCCTCCGCCAGCTGTATGTAAGGCGTCGGGCTCAAGGGATCACGATTCATCGCGGCCTGCGCCGCGGCCAGGTTTTCGGCGTTCCGGCCCACGCCCTTCAGGAATTCGGTCCGGTTGGCGCCGATCTCACCCCGGCGCCAGTCATCGGGAGAATCCTTGATGGCCGCATCCATCAGTGCGCCGGCTTCGGCAAGAGGCCGCCCCTCGAACATCGAGTCATAGGCAAGAACGGTCCGCGCGATCCCGTTATCGGGCTCGATCGCCAGGGCCCGCTGCGCCGCGGTTGCGGCCTCTTTCCACGCCTCGCGAAGCTCGGGTGCTGAAAGGCCGGCATGGTTGGCATAGTAGATAAGACTGTTGCTGAGGCTGGCCTGGATGACCGCCGAGTCCGGGGCCTGTCTTGCAAGCGCGCGCCATCGGGGCAGGGCATCGACATAAGCTATAAAGGGCGTGGCGCAGGCCGTGGCGAGCTGGGCCAGAAGATCGCCGTCCTGGCGGGGAAGCGTAGGGCGCGCGCCGGCCACGCAGCGCGTCACGCCAGTCGCCGCTCCCGCCGCCAGAACCGGCAGGGAAACTTTTTCGGCGGCGCCGCCACCGACTGTCTTCTCCCACAGCGTCGTGCGGCTGGCGACGTCTTCGAGATGCATGTTGATGCTGACCATGCCGCCGGCCTCGCGCACCTCGCCGCCAAGCGCATAGGCTGCGCCAAGCTCGGCGGCTCTCGTGCGCTGCTGGGCAGGCGCGACATCCTGGGTGTCGGCGCGTGAGGCGGCCTCGAGGCGCAGCGCCAGAAGGCCCTGGAAGGTTTCGTTGGTCGCCGCTGCAGCAATGTCCGTCGCCAGCGCATCGGCATTTCCCGGCGTGAACCCGAAGAAGGCGATACGCTGGGAGACCGGCTGGTGCGCCGGTCCGCCCTGCGGACGCGTCAGCGTGAACGCGGCGACGGAAATGACCGCCAGCGCGGCCAGCGCGGCCGCGCCGACAGCGACAGGTTTTTGAAACCAGCTCCGGCCTGAGGCCTTGGGCTGGCTCGCCCCCTCCGGCGCCGGTCCTGTCGGCGCAAGGCGCGACAGCCCGCCGATCAGGCTCTGGAACTGGGGCTCGTTTGCGGTTCCCTTCCAGTGCGAGAAGTCCGTCACCTGGAATTGGCGGAAACCCAGCGGGGGCGTCGATCCATCGAAGGTCACCGCCGCAAGCTTGTTCGCCTCACGCCCCACCATGGCTTCGTCGGCGACCCAGTTCGAGTCCACCGAAGCCTTCGACCACACGACCAGCACGGCTCTTGCCGCGTTCAGTTCGGCCTCGGTCTCCTTGAGGTAGCGCGACCCCGACGTGAGATTCCTGTCCCACCAGCAGGCATAGCCGGCTCCCTGCAACGCCGCCGCCAGGCGCTCGACGGCGCCTGCATCCTCGCGTGCGTAGGAGAGGAAGATGTCCGCCATGCCGTCCGTGCCCGCAGAGTCCAGACAGCTACAGGAAGCCCCGCGCCAAGTCGATTCCGCCGCCGGCGGCGACGCCGCGTCAAGCGCAGCTCACCAGAACCGACCGTCCCGCGCTCATGCGGTAGAACCCGTCCTGCGGAACCGGCAACCGGAGCATGTCGCGCTTTGACAATCCGTCATGGGCGCCCCGGATAAGCCGGCTTGCAAGGCCGTGCGTGACCGCAAGCGCAGGCGGAACGGCGTCGGCCAGCCAGCCCGAGACGCGGTTCAATGCGGCGTCAAACGTTTCGCCGTCGGGCGCGCGAAAGTACCAGTCGTGGCGGCCGGCGGCGGAAAGCGCCCCGGGAAACTCCATCTCGATCTCGTACATGGACATCCCGTCCCACGTCCCGAGAGACACCTCGGCGATGCGCGGCTCCAGATGGATCTCAAGCGGCACGACCTGAGCGATAATCGCTGCCGTCTCCTGCGCCCGGCCAAGGGGGCTGACATAGGCGCGAAGCGGCAGGGACAGGCCCGCCAGCTCCCCGGCGAGTTGTCTGCCGTACGCCTCTGCCTGCGCGCGGCCGCGGCAGGTGAGGGGAGAGTCCTTCCCACCCTGAAACCGGCCAGCGCTGTTCCATTCGGTCTCGCCGTGGCGGATCAGAAACATCATCGGGAAGCAATCCAGCTGGGTTCGCAGGGGTCCTGCACGACGGGCGATCGCCCAGCCTTGCCGTCAAAACCTGGCGGCATTCAGACGAATGCGCGCCCTGCGCAGGGCGGTTCAAAGGCGTGTTGCTTGACTTGGGGCGGCCCGCCGCTTTCCTTTCCAAAAGAGACACTCGGGGGAGAGGCCGCCATGAGAACAGGGTTTGGGCTGATGGCGCTGGCCGCCGTCCTTGCGCTGCCGCCCGGCGCGTTTGCGCAGCAGGCCAGTCCGCTGTCCGCGCTCTACGACACGGACAATCCGGTAACGCTTGTGGGCGAGATCGTTCAGGTCGACTGGACGCCGCCTCGCGCGCGCCTTCACGTGCAGGACGCCAGCACGAACCAGCGCTGGGTCATCCTCGGCGGCTCCCCGCATGACCTCTCGCCGGAACAGCGCGCATCGGTGCGCGTGGGGGATCGCGTGCGCGTCGTCGCCTTCCAGTCGCGCAACAGGATTTGCGACCCTGCCTGCAACGGTTTCGGCGACACCTTCACCAGGGCCGACGGGTCATCCCTCGTCACTCCGCCTCTCCCGCCGCATCACCCCTAACCGGCCGCCTCATCGCTGAGCCTGTCGAAGGATACGCCAGTCGAACGATGAACGACGGAACTGCTGGCTCTCCGTCATTGGCCCGAACCTGCCGCCTTGCGATCATGCGCTTGATCTGGCGCAAGGTGCGACGATCGAAATGCGCGCCTCCTCCATTGTGGAGGCGGACATGGAATCGGGAATCAGGGCTCTCATTCTGGATATCATCGCCCGCCATCGGGTGATGACCCTGGCCACGCTGCGGCCGGATGGATGGCCGCAAGCCACAACCGTTGGCTACGCCAGCGACGGCATGATCCTCTATTTTCTCTGCGGTGCGGGAAGCCAGAAGGCTTCCAACCTTGCCGCGTGCAACAAGGTCTCGCTCACGATTGATGGGGATCCCGACCAGGTGATGGAGCTGAAGGGCGTGTCGATGGCGGCGACGGCCGAGTTCGTGAAGGACCCGGCGCTGGCCTCAAGGCTCTACACGAAGCTGATCGCCAAATATCCCGGAGCGGAAACCCTGCCGCCACCGGATCCCGCAATGGTGCGCTATGTGCGGCTGACCCCAAAAGTGATCTCCGTTCTCGACTATTCAAAGGGCTTCGGCCACACGGATCTGGTCGATGTGACGGCCGACGATTTGCGCCACTGACGGAAGACGATCCCGTTCGCGGCGGGGAATGCGACTGGCCCGTTGCGGACGCTCCACGCAGAGCTAATCTCGTCTTCATGGACAGGGCTCAGCGGACGTCGCATCAGATCGACGAGTTGGAACGAGAGTATTTGCAGATCCTTACAGCGGCACTCACCGCCTGTGCCGAGGGGCAGTGGGGTTTGTTCGGTCACAACGAACACATTCGCTCCTACAAAATCCCTGTCGAATTAGTCGAACTTCGCAGGTTGGCGCAGGTGATCAACGGCCTTCGGGCGCGCATAGGCGATGGGCCTTTTCCGCTCCACGAACAGTTCGAGGCGTCGCGTGGTCCTGCTGACCCCAACGACCCCGGCGAACCCACACAGGCACGTGCCTGGTTGAACCGGCTATGCGGGACGTAGACCTGCTTTCGGCGATGCGGACATATTGCAGCGGCGCCCGGTGCGTGTAGATGTCTCTCCCGTCGAAGCAACGTGGATGAGCGCCTGAATGAGCCGGCTGAGCGGCTCCTGCCATTGCGGCGCCGTCCGCTTCGAGGTCGAGGAGCCCGAATGGGTGCTCGACTGCAATTGCTCGCATTGCCGGCTCTATGGCGGTCTCTGGGCCTACTACGCGCAGCGCGACGTGCATTTCGCCGCCCCGCCGGACACCTTTGTCTACATGTGGGGCGACCGCGAGCTGGCGTTTCACCACTGCCGCACCTGCGGCTGCGCCACTCACACCACCCAGTTCGGAACGGACGAGGCCGAACGCATCGCCGTCAACGCGCGGCTGATGCGCGGGCTGGACCCGAAGCGCGTGCAGCTGAGGCAGAAGAACAACGGCAATGACGGCGTGTTCTGGACGAAATCCCACCTGCCGGTCTTGCCCAGCCACGACGCCGAATGAGCCATGCCGCGACCGCCGAAAGGGCGCCTTGAACGGCCGTCTCCGGCGATCTCGGGACGCCCCGGCTTGCCGCCGGATGGTCCGGCGCGATCTGGCCCGAATCCGACATTGCCACGTTGACGAGGCCGAATAGGGTATTTTTGCAAACTGGTTTTTTCGGAGAGGTTCACAATGGCTGTCAAAAGGATCGTCGCCAATCTCACGGCGTCCGACCCCGTTGCACTTGCCATGTTCTACAAAGATGTCTTTGAACTCGATCTGCCTCATGACATGGGATGGATTGCATTCCTGAGCAAAAGTACGACGCAGAAAATCGAACTACACACAGCGTCTGAAGGCGGCTCCGGAACGGAATTGCCAGTGATTTCCATTGGTGTGAGCGATTTGGACGCCACTCATGCTGCGGTTCGGGCGGCCGGAGCAGAAATCGTTTACGGTCCCACGACAGAGCCTTGGGGACTTCGTCGATTTTTCTTCCGCGATCCGGCAGGCAATCTCATCAACGTGGTCGATAGCTGATCGTCAGCGCTCGGCGAGACGTTGCCATTTGGCGCGGGCAGGGCGATAGGCGTGATCTGGCCTTTTATGGTCATGCCGCGTTCGTGTCGGCGTGTCAGCTGTTGGCCGAGGCTGTGTGAAAACGCCGGCACGACGAAAAGCTGCGAAATGAAATTGCGCGCGCAAAGTCTAGTTGAACGAAGCCATTCGCACGTAAGTATTGATGGCGCGGTCGGCGCCAGTTCCGACCTCTCAAAATCGGCGC
>WGLW01000028.1 GCA_016125405.1 Alphaproteobacteria bacterium | reverse complement strand
GCAACCACTCGCTCACGGATGTCTTCTGAATACGGCCTCGCCATGGCTCATCCTTCCCAGGTCCGAATCACCGGGTAAGACTCGCCCCACTGTCGCCGTTTGGGAATCCCCAGATTCCTTCAGACCGGAAAATGCTTTAGTATCCGATGTCGGTGAACAGCTCGCCGCCGTGCGACGACATCAGCATGGCCGCGCCGAAGCAGAACGCCAGCCCGACGAATGCGATGATCATCAACCGTCCGAGTGTCTTGGAGTTCGCGCCATCCATGGCCGTCTGTCCCTGTCCTCACCTTCGCCGCTGGGTACGCGGCCTGCCGGCGGGCGGATCATTTCCGCCTGTCCCGTCAACGCAGGAGATGGGGTGAGGTTGCGCACGACGCGACCGGGGGAAGGCCATTTGGCGAACGATTGTGGCGAAAACGCCGCATTTTCCCGCGCAACTCAGCTGTGGCGGGAGTTTCCGGCGATCTGCGCGCCCGCCACGGTTACGCAAGCCGCCCCCGGCATGGTAAAGAGGCCGTAACAATCGTGTACGGGAGGCAATGCGATGACACGCAGGCTCGGGCTCAACCTGCTGGCGGTCGGCGTTGCGCTGGTGGCGCTTGCCTCGTGCGACCAGGTGAAGAGCCGGATCGACAAGCTCTCCAAGCTGTCCGCAGACGTGGCGAAACAGGTCAATGGCGAGATCCTGGGCAATGACGCGGGCGGAGCAACGGCCGCTCCGGTCGAATCGCGGGCGCTGGCCGGAACGCTGCAGACGCCGGTTCCGATCCAGCCGCAGACGCTCGACGAGCTGCTCTCGACGCAGGGCTATTTTGCCGTCGGCTCCGTGATCGCACAGCCGAAGGAAGACCTGACCGAACCGGTGGTCGACGAAGTGGATGTCGCCTCGGTCGATGCGGCCGCCACAGCACCCGATGACGTCGCCACGCCGGACACGGCCCCGCCGCCGGCGCCCGAACCGCAGACAGCGCCCCAGGCGGATGCAGCCGCGCCGCAGGCGCCTGCCGCGGCCGCGGCGCCGGATGCGTTGAAATCCGCTCCAGCCGCCGGCGTGGTTGCGCCGCGGGCCACGCTCGCCCTTCGCCCCAACGCCATCCTTCGCGAGGCGACGCCGCCGCAACTGCGCCAGGAAGCCCAGGCGGCGCCGCGCGTGCTTTCGCGATCGCTGGCGCGCTCGGGCGTGCGCGTGACCGACGAAACCCTCAAGGAAGCGCGCGACGACGCCCGCATGGCGCGCAGCGTCGACAACCAGACCGCGCAGCGCGTGGGCGACGAACTTGCGCGCCGCGACCATGAGGCCGGCTGGCGCGGACGGCGCGCGATGGCCGTGCGCACGCGGCTCAATGTCGACCGCGCACTCAACGCCCGCGAGCGCGCCTACAAGAAGCTGGAGGACATGGGCCTCTCGGGCGTTGTGTCGCCGGAAGAAAGCGGCGCGATGCGCATCGTCATCGGCGTCGATCCGACCAAGTTCAACGGCCAGGTGGATCCGACCAAGTCGAGCACGATGCGTGCGCACTTCGCCCGCGACAAGGGCAAGCCGAGCGAGGAGTGCGCAGGCAATCCCTCAAAGGAAAAGCTGCAGAGCGATCCGGTGCTGGCGACAGAATGCGTGGTCAAGGCGCTCGAGGCGACGGGCGACTACAAGTATGTCGAGAAGGACTACATCTTCACCAACCAGATGCTGAGGAAGCCGAAGAAGGCCAAGCCCGACGCCACGATCATCCCCGGCGCGGCGCCGCCGGCGCCCGGCACGGTGGTGCCCAACAATCCGCTTTATCCGCTGCAGTGGAACCTGCGCGAGATCGGCACGGCGGCGGGCCAGTCGCCCGGCGGCGCCGGCTTCGCCAATTTCTGGACGCGCGCCAAGGTGACCGGATCGAAGTCGGTGACCATCGCGCTTGTCGACACCGGCATCCAGATGAACCATCCGGCCTTCAAGGGCTCGACCCATATCGCGCCGGGCTACGACATGGTGTCCGACCCTGTGATGGCGAATGACGGCGACGGGCGCGACAGCGACCCCAACGATCCGGGCGACAAGTGCGACCCCAACGATCCGACGGCGGAGGATTCCTTCCACGGCACGCACGTCGCCGGGATTCTCGGCGCGCAGACGACCAACAACGGCATCGGCGTCGCCGGCGGCGACTGGGACGTCACCGTGGTTCCGGTGCGCGCGCTCGGGCGTTGCGGCGGCAAGCTGTCGGACATCAATGACGCCATCCGCTGGGCGGCCGGCAAGGTGCCGGCGCGCGACGCCCAGGGCAACGAAGTGTGGAACGAGAATCCGGCCGACATCATCAACCTGTCGATCGGCCTGTTCGAACCGTGCCCCGCCTCGATGCAGGCGGCGATCAACGACGCCGTGGCGGCCGGCGCCATCGTGGTTGCAGCGGCGGGGAATTTCCGCGTCGACACCAAGTACGTCGCGCCGGGCGGTTGCGACAACGTGATCTCCGTCGCGGCGGGCGACGAGCGCGGCGTGCTGGCGCCCTACTCCAACTGGGGTCCGGGCGTGACGCTCATGGCGCCGGGCGGCGACATGACCCGCGACGACGATGGCGATGGCCGGCCCGACGGCATCCTGTCGACCCGCTTCTCGACCAACTGCTACGACCCGGCCAAGCCGACCGTGCAGGTCGAACAGTGCTATTACTCCTACGAGAACGGCACCTCGATGGCGGCGCCGCATGTCGCAGCGGCGCTGGCGCTTCTGAAGGCCAAATTTCCGGCGGCGGTGCCCTCGGAACTGAAGACCCGGCTGATGCAGGCGACCAGCCCGCGCACGGCGTTGCAATGTTCCGGCAAATGCACGAACTATCCCGGCTCGCAGCCGATTCCGGGGCAGGATGGGCTGTGTTTCCTGCCCTGCGGCGGCGCAACGCTGAATCTTGCGAACGCGAGCCTTCAGTAAGCGTTTTATCACTCTGGGGGCGGGAAAATGGAGAGGCTGGCGGTCGTGTTTACAACAGAGGCGATGCCGGCGTCTTCATGGAGAGGAGGCAGGGCGATGCGCACTGCTGATCGGTTGAAAGCGATGAAGGCCGCCGCGCCCGCAACGGCGGCGACGCTGGCCGTTGTCGGCGCGCTGGTGATCGGATCGGTGATTGCACCGCGTCCCACACCGCCGGGCGCGCTGCCTGTTGCGGTGGCGCCTGTGCCGGATGTCGAAACGCCACTCGCCGACGCACCGCAGGATACGCCGAAAGCGACCCCGCCCGGACCGGGTTCTGCGATCCCCGGCGTCCAGTTCGACCAGTCGCCCGGCGCCGCCCTGCCCGGCCAGGACATGGAGATCGTGGTCAAGTTCAAGGACGACGCCAAGGTGAAGGACATTGTCGACACCTTCTGGAAGGACGCGGGCGCCGCCCGGGCCAAATTCAACGCCTTCAAGCGCAACCGGCCTGAAATGTCCGACGTGACCCTCGACCGCGTCACCTACTCGAACGAGCTGGTGCTGGTGCACGCCGGCGGCGGATCGGCGGCGCAACGGCTTGCAGCCATGCGCGACATCGCCAAGCGCCTCGCGGCGGCGCCCGACGTTTCCTACGCCGAACCCAACATGACGGCCCAACCCGGGGGACATTGATGAGAGCATCGCTTCTGGTGCTGACGCTGGCGCCGCTGCTGGTGCTGGCGGCCTGCGAAAAGGAGACCGCTCAGGGCGCGCCTCCAGCCGCGACCGTCGCCGGAGCGCCGCCCGCGCCAGGCTCGGGTCCGCAGGCGGTTCAATCCGCCATCGACTGGGCAGCGGCGCGCGCCGACCGGGCGAAAGCGCCCGTCAACGATGCGCCGGTCACCATCCAGTCCGCCGACGGCGCGGCGGGCGGCTTGCCGAAAGTGCCCGTTCTCCTGCCCTCCGGCATCGTGCAGACGCAGAGCGCGGGACCGCCGGCCCTGGTCTCCACGGACGACGGTTACTTCGCCACCTACAAGACGCCGAAATACGACGCGATCGTGAACGGCTCGATGCAGGCCTACAAGACGGGCCAGACATCGGCGGCCGCCAAGGGCGATCTGAAATTCACCCAGAGCGAGGCCGGCGCGCAGCTCTCCTTTTCGCGTTACGGCGCGGACTACCTGATCCAGTTCGAGTGCCACGAGGCCGACGGCGCCACGAGCTGCATCACCGAGGACGAGGCCAAGGCCTTCGCCGACAGCCTGTTCGTGCAGCAGACGCAGTAACGGGACGCGGGGCGAACAGGGGATGCATCGATCCAACATCCGACCGCGGGCGAGATGGGCGGCCTTGGCGGCGCTGGGCGCCGGGATGCTGACGCTGGCGTCGTGCGACGCCGGAAAGATCGTGCTGTGGCCGTGGATCGAGGAAGTGAAACCCACCGACACGGCCCAGACGACGGATGCTGACACGACACAGGTCGCAACCGCCGATGCAACGCCGGTTCGCGATCCCAACGCGCCGCCGCCTCCGCCGCCGCCGACAACGCCGGTGAACCCGCTTGATCCCTCGGACCTGCCGGAAGCGCCGACCATTCCCAACCCCGGCGCCAACAGCGGCGCGCCCGATGGCGGAACGCCTTTCGTCGACAAGCCGGAAAACCCCGCGATCCCGGTCAGCGATTCAACGCCGCTGGTCAACGCCAACACAGGCAAGCCGGTGACGCCCCTGCCGCCGGGCGGTGCGGAGCCGCCAGCGAACGATGCGCCGGACGCAGGCGCGCCGGATCACGGACCTTCGGCGACGCCGGTGGTGAACGTGCCCCCGCCCTCCTTCCAGTATTTCGCCCCCGGCGTGCTGGAGCCCGGCAGCGGCATCGGCGCCAGCGTGACCGAGGCGCTGGTGCCGGACATGACCTTTCCGATTAAGGACGCACCCGCGTATCTGCAGAGCCAGGTCTATCGTTATGGTGGATCGGTGAAGGGCGGCGACCAGTGCGATCCGCGCAACTTCCAGGCGCCGTGGCGTGACAACTACTGCGAGTCGCGCGGCACCAACGCAACGACGCCGTGGTGCAAGGCGAAGGGCGTCCACCTTGGACAGGACATCCGCGTCGGAACGCCGGAGGGTTGCAAGGCGGAGAAAGCCGAGAAGGCGGCGGATCGAACCGAGTATGCCGTCGTCGCGGTCGAGGACGGCATCATCTCCAACGTCGGCAGCTATTCAATCAACCTGCGCGCCCGCGCCGGCGGGCGGATCTACCGCTATCTCCATCTCAACATGGCGAAGCTGAAGGTGAAGACCGGTCAGTCAGTGAAGCGCGGCGATGTCGTCGGCTACGTCTCGAACGATTTCGGGGGCACGCCGACGACGCTGCACCTGCACTTCGAGATCAACCTCAACACCGCCGAGAACGGCTGGCAGTACGCCCCGCCCTATTCCTCGCTGCTAGCCGCCTACCAGCGCCGCGAAGTGAATATCGGCGAGCAGGTGGCCGACAATTTCGCCGTGGCGAACGCGCCGAAATAGGACTCATCGCAGGGAGAGGACCTTGGAGATCACCCTCGCCGCCGACCGGCGGGCGCGCCTCGCCACCCACCTGCAACAGCTGTTTGCGAAAGAGTTCGACGAGACGCTGAGCGAGTTCCGCGCCGGCGAGATCATTGACCTGATGCTGAGGACGCTTGGCCCGGTGGTCTACAACCAGGCGGTCGACGACGTCCGCGAGCACTTCCAGAAAAAGCTCGACGATCTCTAGGCGGCGACGCCCAGCCGGTTGACGGGCAGTTTCAGGTATTGCTGGCCATCGTCCTCGCGCGGCGGCAGAGCGCCGGCGCGGATGTTGGTCTGCAGCGAGGGCAGGATCAGGGCGGGCGGCGCAAGCGTCTTGTCGCGCGCCCGCCGCATCGCGACGAATTCGGACTCGGTGACGCCGGCGCCGACGTGAATGTTCTGAAGGCGCTGTTCGGCGACCGTCGTTTCCCATTTCACTTCGGTCCGGCCGGGCGGCAGATAATCGTGGCCCACGAAGATGCGCGTCTCGGCCGGCAGCGCGAGAATGCGCTGGATCGAGCGATAGAGCGTCGCCGCATCGCCGCCGGGAAAGTCCGCGCGGGCGGTTCCATAATCCGGCATGAACAGCGTGTCGCCCACGAAGGCGGCGTCGCCGACGACATAGGTGACGCAGGCGGGCGTGTGCCCCGGCGTGTGCATCACGGTGACGTCGACGGAGCCGATCCTGAATGTCGCGCCGTCTTCCCAGAGCGCATCGAAAACGGCGCCGTCCGGGGTGATGTCGTGGGCGTTGAACAGCGGGGCGAAGGCCTTCTGGACGTCCGTGATCTTCGCGCCGATGCCGATGCGGGCTCCGGTTTTTTCCCGCACGTGATGCGCCGCAGAAAGGTGATCCGCGTGGGCGTGGGTATCGAGCGCCCAGTCGATCGCAAGGCCGCGCTGCGCCGCGATGTCGAGGATCGCATCGATCGATGCATAACCCAGCCGGGCCGGCGCCGGATCGAAATCCGCGACCGGGTCGATGATGGCGGCGCGCTTCGTTTCCGGGTCCGCAACGAGATAAGTCACGGTGGAGGTTTTCCTGTCGAAGAACGCCTGGATATCGGCCATGGTAGGGTTCCTTCTGTCTTTTGCAGTGTTTATATATTAGGTATTGCTAAATTAGCAAGATCTGTCATATAGGCCCCATGGCCAATCTGACCAAAACCCCGAAAGAACGCCGTTTGCTGGCGCCGGTCCCGTGGAACAGGCGTAAGGCGGCATGATCGAGCTTACCGCCGCCGCCGTCAGCGCAACGATCGCCAGCGGCGCGCTGGTGGGGTTTCTGCTGGCGCTGTTCGGCGGCGGCGGGTCGGTTCTGGCCGCGCCCCTGCTGCTCTACGCTGTCGGCGTGCGCGACCCGCATGTGGCGATTGGAACGGCGAGCGCGGCCGTGGCGGCCAACGCCGCTGTGAACCTTATCGGGCACTGGCGCGGCGGACGGGTGAAATGGTCGTGCGCCATCACATTTGCCGTCGCAGGTCTCGCCGGGTCCCTCGCCGGTTCCTCGCTCGCCAAGATGGTGGACGGGCGCCAGCTGCTTCTTGCGTTCGCCGCAGCCATGGCGGCCATCGCCCTGTCGATGCTGCGCCGGCCACGCAGCGCGGGCGACCCGGACGTCCACATGTCGCCGGGCCTGATGCTGCGGCTCGCGCCGCTCGGGCTTCTGACAGGTTTTGCGGCCGGCTTTTTCGGCATCGGCGGCGGATTCCTCATCGTTCCCGGCCTGATGCTGGCGACCGGCATGACGATCGCCAACGCGACGGCGTCGTCTCTCGTCTCGGTGACCATCTTCGGCGCCGCCACCTCGCTGAACTATGCCGCTTCAGGCCTGGTCGACTGGCGCCTCGCAGGACTGTTGCTGGCGGGCGGCGCGGCCGGCGGCCTGCTTGGACTGCTGGCCGCGTCGCGGCTGGCCAAACGAAGCCTGTGGCTGCGCCGCGCTTTCGCCGGCCTCGTCCTCACTGTCGCGATCTACGTCGCCTGGCGGTCGATCACGGGGGGTTGAGCCCGACAAGCGCCGTACGAGTCCATGCTTCCCCCGCGAGCCCGAGTGTGCTTGGAAGCCCCGGTTGACGCAGGAGACGACAAGATGGTGCAGCTGGCGCTGGTGCGGCACGGACAGAGCGAGTGGAACCTCGAGGACCGCTTCACCGGCTGGTGGGACGTCAATCTCACGCCGCAGGGCGAGGCCGAGGCGCGCCACTCCGGACAGCTGCTGAAGGCTTCGGGCGCCGATTTCACCCGCGCCTACGCCTCGGTGCAGAAACGCGCGATCCGCACGCTGTGGCTGGCGCTGGAGGAGCTGGACCGCGTCTGGCTGCCGGTGACCAAGGATTACCGGCTCAACGAGCGCCACTATGGCGGGCTCACCGGCCTCAACAAGAAAGAGACAGCGGCGAAGCACGGCGCCGAACAAGTCCATATCTGGCGCCGCTCGTTCGACATTCCTCCGCCCGAACTTCAACCCGGTTCGGAGTTCGATCTTTCCAACGACCCGCGCTATCGCGGCATCGATATCCCGAAAACCGAAAGCCTGAAGACCACGCTGGCGCGCGTCCTGCCCTACTGGTCTGCAGAGATCGCCCCGAAGCTCAAGGCGGGCGACAATGTCATCGTCGCTGCGCACGGCAATTCGCTGCGCGCAATCGTGAAACATCTCTTCGGCGTGTCGGATGCGGAGATTCCGAACGTCGAGATTCCAACCGGCAATCCGCTACTGATCGATCTCGACACCGCGCTCAAGGTTTCCGCGGCGCAGTATCTCGATGCGGCGCGGGCCAAACCGCTGCCAAAGACGTGAGCGCGAGACACCCCGACGAATTCTACATGGACCAGGCGCTGGAGCTGGCCCGCCTTCGTCTCGGCCGGGTGGCGCCCAATCCCGCTGTGGGCTGCCTCATCGTGCGCAATGGCGAGATCATTGGCAGGGGTGCAACCGGCGATGGCGGCCGCCCGCACGCCGAGGAGATCGCGCTGGACGAGGCCGGCGAGCGGGCCGACGGCGCCACGGCCTATGTCAGCCTCGAACCCTGCAATGCGCGGAGTTCCGGCGCGAAGAGCTGCGCCCAACGCCTCGCCGAAGCCGGCGTCGTGCGCGTCGTCGTGGCGTGCGAAGACCCCAACCCGCCGGCGGCCCACGGCGTATCGCACCTCGGCGCGGCCGGCGTCGAAGTCCGCATCGGTGTGATGCAGGCGGAAGCCGAAGAGCTCAACCGCGGTTTCTTCAACCTGGTCGCGACGGGACGGCCCTGGCTCGCCATCGATGACGACCCATCAAGCTATGACGGCGAGTTCGACATGACCCGCAGCGAAACCTTCGAACAGGCGCTGGACCGGATCGGCCGCATGGGCCTCACCCGCATCTTCGTGCGCGCAGGCACGCCGCTCGCTGCGCAGCTGAAGGCGCGCGGACTGGTGGACGAGGAGCGCTGAACGCTCGCCGCCGGGGATCTGACCGCCGCCCCAGAATGAAAAACGGGCCGACGCGCATGCGTCAGCCCGTTCAGATATCCGCAGCGCCTGTTGTAGCGTCTGGCGCCTATGGTTGGGCGGTAAGCCCTAGAGCGGTTGGAGCTGGGTCGCCGCCATCTTGCCCGAGCGTTTGTCTTTCTCGAGTTCGAAGCTGACGCGCTGGCCTTCCTTCAGGCTGGCGAGTCCCGCCCGCTGGACAGCGGAGATGTGAACGAAGATGTCGTTCCCGCCCGCTTCCGGCTGGATGAAGCCGTAGCCTTTCTGCTCGTTGAACCACTTAACGGTGCCGGTAGCCATGTAGAGACAGTCTTTCAGTAAGTGTCCTGGGACCGGGGGGAACCAGGGACGTCAAAGGGCGCAAGCCGCACCCGGGTGCGATCAAAATTGACGGGATCGGTAGGCTAGATCCGGTGCTCAATCCGATAGGGCGAGCAAGGAGAGCGACCGAACCTGTGCAAATTCGACTGCCAGACCTATTACACAACGGCCTTTTCTTGAAAAGGCGTCGGGCGGCGCCTGTCGCGAAGTTTAGGTTGTTCACAGGCTGAAATGCCGGCCCAGGCGGGAAAAATAGACGCCCTTCATATGACGGCGCGCCTTTCGAAACGCCCCGTGTTCGCTTAACTGATGGGCCATGACAGAGCCCGTGCGCCTCGACCAGCGCGCCGTTGTTTCGGTGAACGGACCGGATGCGGAAAGTTTCCTGCAGGGCCTGGTGACCCAGGATGTGCTGGGTCTCGCCCGGGGCCAGCGCCGCTATGCCGCCCTGCTGACCCCGCAGGGAAAAATAATTGCCGACATGATCCTGGAGCGCTCCGACGAGGGGTTTCTCGTCGATTGCGACCGGGATGCGGCCCTGCTCCTGCTCAAGCGGCTCAACCTTTTCCGCCTCCGGGCCAGGGTGACGATCGAGGCCCGGCCGGATCTGGCGGTCATCGCCTTCGACGGCTCAGCCGACCCGCGTTCGCCCGAAGCCCCGCCGCGGCGCATCGGTCCGCCCGTTGAGACGCAGGGTGATCCGCTCGCCTATCACGCCATGCGGATTGCAGCGGGACTGGCCGAACAGGGCGCCGATTTCGGGGCCGACGAGGTGTTTCCGGCAGACATCAACATGGACCTCCAGGGCGGGGTCGATTTCCGCAAGGGCTGTTTCGTCGGACAGGAAGTCGTCTCGCGCATGAAACGGCGGGGCATTGCGCGGCGGCGCACGCTGCGCGTGGGCTTTCATGGGGAGGCGCCGGCGCCGCCCTGCCCGCTGCTCGCCAACGATTTCGAGATCGGAACGCTCACTTCTGTCGCCGGCGCAACCGGACTTGCCCGCGTGCGCATCGACCGGCTGGCGGAAGCCGAACGCGACGGCGAGGGATTTTCCGCCAGCGGCGTGCGGCTCGCCTTTCATCATCCCGACTGGCTGGCCGGAGAAATCGCCGGGCTGGAAGCGTCGAAATCGTCCCGCGCCGATTGACTCCGGAAGTTTTGTACGCTTTTTGTTCTCATGGGGTCGCACAGCACAGCGAGGGCTCGTCATGAGCGTCAAATCAGTCGCCGAAACGTTTACCGCCGCACTCGCAAAGGGTGATTTCGCCGGCGCCGAAAAATTCTGGGACAAGAACGTCGTCTCGATCGAGGCGATGGACGGACCGATGAAGGAAGTGCGCGGGCTCGAAGCCGTGAAGGGCAAGTCGGTGTGGTGGAATGAAAACCACATCAGCCACGCGTTCGGCGTCGAGGGGCCCTGGATCAATGGCGACCAGTTCTCGGTGGTCTTTGATGTGGACGTCACCCGGAAGGCCTCGGGCGAACGCGTCCACATGAAGGAGGTCGCGGTCTACACGGTGAAGGACGACAAGGTCGTCGAGGAACGGTTTTTCGGAACCCCGATGTAGCCGGATCGTGATCCGGGGGCTGGCGTCATGAAGAAACTCGACGAAGACATTCCCTGCGGCTGGGCGCCGGCCGGCGACACGCTTTACCGCGCCTATCACGACGAGGAATGGGGCGTGCCCGAGCGCGACAGCCGGGCGCTGTGGGAGAAATTCCAGCTCGACGGGTTTCAGGCCGGCCTCGCCTGGATCACCGTGCTGCGCAAGCGCGAGGAGATGCGCCGCGAATTCGACGGCTTCGCGCCGGAAAAGATCGTGCGCTGGAGCGAGAAGCGCATCGCCCGGGCGCTGTCCAATCCCGGCATCATCCGCAGCCCGACCAAGATCGCAGCGACGATAAACAACGCCCGCATCTATCTCGACATGCAGGAGAGGGGCGAAGACTTCTCGGACTATGTCTGGGGCTTTGTCGGCGGCAAGCCGGTGGTCAACCGGCTCGAACACTGGCGCAAGGTGGCACCGAAGACCGAGTTGTCGGAGACAATTTCAAAGGACATGAAGGCCCGCGGCTTCAAATTCTGCGGGCCGACCATCGTCTACGCCGTGATGCAGGCCATGGGCATGGTCAACGATCACGAGGTAAGGTGTCCGCGCCACAAGGAAATCCAGAAACTCTATGGGGCGGGCGGGACACGCAAGAAGGCGGGAAAGTGATGCGCGCACTGGCAAGGACGTCGATACCCGCCCTGTTCGCCGCTGCGACGCTTGCCGGATGTCTCGACTGGCAGGGCACCTATGACGCCGCCGCGCGCCGCGAGTGCCAGAAGATGCCCAACGAGAGCGATCGCCGCGCCTGCCTCACCCGGGTCGAGGACAATGCGACGCAAAAGCGCGCGGACCGCCGGAGCGAATAGCGCCGGACTTCCGCTGGAGCGTCCCAAAGCTTGCGGCCCGGTTTCATTGGAGTAGATTCAGGGCGTGTCCGGTCGCATGGCGACCTGACGGAGGACGGTGGGAGACACGGGGATGCGGGCGCGGTCATTGCGCTGGCGAATTGGCGTGGGCGCGGCGTTCGCGGTGGCGCTTGCGTCTGCGGCGGACGGCCAGACGCCGCCGCCCGTGAACGCGCCGGTTATCCCGCCGGCCGAAAGACCCATCCCGGCGCCGGATATTGCGCCCCTGCCGATCCCCTCGCCCGTGCTGGCGCCGCCGGTTACATCTGAACCCACACCGGCGCCCGCGTATCCCCGCGAACGGCGGACATCCCCCGGGTCTTCTGGGGCGAGGCCGGACTCGCTGGACAGCAGCGAAGAAAGCGTGTCCGGCTCGACGGCGGGCCATTCCTACGACCCCTGCCAGCACAACAACCCGCCCAGCTATTGCAAGGTGGAATGAGCGGCGAAGGCGCCTCCGGCGGGCCCGCGTCCGTGCTCAAGGGCGTCATGTCGGTGGTGACGCTTGTGCTTGGCGTCGCGGGCGCCAGCCTCGGCTATTTCGAATACAAGGCGCACCAGCAGGAAGTCCGCATCGACCGCGTCTTCGGCTATTCCGACGCCTTCCACGGACCTGCTGGAAGCTATGCCGAAGCCGAAGCGACGCTGGCGAATTTCAGCGAGACCTACTGGACCTTCCTTGACCAGAACCCGGCAGACAAGGCGGACCAGTACGTTGTCGATACGGTCCGGTCGGATCCTGAGCTGCGCAAGGCGATGAACGCGCTGACCACCTTTTTCGACACCCTGTCGATCTGTGTTTCCGAGGATCTCTGCGACGAGCGCACGACGCGGGCCCTCTTCGCCAACGATCTCGAGGAGTTCCGCAACCTCGCCTACCCCTGGCTCGTCGACCAGACGACCCATTATGGCGCCAAGGCCGGCGCGCCCCTGCTCTGCCTGCGCAAGCAGTTCAAGACCACGCCGATGCCCGCGCGCGACGCCATCTGGAATTTTGGCCGTCCGCGCGGACCGTGCGCCACGGCGGCCGGCTGATTGCGCAACCGGAGCACGTTGCAAGAAATTGATCCTTGGATCGCCTGCAAGGTGCTATCGTGATGCTTGGACGCCGGACCGACCCACTTTGGGCCGGAGCCTGGACATCGGGGGCTGAATTCCTGCCTGACTTTCTTGCGTAAGGTCTGGACCCGCATGCTGCCGGTCCGCGTTTGTGTAGAGGAGACACAGGATGACGCTCTCGAGCCATGCCTTTCATTTGCGCGGCCTCGCATGCGCCGCCCTTGCTGTCGGTTTTGGCGGTCTCGCCGGCTGCGCCAGCAATCCCGACAAGCCGCCGCCGGAACTTTCCAACGAGCAGGTCTGTCTGGATCACTTCGATCGTGATCCGGTCGAGCGCGACCGCTGCCACCAGACCGTCGAACAGCGCCGCGCGGGAACAACCGATCTCGATCCTCACCAGCTTCCGGTGAAAACCGACGAGGGCCACTGATCGCCAGCGACCCGGCCGTCAGCGGATTGGGCGCCCGGCGCTTTCAGCCGCCGGTCGAGGCCCAGGTGACGTAGACGGCGAATACGGCTGACCCTGCCATGGCGAGCGCCGCCAACCGGTAGAAGGCGTGCGCGAAGGATGGCGACGCGAAGCGGCGCGCCAGCCATTCGGCGGCGGCCGCGTAGGTGACGAGACCAAACAGCTCCGTCGCCGTCAGCGTCGCGACGATGATGGCGCACTGAACCGGCAAGGAATGATCCGGGGCGATATAGGCCGGCAACAGGCCGCCGAAGAATACCAGCGCATTTGGATTGGCGAGCTGCAGCCCCACGCCACGCGCGAACTGGTGCGCGCGCGGCGGCGGCTCGCGGCGCGCCAGGTCAACCGTTCCGTGGAAGGCCATGCGCCAGGCTAGCCAGCAGATATAGGCGATGCCCGCGACCTTGAGCGCGAGAAAGCCCGCCGGAAAGGCATGGGCCAGGGCCGACACGCCAAACGCCGCCAGCAGGATCCAGATCAGGTTTGCAGCACACACGCCCAGCGCCGGCGCCATGGCGGGCCAGAAGCCGTAACGCATCGAGCTGGTGGTGACGAGCATCACGGCCGGGCCGGGCGTCAGCCCGCCGGACAGGAACAGCAGCAGCAAGGCGAACCAGACCGTGATTTCCATCGCGCGGCTCTATAGGGCGCGCCGCGATCCGTGGAAATGCCTACGCGTCCGCTCTGGCCCGCTCCACCGCCTCGGTGATCAGCGCGCGAGCGCGCTCAGGTCCTTCGAAACCTTCGATCTTCACCCACTTCCCGGGTTCGAGATCCTTGTAGTGCTGGAAGAAGTGGACGATGCGCTCGACCAGGATGTCGGGCAGGTCCTTGTAGTGTTCGATCTTCTCGTAATAGCGCGTCAGCTTGGGATGCGGCACGGCGAGGATCTTCTCGTCCTGGCCCTTGTCGTCGGTCATCATCAGCACGCCGACCGGGCGGACCCGAACGACGCAGCCAGGCACCAGCGCACGATTGCCCACGACCATCACGTCGATCGGATCGCCATCGAGGCTCAGCGTGTGCGGAATAAAGCCGTAGTTACAGGGATAGCGCATCGAGGTGTAGAGAAACCGGTCGACGAACATCGCGCCCGACGCCTTGTCGATCTCGTATTTGATCGGTTCGCCGCCCAGCGGAACCTCGACCACGACATGCACGTCGTCCGGCGGGTTGGGTCCCGATGAAATCTTCGAAAGGTCCATGTCGGTTCCGGCTCTTTTTTGGCTTCGGGGAGAGACGGCAGGCCTTAGCGAGCCCGGCGCCGCCCCGCAAGTGCGGGTCTGCAGGAGTCAGGCCGCCGCGCCGACCGCCTCGAGCATGCTCTTGATATCGATTGGTTTCGGAAGCACCGAGGAGGCGCCGGCCTCCAGATAGGCGCTGACCTGTTCGGGAAGGACGTTGGCGGTGCAGGCGATCACCCGGGTTTTCCGGTTGGGCCCCTCGGCGCCGCGCAGGCGCGCCAGCACGTCGAGCCCGTCCATGCCGGGCATCACCATGTCGAGCAGCACCACGTCGAAACGCTTTCGGCCGAGCGCCTCCAGCGCCTCCTCGCCAGACCCGCATTCCACAATCTTGTGCCCGGCCGCCCGCAGCATCGCGCCCAGCACGTAGAGATTGCGAGGATTGTCGTCGATGCACAGCACATCGCGGACAGCGGGCGCGGTTTCCGCTCGGCCGGCGGACGCTGCAGGCGCCGCGTCTGCGAGCGGCGCCTCAAAGCGGACGGTGAAGCGCGAGCCCTCCCCCCCCTGGCTGTGCAGCTCAACGTCGCCGCCCATTGCGATGGCCAGCCGGCGCGCGACATACAGACCGATGCCAAGGCCGCCATGCCGCCGCTTGCTCGAAACGTCGATCTGTTCAAAGGGCGAGAAAATGCGCGCCGCGGCTTCCGGAGGAACGCCGGGACCTGTGTCCTCCACCAGGATCTCGATCCGCTCAGCCCCGCCATGAAGCTTGACCGGCCAGGCCTGGATGGAAACGCCGCCGCTGGTCGTGAACTTGATCGCGTTGGCCATCAGGTTGCCGATGATCTGCAGAACGCGCGCCGGATCGGCGCTGCGGGGCGCACGCAGCGCCGGATCGATCATGACCGAAAGCTCCAGCCCCTTGTCGCGAATGTCGGACGCCCAGATCACCGCCGCGTCCTCGATCAGGCGCAGGAGCGACACCGGCTCGCGCTCCAGTCGCACCTTGCCCGAGTCGAGGCTCGAAAGGTCGAAGAGGTCGTTGAGCAGCGCCAGCATCTGGCGGCCGGCGTCGGTCAACACGCCCAGCGTTCGCGTCTGCACCGCGCCAAGCGAGGACTGGGAGAGAAGCTGGGCGCAGCCGAGGACTGCGTTCATCGGGGTGCGCAGTTCGTGGCTCATCACGCTGATGAAATCGGACTTGGCGCGGCTCGCCTTTTCCGCCTCGCCCAAGGCCGCCATCAGCCGCGAGTTGCGCAGGGACAGTTCGCTCTCCGCCTCCCGCTCCTGGGTGATGTCCTTGAAGGTCACGACGCCGTACTCGATGGCGTCTGTCTCCGGATTGCGAACCGGCTGGGCGTTGACGCTGATCCACCGGCGGCCGCCCTCCGGCAGGTCGACGCCGAGCGTTACACCGCGCACGGCTTGGCCCGTGCGGAAAGCGCGCGAGATGGGAAACGCGTCCGGCGCCAGCGGGGCGCCGTCGCTGCCCACGATACGCCAGGCGGGATCGATCACGGACCGGCCAAGCAGCTGCTCGCGCTGCAGGCCCAGAATGGCGCAGCCCGCAGGATTGGTTTCAATGCACCGCCCGTCTGGAGCATAGACATTCACGCCGTCGCTGATGGCGTCGAAGATCAGGTCGAACTGCAGCTGGCGGGCGCGTTCCTTCTCCGTCTGCACCGCCGCGCGCTCCGCCCGCCTCAGCGCGAGGCGCTCGGCCAGAAAGGCGTTCACCAGTTCGGCGATGCGCTCGAGGCGCGCAACCTCGACCGGGCCGAAACGCCCAGGCTCGGAATGCCCGATGCAGATGACCCCGACGGGAAGATCGGTGCTGGGCCCGACCGGCACGCCGCCGTAACTTCGGATGTGAGGCGGACCCACCACAAACGCCGAGCTCACGCTGCGCGGATCGGCAGTCGTATCCGGGATCAGCAGCGAGCTTTTCTTGGCGAGGGTCGCGTCGCAGATCGTCTCGTTGCGGAGCAACGTGACGGGTTCTCCTCCGGCGACCGAAACCTGAACCGATTTGCGGACGTCAAACACGCTGACCAAAGCCAGCTCGGCGCTGCACACATCGGCCGCAAGCCGCACCAGACGGTCGAGGTCGGGCAGGGCCTGGGGGCGAAGCAGGTCAAGCTCGTAAAGCACGGCCACGCGCGCCGCTTCCCCACTCCCCAAAGAGCCCTTCGACGCCATCACTGTTTCCGGGCCAGTCCGCCGCCTCGCGACCCGGCAGAGCGCATGTGCGACAGGAATCCAGCTGTTGCAAGATCGCGCCTCGTCCGCGCCAGAGGCTGACCGTCATGTGCAGCGTCACGCGGAGGGGGTATCATCAACTAGGCGCGGACCCGGAACGGAAGCCGCTCAACCGCCATCACAAGCGCCGCGGCCTCGATCGGCTTTTCGATCATCGCCGCTATGCCGGGAACCCTGGCCAGACGCTCGCGCGCAATCATCACATTCGCGGTGCAGGCGATGACGGGCGTTGTGCGGTTCAACGCGCATTCGCGTATCTCGCTGGCGACGACGAAGCCGTTGACCTCGGGCATCACCATGTCGAGCACGACTGCGCCGTAGCGGCGATTGGCGAGGCGGTGGAGTGCGTCCGAACCGGAGCCGCACGTCTCAACGTCATGGCCGACGCCACGGAGGATGGTGGAGAGGATATCGAGATGCCGGTCATTGTCGTCGACGACCAGAATATCGAGGGTGGAGGCGACGCAGATCAGACCGGACGCGTTGCCGCGCCCAGGCGCATCAAGCGTCTGAACGCTGGCCCCGTCTGCGGGGGCCGCGGAAATCTCGGTTCGCCCAGCCCTGGCCCGAGCGGCCTCAACCGTGCGCGGATCGTGGGGCGATGCCATTCACCCCTCCCTCTGGAAACCGACCGTCGCAATCCTACACGAGGCGTGCCTATAGCATAATTAACCATTTGGCAATACTTGGCGCGCGAGCCCGGCTTCGGTTACTCGCCCCGGGAGAGTCCCAGCAGCCGCAGGCGCAGGGCGTTCAGGCGGATGAAGCCTTCGGCGTCGGTCTGGTCGTAGGCGCCGGCATCGTCCTCGAAGGTGACGTGGGCGGCCGAATAGAGCGAATTCGGCGACGACCGGCCCGCGACAATCACATTGCCCTTGTAGAGCTTGAGTTTCACAGAGCCGGTGACGTTGGCCTGGCTCCGGTCGATCGCCGCCTGCAGCATCTCGCGCTCGGGCGAGAACCAGAAGCCGTTGTAGATCAGCTCGGCATAGCGCGGCATCAGCTCGTCCTTGAGGTGCCCTGCCCCGCGGTCGAGCGTGATCGATTCCATCGCGCGATGCGCCTGCAGCAGGATCGTGCCGCCGGGCGTCTCGTAGACGCCGCGCGACTTCATGCCGACGAAGCGGTTTTCCACGAGGTCCAGCCGGCCGATGCCATTGTCGCGGCCAAGATCGTTGAGCGCGGCAAGCAGCGTCGCCGGCGACAGCGCCTTGCCGTTCAGGGAAACGGCGTCGCCGCCCTTGAAGCCGATCTCGATCTCGGTGACGGCGTCGGGCGCCTCCATCGGCGAGACCGTCCGCATGAACACGTAGGGCGGCGGCTCGACCGCCGGGTCCTCGAGAACCTTCCCTTCCGAGGAGGAATGCAGCAGGTTGGCGTCGACCGAGAACGGAGCTTCGCCGCGCTTGTCCTTTGCGACCGGAATCTGATGCTGTTCGGCGAACTCGATCAGAGCCGTGCGCGATTTGAAATTCCAGGTCCGCCAGGGCGCAACGACGCGGATGTGCGGGTTCAGCGCATAGGCCGACAGCTCGAACCGCACCTGGTCGTTGCCCTTGCCCGTGGCGCCGTGCGCGATGGCGTCGGCCCCGGTTTCCTTGGCGATCTCGACCAGCCGTTTGGCGATCAGCGGCCGCGCGATGGACGTGCCGAGCAGGTACTGACCTTCGTAGACGGCATTGGCGCGAAACATCGGAAACACGAAATCGCGCACGAATTCCTCGCGCAGGTCCTCGATGAAGATGTTCCCGGGCTTGATGCCCATCGTCTCCGCTTTCTTGCGGGCGGGCGCCAGTTCCTCGCCCTGACCGAGATCGGCGGTGAAGGTCACCACCTCGCAGCCGTATTCGGTCTCGAGCCATTTCAGGATGATCGAGGTGTCGAGCCCGCCGGAATAGGCGAGCACAACCTTCTTCGGCGGGGCTTTTTTCGAGGATGCTTCGGACATGGGGCGGCGCTCCGGTCAGTTAGGCGCGCTTATAGCGTCGCACGCCGGAGCGGCAAGCGCCCGCCCTCTATCCTGCGGGCAGAGGCGTCTGGTGATGCTGGACCAGCCGCCAGACACCGCCGGTCGCAAGCCAGGTCGAGGAGCAGAGCGCGCGGTAATCGTCCGCCCCCGATCGCCGCCCGTGCGCGGCGTAGACCAGCACGGCCACATCCTCGCGCGACCGGGTCTCGTTGCGTTGGGTCATCGCAACGGACGTCCAGCGCGGCGCGCCGGCGAGGCTGTCGGCAATCATGGCCGCACCCCTCATGACGCCGCCGGGCGGCGGCAGCGCCATGAGACAGTCGGCGTCCAGCGACGCTTTCGCCTCCTCCGCCCCGCAGAGCCAGAACTGCTCCTCCAGGGCCCAGAGCATGGTCCCGCTGGTCATGAGTTCGACCTAGATCAGCGCCCAGCTGTGGTGATTGGGATGGCGCTTGTCGTGGGCGCCCTCGGCGATCTCCTCTACGATCTTGGCGTTAAACGCGGGCAAATCATCCGGCGTGCGCGACGTGACAAGCCCGTTGTCGACCACCACGGCCTCGTCCTTCACGTCTGCGCCCGCGTTGGCGAGATCGCGCTGGACGGACTTCACGGAGGTCATCGTCCGGCCATCGACCAGTCCAGCAGAGATCAGCACCTGCGGGCCGTGGCAGATCGCGAAGACCGGCTTGTGCTGGGTGACGAAGGCGCCGGCAAACTTCAGCGCATCGCGCTCGGTGCGCAGCCGGTCCGGATTGTAGAGACCGCCCGGGATCAGGATGGCGTCATAGTCCTTGGGATCGGCATCCTTCAGCGTCTTGTCGACATGCGCCGAGCGTCCCTTTTCCATGTGCCGGAATCCCTGGATGTCGCCATCCTTGAGCGAGATCACCTCGACCGTGCCGCCGGCCGCCTCAATGGCTTCACGCGGCGAAAACAGTTCGCTTTCCTCGAAGCCGTCCGTCGCCAGAATCGCCAGTTTCTTTCCGCTTGCGCTCGTCGCCATGGGAATTGCCTCCTTCGAATTGGGGATTACCGGGGATTAACGGCAGGGGCGCGCGTCCGTTCCGGCGAGCCTTTGCGCCGCCGCTGCGGATTAATTCCGGCACGCACTGGCAAACCGCCGCCGGCCGCCCATCTTTCTGCAGCCGGGGCCGGGGGGCCTCGCCAAGCACAGGAGGCGCGCCCATGCACGCCTATGTCCTGCTCGACCGCTCCGGATCCATGCAATCGCTCTGGGTCGAAGCGCTCTCTTCCGTCAACGGTTATGCGAAAGGACTTGCCGACAAGACCGACGGCCATTCGGTCGACAGCCACATCACACTCGCCGTCTTCGACGGCCAGGACGGCCTGCAGTTCGATGTTCTCCGCAAGAAGGTCCCCGCGCTGCACTGGGAGAACGTCACCGACCGAGAGGCGACGCCCCGCGGAATGACGCCGCTGCTCGATGCGCTCAGCCGTTTGATCGCCCTCGCGGAGGCCGACAATCCCGACAAGGCCGTGATCGTGGTGATGACGGACGGCGCGGAAAACGCCAGCCGCGAAGTCACCCGCGACGGGATCAGGGTCGCGCTCGACCGGGTCAAGGCGAAAGGCTGGGAGACCGTCTTCCTCGGCGCCAACTTCGACAACATCCAGGACGCCGCCGGTGTCGGCATTGGCGCAGCCAAGCAGATGGCGATGTCGCCCGGCACGATGGAAGCGTCCATGATGGCGATGGCCAGAAAGTCGCGGGCCTACGCCGCCCACGCCGCGCCGGTCGAGTTCGACGCGGAGGATCGCGCCATGGCGAAGGAAGCCAGCATCAAGAACCGGAAGTAAGTCTTCGAACGCAGGACAGCAGGCGCCCCTCCCCTCCGGGAGGGGCGTTGCGTTTTGGCGCTAGTGCCGGAAGTGGCGCATTCCCGTGAACGCCATCGCAAGACCGGCTTCGTCCGCCGCTTCAATCACGGCCTTGTCGTTGACCGATCCGCCCGGCTGGATCACCGCCGTCGCGCCCGCCGCAGCCGCGCCCAGGAGGCCGTCGGGGAACGGGAAGAACGCTTCGGACGCAACCGCGCTGCCCTTTGTGCGCACTTCTGACCAGCCGGCGGCGGCGCGCGCCTTCTCGGCCTTGTGGGCCGCGACATAGGTCGACTCGACGCGGCTGGTCTGGCCCGGCCCGATCGCGGCGGTGACGCCGTCCTTGGCGAACACGATGGCGTTCGACTTGACGTGCTTCGCCACGGTCCAGGCGAACAGCATGTCGTTGAGTTCGGCTGGCGTCGGCTGACGCTTCGTCACGATCTTCAGATCCGCGGCCTTGATCCGGCCGACATCGCGGTCCTGCACCAGAAAACCGCCCGCCACCGTGCGGAAAGTGGTGCTGGGCGCCAGCGGGTCTGGCAGGCCGTCGGTGATCAGCAGCCGCAGGTTCTTCTTCTTCGCAAACACGGCGAGCGCCGCATCGTCGGCGCCAGGTGCGATCACCACCTCGGTGAAAATCTCCGCCATCGCTTCTGCGGAGGCGCCGTCGATCGGGCGGTTGACGGCGATGATGCCGCCGAACGCGGACTCGCGATCACACGCAAGCGCCTCGCGATAGGCCTCCAGCACGGTCTTGCCGACGGCGACGCCGCACGGATTGGCGTGCTTGATGATGGCGACGGCGGGCGCCGCCTTGGGATCGAACTCGGCCACGAGTTCGTAGGCGGCGTCCGTGTCGTTGATGTTGTTGTAGCTCAGCTCCTTGCCCTGAACCTGCCGAGCGGTCAGCACGCCCTTGCGCGGTTCGGGTCCCGAATAGACCGCTGCCTTCTGGTGCGGGTTCTCGCCATAGCGCAGCGTCTGGCGGAGGTGGCCGCCGAACGCCCTCCAGTCGCCGGCCTCCTCGCCGAGCTGGCGCGCATACCAGTTGGAGATCGCCGCGTCGTAGGCGCCGGTGCGGGCATAGGTCTTGGCGGCCAGGCGACGGCGCAACGCGCCCGAGACTTCGCCCTTCCCCGACTCCATTTCCGTAAGCGCCGCATCGACATCCGCCCCGTCGGTGCAGACGGCGACGAAGTCGGCGTTCTTGGCGGCGGCGCGCAGCATGGCCGGACCGCCGATGTCGATGTTCTCGATGCAGTCCTCGAAACCCTTGCCGGCCTGAACCGTCGCCTCGAACGGGTAGAGGTTGATCCAGATGAGATCGATCGGCTCGATGCCGTGTTGCTCGGCGGCGGCGCGATGCTCGGCAAGGTCGCGGCGGAAGAGCAGCCCGCCATGCACTTTCGGGTGCAGCGTCTTCACCCGGCCGTCCATCATCTCGGGAAAGCCCGTGAGGTCGGCCACGTCGCGGACCTTGAGGCCGGCGTCCTTGAGCGCCTTGGAGGTGCCGCCGGTGGAGACCAGATCGACGCCCAGCGCCGCAAGCCGTTTCGCCCGCTCGACCAGCCCGGTCTTGTCCGAAACCGAGATCAGCGCGCGCCGGACTTTGACGGGTGCGGGGTCGGACATGAGGCTCTCCGGGGCAATGGATGTGCGCGCGATAGCACCCCTCGCCCCGCGCCCCAAGGGGCGATGACGCCTCATCCACCAAAGTCGGAGGGTCTACTGGATCGTCAGCGCGGCTTCGCCCCACGGATCGTCGTCGAAGAGTTCCGGAGCGAGCGCCTGCATCATGCTGAGCGAGGCCTGGGGGTCGCGGCGGGCGGCGTAGGCGATGACGGCGTCCAGCCGCGCCTGCACTTCCGAGATCGGCGGCGATTTGGTGCGGGCGACTTCCAGCACGCCGTCGATGTTGGTCTCCTGAACCTGTTCCTTTTCGTAGAACACGGTCTCGGTTAGCTTTTCGCCCGGCCGAGGACCCGTGACGCGGATCAGGATGTCCTGCCCCGGCGTCTTGCCCTTCATCCGGATCATCTTCTCGGCAAGATCGAAGATGCGCACCGGCTCGCCCATGTCGAGCACGTAGAGCGAAGCCTCGGCCGCCTCCGATTGTGTCGAGAGAGCCGCCGCCTGCAGCACCAGCGCGGAGGCCTCCTCGACGCTCATGAAGAAGCGGGTCATGTCCGGGTGGGTGACGGTGACCGGCCCGCCCTCGGCGATCTGCCGCTCGAACAGCGGCGCCACAGACCCCTTGGACCCCAGCACGTTGCCGAACCGCACCAGCGAAAAGCGCGTGCCCGGCGCGGTCGGCGCGAAGGCCTGGATGAAAAGCTCGGCGGCGCGCTTGGTGGCGCCCATCACGTTCTGAGGGTTCACCGCCTTGTCGGTGGAGATGAAGGTGAACGCCTTGACGCCGAGTTCGGCGGCGATGGTTGCGGCCCGGCGCGCACCCAGCACGTTGGTCAGGATCGCCTCGTTGGGATTGAGCTCCATCAGCGGCACATGCTTCAGGGCGGCGGCGTGGATCACCACGTCCGGCTCGGCCTCCCGCATCGCCTGTTCGAGGCGCACTTCATCGCGCACGTCGCCGATCACCATCCGCCGCACGACGTTGGGATAAGCGCGCAGCAATTCCTGGTCGATTTCGAAGACGTTGAATTCCGAAGAGTCGTAGACCGTCAGTTCGGACGGGCCGAGCGCTGCGCACTGGCGCGCCAGTTCGCCGCCGATCGTGCCGCCGCCGCCGGTGATGAAGACCCGCGCGCCGGAAATCAGCTCGGCCACCGGGGCCATGTCGAGCCGCCGCTCGGGCCGCGCGAGAAGATCGGCGGGCCGGATCTGTTCGAGCAGCGCGTTCTGGTTCGAGGCCATGCGCAGCAGGGTCGCCTTGCGCGCCGAGGCGACGGCCAGCGCCGCCTCCATCGTGCGACGGTCTTCCCGCGGCGCGGCGATGGCGATCCACGGCATCTCGCCGTAGCGGGCGGTGTAATGGTCGAACAGCGAGGCCAGCTGGTTCAGCCCGCCGATCACCTGCACCCCTTCGATTTCGCGGCCGACATCGAGGCCTGTGGTCTCGACGATGCCGATGGCGCGGATGGGCGAACCCGACGGCGCCTTGCGGGATGCGCGCAGAGCGTCGGCCACCGACATGTCCGGACCGACCACCAGCGCGCGCGGCGCGTGAGGCGGCTCGCCCCGGAAGATGGCCGTGAGATCGCCGGTCGCCCGACCGCGCGCCCACAGCCGCACCACCATCATCAGCACCAGCCAGATCGGCATCTGCAGATAGATCGCCGCCAGCGGGTAGCCCTGCAGAGCGCTCGCCAGCACCAGGATGGGCAGCGACATCAGGTTGGCGAGAAGCACCGCCTGGAAAATCCGCACGACGTCGCGCAGCGCCGTATGGCGCCAGACCTGGCGATGCACGCCGCGCAGCCAGAGCGAGAATCCCGCGGTGACGCCGAAGACCAGGGCGGCGAAGACGTCGAGCCAGTCTGGCGATCCGCGGCCGGAGAAGAAATAGATGATCTGGGGGGCGGCATACATCGCCACCACGGCGGCGGCGGCGTCATAGCCGAAACAGACGACCTTGGCCTCGATGGCCGCCCGGCGCCCGGAATTGCCTCCAGCACTCACGCCCTACCCCCTTACACCCCCGGCTCAATCCGCGAGAGCGCCCAACGCACCCTGTTCGGAGGAGCCGACCCATCAGCGGTCGAGTCTGCCTTGCCCCGAATCACAAGCTGGCGCGTCGCCCGCGACCCGCCGCCTCCCCAATAACGCGAATTTTCCACAGAAAGCAAAGCTTCACTGCGAAATCTCCAGACGCGTTGCCGTTTGGTCAAGCCGAGAAAAACCGTGCGGTCGTCCGGCCCCTCCGCGACCTGCACGTCCGGATGCAGGTGGAACCGGATGGCGTACGGGATTTCCGTAGCGCTCGCCGGGGCTGTTTCGGACATCGGTCGCGACAGGCTGTCCTCTCCAATGATGCGGGCCCCGTTCTTGGCGATGTAGAGCCGCCGCCGGTAGATCAACCCGTGCCGCACACGCCAGCCGCCATGTTGCCCTTCGAGAAGGTATTGCTCGTTTTCCTCCAGCCGGTGCGCCGAAATCGAGGCCGGACCCTCCGGCGCGCGAAGACCGGTCAGCGGTTCGAACGAGAATATGGCGGAATCCTCACGGTTCAGCGACAGCACGGAATGAGCCGCTGTCCGCCGGGATGCATCCTTCAGCGCCGGTTCGAGATCGGCATGGGCGCCGCAGGGACCGAGAATGCGGTCCGGGCCGTCATTAACCGTGATCGATAGCGCGCCGGCGTGCGACTGGCCGCCGTAAAGGCGCTGCGGCCCCGCCCCGGTGTCGAGAAAGAGCGTCAGCTCCTCGGCCTGCACGCGCTGGTAGCCGGTCAGACGGGCAAAGGTGAATTTGGCGCTGACGGCGCCGTGCGGGGCCAGCGCCGCCATCCTGAGCGATGCCGGCCGAGCGCCGGGTGCGCCCGGCGTGAGTCCGTCGCCGCCGCCATTGTCAGCCAGCAGGCCGCCGTCGGGTGTGCCGAGAAAATCCAGCATCGCCGCCATGCGGGGCTGTAGCCTCGTGAGGAAAGCGGGGGCGTTGACGCCAAGGCGAAGGAGAAGGTCCTCCACCGCCTGGATGTCGAGCAGCGCTTCGGCCAGCGCTTCGGGGCTACGGCTGACGTGGCCGCCATCGGCGAGAATCTGCTGGCCGCATTCCTGCTCCAGCATGGTGAGACCGGCGTCCAGCGCCTTGGGCATGTCAGCGATGACGGCGCCGGACATGACGGTGGCGACGGCGACGCGAAAGCGGCCGCGCGGCTCCTGTTCCTCGCCGCCCGAAGCCAGCAGGTGCCGCGCCTGACGCGCCAGCAGGTCCAGCAGGCTTTCGCGCGCGGGCCCGTCGAGCCCGTCGAGCAGCCACGGACCGGCCGACAGCAGATTGACCTGCCGGTCGGCGGTGGGCGACAGGCGCCAGGCGAAGCCGTCCCACTTGCCGAACATCTCCACCCAGGACGCGGTCAGCGAACGCGCCAGCGCCTCGCCGGCGTCGCCATGCGCCGCGACATCGCGCAGCCAGTGAAAGCGGTGAATCCGGTCGGCGAAGTGCAACGACGGAAACGGCGGGCCCCACGGCGCGCGGTCGATCGGCGTTTCGATCCGCGTCGAGCCAAACCGCCAGTGACCGGCGATGATCTCGCGGCCGCGCTCCAGGTCGGGCGGTCGGTGATCCTTTGGAAGGGCGGCCAGCTTTCGCGGCGCCGGTCCGGCAAGGCGGAGACGATAGACAGTCGAATGCGAGGCGGCCTCGCCGGTGCGGCCGACCAGTTCAAGCCATGCCTGGTCTTCTTCCGCGCGGTCCCTGAAGGCGCCCCGACGGGCGTCGCCGCCTTGTCCGGTCATCTGGTCACCTCGGCGGCGCAGTCCGCAGCGCCTTGATCGCTTCGGCATAGCGCGCCGGACCCTTGCCGAAGACAGCCGAGCCAGCCACCAGCGCCGTGGCGCCCGCCGCGATCACCCTGGGCGCGGTTTCCGGCGTCACGCCGCCGTCGACTTCGAGGATGGGCGACAGCCCGCGCCGGTCCAGCATGCCGCGGATCGCCTCGATCTTGCGAAGCTGGCTGTCGATGAAGCTCTGCCCGCCGAAGCCGGGATTGACGCTCATCACCAGGATCAGGTCGAGGTCCTCGAGCACATAGTCGAGCGCGCTCTCGTGCGTTGACGGGTTCAGCGCCGCGCCCGCCTTCTTGCCGAGCTTGCGGATCGCCTGGAGCGTGCGGTGAAAATGCGGACCGGCCTCGGGATGCGCCGTGATGATGTCGGCGCCCGCCGCCGCATACGCCTCGAGGAAGGGATCGACCGGCGCAATCATCAGATGCACGTCGAACGGCTTTTTGGTGTGCGGACGCAGGCTGGTGATGACGCCGGGGCCAATCGACAGATTGGGAACGAAGTGTCCATCCATCACATCGACATGGATCATGTCGGCGCCGGCTTCGTCCACGGCGCGGATTTCCTCTCCGAGCCGGGCGAAATCCGCCGCAAGGATGGAGGGCGAAACCAGAAGGCCAGACGGGGAGCCGGACATGCGACATGGGCTAGCAGCGCCCTATCGTGTCCGCAACATGAAACAAGGCCGCCCGAACCGGGGTTCGGGCGGCCTTGGACTCGATCGGGACGAAGCGTCTCGGCAGCTCTCGCCGCCGGCAGACGATCAGTAACCGATGGACGCGTTCTGGGGGATGATGCGGGTGCGGGCGCCGTATTCGACCAGCACGGGCGTGCCCGCAGCGATCAGCGCATTGCCGGCCTGGGCGATGGTGGCGAGTTCGCCGGTGCGCAGCTTGACGGTGTAGGCCATCAGCCGGGCCGCCGGGCTCGAATCAATCGCGGAAGAGCCGGAAACCGGCTGCGAAGCCAGCAGCGTGCCGTCCTCGACGCGCGAAACGCCCGTCAGTTCGGCTTGCCTGTCGGCGTGAACGCCAAGACCCGAAGCGCAACCGGCAAGGCCAAGCGCCAGCACGGCGAACGCCACCGCGAAGGCCTTCTGCGGCCGGGCCGCGTAGGCGACGGGGGAATTCGGCTCGAGGGTGGTCCGGTCCATCTTCGCAGACTCCAGCGGGCGCGTTGGGGAGATCGCCCTTTACATACTCATAACAAAGCCGACTGAACGCGGCTTGAATGCATTCGCTCGTTTTCGTCGCGCGCGTAAGGCATTTTTGTGTTCGAAGCGCCCGATTCGACGAACGAAGCCGTCCCGCATGGAATGGCGACGTCACCCGGTTCTTTCAAGCCTCGAGACGTAGAAAACATCGCTGTTTACGGGCTCTGCGACGATTTCGCGCGAGAGCGCAGCCTCCGCGTCACAAACGGGCGGAGCGGTAATTACATCCCCGTCATGTGTTAACGCGTGCGTGAAGCCCGGAACCTCTTTCGCAGCGACCGGTACCCGTCGCCAGCCGCCGCGCACCACCGCCGCATCGACGATCTCGCGCCCCTCCTCCGGGTTGGGCGTGCAGACGCAATAGACCAGCCGTCCGCCGGGTTTCAGCATGTCGCCCGCCGCCGCGAGCAGGGCCGCCTGTGCTTTCGGGAAGCGGGCAAGGCCGGCCGGGTCACGCCGCCATGCGCCTTCGGGATGGCGGCGCAACACGCCCAGCGCCGAACACGGCGCATCCAGCAGCACGGCGTCGAGTGGCGCCGCCGGTCTCCACTCGCGCGCATCGGCCTCGATGATGTCCATGCTGGCGCCGACCCGCGCGGCGTTCTCCCTGACCAGGGCGAGCCGCTGGCGAGAGATATCGATGGCGGTGACATGCGCGCCCGCCGCCGCCAGCTGCAGCGCCTTGCCGCCGGGCGCCGCGCAAAGGTCCGCTACCCTGAAACCGGCGACATCGCCCAGCAGTTTCGCCGCGAGGCTGGCGCCGGCATCCTGCACCCACCAGTCGCCGCTGGCGTATCCGGGAAGCTCCGTCAGTGTTGCGCCCGCCGGCAGGCGCACCGAGCCGTTGGGCAGCGCTTCGCCCTCGCACTGTTCGGCCAGCGTTTCCGGATGAATCCCCGGCTTCAGCGTCAGGTCGAGCGGTGGCTCGTCGAGCTGCAGCCGCGCCAGCGCGTCGGCCCGCGCCTCTCCCAGTGCAGCCTTGATCCGCGCCGCCAGCCAGTCGGGCCAGACCGATGTCGCCGGCGCAGAGGCGAATGCGTCGCGACCGGCTTCCCCCGCTGCACGGCGCAGCACGGCGTTGACCAGTCCCCCGCCCCGTCGCGTCGCGCGCCAGTCGCGCGCCGCATCGACCGTCGCCGAGACGGCGGCGTGTTCGGCGACGCCCAGAAGCCAGAGCTGCGCGCACCCCGCACGCAACAGCGCCCGCAGCGGCGCTTCGACCTTTTCAAGCGGCCGGTCCACCAGTCCGCCGAGCGCATAATCGATCCGCCCGAGCCCGCGCAGGGCGGCGCTGGCGATCGCGCGCGCGAACGCCCGGTCGGATCCTTCAAGCCGCGCATAACTGCCGACCGCGCCGAGCGCGGTCTCAAGGTCGGCGCCGGTTTCGACGACAGAGAAAAGTAACTCGCCGGCGGCGACGCGGCTGGCCGCGCCCACCGCCTCGCGGGGAGCCCTGTTTGACGGGTTTGTCGCCATGGCGCCGTGCCTAGCCGGTTCGCGGCGCGCTGTCATCTCGGCGCGAGGCGCCGCCGCAAACGAAAATGGCCGGGGCGAACCCCGGCCATCAGTCGTTCGGTCTGGAGACGACCACAGGCTATTCCGAACCGTCCATCTCGGCGGCCTGCCGGTGCAGGCGGGCGACGCGCCGCTCGGTGGGCGGATGCGAGGCGCTGGGACCGCGCTTGGGCCCGTGCAGCGGATCGATGACGAACATGTGCGCCGTGGCCGGGCTGCGCTCGGCCAGCGGGTTGAGCAGCGACATGGTGTGACGCTCGAGCTTCAGGAGAGCGGAAGCGAGATTCACCGGCGAACCGCAGATTTCACCTGCCTGGCGGTCAGCGGCATATTCGCGGCGGTGGCTCTGTCCCACACGCGCCACAAGGCCGGCGACGATGGGCGAGACGCGCTTGCGCAGACCCAGCGGATAGGCGAGGCAGCCGAACACCGTCGTGGCGATGGCGGCCAGCGCCGAGGAAACGCCCATGGCGAGGGCGTCGCCGCGCTTCACGTGCGCCAGCTCGTGCGCCACCACGGCGGACACTTCCGAGCGCGTCAGGGTTTTCAGCAGGCCATCCGTCACTGCGATGGAGGCATGGGCCGTGTCGCGGCCCGCGACGAAGGCGTTGGGCTGGAAAGCGTCGACAATGTAGGTGCGTGGGCGCGGCATGTTGGCCCGCATCGCCAGCTTGTCGCAATCGGCGACAAAGGCGCGGATCATCGGCGAGGTGTCGTCGGAGTTGACCTCACGGGCGTTGTGCAGCTTCAGCACGATCTTTTCAGCGTACCAGAAGACGCCAAGGTGGAAGCAGAGCGCCACCAGCGTCGCGATCAGCGCGCCGTCCCGGGTGGCGATCAGCCAGCCGACGCCGGCAAAGGCGACGTGGATCAAGAGCATCAGGCCAGCGGCCTTGAAATAGCTCATCTCAGAGGCTCCTCTACTTCTGCGCCTGCCGGTGCGGCTCTGGCGGCCGCATGCGGAGAGGCTCATACTCGGCTCGATCAGGCTTGCGGCGTTTGCGCGGTTACCTGTTCGTTGACGTGACCCGTTAATTTCGACCGGAAATCGCTTCAAAATGGTGAACGCGCCTTCAGACATTCCACCCCGCGACAACGCGTCCGGCGCCGACCCTGCGTCAGCCGGCGCTCCGGAGGTTCCCGGGGCCGCGCCCGGCAAGCGTCTCTCACCGGAAGCCCGCCGCGCGCTCGAAGAGGCTGAGGCGCGGCGCAAGGCGGCGCCGGATGCTGCGCTCGCGCCGGAAATCGGCGGACGCGGCGGCGAAGAGCCGACCCGATATGGCGACTGGGAACGCGGCGGCCTGGCGGTCGATTTCTGAAGCGGTCGCTGGCCCGTTAACCTGTCGGCAAGACCCGGAGCCCCTACCCGGCCGGCCCGCGATAGCGCGCCTGCAATTCCCTGGCGATCTCCATGGCCAGCGGATCGGGGGCAACCTTCGCAAGCCCGGCCACCAGCTTGTTGGCGGCGCCGGTCACCACCACGGCCCGGTTGCGTTCGCTGGCATGGTGGCCCGCCTCGGCCACTTCCTCCGCCGTCTGCCAGAACCGCTCCGGCACCTGGTTCACGCGGTCGCGCGTGCCGTTGACGTCATGAAATTCCGAACGGGTGAAACCCGGGCACACCGCTGTGCAGTGAACGCCTGTTCCCTGCAGCTCCGCGTTCAGCGACTGCGAGAACTTGATCAGCGCGGACTTGATCGCGGGATAGGTGGTGTGCCCCGCCCCGCCCGGCCCGAAGCCGGCGAGCGACGAGATATTGAGAATGCGGCCCCAGCGCCGGTCCGCCATTCCGGGCAGCAGCTTGTGGCTCAGCTCCAGCGGCGCGGTCAGCATCACCTGCAGCGCCGCCGCCTGCGCCTCCCACGAGGTCGTGCGCCACGTGCCCGGCAGGCCGTAGCCCGCATTGTTGACGAGAATGTCGATGCTGGCGCCCTCGGCGTCGATCTCGCCGATCAGGCGGTCAACGGCGCCCGGCTGCGACAGGTCCTGCGCGATGGTCATCGCTCTTACGCCGTGCTCGCGCCGCACCTCGTCCGCCAGCGCCTCGAGCCGGTCGAGCCGCCGCGCCGTCAGCACGACATCGCAATCCAGCCTCGCATAGAGCCGCGCGAACGCTGCGCCGATGCCGGAAGAGGCGCCCGTCACCAGGGCCAGGCGCCGGCTCACAGCCACCCCCGCGCGCGGTCGTCCAGCCACAACCGCGCGGCGCCGAGGAGCGGCGCCTCCTCGCTGACGATCATCTTGATGGGGATCCTGCTCATCAGGTCGCGGCGCGGTCCGCGCTCGTAGAAGCGGGCCAGCGCCTCCTCCTCTTTCAGATAGGGCTGCAGCTTTACGGCGACGCCGCCGGCAACGAATACGCCGCCTGTCGCATTGACCGACAGCACGGCGTCGCCCAGCGCGGTCATCACGGTCGCCGCGCGCAGACGACACATCTCCAGCGACAGCGGATCGCCCTTCGCGGCGCGCGCCTCGACATCGGCGGGCGTCAGCGGCTCGCGTTCCTGCCCCATCACGTCGGCGACCGCAGCCAGCGTCGCTTCAAAACCTGCGCCGGCGGCGACGATCTCGTTCGAAACATAGCCCACGCTTTTCGACAGGCGCTCAGCCACCTCCCATTCGAAGCGGCTCTGCGGCGCGAAGGCCTGGTGGCCGCCCTCCCCGCCGATCACCACCCATCCCGACTTGCCGATCCGCCGCAACACGGCCAGTCCGAATCCCGTGCCTGGCCCGCCGACCGCCACGGCGCCGCCGGGATCGGCGTCTCCAGGCGTAATCTCCCTGAGGTCGCCGGCCGGAAGGTCCGGCGCCGAGCGCGCCATCGGCATGAAGTCATTGACGATCACGGCGCGCGCCACGCCAAGACGCCCGGCCAGATGCGGACCGTCGATCGACCAGTCGCGATGCAGCAGCTGCGCCCGGTCGTCGCGCACCGGCCCGGCGACGCCCAGCGACACGCCGTCGATCTTCGCCGGAACATCCTTGCGGAATGCATCGATCGCCGCGTCGAACGTGGCGAAGTCCTCGCCGCGGCGCTTCCAGATATGCTTGACGAGCAGCCCGCCGGCGCTTGCCTCAGCCAGGGCAAAGCGTGCATTTGTGCCGCCGATGTCGCCGACGAGTATGGTGGCCATATCGCTCATGAAACAACCTTAGTGCCTGCGCAGACGGCCGCAACAAACCGACCGATCGATATATCATAGCATTGTTTTTGTTTGCTTTTATGATCCACCGCCCTTAAGGGAACGCATGGCTCACGACGATGCAGTCCAGTCCGCCGGCGCGCGCGCCCACGCGCACGACCATGCGCATGACTCGGACCATGATCACACGCATGATCATGACGCACATGACCATGGCGCACTGGGGCACGATCATTCCCACGCCTCCAGCGAAACGCGCATTGGCGTCGCCGCGCTCCTCACCGGCGCCTTCATGGGCGTCGAACTCGCCGGCGGCCTGATCGCAGGATCGCTGGCGCTGATGGCCGACGCCGGCCACATGCTGTCGGACTTCGCCAGCCTCGCCCTCGCCTGGTTCGGCTTCCGCATCGCGCGCCGCCCGGCCGATGCGCTGCGCACTTTCGGTTTCCGCCGCTTCTCCGTGCTCGCCGCTTTCACCAACGGGCTGGCGCTGGTCGCCGTCGCCGGGTGGATCATCCTCGAAGCGGTGATGAGGCTAATGTCGCCCGAGGGAGTGCTGGCTGGCCCGATGCTATGGATCGCCAGCGCCGGGCTCGTCGTCAACATCCTCTCCTTCGCCGTGCTGCACGGCGCAGACCGCAGCAACCTCAACGTCCGCGGCGCCCTGCTCCACGTCGCTGGCGACCTCTTCGGATCGCTCGCCGCCATCGCCGCCGCGCTGATCATCATGACCACCGGCTGGACGCGCGCCGACCCGCTGCTCTCGATCCTCGTCGCGGCCATCATCCTGCGCTCCGCGTGGGTGCTGATCGCCGACGCCGGCCACATCCTGCTCGAAGGCGCGCCGCGCCACCTCGACCTCGCCGACATCGGCCGCGACCTCGCGGGCAACATCGAGGGCGTGCTCAACATCCACCACGCCCACGCCTGGTCGATCGACGAGAAGAAGCTGATGATGACGCTGCACGCCTGCATTTCCGACGACGCCTCGGGGCCGGAAATCGTCGGCCGCATCAAGCAGCGCCTCGCCGACGTACACGGCGTCGCCCACGCCACCGTAGAGATCGGACACGACGACTGCGCCGGACCTGACTGCGGCTAGGCGGTTTCCTCAAAGACAAAATCCAGAAACACCGGCGCGCAATCGCCCAGCCGCTTTTCCTGATAGCGCGTCGGGACGTGATCCGCCGGCGGATTGCGCCAGTCGCCCGGCGCCTCGGCCGTCCAGGCAAACCGCCCGTCACGCCCCACATCCGCTAGCGCGCGGTTGGCGTAGTCTGCCCAGTCGGTGGCGAAGCGCAGGCGCGCGCCGGGCTTCAGTATGCGCGACAGCGCATCGAGAAACTCCGGCTGGATCAGGCGCCGCTTGCGGTGGCGGGTCTTCGGCCACGGATCGGGAAACAGGATGAACACGCGGTCGATCGAGCGCGGCGCCAGCTGCTCGACCAGCAGTCGCGCATCGCCGCGCCGCAACCGCACATTGGTCAGCCCCTCGCGTTCGATGTCGGCGAGCACTTTCGCGACACCGTCGAGAAAGGGTTCGGCGCCCAGGAAGCCGATGTCGCGATGAAGCGCCGCCTGCCCCGCCAGATGCTCCCCGCCGCCAAAGCCGATCTCAAGCCACACCTCGCGCGGGTCCGTGTCGAACAACGCAGCCGGCGCCAGCGCGCCCGGCGCGGTTTCCGGGATGGCGATGGCCGGCAGCATGTCCTCCACGCGGCCCGCCGCCCGCGCCGACAGCGGCTTTCCGGCGGAGCGTCCATAGAGGCGATGGCGTTGGCGATTGTCTGGCGTCATGGCGCGCATGCAGCACGCCGCGGGATGTTTGTCATCCCGCGGCGCGGCTACTTTGATGCACGTGCTGGCTGGAAAGCGCGCTCGCGCCTATTCGCCTTCGGAGCTGATCGCCGTGTCCCGGCCCTGCGCGTCGGCGCGGAGGATGCCCGGCAGGGCGTAATTGCCCTCGTGGCAGGCATACTCGTAGAGCACCTCTTTCGACTTGCGCAGCGGGATCTCGCCCGTCCAGCTCTCAGTGTAATAGACCGGGTCCTCGACCTTGAACTTGTAGTCGATGATCTGGTCCGAGACGCGCTTGAACCACTCCGTCACCTGGCCCTGATCGGAAACAGGAAAGGCGCCGACCTGCAACTGGGTCGGGTTGAAGTTGCGGGTGACGACCACCAGCGTGTCGCCTTCCCAGTGCGCGATGGAATCGCCGAACCAGCGCTTCACGGCGCCGGGCATGGCGGCTTCAGGCGTCGACGGATTGTCGATGCGGATGATGCGGGCGTCGTGGTTCATCTCGACGTCGATCATCAGGTTGTCGCGCGTCTGCACGATCTGGAGGTTGTTGTTGTACATCGCGTTGTTGAGCGGCGGGCCGCCCTGCGATCCGAACGACATGAAGCAGCGTTCGCCCAGCGGCCGGATTTCCGGACCGGTGTTGTTGATCTTCCTGAAGTTGGTCATGCGCTGTCCGCGCAAGGTCAGGGCCGCCTTCGAGAAAGGAACCTGACCATTGGCCGGGCTGGTGATCCAGGACGACCGCCATTCGGTGTTGACCTTGGCGTATTCCGAACCCGGATCGATCCAGAAGGCGTTGTAGCCCGCTTCCGCGTTCTTGTCGGTGAAGACGCCCGCGTTCGGGTCGGTGCGCTTCTGGCTGTCGGCCGCCGCCTTGGAATAGGCGGCGTTCCGCGTCACCTCGGCGATCTTTTCATCCGGGATGACCAGCGAGTCGCTCACCTTGTCGCCGGACCCGTTGCGCGACATCGTTGTCAGGGACGCCGTCGACCAGACGCCCTGAAGATCGGGATGTCCGTCCGGTGTGCGCGGCGGCTTGTAGTTCGGATCCCACGGCTTGAGGTCCTTGAAGAACGGCAGCGGGCTTTCATAGGATTTGGCCCCGGCGATCGTTTTCGGCCCTTCGATCGGCGCGCTGGAATCCGCATAGGCGACACCGGTGCTGGCGCCGGTCGCAAGCGCCTGATCGAGATAGGTGCGCGCCTTGGGCGCCTGCTTGTCGGCCTTTGCCGGCGCCTTGCTTTCCTGTGCGAGCGTCGGGACGCCGCCAAGCAGGAGCGCGGTCAGCGCTGCAGACACAACTACGGATCTCTTCACGGCGGTCTCCCCAAATCTGTATCGATTTCTGGGCGGACCATAACATGCCGGGGCCAGCGTGCTGAAGCGTCTCCCGTCGCGTTGATGGACTTGTGATGGGAACGTCGCTCGCCGTGCGTTGACGTAAGGTGAGGCTCCCGCCGCCCCGTCCCTTTGTCATCCCGGCCGAAGCGCCGGGATCCATGTCTCCGCGTGCGTGAAGGCCGGAACATGGGTCGCGGATAACGCTTGCGCGTTTCCAGGATGACAGCGCGGCGGAGGTTATCCCCCAGCCAAACCCTGAAATCCCCAGCAACCGCCGCGTTCGGGAAAATAGTTATCCGACACCCTTTGGGATGGCCCGATCATCGCGGGCATGACGCAAGCGCCTTCACAGTCATATCGGGGTCGGCTCCCCTCTTCGAACAAGCACTGGCTTGGCGGAGTGATGGCTGTGTGGGCCGAGCTTGCGCCTCTCATCGCGATGACCTGCGGATG
>WGLW01000009.1 GCA_016125405.1 Alphaproteobacteria bacterium | reverse complement strand
GCGCCGATTTTGAGAGGTCGGAACTGGCGCCGACCGCGCCATCAATACTTACGTGCGAATGGCTTCGTTCAACTAGACTTTGCGCGCGCAATTTCATTTCGCAGCTTTTCGTCGTGCCGGCGTTTTCACACAGCCTCGGCCCGAAGCGGACGTTCGAAAATTACCTTGCGTGTCTTGTGTCAGTCACTGACATGTTCTACGTGTCAGTGACTGACACAGGATGGGAACGTGCCCAGCGGCAGGCAAGATGTGCGCGAACGCCTCCAGGCGGCCGCCCTGGAACTGTTTCGCGAGCGTGGCTACGACCAGACCACAGCGGCGGAGATCGCCGCGCGCGCGGGCGTTACCGAGCGCACATTCTTTCGGTACTTCCCGGACAAGCGCGAGGTCCTGTTCGACGGAGAGGTTGGAATGCTTGCCGCCCTGTCTGCGGCAATCGCGGATGCGCCTGACAATCTTGGACCGATGGATGTTCTTCTCCGGACGTTCAGGTCCTTCGAGAAGACGATTGAGAAGAACCGCCCTTTCAACGAACCGCGGCAGGCGATCATCGCTGTTACGCCCGCACTTCGCGAGCGCCAGCTTTTGAAGTCAGCTGCCATGGCGGTCGTGGTGGCGTCTGCGCTTGAAAAGCGCGGGGTCGAGCGGAAGATGGCGGCTCTGACGGCCCAAGCTGGCGTCGCAGTATTCGACCATGCCGGACGCGCCTGGTTTGAGGACCCCTCTCTCAGTTTGGGCGAGCACATGAAGCGCGCCTTTCAGGCGTTGCATGGGCTGGCGGCGCAAAACGCAAAGCCCCGGTCACGAACCGCTTCCAGATCAAGGACGGCGTCCGCCCGTCCGAAACGCCACAAATAGGAGAGCGGCGCATGGGCATGTTTGTCATTGCCGGTGGAAATGGCGGCATCGGTCTGCAGGTAGGACGCGATCTTCTGGCGCGCGGGCACAACGTGCTGCTGCTTGGTCGCAATCGGAAGAAGGGGGCCGAGGCTCTGGCTTCGCTGGGCGACGCGCATGATCGGGCGGAGTTCCTGTCCGTCGATTTGTCCACGCACGCCGGCGTCAGGACGGCGGCGGAGCTGATTTCCAGCCGCCTCGATCAGATCGACGGTCTTCTGCATTCCGCCGCAGTTTTTGAGACCGGCAATGTGCGAACGGAGGATGACATTCCGCTCTTCGCCGCCCTCAGCTTTTACAGCCGTTATCACCTGACCCAGCTCCTGATGCCGAAGCTGCTGAAGGCGCCGCATCCTCGGGTCATGATGTTCATCGCAGGGTTACCATCGACGCCGACGATTGACCCGGCGCCTTTCCCCTATTTCCGGGACTTCAGCTTCTTCAAGCACGTGATCCCTCTCAACGGCGCCTGCCTCTACCTTGCCGATCATCTCATGAAGCAACATCCGCAACTGTTCGCCGGCTGCGCCACCCCCGGATTTGTGCGAACCGGCATATTCGACACGGCGCCATGGTATCTCCGCGCCTATGTGGCCTTGACCGCACCGTTCCGGGCGATCAAGGTTGAGACCGCAGCCTCGAATGTCGTGCAGGCTCTTCTGGGCGCCGAAGGAAAATCAGCGCGCATGTGGACGAAGCCTGGCGACTACAAGGCCGGGTACGATGTCGTGGCTGATCCTGTCGTCGAACAGAGAATCATGCAGGCCGCCCGGACGATCACCGGCGCCTAGCGCGTGTCGCCCCGCTAAGTCCGTTATCGGCGAGTTGCCGCCTGTGCGGACCGCCAGCGTCGTCCCGGGCGGCCCTTCACATACCGCACAACCCTTCCGCCACGCGGATTCGTGATTGCGCGTCCGGCATTAGCAGTCCATTCAGACTGTAAAAGTCTCGACGAACCGGGAGGGCGACATGCGCGGGCTTCACATCCTTGGACTGCTCATGACGCTCGCCGCCTGCACCAGCGAGCCCGTCGTTTCGCCAGTCTCGCGACCCGGCGCTCCTCTCTCGTTCTTCCCGGCAAGCGGAGCACGCAACGTCAATCCCGACACGCATCTTGTGCTCACCTTCGCCAGCGAACCGAAAGTCGGCGACACAGGCCTCATCCGCATCTACGACGCGAAAGACAACGCGCTTGTCGATACGCTGGACCTGTCGATACCGACCTCCCCCAACCCCTCCGGCCGCGGCGCGGCTCAAGTAGCCGGCGAGCCGCCACCCAAGGCGGCGGTTATCAGCGATGTCTACCAGGAGACTGATGTGGGCGGCCAACCGTTTCACTTCCGTCCAATCATCGTGCACGGCAAGACCGCGACGATCTATCCGCACAACCACGCGCTCAGCTATGGCCATACCTATGTCGTGCGGATGGACCCGTCCGTCCTGACCGCGGCGGAGGGCGACTTCGCTGGCTTGAACGGCGAGGCGTGGACGTTCGCCACCAAGCCATCGGGACCGGCAGCCAACGCCACGCGCGTCAGCGTCTCGGCTGATGGCAGAGGCGACTTTTCGACCGTGCAGGGCGCGATCGATTTCTTTCCGGCCACGGCCAGTTCGGGCGCCAGCGCGCCGCGAGAGATATCGATCCGCAAGGGCGATTACGAGGAAATCGTCTCGATCAACGGCAAGTCCAACCTCATCCTGCGCGGCGAGGACCGTGAGGGCGTAAAGGTGGGATACGCGAACAACACGCCGTTCAACCCGCAGCGCCGCTGGGCCTTCTCGATCATCAACGGCGCCGATATCCAGCTCTCGAACTTCACCCTCAACAACTACGCCATCGGGCAGGCCGAAGCGCTGATGACGCGCGGTGAGCACATCATTCTCGATCACATGACGCTCAACGGGTCGGGCGACGCCATGACCACCTACGGCACGCTCTACATGGCCGACAGCAAGCTGACGGGTGATGGCGACACCATCCTCGGCTACGCCGCCGCCTACTACCTGCGCACAGAGGTCCGCTCGAAAGGTCCGATCACCTGGACGCGCAATCCGGAGGGCAGCCATGGCAACGTCTTCGTCGACTCGACGTTGATCGGCGTTCGCGAGCCCCTGCCCTGGACCGTCACCCAGACCGACCCCGGCCGGATCGCGCCGACGCCCTTTGCACGCCTGCCCCACAACGGCAAGCCGGACGTCGCGGCGAACTTTCCCTACGCCGAGATGGTTCTCATCAACTGCCGCACGCAGAACATTCCGCCCGAGGGCTGGGGACCGATCGAGGAAAACGGACCGCTGTTCTCGCGCGCGAACCTGCGGTTCATGGAATACAACACCATGGATCTCGACGGGCGCCCGGTTGATACGTCCATGCGCACGCCCGTGTCGCGCCAGCTCACCCTGCCGAAGGATGCGCAAGTGATAGCCAACTATTCGAACCCGGAGTTCGTCCTTGGCGGCTGGAAGCCGGTCGTCCGCTAGCGATCACCTCGGCTCTATGATCGCCTCGATCGGCGTGGCGTAGGCGCTCCAGTCGTTGGCGCCCAAGGCGAAGGCCCATCCATCGGCGCGGCGGCTCAACGCTTCGGCCTCCGCGGCGACGCCAGCAGCCGCATCGCGTGCGGCGGATGCAGAGAGCGTGACCCAGCCCTGATCGCCGACCTTGAGGGCATGCACCGTGACGACAAGACCGCTGCGGGTGCGGGTAACGTGATCGGCGACGAGGCGCGGCTCCCTGAGACTGCCGGCGCGCGCCACGTCGAGCGGCAGGAAATGCGTCAGCGCCTGACCCGGCAGTGTCGGCGCGAAATTCGCCGCAAGCGGCCGCCGGTCATAGGGCGGCGCCAGCGAGAAGCGGGCGCCCGAGGCGTCGTCCGGCGTCACGCGATAGGCCGGGCGCCCGGCGAGCCTGACTTCGACTTCAGCGATTGCTTTCGGATCAACCTCGACAATGTCGAGATCGAGCCAGCGGGCCCCGCGCTGCAACGGCGGCATGTCGTCCGCGTTGACCGCCCACGCCTGCAGGTCGTCGGGCTCGCGGATATAGGAGCGACCGTCGCGATAGCCGACGAGACGCCTGAACAGCACGGCGCCGCTGGCGTCATCGATCTCAACCAGTGCGCCGGTTCCGCCCCGCTTGGGATCGCCAAGACCGATGCGGTCGAACTTCTTGTCGTCGCGCGTCATCGGCGCGGCGAAGGTCATGCCGGAGATGGCGTGGGTGAGCTGGACGATGCGGCTGGTTGCTACGGGATAGCCGCCCTTCTCCGGTTCGCTCCAGCCGGCAGGCCCGCGCACGAGGCTGTAGCTTTCTTCCGACGTCGACACCTTGATGACGGAAGCCGCATCCGCCTTCGCCGCAAAGTCCGGCGCTACAAGCTGGCCCACCTCCCGGCGCACAGGCGGCGCGGACGGCGGGGCGAGCGCGATCGCCGCCAGCACGACGGACACCAGCGCCGCGCCGCCCATCCCCAGCAGGACGCGCCTGCGGGCCTGCGCCGCCACGGCGCTCATGTTCCGTTCCCTTTTGCAGGAGGCGCGCGCCGGCGGCTGCGCCAGGCAAAAACGCCGAGACCCAGGCCGGCGATCAGCAGGGGCGGCAGCCAGACATTGAACAGTTCAAGCCGGCCGGCGAGCTGGTCGATGCTGCTGCGGAAGTCACGCTGGACGGCGCGGAGACGGCTGCGAATGTCGGACACCTTCCGCCGGATGGTTTCGATCTCGGCCGAATCCGCATCGCTGCGTTTCAGGCGCTGGCCGCCGCCGGCGTCATCCGCCGCCTTGCGCGCCGCCTCGAGCTGCGAGAGATGCGCCTGCGCATCGGAGAGCTCCTTCTGCAGCGCCGCCTGCTCCTTATGGAGGCGTTCGCTAGCGGCCTCGCGCATGTCGTCGACGCGCTTCATCGGGCGGGCGGCCGGGGCGCGAGACCGCAGCTTCACCAGCGCCTCGTCGCCGGTAAGATTGTCGAGCGCGTTGAGGATGAAGGCGGCGTTGTCGGCGAGCGGCGCCCCGCCCTGCGGGTTCACATAGAAGCTGTCGTCGAACACATCAGAGTCGCCGATCATGACGATCTCGGCGGGCGTCGCCGACGTCTTGATCTGCGGCGGCGTACTGGCCGCCTCGGTTGCGGCAAGTTTCTCGAGCGCCGGGTCCGCTTCGGGCGGGCGCGCGGGCGGGCCGTCCGGGAAGGCGGTGACGAGGTTGCCGGAAAGCCGCGCCGCGAGCGTGAGGCGGCGGCCAACGGGCTTGTATGTCGCGAGCACGTCGCGCGGGCTCAATCCCTGCGCGGCCTCTCCGGCGGGAACCAGCGCTGCGTCCGGCGTCGTTTCGATCAGCGGCGTGAACGATGCGGTGAGGGAGGGCTGGGGGACCAGCTGCCCCGGCGCGCCGAAATTGACCGGGCGTGTCAGGTCTTCGGTGACAAGATCCTTGCTCGCCATCAGCGCCGGCGGAGCAGCGATGAACAAAGGCTGTCCCTCAACTGTCTGGCGGCCGCCGCCGGCGTCGACATTGACTGGCAGCGCCAGCACCCGGTCGGCGACGGCGTTGGAGCCCACTGCGATGCCCAGCGAGGTTTCGAGCTTGCCGAGGCTCGAGCCCGGCTGCGCGCGCGGGCCGCCCGTCATCAGCGCGATGCGCGAGACCGGATCGAGCGCGATCAGCGCGCGGCCCTTGCGCAGCAGGAACTGGTCGATCTGGTACAGCTGCCAGTCGTTGAGCTTCGGCGGCTGGACGATGACAAGGACGTCGGTTCCCGCCGGCAGGGCGGTGAAATCCGGCGCGACCGGGCGCACCTGATAGGCCCGGCGCATCTCTCGCAGGATCAGCGCATCGCCCTCCCCCGTTCCATCGCCCTGATAGGCCGGTAGCGAGGAGATCACCGCCACCTTCGCCGGGGCGGGATCGTCGAGCTGGGCGATGAGGCGGATGAGGTCGTATTCCAGCAGCGCGTCGCGCTGGGGCGCGAGGTAGGAAATCGCGATTACGTCGTCGACGGAGTTCCGGCCGATCACACCGAAGTAAAGCGGGTCGCCGCCGTCGGACGGCGCGGGCGTGAGGCCAGCGGCCGTGATGCGGTCTTCGTCTGCCGAGAACGGCGCGGGATCGGTTTCGTGGATGCGGATCTTGCCGTTGGAGCGCGCGGCGATCTCGGCCAGCATTTCGCGCACGCGGGCAGCGTGCGCCTGGATCGCCGGATAGTTCGCCGCCGCCTCGCGCGACAGCACGAGTTCGAGGTCCACCGGCTCGACCAGCCGCCGGATCACGGTGCGCGCGGAAGACGACAGCGTGTAGAGATGGCTTTCGGTGAAATCGAGCCGCGCCGGCGCCAGCCATTTGTTGGCCGCGAGATTGAGGCCCGCGAAGATGATCACGGCGAGAAGGCTGGCTGCGATGGCGAAGGGACCGCGCCGCATCATCCGCCTTTCCTTGCGCCGACCCAGATCGCGTTCAGCGTGAGCCAGAGGCCGATGAAGCCGAGATAGAAGACAAGCGCCCTCGCCTCCAGCACGCCGCGCTGCGCCGCTTCGAAGTGCGTGATGAGGGAGAACGCGCCAATGCCTTCGGCAAGGCCCGGGCCCGCCGCGCCGGCGACGCTGGAGGCGACGATGGGAAGGCCTGCTGCGGTAAAGAGGAAGCCGACAGCGACCGAGAGCACGAAGGCCACGACCTGGTTGCCCGCCGCGGCGGAGAGTGCGCAGGCGATGGCCAGATAGCCGCCCGCCATCAGGAAACTCAAGACATAGGCGAGCGCGATGGCGGCGTTGTCGGGCGCGCCCAGCCAGTTGACCGAGGCCCACATCGGCGCGGTGAGCAAAAGGGCTGCGCCCGCCACCGTCCACGCCGCGAGGAACTTGCCGATCACCAGCGACCAGGTCGGCGCCGGAAGGGTGAGGATCAGCTCCAGCGTGCCGCCGCGCGCCTCGTCTGCCCAGAGGCGCATCGCCACCGCGGGCAGGAAGACGAGATAGAGCCACGGATGGAAGGCGAAGAAGGACGAGAGATCGGCGCGGTCGGACTCGAAGAAATGCCCGATCTCGAAGGTGAACGCGCCGAGGGCCAGCAGGAAAACGGCGATGAAGATGTAGGCGAGCGGCGTGAGGAAGTAGGCGCGCAGCTCGCGCATGTAGACCGAAACAAGCGCGTTCAACGCCTGCTTCACGCGGCCTTCTCCGTGTGCGTGAGCTGGTGGAACGCGTCTTCGAGCCGCCCGCCGGGCGCGCTGGCGGCGAGTTCTGCGGGGGCGGCGTCGGCGACGATCTCGCCCTGGTCGATCACCAGCACGCGCGAACACATCGCCTCGACCTCGTCGAGCTGGTGGGTGGAGATGAGGATCGCCTTCTCCGGCGCCATGCGGGCGATCAGCGCGCGCATGGCGACCTTCTGGTTGGGATCGAGCCCGTCCGTCGGTTCATCGAGGATCAGCACCGGCGGATCGTGGACGATGGCGCCCGCGAGCGCGACGCGGCGGCGATAGCCCTTCGAGAGCGTTTCGATCGGACGGGCCAGCACATCCTCGATGCGGGCGTCGGCGGCGACGCGATCGATGGCCAGCCGGGATTGCGCAGGCGACAGGCCGTGCGTGCGCGCCAGGAACCGGAGGAAGGCGCGCACCGAAAGGTCAAGATAGAGCGGCGCCCCTTCGGCGAGATAGCCGAGCCGCATCTGGGCCGCCGTGCGCCGCGAGAGGACGGACTTGCCGGCGATGAGGGCGTCGCCCGCGTCCGGCTCGAGGAAGCCGGCGATCATGCGCAGCGTGGTGGACTTGCCGGCGCCGTTGGGTCCGAGAAAGGCCGTCGCCTGCCCGCTGCCGAGCGAAAAGCTGACGCCGCGAACCGCCTGTCTTGCGCCGAAGGATTTCGTCAGGCGGTCGACTGTCAGCAATTCCATCGCGGACCCTTGGTACGAACAGGAGGGGCGGGAAGCTCGCAGTCGTGACTAGGGCGCCTCGCGGGACGTGGGAAGCGCGGCGGGATGAAAAATCGCCCAGCACGGGCACTGATTCGCTGCGTTTCGAGGTGCCGTGACCGCGCGCGGAGCACACAGGCGCACAGGCTTGCCGAGCCGGAAAAGTTCACTATTTTTGGGGAGTTAAGTGTCGGACGGACCGCTGCACGCAACCCTGGGGGGCTGGGGGGCTGTTGGGTCCAAGGTCGGCGTATTAACCGTCCGCCCGACAGTTGTTAACCTGCCGCTGATTCACGGCGTTGGCTAGTCCGAATCTGGGCTGAAAAAGGGTAATTCGCTGTAATAAATGACGCAGCACGCTCACCCCGGCTGGACGCCCGACGAGGAGACGAGATGACCGAACACGCATCGGCTGACCCTGTTTCCCAGCTTTCCAAGGCACGACCAACTCAAATCTGGTTCAATCGGCGTGAGCTTGAGGCGATTTTGCGCACCTATGGCAAAATGGTCTCACAGGGGGAATGCCGGGATTACGCCATTGGGGCCTTTTCCGACCACGCCGTTTTCTGCATGCACCGCCGCGCTTCAGAGGCGCCGACCTGGACAGTCGAGAAACGGCCGGAGCTGGCGCGCAGGCAGGGGGCCTACAGCGTCGTCAACGCCACCGGACAGATCCTGAAGCGCGGGCATGACCTCGCGCAGGTGCTCACGGTGTTCGAGAAGAAGCGGTTCAGCCTGGTCGACTGAAACGCGACGAGACTGGACGCAAGGAAAAAGCCCCGGCCGAAAGGCCGGGGCTTTCTGGTTCGGTCTCCAGTCCGGGCCTAACGGCCGCGGGACATCATCGACATGATGAACTGGAACAGGTTGATGAAGTCGAGATAGAGCCGCAGCGCGCCATAGTTGGTGGCGACGGCCATCGACCGCTGGTTGCCGCCCAGTGCGTAGTACTGGTGCTTCAGGCCCTGCGTGTCATAGGCGGTGAGGCCTGCGAAGATCAGCACGCCGGCAACCGAGATGATGAAGCTCATCATGTCGGAGTGCAGGAAGATGTTGACCACCGAGGCCAGGATCAGGCCGATCAGGCCCATGAACAGAAAGGTGCCGAAGCCCGACAGGTCGCGCTTCGTGGTGTAGCCCCACAGGCTGAGCGCGCCGAAGGCCGAGGCGGTGATCAGGAACGCCTTGACGATGGTGAGCATGCCGTCGGTGACGCTGGCGCCGATCATTCCGCGTGTGGCGGCGAGGAACCAGTAACCGAGGCTGACGCCGATCAGCGACACCACGGACCAGTAAATGATGCCCGAGGCCAGCGGCGAGGGATTGCGCATCGCGAAGCTGGAAATCAGCAGGATGGCCAGCGGCCCGAACATCACGACGTAGAGGAACGGCGTGCCGAAGACGAAAGCCGTGACGGGAGCGACCGTGCCAGCGACATAGGCGAGCGCCGCCGACAGCACGAGCCCGAGGCCCATCTTGTTGTAAACGCCCAGCATGAAGCCGCGCAGGCCGGCATCCACCGACATGTCGCCGGCGCCGATCGCCTGGCGGCCCTGGACAGACTGGAAGTCAGCCATGGATTGTTTCTACCTCTGCTAGGGTCCCGCAAAACGCGGAACCGGCTATGGGAACAATGGGGATGAAACCCCTGTAATGCAAGGACATCCGGGCGATTCCGGAGGCCTCCGCACCAACTGCCAACCTCCATATTGGAGGCCCAATAAGGCCCATTTTTGACCTTCTTTGCTATCCGCTTGGTAAACGCGCGGAGCGCCTTCAAACCGCAAAAAGCATTTCCGGCGTCGGCGGCGTCGGTTAATCGGGGGCCATGTCGCTGCGCCTCTTCCTTGCGATCCCCCTGCCCGATGACATCGCCGACCGCCTGGAGCGGTTGCAACGCGACCTCAACGGCGCGTCCTGGCGGCCGCGCGAGACATTTCACCTCACCTTGCGTTTCCTCGGAGAGATCGATGAGGCGCTGGCGCGGGACGCGGACGACGAGCTGGGACGCATCGTCGAGACGCCGTTTGAGATGAAGTTGAAGGGCGCCGGCAGCTTCGGCGGGCGCGAGCCCAGCGCGGTCTGGGCAGGCGCCGAGGCCCCGGCGAACCTGTCGCGGCTGGCCGCGGCCTGCGAACGGGCGGTGCGGCGCGCGGGGCTCGCGCCCGAAGGCCGGCGGTTCACGCCGCACGTGACGCTGGCCTATCTGCACGGCACGACGGACACGGAGCTGGCGGCCTACCAGCAGCGCATCGGCGCCTTCGAGACGGCGCCGTTCTGGGTCGACCACTTCGTCATGTATTCCTCGTGGGGCACGAAGGCCGGCAGCCGCTATGTCGAGGAGGCGGTCTATCCGCTGACGGGCGCCCTGCCCGCCTGAACTGCCCGATTGACCTGCCCGGATTGCTAGAGGCCGAGGAGCTTCTGCACCACGCCCATCACGCCGGTGAGTTGCAGGCCCGCTTCGGTCAGGGCGAGCACGTAACAGGGCCCGTCCTCATCGGCGATTGGCTGGTGCGTGACGTTGGGATCGGCAAAGGACAGGTCGCCCGGACCGTAGGAACCGCGAGCGTCCGAAAAGCCGCCGACGAGGCACAGCGTGTACTCGCGTCCGCGGTGGGTGTGAACCGGCGTTCTGGCGCCGGGGGGTATGCGCATCACCTCGGCCGTGACGCCATCGGCCTTGCGGATCGCCAGCGACTGGATGCCGAAGCCGATCGATTTCCAGCCTGCATCGCGTTCGGCCTCGCGGATCGCATCCTGGAGGCGCGGCGGCAGGCGGATCAGTTCCGGCCACGCTTTTTGCCCGGACCGCTTCGGCCGTCGCTTTGCCGCGCTTTCCGGCGCAGCCGGCGCATCAATCGCCGCAAGCGCACGTGCGAGCGCGTCGTCGCGCATGGCCGCCGGCGCTTCGGCTTCCAGCATGGCGCCGGACAGGCGTTCACCGAGGCGCTCGTCGACGCCGCGCACGTCCATCAGCGTGTCGACGAACAGCGCGACGGCCGCGTTGGCGCGGCCGGAGGCCAGCATGGCCCGGCTTTCATCGTCGAGATGAGGACCGTTTTCGATCCGGATCATCCATCCGCTCCGCAGGTCTTGCCCGATACACTCCCCGCCGTTGATGTACGCGGCGGTTTCCAGACTGGATCACTCATCGGCCAGCCTCGATTTCATCTTCACGAAGGCGAGCCGGATCCGCGATTTCACCGTGCCGAGGGGGACATCGAGCCGGTCCGCGATCTCGCGGTGCGACAGGCCCTCGTAGAATGCGAGCTTCAGCATCGACAGCTGTTCTTCAGGCAGGTCCTTCAGCGCCTCGCGCACCCGGACTTCGTCGTCCAGCGCATCGACGCGGGCGTCCGGCGCCTCGACCCCCGCCGGCAGGATCATCGGTTCTTCCGGATCGAGCGCGGGCTTCTTCGCGCGGCGGTAGACGTCGATCCGGCGGTTGCGGGCGATGCGGAAGATCCAGGTCGAGACCGAGGCCTGCGTGCGGTCGAACAGGCTGGCCTTGCGCCACACCGTGACCATGACGTCCTGGGCGATTTCCTCCGCCGAGCCGGGATCGGCGCCAAGACGGACGAGGTAGGATTTCAGCCGCGGGGCGTAATAGGCGAACAGTTCGGAATAGGCCTCGCGGTCCTGATTGGCGGCGACGGCGTCGAGCAGGTCGCAGAAATGCTCGCGTTCGGGCTCGCTCAGCGTTTCACCCGCCGGACGCATCTGAGCCCTTCCCGCTCCTGGCTCCGTGCCGTCCGACCGCATTCCTCACCCAGACTGATACGGGGGGGACCCTACGCCGGTTCAGCAGCGACTGGAAATGGCGCGCGGAAACAGGGGATCACTTCCCGGTCTTGCGCCGCTGGCGCGCCGGGGCGGGCTTCTCCTTGCGCCGCGCCGCGCGGGCCTCCTCGGCGAGGCCGAACACGGCGCCGTCGCCCTCTTCCTCGACAATGACCACCATCGGATTGTGGGGATCGCGGCTTTCGGCGCCCTGCTGGTCAGGGCCCTTGAAAAGATCGAGCTGGTGGGGGTCGACAGTGCGACGGCGTCGCTTCCTGGTGCGCGACTCCGGCTTGGCGAAATAAAGATCGTCGGTGTCGTCCTCGACCGCGGCGCGGCGCTTCGCGGATTTGGGCTTGGCCGCTGCGGCGTCCGTCCGGGCCTTGCCGGGTTTCTGCGGCTTCCAGAAGGTGACGGCGATAACCGGACGGCCCTTGGCGTCCTCATAAAGCTGCACGAAGCCGCGGGCGACCCCGACATCGGCCTTTCCCTGCACCTCCTCATGCTCCGCTGGCGCCGGCCGCAACCACTCGGACACCAGCGTGACCGGGGCGCCGGCCAGCTCGCGCGCCTCGGCGAGCGTGCGCGCGGCTTTTTCCGGCTCATCAAGGGCGGCTCGGGCCGTGGCGGCGATGGGAAATATCAGGGGCATGAACGCTCAGGCAATTCTGGTCAGTCCGGCTAATCGATTGAGGGGTCTGCAGGGTCCGCGCCAACCGCGCCTTCCCGGGAGCGCATCAGACGGGACGCGGCGAGGCGCGCGAAGCCCAGCGTCACCGCCTTGCGCCGCGCGGCGTTGAGCGGGCGGGCTTCGGCTTCGCGGATGACGGCGCCGCCGAAGGCGTCCGCCACGATGAGCCCGGCGTCTTCGGGGATGTGGTCCTGTGGAAAATCGCAATCGACGGCGAAGAGAAAGCGGTCGCAGAAGGGCGCGTATTCCGGCCATTTCTGGTCGGTGGCGTAGTCCTGCAGGCAGGACTTCACCTCGACGATCACCACCTCCCCTTTCGGCCCCATCGCCATCACGTCGGCGCGGCGGCCGTTGGCGAGCGTCACTTCGGTGAGCGAGGCGAGGCCCATGTCGGCCAGCATGCGCTGCACGCCGCGCACGATGTCGGCGGCGCGTCCGTTGGGAACGGGATCGCCGAAAGGCTGCGCGACGGGAGAGGCGATGCCCATGAAAACCGGAGGCTGGAAGTTCCTGTTATGTACCGGTTATCGCGCAGGAACCGCCGGGAGGCAAATCGGCCCCGGTTGAGGCCGCAGGATCAGCTCATCATCGCCTTGCGGAACATGCCTTCCGGCAGGCTGGCGGCGCGGCTGGGGTGGATGAGGTAGTAGTCCTTCCAGCGACGCTTGGGATCGATCTGGGTGGATTCGAACATCTCGCTGTCGTCGTCGTTGAGCTGCCACATGCGGTAGCCGAGGCGAATGAAATAGTCGCGCACGGTTTCCGCCGAGGAGCTGAAATTGCGCTCAAGCGAGAAGGGATGGATCTCGATCAGCAGGCTCGGCAGGTCGCGCTCCAGCGTCTTGCGGCCGCCTTCGATCAGCTTGATCTCCGCGCCCTCGACATCGCAACGGATGAAATCCACGTGGTCGAGCTTTTCCTTGGCCATCAGGCCGTCGAGCGAGACGACGGCGGTGGGCTGGTCGACGAATTCCGTCTTGTTGCCGGTCGCCAGCATTTCGTCGGACGCCGTGCCGCCGCGGTCCGTGACCACGCCATACGCGCGCCCCAGGTGGCCGGAGAGCTTGCGCGGCACCGACAGCACCATCGTGCCTTCATTGTCGCCGATGGCGGCGTTGTGCGGCGTGACGTTCTTGAGGCCATGCCAGCGGATGAGGCGCGACATGATCGCGTAGGAATAATTCGAGGGTTCGTAGACGTGCACCTTGCCGCTCGGCCCGATGATCTGGGACATGAGATAGGAGTGGCGTCCATCCGATCCGCCGAAATGCAGGCAGACGTCGCCGGGCTTCACCACGAACTTCATGTAGGGCGCCTCGGGCTCGAATTTCCGGCCCGACACATTGCGCTGGTAGATGCGCATGGAGGTGGCGAGGTTGCGGAAGGATTCGATCATGTGAAGCTCCAGAACGGCCGGGGGCGCCGGATGGGCGTAGAAAGCGCTTTGGCGCGCAAAAGGGAAGCCCCGTCGCGCAATCGCCGCAGGCTGAGGGCGCGCGTCAGGCCGCCGCGGTGACCCTGGGGCGGCGCAGGTCGGGCGCGAGGCCCTCGCCCATGAGGTCGATGAAATTGTCGCAATAGAAGCGTTCGACGGCGCGCGGCGAGGAGTTCGCCAGGCTGTCGTCGAAGCGTTTCAGCGGGTTCCGGCCGCCTTCGACATGGGGATAATCGGACGAGAACAGGAAGATCTCCTCGCCCGCATTGGCGATCAGCCAGCCGACATCCTCGTGCGGATAGGGCGTCACCCTCACCTGCCGTTTGACGAAGTCGGAGGGCTTCATCGAGAGTTTCTGCAGGCGCTCCTCGTTGCGGGAGAAGGCCATGGCGGCGCCGTCGAGATTGCGCATCCAGCCGGGCAGCCAGGAGGCGCCGAGTTCGATGACGCCGATCTTCAGCTTCGGGAAGCGGTCCAGCACGCCGTCGATGATCATGGCGGCGAGCGTCAACTCTACCGAATGCGGGATGGCCATGTAGGAGACGGAGGTGAAGTTCTCCTCCCCGCCGTGGAAATCCTTCACGCGCGGCAAGCCATTGTCGAAATACTGGGAATCGAGTTTCCGCTCGTCGCCGACATGGAACAGGATCGGCAGGCCCGCCTCCTGCGCCATCGCCCAGACCGGATCATAGCCGATGTGGCTGGCCGAGCGGCCGGTGGGGCGCGAGGGGATCAGGAGCGCCTTGGCGCCGGCGGCGATGGCCGCGCGCGCGGTGGCGATGGCGCGGTCGATGTCGATCAGCGGCACGTAGGCGGTGCCGAGAAAGCGCCGGTCGATCGACGTAAAGTCCTGCATCATGCGGTTGTGGGCGGTCGCCGTGGCGTAGGCGAGCGGCGCCTGTTCGGCGCTCTCCAGACCGAAATTGTTGAGGCACCAGGTGGTGAAGACGAGCTGGCTGGCGAAGCCCAGGGCATCCAGCGCGCGGGGGCGGTCGTCCTTCAGGAAGGCGCCCATCGCCTCATAGTTCTTGCGCAGCATGATGTTGGGCTCGGCCGCCTCGCGGAAGCCGGCGTCGGACTGTTTCGCGCGGGCGGCGCCGACATAGGGCTCGGCGCGCTTGGCCAGCTTGGGCAGCGCGTCATAGGCGGTGCGGTCCTTGGGATCGAGCCAGGGGTCGAGCGCGTCCGGCAGCTCCATCAGATGGCTGTCGGCGTCGTGGATCAGGCGGCCGGACGCATGGGACGAAGCATAGGACATGGCGTTTCCCCGAATTGTTTTTCGGGGAGGATGCACCCGGCGCGGCCGTCTGACAATTTCCGCCGAAGGCGGTGTGGAGATGACGGGCAGGCGCCCGGTGCGCGTCCGCTAGCCGAGCATTCGCACGACGCCGTAAACGGCGAACGCAGTGACGGCAAGCCACAGGACGAGCATGGGGAAGTCCCAGCGTGGGAAACGTCGCCGATCTTCCTCGTCGTCCGGGTCCAAACCTCGCCTCCGCTCCTGCCCGTCACCCCACGGAGGCTTTTTAATGGGCGGCGCGCGGAAGGGTTTGACGATAGTCAAACGTGGCTGCGGCAAAGCACCCCTGTGCGGATGCGCCCGGAGGCGGGGCCCAGACAGGGTTCAGACAGGGTTCAGACAGGGTTCAGGCAGGGTTCAGGCAGGGTTCCAGGCAGGGTTCCAGGCAGGACTCGGGCCGCCCTAGCCCATCGCGACCGGGAAGCCCGCCTGCACGGAATTGCGGATGACGCTGACGCGGCTGGTCTGTTCGATCAGGTCGGCGGGGTCGCTGCCGTCGAGCATTTCGCAGGTCGGCGTCATGCGGGCCGAGACGACGCGGCGCGCGGGCGTGCCGGGCTCGCCGCCGAATTCCAGCGCCACCGTCACCGAGAGGCGGCCCAGCTTGCGGCCGAGCTGGTGGGCCATGGCGCGCAGGTCATTGGCGAAACAGCCGCCGATGGCGAGCGCCAGCAGTTCGCCGCCATTGAACCCCAGCCCCTGCCCGCCCGTCTTGCCCTCGGGCCGGTCCGCAATGACCGAATGCCCGCCCGCAACGCCAAGCGCCGCCTCGGTGCCGTCGATGGAATGGTAGGTGATGGTGGTCATGGGGACTCCGGAGGGGACGCAGAGGTGTAGGGCGGGTTGGGCAAAGCGACATCCACCGTGAGAGGGTTAGCGATGCGGCGTCCCAAGAACGACTTGAAACTCGCGCTAATGAAACCTCCGGCTATAGGAATCTATGAACTGGGCGCAATTCATAGATCGATCCAGCGTGATATCCCCACAGCCTCGAAACTTCCGAACGAGCTCTCCTTCGATATCGCGGACATCAGTCGGCGAAATACCGAGGCAAGTTCCCAGAATTTCCGCATGCCTCCCGGCCGGCGGCGCTAAGCCCAACGGAGGCGAAAGTAGACTGACGTTCTGATCTTGGAATGAGAATCCAAGAAAGCATATCTGTTCCGCTTTCATCATCCATTCGTGCATGAGAGCCTGGGTATCTGTACTACTCATGCCGTCAGTATAAGTCGTGATGCCTTTGGCCATTTCTTCAAGCGACGGATTGTCCGATCCGAATGGAATATCTGGCAAATTCAAATGCTGCCAAGGCAACCGACCAATCGTGCCGTAGGGGTGTATCACTCTCATTGTCTCGGTGACTTTGGCTGACTGCTCGGAACCTATCCGGTACATCGCCCGCACCGCTCTGAACATGAAATGCTCTAAGCAGCGGTCGTAATTAAATACAATAAACGATGCGTTGGAAAAAATATTGCCAACGTTATCTACAGTGACGCCCTCCTGCAGATACCGGAATAGTTTCAGCACCCATGTGCTGTCCACCGCAAGAAAATCGATGTCCTTCTGATCATTGCGCTCGTCGAAAAAAAGTGTGCTTTTTCGTTCAGCGTGAATGATTGCTCTGGCTATGGCCAACCCCCCAACTGTTCTTACGTTGGGATCGGACCGGTGGACGTCCATGAAGTTATCGATGGAGTTGGAAAGAGTGATACCATCCCTCACCTTCCAACAAGCTGCCAAAAGCTCCTGCTTGTGATTCAATCTTTCGATTGCGTCCCACAAGACGGAGTCTCCAGACAGTCTATTTCTGGCTTCGAATTTGTAGTTGAGCATAGAACCGATCGTCTGTTGCAATTTCGAGCCAACAGGAAGTCCGAATTCCTGACTGGCTCCTGCTCCAATAACAAATACGGTCTTCCTCTTAAGCATCGCCTGCCCCCCCTCGAAGGCTCAACAATGAGACCATCGTAGTTGGCCTGCGTGACTACCTCAACTTGCTTGACCCTTCTCGCGGCCTCCCCTATCCCCGCGCCTCCGATACCCGACCCGTTGAAGCGGTTCGATCCCGCAAGCGGCGCCTGAGGAGAGACGACGTGTCCCGCAGACAGAAGAAACACGGCCGGCCGGTGAACGGCTGGCTGGCGCTCGACAAGCCCGAGGGCGTGACCTCCACCACCGCCGTCGCCAAATGCCTGCGCGGCTTCAACGCCCAGAAGGCCGGCCATGGCGGCACGCTGGACCCCCTGGCCTCGGGCGTGCTGCCCATCGCCTTCGGCGAGGCCACGAAAACCGTGGGTTATGTGATGGAGGCGGACAAGGACTACGTCTTCACCGTGCGCTGGGGTTCCTCCACCACCACGCAGGACCGCGAGGGCGAGGTGACCGCGACCTCCGACGTCCGGCCCGAGCGCGCGGCCATCGAAAAGGCGCTGGAGGGCTTTGTCGGCGAGATCCAGCAGGTGCCCCCGCAGTTCTCGGCCATCAAGGTCAATGGCGAGCGCGCCTACGACCTCGCCCGCGACGGGGAAACCGTGGCGCTGGAGCCGCGCACCGTCCAGGTTTTCGAGGCGCGGCTGGTCGAGACGCCCAGTTCCGAACTGGCGGTGATCTTCGTTCGATGCGGAAAAGGCTTTTATATCAGGGCTCTGGTGCGAGACCTCGCCGCCGCCCTGGGGGCCGAGGGGCATGTGGCGGCCCTGCGCCGCACGCGCGTGGGCGCCTTCAGCGAAAAGGATGCGCTTCCGCTGGCCAAACTGGAGGAAATGTGCGATCCCCCCGCGCTGGAAGCACATTTGACCCCCATCGAGACCGCGCTGGACGACATCCCGGCGCTGGCCGTCGACGGGGAAGCGGCTTCCAGACTTCGGCAGGGCCGCGAAATCGTCCTTCTGCCCCATCAGGTCGAGGCGTTTCGGGAGATGCGCCGTCCCCGGCAAGTGAACGGGGAGGATGCCTCCCGCATTTGTCTGGCCCTCGATCAGGGGAAGGCGGCGGCCCTCGGCGAGGTTCGTGCGGGCCGGTTCATGCCGGTGCGCGTGTTCAACTCATAGCCCCTGAAGGAGCACCCGATGTCGATCACCGTCGCCGAGAAGGCGGAACTGATCAAGAAATACGCCCGCAGCGAAGGCGATACGGGCTCGCCGGAAGTGCAGGTCGCGATCCTGACGCACCGGATCAACCACCTGACCGAGCACTTCAAGGACCACAAGAAAGACAACCATTCCCGTCGCGGACTCCTGAAGATGGTGTCCCAGCGGCGGCGACTGCTGGACTATGTGAAGTCCAGGGACGAGGGCCGCTACCAGGCTCTCATCGAAGAGCTGGGTCTGCGCCGCTAGGCCAGCCCCTCCCCCTCCCGCCGGCCCACCGGGGCCGCGCGGGGTTACGCATGATGAAAAGAAGACAATCGATGTTTGACACCCAGAAGGTGACTATCGACTGGGCGGGACGACCGCTCACGCTCGAAACCGGCCGCATGGCCCGCCAGGCCGACGGCGCCGTTCTCGCCACCTATGGCGACACAACCGTGCTCGCGACCGTCGTGTTCGCGGAAAAGGAAAAGGAAGGCGTGGACTTCTTCCCGCTGACCGTGAACTACCAGGAGAAATACTACGCCGCCGGCCGGGTGCCCGGCGGCTTTTTCAAACGCGAAGGCCGTCCCACCGACAAGGAGACGCTGACCTCGCGCCTGATCGACCGCCCCATCCGTCCGCTGTTCGCCGAAGGCTTCAAGAACGAGACGCAGGTTGTGGTCAACGTGCTCTCCTATGACCAGGAGAACGATCCCGACATTCTCGGCCTCGTCGCCGCCTCCGCCGCCCTGACGATTTCCGGCGTTCCGTTCCGCGGCCCGATCGGCGCCGCCCGCGTCGGATACAAGGACGGCCAGTACATCATCAACCCGACGCTCGAGCAGATGGCCGACACCGACCTCGACCTCGTCGTCGCCGGCACGTCGGACGCCGTGATGATGGTGGAGTCCGAAGCCAAGGAACTGTCGGAAGACGTGATGCTCGGCGCCGTGATGGCCGGGCACGAAAGCTTCCAGAAGGTGATCGACGCGATCATCTCCCTCGCCGAAAAAGGCGCCAGGGAACCCTTCGCCTTCGAAAGCCCCGACTATTCGAAAGAGCTCGCCGAAGTCCAGAAACTGGTCGGCGCGGAGCTCTCTGCCGCCTACAAGATCAAGGACAAGGGCGAACGCCACGCCGCGGTGGAAGCCGCGCGCGAAAAGGCCAAGGCTGCGCTGGCGCAGTCGGACGCCAATCCCGACGGCATGGCTCCGCTGGTCTTCAAGGGCGTGTTCAAGGAAGCCGAGGCGAAAGTCGTCCGCGGCGACATCATCAAGACCGGCGTGCGCATCGACGGCCGCAAGCTCGACCAGGTCCGCCAGATCGTGTCCGAAGTGTCGGTTCTGCCGCGCACGCACGGCTCGTCGCTGTTCACCCGCGGCGAAACCCAGGCGCTCTGCGTCGCCACGCTGGGCACCGGCGAGGACGAGCAGTTCATCGACGGGCTGGAAGGCACGCGCAAGGAGAAGTTCCTGCTGCACTACAACTTCCCTCCCTTCTCCGTCGGCGAAACCGGCCGGATGGGCGGCCCCGGACGCCGCGAGATCGGCCATGGCAAGCTGGCCTGGCGCGCACTGCACGCCGTGCTGCCGACGCCGGAAGAGTTCCCCTACACGCTGCGTCTCGTCTCCGAGATCCTCGAGTCCAACGGCTCGTCCTCGATGGCGACGGTGTGCTCGGGCTCGCTGGCGATGATGGATGCGGGCGTTCCGATTTCGCGCCCCGTCTCCGGCATCGCGATGGGTCTCATCAAGGACCCGGAAGGCGTTGCGGTCCTCTCGGATATTCTCGGAGATGAAGATCATCTCGGAGACATGGACTTCAAGGTCGCCGGAACCGAAGCCGGCGTCACCTCGCTCCAGATGGACATCAAGATCGCCGGAATCACCAAGGAAATCATGGAAACGGCGCTCAATCAGGCCAAGGGCGGGCGCATGCACATCCTCGGCGAGATGGCCAAGGCCCTCACCGGCGCCCGCGCCGAAGTCGCCGAAACCGCGCCGCGCATGATCTCCATGCAGATCCCCGTCGACAAGATCCGCGACGTGATCGGCACCGGCGGCAAGGTGATCCGCGAGATCGTCGAGAAGACCGGCGCCAAGATCAATGTCGAGGACGACGGCACGGTGAAGATCGCCGCGGTCGAGAAGGAAAGCCTCGAAGCCGCGCAGAAATGGATCCACGGCCTTACCGCCGAACCGGAAGTGGGCCAGATCTACGAAGGCAAGGTCGTGAAGGTGATGGAGTTCGGCGCCTTCGTGAACTTCTTCGGCGCCAAGGACGGTCTCGTCCACGTGAGCCAGCTCGCCGCAGAGCGCGTCGAGTCGCCCTCCGCCGTCGTCAAGGAAGGCGACATCGTGAAGGTGAAGCTGCTGGGCTTCGATGACCGCGGCAAGGTTCGCCTGTCGATGAAGGCGGTGAACCAGGAAACCGGCGAGGAAATCCCCGGCGTCACCGACGATGGCGGCGGCGAACGCCGCGAGCGCTCCGGCGGCGGCCGCGGCCGCGGCCCGCGCCGCGAAAGATCCAGGGAAGGCGCGGAATAAGTCTTCCGCACCGGATTGAAACGATGCAGCGGCCGCCCTGGAAACCGGGCGGCCGTTGTGCTTTTGGGCCCATGCTGCCGCCGCTGCAACGTTACAGCGGCGTCTCTATCCGCCGGGCCCAATTCGTGTATGGTGCGCGCCATCGAGTTTCGGTCGATCACTTGGCCCCGTCCTGTCGGGCTGCGCTGACCACATCCTCCACAAAATTCGATTAGGCGGATCGCGCTTGTGCGACCAGCCTTGTCTCAACAAGGAAGATCCCATGACGACGGGCACTGTGAAATGGTTCAACACCAACAAGGGCTATGGCTTCATCCAGCCTGACAACGGCGGCAAGGACGTGTTCGTGCACGCCAGCGCGCTGGAAGCAGCCGGAATGCGCGGCCTCGACGAAGGCCAGAAACTCTCGTTCGAAGAGACCCCGGACAAACGTTCGGGCAAGGTTTCGGCCACCAACCTGAAGGCCATGTGATCGCACGCGGTCACCGGACGAAACATCGCTCATGGAGCGAGCAGCGGCCGCCCCTTCGGGGGCGGCCGTTCACGTTTGCGCGCGACGCGGCGCGTTTGCCTTGCGCAATTCGGGTCAGCGCGCATTTTCCTCCGCGGGGGAGACAGTGTTGAAGGGGCGCAGGGCGTGGAAGTTGAACGTACGGGATCCGCCGCAACTGGTGTGGATGGGGACGTCGCAGCAGGCATGCTGAAAAAGGTCGGGGCGTTCATCGAACCGCTGACGCGTTTCGACAAGAGTCACCTCAATCTGGTTTCCTGTGTGACGACATCCGCGCCGGTAACCGCGACGCAGACATTCAACACCCGGTTTTCGAAGACGGAAGCCGACGGCGCGGGTCCGCTGCCCGGAGACGTGCGCAGGGTCGACGGTCCCGGCGCCTTCGAGACCGAACTCGCCGCCATGCTGGACCGCGCCCGTCGCGACGCTGCCAACCGCCTTCTTGCCTGGAGCGGTTCGCATGGTTCGAACCCGGAAGCGGAGTTGAAGGCCGGCGACGTCTACGCGACCGAAGGCGCGATCGGATATGTCTCGACGTGCAAGACTTGCCACGGGAAAGGCCAGATCGACTGCATGACCTGCCTTGCCAGGGGCAAGGTCACATGCGTGAGGTGTAACGGAACGAAGTCCACAACCTGCAGCCGATGCAATGGCAGCAGCCGGGCGCCCTGCGAAGCTTGCGCCGGACGCGGCGGCCAGGGCAGGCAGGTCGAACACCGCGGCCTGAACCCCGCGACGAACGAACTGGTCATCCGTTATGAGCAGGTGTGGGATGTGTGTCCGCGCTGCGGCGGGCAAAAGACCGAACACTGCAGATCCTGCAACGGCGGCCGGGTCGCCTGCTCGCATTGCAATGGTGAAGGCACGATCAATTGCACGGTCTGCCACGGCGCCGGCCACACGACGTGCAACACCTGCAAGGGCCAGGGCGAGTTGCATCACCGCGCGACAATACAATGCGTCGTCACCCCTGCCCTCGTCATCGTAGCGGACGGAGGGCCCGAGGATGTGCGCAGGGAAATTTCCGGCCTCTCCAGCATGAGCCAGCTGCTCGCGATGGCCGGCAGCGCAATGGCGAAAGGCGACGCCAGCGGCGCCGACTTCAGCCGCGTCACCACGGCCCACGTCGATATCGCCTCGGCCGAGTTCGCCATCGGCCAGATGCGGCTGACCATCAACGGCTACGGTCCCGATTTCGAGGTGCTGGATTTTCGCGACATCGGCGGCGCGCTGCTGACAGGCGATGTGGAGGATCTGGAGGCGGCGCTGGCGGCGCGCACAGGCCTCATCCCGGCGCTGCACGGCATGCTCGAATCCGAAACCAACGCGGAGATCGCACGTCGCTCCGGAGCGATGTCGAAGACAAAGCGCGAGGCGGACCTGGCGAAGCTTGCCGCAGAGTTTCGCGGCGTCGCCTCCGCCGCATATGCGGTGCGGGCGTCGAACGCGATCCGCAAGGGATTGTCGCGCGCCTTTGTCGGCAAGATGCTGCAATGGCCGGTCTATACGCTGGCGGCCGGAGCGCTGGCCCTGCCGGTGAACTGGCTGGCCTGGAGCAATCACGTACGCAACCAGGATTTTCCGGTGATCGCCGGCGTGATCCTGCTTGCCGTCGCCGCGGCGTTTGTTGGAAATGTCTGGGCGACCGGCGCGCTTCAGAAACAGCTTTCCAGCCGGGCGGACCTGAAGATCCCGCAACTCGTCGGCAAGCTCGGCCTCACCCGGAACTGGATGATCATCGCCTGCATCGTCGCCGTCCCGCTGGCGACCGTCTGCGGCGCCATCGGCCGCGTCTCGGCGGGGTTCTAGGTCACCGCCACTGCCCGGGTTACGGGCCGGTCACTGCGGCTTCAGCCCCGCGATCCATTCGCGGATCAGCGCCACGCCCTTGTCGTCAACGGTCGAGCGACTGAGTTCGGGCATGCGCACGCCGGGCTCGGTCGACTGCATGCGGTGAACCATGATCGAGGCGTCGGGCTGGCCCGGCTCGATGACGTAGAAATTCTGTCCCGAGGCGCGGCCGGCGGCCGTGGGCCGCTTGTGGACACCCCAGCCGCGCGGATCCGTCTCGTTCCAGCCCAGGAAAAGACCGGAGTTCGAGGCGCCGCCATCGGCCTTGTGGCAATGGGCGCAGTTGATGTCGAGATAGGCGCGGGCGCGCTGGCCAATATCGGCGGCCGGATCGAATGCGTTCGGCACGGAGGGCGCAGCCTCGGGCGCAGGCGCGCCGGTAAGCATGCCCCGCGCGCTCCAGTCGGCGAGCTCGTTGACGCCGGCGGGACCGACATGGTTGAGGTTGCGCGCCTTGGGGCCGATCGGCAGGAACTTGCCGCCGGACTGGTGGCATTCCTTGCACTGGTTCTGGTTGGGCACGGCGTAGTTGATGGCCAGCCCTTCGCCTTCCGGCGAACCGTTGTCGATGATCGTGTTGATCGTCTGGCGCCCGCCTACGGGAGAATAGACCGCCTCGGTCTCGTCGGTGTTCCAGATATAGGGGTAGGCGACCCAGCCTTTCGCCTTGTGGATCAGCAGCCGCGTTTCGACGAAACGCTCGCCTTCGGCCGGCTGGCGCATGTCGGGCGCGAAAGCGAAGGTCTTGATCAGCACCGCGCCGACGGGAAAGTCGAGCGGACCTTTCGGCGTATAGGTCGCCGCCTCGCCCTTCGGCACATAGACGTAGCGGTATTTCGAGGCGTGGTCGCTGAACAGCGGATTTGTCAGGTCATAGGCGACGACGCCCGGCGCGGGCTTGTGCGCCGAAGCGTCGAGAAAGAAGCCATAGTCTGAGAGTTTCGGCGCCGCGTCCTCGGCGAGGATGACGCGCGCGCGGGGACCTGCGCCCTGCCCGCATGCCGCGAGCATCAGCGCCAGCCCCCCGACCAGCCATGTCGGGAGTGTACGTTTCAGGATGCGGCGCTCTCCTGCGGAAGTTCGACCGGCGCGGGCTCGGGGATGTCCGCGTCAGGCGGGCGCTTGTCCGACGGCTTGGCGTTGGCCGGGTCCGGCGGGGTGACGCCAAGACCGAAATCGAGGAAGGCGACCTCGGGTTTTTCCTTGATGGCGATGCGAACGTCCTCGCTCTTGTCGCCATACTTGGTGACGCCGTCCCAGAAGACGGGCGGCAGCTTGCCGCCGACGGCAGCGGCGAACGGCTTCATCAGGCCCTGCGGGTCGTTTCCGCCTGACCCGTAGGTGTTGTCGCGCACGACGATGTCGCGCGGCAGCGGGTCATAGCGCGCATCCTTGATCGGGAACTGGTAGGCGACGATCATCACCTGAGCCGACTGGTTGTTGTCGAACGTGTTGTTGAAGACATGCACGTTCTTGTTGGCCATCAGCATGACGCCCGTGCCGGTCGGCACGTTGCCGACAATGTTGCCAGGCTTGGCGAAGTTCGGCGTGTTGTTGTCGATCACCTGGTTGTTGAAGACGCGCGTGGAGTTGCCGCCCATTTTCGGCAGGTCCGGCAGGTCGAAGACCAGGATGCCGCCGGCGTTGTGGGTCGCGACGTTGTCGTGGACGTCGGCGTGGACCGAGTTCTCGATCTCGATGCCGGCGACGTTGCCTTCCGCCCGGCTGTTGCGGACGATGATGTTTTCCGACTGGCCGACATAGATGCCGGCGTCGGATGCGCCCTTCACGGTGACGCCGTCGATCAGCACGTTCTTCGATTCAACCGGATAGACGCCGTAGGAGCCGTTCTCGGGTTTCGGCCCGTCGGTCCATTCGACGGTGAGGTTCTTGTAGGTGACGCCGTCCGAGCCTTTCGACTTGATCCCGTCGCCCTTGGTGTCCTGGACGGTGAAGTCGGACATGACGACGCCGTTGGAGGTGACCAGCAGGCCCTCGCCCGAGCCGGCCTGTCCCTTGAAGGAGAGAATGGTCTTGCCCTGCCCGGCGCCCTTGATGTTGACCTTGTCGACGTCCAGCGAGAGGCCGTCGGTGAAGTTGAACGTGCCCTCGCCGATCTCGACGGTGTCGCCGGGCTTTGCGGAGATCAGGCGCTGCTGCAGCTGGGCGTAGGCGTCCGGTCCCGGCATGATCGCGGCGGCCTTTGCGGGCGCATCGGCGGCTTTCGGGCTGCAGGCGGCGGCAAGCGCCAGCAGGCTGGCCGCGGCGATGGTCGTTCTTCCCGTTTGAAACATCATGTCCACTCCTCCCAAGGGCCCTTGCCCAGCGTTCATGACCAAGCGTCTCCGGCGCTGTGTCACTGTCAACCCATCGGACGAGCTTCCTCGCCGGTCAAGTTCACGCTGCGACAATACACACATGACAAGACGGCCGCCCGGTTGGGGCGGCCGTCGAAGTCCTCGCGGACGTTGCCGATCCTAGTTGTTAAGGGCCGAGATGATCAGGCCGGTCGCAGCAGCGACAAGCAGGATCTGGCCGGCGTCCGTGCGGTAGTAGTAGTGACCGCGCGGCGGGGGACGCAGGTGATAGTACCGGTAATCGCGCACGACCACATAATGGCCACGGCGATCGAAGCGTTCGCCGCGTCTCCAGTGACGGTAGTCGCGGCGGTCGTGGCGCCACTCGTGACGGCGCGCGTCTTGGCGGCCATCGCGATAGGCCTCGCGTTCGCCGCGGTCATAATAATGGTCCGGACCCGGATGATAGGGCGGGGCCGCGAGAGCCGGCGAAACGACGCCAAGAGCCAAGGCGCTCGCCAGCAGGGATTTTGTGAGGAGACGCATTGGTAAACTCCTTTTCGTGCCTCTTCTGACCCGCATAGAACGCCTGGGCGCCTGAACCTGTCCGGACTCCTGCATTCATCCGGCGTTGGAAACGCGTTTTTGGATTTAATCCATTGATTTTAGACAGAATAATTTCCGATTTTTTCTGAAAATTAACCCCGGGATTTCTCTCTGACAGGGTCTGGACTGCGGCGTCTTTGCTCTATGTAAAAAACTGGACATGAAGACGGGAACTAGCCGCTGTCAGGTTCGTTCTCCTGCGGAGCCTTTAAAGAGGAAAGCCGTGCGTATTCTGGTCGTTGAAGACGAGTTCCTGGTCGCTCTCGAGATTCGCAACATTCTCGAAGACCTGGGCCATGACGTCATCGGCACCGCGCCGGATAGCAAACACGCACGCAGGCTCGCCGAAAAAGGGGTCGATATCGCACTCGTCGACCTGAACCTGCGCGACGGCCCAACCGGCATTGAAGTGGGCGCGGAACTGGCCCGTAGTGGCGTCACTGTTCTTTTCATGACCGCAAACCCGGCCCAGCTCGGTCGGGGCGTTCCCGGCGCGGTGGGCGTCATCGCCAAACCCGTCGAGAACCGGGAAATGATGCAGGCGGCCAGGTATATCGAAGCCCTGAGGCTCGGCCGTTCGCCGCCGCAACCGCCGCCGAGGCTTCACGCCTTCGCGGCCTAGGGTCGGATCCACCTTGCCGGAAGCGCATGGCGACCCCGATCAGGTCGTGACTCCGTCTCTGATCCAAAAGTGATCGCGCCCTAGCGCTCCATCACATCGGCCGGCAACCGGATATCCACGCGCAGGCCTTCGGGTGTCCAGCTCTTGGCGATCGACCCGCCGAGCTGCCCCTCGACGCTGAGCTGCGCCAGCTTGGTGCCAAAGCCCTCGCGGCTGGGCGGCGCGCTGATTTCGGGGCCGCCATGTTCGCTCCAGGTCACGCGCCAGTCGGCGCCTTCGCGGCTCGAATCGATTTCGACATGCCCGCCGGGACGCGACAGCGCGCCGTACTTCGCCGCGTTGGTGCCAAGCTCATGGAAGAACAGGGCGAGCGGCGTCGCGCACTTGTCGCCGAAGCTGAAATCCTCGCCGGTAAAGCGGATGCGCCCCGAATCGTCTTCGCTGTAGGCCGCAAGAAGATCCGCGATGAACCCCGAAAAGGTGCGGGTCCCTCCCCTCAGCGCGCTTTCCGGCGAATGCGGGCGGACAAACTCATGGGCTCGCGCCAGGGCGGAGACGCGATTCCGCAAACCATTGGCGAAAGCGGTCTGGGCCGGATCGTCGCGCGCGGACAGAGCGATCAGAGACCCCACCACCGAGAAGATGTTCTTGATGCGGTGGCTCAATTCCTGGCTGAGGATTTCCCTGGCCTCGAGATTGAGCCGCGCCTCGTGAATGTCCGTGCCGGCGCCAAGCCATTGCTCGATCTGGCCGGACGCGTTGCGCAAGGGGACGGCCCTGCAGAGAAACCAGCGGTAGGCGCCGTTGGCGTCGCGCAGCCGCACTTCGCGCTCATATGTTTCGCCGGTTTCAATCGAGCGGCGCCAGGCTTCAGAGACGCCCGGCCGGTCGTCGGGGTGGATATGATCCACCCAGGCCTGCGCCGTTCCGGGCGAACCGGTGAATTCCCGCCAGCGGGCGTTGACGAAACCGAACCGGCCATTGGCGTCCGATGACCAGACGATCTGGGGGATCGCTTCGGTGATGGTGCGGAAGCGACGCTCGCCTTCCGCAATCCGCGTCGCCGTTGCCGCCCGCTCGCTTTCGAGGTCGGCCTTCGCGCTGGCCGAAAGGGCGATGAATGCGCTTGAAACGGCGAATGCGATCAGCGCGAGACCGACAATCAGGAGGCCCAGCAGGTAGAGACCCAGCATCTGCGCACTGTTCTGGCTGGCAGTGCGGCGCTCGACCTGGGCGCGCTCTTCAAGCGACAGGATCGAATTCATCGTGTCGCGAATGTCGTCCATCCAGCGCCTGCCGGCGTCGGACTTGTAGAGGTCGACCGCCTGATCGAACCGTCCCGATTTCGCAAGGACGATGCTCTGGCCAAGAGACAGGCGCTGGCCGGCGATCTGGCGGGTCAGCGTATCGATCATCGTCTGCTGACGCGGATCACGCGAGAGCAGCTTGAGCGTGTCGATCTGGCCGTCGATCTTCCGGTCGGCCCGCACATAGGGTTCGAGATAGTCGGGATCGTGCGAAAGAAGATAGCCGCGCTGTCCCGTTTCGAGATCCTGAAGGGACGACATCAGTTCCCGCGCGGCGGCCATCACTTCAAGCGTATGGGCGTAGAGCTCCTGGGTTTCGGCGCGGCGCTTCTGCGCCTGCAGCCCGCCAAAGACCAGCGCGGCGCCGATGGCGACGACGCCCGCAATCATCAAAAGCGTGATGGCGCCGCGACGCGACAACAGGGCCCGCCAGCCCCTCGCCGGGCTGACGTTCATCGCTTCCACACCGGGAGTGGGCGGCTTCTGGGACTCAGGCGGCAACGGACCCCCGGGGGCGGAATCACTTGATTGAAATAGGCCGGCGATGGCTGCCGGCCATACGCCGGGCAGACGGCATACGTCGGCCGCCGGGAATGCGGATCATAGTCTAGCGGGAAAGACGCGGGCCGGAAGCCTCTACGTCAACCGAGCGAGCCCCCGGCTTGCTCCAGATCAAGCGGCCGGCGGCTGGGCCTTGGCCGAAGCGATCCATTTTTCGACCTTGGTCTGGTCGGGCGGCGCCGCGCCGCGCAGGGCGCCCTCGCCCTCCTTTGTGCGCGCGAATTCGGCGATCGCCTGGAGAAGGAAGGCAGGTTCGGCGGAGGCGAGGTCCTCGGGCGTCAGCACGCCGGCGCCGACCAGCATCTGCGCCGTCGTGCCGGTGATGTCCGGCACGCTGCAGGCGAGCAGCGCCTGGGCCTGCCACTCACGGATCGTCTTGGCGCTGATGTGGCTCGCCTTGATCTCTTTCGCCGCATCGTCGGCGGAAACGTCCAGCAGGTCGCCCACCGTCTTGACGCCGATCGCGTAAAAGCGGCCGGCGGTCTTGGGGCCGATGGACGGCGCATCGACCACGAGGGCCTCGCGCGCAAGACGGATACGCGGCGCCTTGCGATCGACGGGCGCCGCCGGCGCTGTGGCCGGGGCCGGCACGGGCTCCGCCGGTTCCGGCGCCGCGGAAGTCGGCGCCGCGTCCTCGGCGGGCGGCGGATCGCGGTAGTACTCGGCGGCGGTTTCCGCCTCGGCTTCGGCCTTGGCGGCTTTTGTGATCTTGGGCGGCTTCGCCGGCTTTTCGGCCTTCTCCGCCTTCGGCTTCTCGGCCTTGGGTTTCTTGACCTTGATCTTCTTGTGCACGCGCGGCTCGGCGCCCTCGCCGTGCGACAAGCCGTGTTCGCGCGGCCATTCGGCGTCGATGGACGCGATGTGCACGCCCTTGATTTCTTCCGCGTGGAGCGCGCGGACAATCTTGTCGTCCTCGCCCAGCGTCTCCCTCACCTTCCCCGTGCGCCGGTATTCCTCGTATTGCGCGGCAACCACCTTGCGGTCTGCTTCATGGTCGAGCTTCTTGAGGACCGAGTGGAGCGGCGTCTTCATACCGACGAACAGCGTCGAAAGCATCAGGCTGGTTTTCGGCGGCCGCGCGCGGGATTCGACGATGGCGCGGTTGATCACCGTGGCGACGTTGACTGTGGCGTAGGCGATCAGGCCGGCCACGATATCCTTGGACTGCTGGTCAAGCGCGGCTTCCGGCTTCTTGCGACCCTTCTCGAGATGATAGTGGTCGATCAACTCATGATAATGCGGGTTGGATCGAAGCGCGCCGTTGCGGACCAGCTTGGCCACCCAGTCGTCGCCGCCGGGCATCTCGATTTCAGGAAAACCGAGATGCTGTTCGATGATCAGCTTGAGCTCGGGAAACGCCTTGGAAAAGCTCCACTCGGCCGCGCGATGGATGACGCCCTCGGCTTCGCACTGGTCGGTGTGAAACGGCTGGCACGGATCGGCGATGTAGTGGGACATGACGCCGGCTGACCAGACCGCGTGCTCCCAGTCGCCCTCGCCGAGCGCCCGATGCAGACGTTTGTACCACTCGGTAGCAGCCTGCGGCGCGCCGCCCCAGAACCCGTCCTTGGGGTGCACCACGTGGTTGCGGAAATCCTTGAACTGGGCGTCCGGCGCCTTCGATCCCTCCAGATAGGTGGGATGCCATTTCAGGAAGAGGTTGCGCCACTGGTCGGCGTCGTCGCCCTGCAGATGGTCGAGCGCCATGATCGCGATGCGATGGTGATTGCTGCGGCAAACCGAATTCAGCACCAGATCGTAATAGGCGCCCATAGAACCGCTCCCGGGGATGGCTTCGGGGGCGATGCGAGTCTGGTTCGCTTAATATCGCATTAATCATGATTGATGGCGAAAGCGTCATGCTTCTCGTTGACAGCCGCGCGGCGACGCGGCTCTGATCGCTTGTTCGAACGGGGAACGGATATGTGGCGTGTGGTGTGCGCGTCAGCCTTGGCGCTGGGGCTGGCGGCCTGTGGGCCGCCGGTCAAATCGATCGCCGCCGTCCCGGCCGATGCGCCGGCCAGCGCCGACACGCTGGCGGGACCGCAGGCCCAGGCCGCCACCCCGCCGCTTGCAGCTGCGGCAGCCGCAGCGCCCGAGCTGGCCCCCTACCCTGACCCTGACGAAACAGCCGCCTGCCAGGCCGGGCTCAAGGCGCACGGACTGACCCCCAACGAAATGTGGGTGATGATGCATCCACCCGAAGGGATCTGCCCGAACGCCGGCGTCCGCGAAGCCCGCATCCGCGAGATCGCCGGTTTCTGGGAAGCCGCCGGCTGCCACAAGCATTCGGCCGCCGAAATCCTTCACGCGCTGGACAGCGGCGCATGCGGGGGCAATGCGGACTAGCCCCGGCCATTCCTCTCCGCCGCATGCAGCCTGGAGCCGGATCGACCTGATCGGAATCGCGTGGCGATCCCGATCAAGTCGTGAATCCATCTCCAATCCAAAAGCGTAGAGCACGATTCACACTTTGCGCGCTTCCGCGCAAAGTGATCGTGCTCTAGCCTTTGCAAAACCGCGAGGGGATCAGCATGCGCACAGCAGCCGCCAGTCTCGTCACACTTCTTGCCGCGGGCATGCCTTGCGCGGCGCAGGCGCAGACCCCGACCTGCACCGGATCGCCAACAGCCGTCGGCGCCCAGACCGTGCTGGCGATCGAGGGCGGCGGCGCGGCGGTGCGGGCGCGGATGAACATCAACATCGACGGCAGCCCCCGCGCCTACAACAAGGCCAACGCGGCGGGCGGCGCGCTGATCCACCTCTGCAATGCAGGTCGCGTCTACCTGCCGGACGGCAGCAGCTATGAAGGCTCGGAAAGCAACGCCACGTGCACCGGCAGGTTCATGGACGATGTGAAGCGCATCGGCGAGGCGGGCTGGAAGGATCCTTCCGTCGGCGTGGTGCAATGGTACGGCATACTCGGGCGCGGCGAGGCCGAGATCGCGGGCCGCACCGTGCGGAATGTCGAGCCGGTCGAGGTGAAGGACGCGCCCGGCTTCTACGTCTCGCCGACAACGCTGGCCGATCCGGACTTCGCGGAGGACGACCCGCAGCGCTATCCCGATCCGATGCTGGTTCCCGGCGGCGTCATGCCCTCGCGCGCGGCGTTGAAGGCGCTGGGCGTCAAGGTCGGCGGCTTCGGCGTCGCCATCGACACGGCGCGCGAAGATGGCGCGGCGGTTCCCTTCATCATCAACGACACAGGACCGCGCATTGGCGAGGGCAGTGTCGCGCTGGCCCGGCTTGTCGCGGGCAAGGAGATCAAGGCCGAGATCACCCGCGCCGAGCGTTATGCCGGACAGGTGGACAAGACCACCGTGCTCTGGGTGTTCTTCGGCGGCGACGCCCTCGCCCCGCCCTACGACGCCGAGCGCGTGCGAACCGCAGCCAGGGATGCGTTCGATGCATGGGGCGGCGAGACGCGGCTGAAAACCTGCATGGCGGCGACCGCGCCGCTCGCGCCGGTCAGCCCTCCCCAATAGCCTCCGCTAGACCAGGTTTGACCACGCCGCCGTGAGCGCCAGACCAAGGCTCGCCAGCACGATGCCGATGGCGGCAAGGCGGGGCCCATGCAAACGGCTCCACAGGAGGGCGCCCGTCAGCGCCATTCCGGTCAGCGCGCCCGCCATTGAATCGAGGAACAGCACCCACGGCCAGGAAAGGCCGACGCCCTTGTGCAGGTTCTTGATGACGCCCGCGAGATTCTGCTCGCTGCGCGTCGCCTTCACCGTGTTGGCGCCGGGCGTGTACTCGACGGAGAGCGCGCCGTTGGGGCCGGAAAACTGCTGGCGCCAGACCTCGGCCTGCTGAACCTCGCGGCCCATGAAGCGGGCGCGCTCGCCGCGCTGCGCCCCGCCCTCTCTTCCCGCCTCGCCACGCGGGCCGCCCGGGCCGCCGCGCGGCGCGCGCGGCTCCATCGAAAGATGGAACTGGGCCTGCGCCCACTTGCCGAGATCCGCCTGCGACGTGATCGATCCGGGATCGACCGGAAGGACGACCGACATCACCTCCCTTGGTTCGCCGGTGTCGATCTTCATCTGGCCGCGATGATCGAGCAGGAAGCCCGATATCCCCAGCACGAGGAACATCAGCGCGCCCCAGAAACCGGTCCAGGCGTGAACCCGTTTGAGCCAGGTGATGAAAGCGCCGCGATTGAGCGCCGCCGGCACAAAGAGAAGAACGCCGGCGGGCGCCTTCTTCCTTGCGGCCGGCGAAGGGTCCTTCGCGGGGGGTGTTATGCCGTCCATGAGTTCAGACCTCGGCCCATTTCCTGAGAAGATTGTGATAGGCCGCCGTCAGCCCGAGCACGGCGGCATGTTCATCGCCCAGGGCTGCGCGCGTTGCGATGATCGACTGGTCGAACTGGTAGAGCAGCGCGCGTGCGCCATCGTCCTTCACCATCGACTGCACCCAGAAGAAAGACGCCCACCGGCTGCCGCGCGTGATGGTCTCGACGCGATGGAGGCTCGAAGCGGGATAAAGCGCCATGTCGCCGGCTGCGAACTTCACGCAGTGTTCGCCATAGGTGTCCTGGATCACCAGCTCGCCGCCATCATAGTCCGCCGGATCGCTGAGGAAGACGGTCGCGGATATGTCGGTGCGGACGCGGATGTTGGGACCGGCGATGAAACGGATGGCGTTGTCGACATGCGCGCCAAATCCCATGCCGGCGTCATAGCGGTTGAACAGCGGCGGGAAGACGCGCAACGGAACCGCCGCCGAATTGAAAACGGGATTGCGCCCCAGCGCGCGGAGGATGATCTCGCCCAGCGCCCTTGCCTGTGGCGCGTCTTCGGGAACCTGGAGATTGTTCTTCGCCAGCGCCGATTGCGCGCCCGCCGTGATCCGTCCGTCGACCCATTCCGTCTGTTCGAGCACGGACCGGCAGTGCGCCACCTCGTCGGCGGACAGCAGGCGTTCGACTTTCACCAGCATCGTCTTCGTCCATCAAAAAGAATGCGGGCCAAAAGAATACGGGACGGGCTGCAAACGCGCGGCCCGTCCCAGGCGTAAAGGCGTGGCCGGGGAGGGTTCAGAAGGCCACGCCGAGGGTTGCAACAAAGCTCCGCCCAGGCGCCGGAACCACGCGATTGCCGTGCACCTGGCTGTAGTAGAGTTCGTCCGTGAGGTTGTAGGCGTTGAGCGATATCCGGTAGCGATCGAAGCCGTAGGACACGAGCCCGTCGAACGTCGTGTAGCCCGGCGACACGCCGTCATTGTCGGTATCGAGATAGACCTTGTCCTGGTAGGAAATCCCGCCGCCGACCTGCAGGCCTGCAAGCGCGCCGGTGAAATCGTAGGTGGTCCAGAGGCTCGCCGCGTTCTTCGGAGAAAACGGAACCTGGTTGCCGGCCTGAAGGCAGATGTTCGGCGGCGGCGCGGGCGTGCGCGGACTGCAATCCGTCGTCGTCGCGTCGGTATAGGCGTAGCTGACATTGACGCTCCAGGCGTCGGTGATCCGTCCGCCAAGCCCGAGCTCGACGCCCTTGGCCTCCTGGCTGTCGCCGGAGGAAATGATGTCGCCGGAAAGCGGATCGATCTCCTTGGCGTTGTTCTTCTTCACGTCGAACAGCGAGGCCTGAACCAGCACGCGGTCCGAGAACAGCGAGACCTTCGCGCCGATCTCGTAGCTCTTGGTTTTTTCCGGATCGAGATCGCCCTGCCCCAGCGAATCCGTCGCGCCCGGCGAGCGGATGGTGGAGCCGTTCGACACCGTGATGCCTGGCGGCGTCGCCGATGTGGAATAGGATACGTAGTAGGACTGCTGCGGCGTCGGCTCCCAGATCAGCGACAGGCGCGGCGAGGTGAACTGCGTGTTCGAGGAGATGGGCGAATAGGTGGACGTGACCGCGCCGACGGAATCCTCGGAGAACGAAGTCGTGTTCTGGTCGACCTCGTACCATTGCTGGCGGACGCCGGCCGAGACGGACCATTGCCGGGCGAACCAGAACCGGTCCGAGAGAAAGAGCGAGACGTCCTTGGCGGTGGTTTCGCGCGTGTTGTTCTTGACGTTCGACAGGGTCGGATTGGGCAGGTGCGCGGGATCGAGCAGCGACTTCTCGGTGATGCGGCTCGCATAGTTGTACTGGTCGCGGTCGTTGGTCTCCCAGGAGACATCCCAGCCGCCGAGAAACTCGTTGCGGAAACCGCCGATGGGCGCATTCACCGCGATCGTCGACACGTTCTGCACGCCCAGCGTGGTCTGGTCGTAGGGGCCGGGCCCACCGACCGAGATCATCGGCACGGTCGTGGGATCATTGTCGGTCAGGGCCACCGAACAGGGAATGGGAAGCGCCGTCGTGGCGCTGTCGCGGCAGCTCACCGGCGTCTGCTGGAAATAGCGGGTGTAGTCGCCGAACTTGGTGTCGCTGGTCAGCGTCAGCCAGTCGTTGACCTCGGTGCGCCAGCGGGCGGTTACGGTGTAGACCTCGGTCTGATCGGTATCGGCGTCGAACCCGTAGAAATTTTTCGATGACACACCGAGATCCGTGACCGGAATCTCCCGGCCCGGCGCGACCGCCACGGTCGGCAGGCCATAGTCCGGCACGCGGTCATCCTTCTGGTAGAAGCCGGCGACGGTCAGCGTCGTCTTGCCGCCAAGGCCGAAGCCGATGGAGGGCGCGATCCCCCATCGGTCGGAATGGATGAGATCGTCCCGGCCCTGGACCTTGTTGTGGTGCGCCATTGCGTTGATGCGGATGGCCACGCCGTCGCCGACAACCTGGTTCCAGTCGACCGTCGCCCGTTCGTATTCTGCGTTGCCGAACGCCGTTGACGCCGTTCCGCCGTTGTCGAGGAACGGCGTTTTCGTTGTTGTGTTGATCCCGCCGCCCGTTGCGCCGCGCCCAAGCGTCGTCGACGATGGACCCTTGAGCACCTCCACCTGGCCGTAGTTGAAACTGTCGCGCGTGAACACGCCGAAGTCGCGAAGTCCGTCCGTGTATATGTCGTTCTTCGCCGAGAAGCCGTGGATGAAGAACTGGTCTCCGTTCATCGTCCCCCCCTCGCCGATCTGCGTCGTTATCCCCGGCACGTTGCGCAACGCCTGTTCGAGCGACGTGACGCCCTGTTCCGCCAGCGTTTCGCCCGAGATGACGTTGATGACTTGCGGCGCCTCCCGCGGGTCGGCGTTCAACGTTGCGATCGATGTCGTCATGCGACGGCCGAAGACGAAGACCTTGTCGGCTGTCCTGTCGCCGGATTTCGCCTGCGCCTGCCCTTCTGCCGTGCGCGCGGCCTGAGCCTCTGCGTCACCAGGCGCAGCATCGGGCGCGGGCGCTTCATCCGCCGGCGCGGCGAAGGCCGGCGTCACGCCCGCCAGCGCCAGCGCCATGGCGACGCCAGCGCGAAGGGAAGCGCGGCCGCCGGGCGCGTTCGTTCCGCGTGCAACGGAACAGCGCGAATGTGGTTCGCCCGCTTCCCTGCCCTGAACACGCCCGCAAACTGCCTCACCATCCCGCATCGACTTCGCACTCCCCGTTTTGCAAATGCAACTGCGAACTATTCGCAACAAATGCGGCTTACGTGCGTCCAGTTGCGAATGCAAGTGCGTCGCAAGATTATTTAGGAAGTGGATGCCGGCCCCCGCGCATGAAATGGCGGGCGACCGGGCGTGGCGAGTCAGGATCGCCGACAAAAAGACGCCGGTCCCGTGTGGGGCCGGCGTTCAGGTGTGCGTCGAGCGCGAAGGGGGGAGGATGAGAGATTCGCGCCGCGCGAATGATGCCGAGAGAGAGGAGGCATCAAAGAAACTGGGAGGCCGACGGGGTGTTCGCCGCAACGCCGGCCTCGGGGGAGGAGTCAATCAGATGACAGCGCGGCTGCCGATCTCGATGACCAGGAAGAGCACGCCGGTGGCGAGGATCGTCAGCGGCAGGCCAATTACGAAGTCCAGCATCTGGTGGCCGGCTTGGGCAGTCTTGGGGAGGAAGGACATGTGCAGCTCCGACTTTTCTTGTTCGAGGTCTCTTGCGGCCTCATTGGATTGAACGGGTACGTTTTCGTTTCCCGTCTATGCAGAAGCATATAACTGAGGCCTGATCGCATTGCAATGAACAAAATCGAAAATGTTCATTATTTCTGCTGCGACACACAATCAGCTCAGCTATATGATGCTGCACCTGCTAACAAGAGGGTGTTGCCGAGGTCTTAACGGCGGGCTGACAGGCCCGTGAGCAGAAGTGACAAAACGCCCTGAAGCTCGGCTTTAAGGGCGTCCAGCTGTTCAGTCGTCCACAGCTGCGGGAAGCGGAATTTCATTACGGCGCACTGCACAAAATCCGCCATCATGGTGAGGTTCTCGTCAAAGGCGAATTCGCCCGCTTTGCGACCTTCCTCAAGGATCTTCTCAAGCTGCAGCCGCTCCTGGGCGCGTTCCTCGGCGAGATAATCGGGGCGCTCCCGGCCCATGATCTCTGCCAGCTCCATGAGCTTGGGATTCTTCTCGAACAGGCGAAAGGTCCGCTCCATGCGAACAGTAAAAAACTCCAGCAATTTCTGCGTCGGAGTACGGTTCGCATCCCGCACAATCGCGGAATAGAACTGCTGCGTTTCGGCGCTGAACTTGCGCGTCATCGCCTCGGCGATATCGATCTTGGACGGAAAGAACCGGTAGATATTCCCTGCCGACATGCCGCAGTCCGAGGCGATCTCCGACATCGTCGTTTTGTTGTAGCCGTAATGCAGGATACGTTCGGCGGCTGCGTTCAGAATGGCGTCTCGCGGCTCAACGGCTTTCTCAGTCATGGCATTCATATAGGCGTCCCACCACAAGAGTCCTGAACATTTTATGCAGTCTTCATCCCTTATAACTCGTAACGGGGCCGTGTTCCAGCGTGTTGGCGTCGCAGGCGCGGGCGCCTGGGGGTCAGCGCTCGCGTTTTGCGCAATCTCCGCAGGCTGCGACGTCATCGTGTGCGCCCGGGAGCCTGAGGTCGCCTCAGCCCTGTCCTCAGGAAACGGCAATCCCTCCTTCCTGCCCGGCATTCCCCTGCCCGCAATGCCCGCCTCAACCGCGGCGGCGGCGCTCAGCGCCTGTGACGCCATTCTGGCCGTCGCGCCCGCACAACACATGCGCGCCTCTCTCGCCGCCCTGGCGCCCCACATCGCTCCGGGCACGCCGGTCGCGCTGTGCTCCAAGGGGATCGAGCGCGACACGCTGAAGCTGATGACCGACGTTCTGGCCGAGGAGCTGCCGGCTGCTGTGCCCGCCGTGCTGTCGGGCCCCTCCTTTGCCGCCGACGTCGCTCGTGGCCTGCCTACCGCGGTTACGCTGGCCTGTGCTGACCGGGCTGTTGGCGAGGTCTGGATGCGCACGATCGGCCGGCCGCATTTCCGCACCTACTGGAGCGACGATCTGATCGGGGCGGAAGCCGGCGGCGCTGTGAAGAATGTTCTGGCGATTGCTTGCGGCGTGTCCGAAGGCATGGGGCTTGGCCGTTCAGCCCACGCCGCGCTGATCGCCCGCGGGTTTTCCGAGATGACACGCCTCGGCGTAAAGCTCGGCGGACGGGCGGAAACGCTGGCCGGCCTGTGCGGGCTGGGCGATCTGGTGCTCACATGCTCAAGCCCGCAGTCGCGGAACATGAGTTTCGGCATGGAATTGGGACGCGGGCGGCCGGCGGCAGCCGTCCTCGCCGAACGGACAGCCGTTACGGAGGGCGCCGAGACCGCGCCCGCCGTTGTCGAGCTCGGACGCAGGCTTGGCGTCGACATGCCAATCTGCGAGACCGTGAGCGAACTGATCGAGGGGCGGCTCGACGCAAAAGCGGCGCTTGATCGCCTGCTGAACCGGCCAATGCGGGAGGAGACTTGATGCCGTTGTTCGTGATGTACGGCCTCGACGGGCCGAAAGGACCGGAGATCCGCAAGACGACCCGCCCGGCGCATCTCGAGTGGATCGCCTCCCTGGGCGTCCGCAAGAAGCTGGCGGGTCCGCTTCTGGCCGAGGACGGAGCCGCCTCAATCGGCTCAATGCTGATCATCGAGGCTGAAACGCTCGGCGAGGCCCGCGATGTCTATGCCGCCGATCCCTACGCCCGGGCAGGCCTCTGGGACCGGGTCGAAATCCGGCAATTCACATGGCTGCCCAATTGAACCTCGCGGCATTCGCCCTGTTGGTCGCATTCTGCGGGGCGGCGCATGCGCAAACCACTTATCCAACCAATGAGATGATGCAGGCCGCCTTCAACGCGCCGGACCGCGACGCCGGCGCGCGGTTTCGCGACACGACGCGCGAAACCCGGCAGGTGATGCAGCTCTCTCACGTGAAGCCCGGCGACCGGGTGCTCGATATCGGCGCCTCGGGCGGCTACATGACCATGCTGTTCTCGACGCTGGCGGGTGAGACCGGTCATGTGGATGCGCACAATTCGCCGAACTGGATCGCGCAACTGCCCGGTACGTCGCCTGAAAACCTGCGACAGCACATTCACCGGAAAAACGTCGGCTACGTCACCACCGAATTCGATGCGATCCCGGGCGCCGATAATTCCTATGACGTGATGATCATGGCGCAGGTCTATCACGACACGGTGCTCTATCCGATCAACCGGCCGCAGATGGACGCCAACTTCTTCCGGCTTCTGAAGCCTGGCGGACGCCTGGTGATTTCCGATCACGCCGCCGAGGAGGGACACGGCGCGTACGACGCGGGCCGTTTCCATCGCATCGAAAAAGCGACTGTGATCGCGGAGGTCACGGCAGCGGGTTTCGTGGTCGAGGCGTCAGACGACATCGACATGCCTGACAACCGGAAGCTGTCGGTCTTCAACCCCGCCGTCCGCGGCAAGACCGACCGCTTCGTGATCGCCTTCCGTAAGCCGGAAAAGAAGGCGCAACCCCCTCATCCTGGCAAGTAGCCGCCAGATTTATTCGCCGTCGACGAGTTCCAGTACGTCTGTGCGGAGCGGCCGATTGACCAACGCCCCGGCCAGCGCCGAAGCGCGCCGGACCAACCGCGTTTCCGACATCGCGATCTGATCGGCGCGGCGACGCAACCCGCGCATCGCCCGGGCCACTCGACCAAGTGGCGCCGCCTCGAGACCCCGCCCCATGGCCTCGCCCGCACGCTCGGCGATCGCCGCCACGCCGCCGCCAAAGGCGACGCCGGAAGCGGGCGACCGGCTATGGTTGGCGAAGGGTTTCTTGTAGTGGGCGTCACCGCTTCCGAGTTCGTAGTGGCCGAGGCCGAGAGCCGGCATTGCACTAATGGTGCGCGCGATCAGCAGGACACCCGGGGACCACTCGGCCACGTCCGGGTCCGAAGCAGCGATCCAGGGGTGGTAATGCCCGCCCAGCCGAACGCCGAACTGGCCCGCGACGGGTCGTCCATCAATCAGCAGGGTGATGTGCAGCCCGCCGAATGCGGCGCCGTCTGCCTTGCGGGCAAGATCAAGCAGACGCCGGTTGCAGTCGGCATCAAGGATATCGAAGCGGCCGGTGCGCCAGGCCTCGTCGCGCTTCCAGTCAAGAAGGCGTTCGAAATGCTCGTCGGCCGTGTCAGGCGCCGCCAGCCGCAGCTCGCGGCCCTCCCCCGCCAGGCGGGCCTCGACATCCTCGCAGATGCCGATCCACTTTCCGTGCTCGCGCCGGCGGGCGGAAAGGTAATCGCGTGGCGATGCATCGAGCCGGACGCCAAAGTGTGGTTCGGCCAATTTCGCACCGCGTGCAAATACGTCTGATGAGATGTCGAGACCAGAGAACCGGTAAGCGCTGACGCCAGCGCGGCGAAGGATTGCAGCGCCGTCCAGTTGCAAACCTGGCGCAACCAGCGGCCCGTGCACATCCGCGAAGGCGCCGCCAACGGGACGCGCGAAGCGGTTGGCGCGCAGGTGCACAGGCAGGACGAAGACGATCCGGCCGGCATCTTCAGCCAGCACCACTTCGACATCGCCCCAGACATCGTCGGCAAGGTGAGCGAACTCCCACGAGGTCAGCGGTGTGGAGAGTGCGTTCAGCGCATGAAGCGCCCGCCAGGCGTCAACCGCCGACTGGTCGAGCCGCACCAGAGGCAATCGCCAAACGTGATCAGGCTGGCGTCGCTGTCCCACGGATGAGTCCTCGCTTTTTCAGAGGCGCGGAGCGTCGCCGCCCCACACCGTTAAAGCCGGAGTAACTCGTGTAAATAACAGCCAAATCTTGGGATTCGGTTGAGACAGGAACTGACGATACGCCTCAATGTCGATCGCTATCGCGGCGGGCGGGTGATCAACGGTCCCAAATTCTTTTCGACATCACGCGCGTCGAAGGAATTCGGATCGCTGCCCTTGGGGCCCTTGCCCATCACGATTTCCGCATAGGCCTGGTATTGCGTGACCTGCTCGTACCGAGGCGCCGTCCAGAACGGGTCGTAATCGTAGAACCAGCCGTACCCGGGATAGAAATACGAATAGCGGATAAAGCCGCTGTCGAAGCCGCCATACTCACGCGTGCGGCTTTTCTTGTCGGTGTCGCGCTGCGCCACAGTGAAGACGTCATAACCGTTCTGCAGGGTCAGCTCAGCCGCCCGGTAGAGCATATAGTTCTCGACCGTGTCCTTGTCGGTCAGCGAATTGCCCTTGAACGAGATCCGATAGCGGTTCGTCTCGATCTTCGTTTCCGAATACCCTTGGGCGCCCTTGCCGCCGGGCTGATAGGGCGTTGGCCCATACGTGCCGCAACCAGCAACACCCAGGGCTGCGGCCACGGTGATTCCGAACAGCAACTTGCGGATCATGGCGCCTCCTCACGCGCTGTATGTCTGCCCTTGTCCCAGATGAACGAGACCGGAACAAGGCATGCATAGTAAACGCTTATACCGCCTCAAAGTTTACCAGCTGATTCAACGGCCTTCGCTTAATCTGGCTGACCGAGCTGCCCGCCTTGCCAAGCGACCGGCTCTCTCGCGCAGCACGCATCGTCACATCTTCGCCCGCACCGCGCCGGCGGGTGCGCCCGCGCATTAGCGCGGGCGCAACGCCACATCAGGCCGGGGCGTAGCCGAAGACCGCTTTGGTCTCGAGGAATTCGTTGATGCCCTCGACGCCCCATTCCCGGCCATTGCCCGACTGCTTGTAGCCGCCAAACGGCATGCTCTGGTCCGAACCCGAGCCGTTGAGATGCACCATGCCCGTGCGCAGCTGGCGGGCGACCTTCTGCGCATGTTCGATCGAGGACGACTGAACATAGCCCGACAGGCCATATACGGTGTCGTTGGCCATCTCGATCGCCTGCTCTTCCGTGTCGTAGGGAAGGATGCAGAGCACGGGCCCGAAGATTTCCTCGACCGCGATCGTCATGTCGTTGGTGACATCGGCGAAGATCGTCGGCTTGACGTAAAAGCCCTGGTTGAGCCCGTCTGGCCGGCCGAGGCCGCCGGTGACCAGCGTGGCGCCCTCATCGATGCCCTTCTTGATGAGGCCCTGGATCTTGTTGAACTGAACATCCGAGGAGACGGGGCCGATGGCGCCCTTCTCGGCTGTCTTCGGATCCTGGACCTTCACGGCATCCGCCGTCGCCTTGGCGACTGCCTTGGCCTCGTCCTGTTTGGCGCGCGGTACGAACATGCGGCTCGGCGCGTTACAGCTCTGGCCTGAGTTGGTCATCATCTGCATGACGCCGGATTTCACGGCCTTCGGCAGGTCCGCATCCTCGAGGATGATGTTGGCCGACTTGCCGCCGAGTTCCTGGGCGACGCGTTTCACGGTCGGCGCCGCAGCTTGCGCGACAAGCACGCCGGCGCGGGTCGATCCCGTGAACGACATCATGTCGACGTCGGGATGCGCGGACAGGGCAGCGCCAACGCCCGGACCATCGCCATTGACCAAATTGAACACGCCTTTCGGCACGCCAGCCTCGTCGAGGATTTCCGCAAAGATGATGGCGTCGATCGGTGCGATCTCGGACGGTTTCAGCACCATGGTGCAGCCTGCCGCCAGCGCCGGGGCGACCTTGCAGGCGATCTGGTTCTGCGGCCAGTTCCACGGCGTGATGAAGCCGCAAACGCCGATCGGTTCTTTCCGTACGAGGTGTTTGCCGCGCTGTTCCTCGAATTCGAATGTGCGGAGATATTTGGCGGCTTGCATGAGGTGGCCGAGACCGGAAGGCGCCTGGGCAGCCTGCGCCAGCCAGAGCGGAGCACCCATCTCCTCCGACACGGCTGTTGCGATATCGCCGAGCCGCTTCTGATAGACGGCGACGATCTTGTCGAGCAGGTCAGCGCGGTATTCACGGGTTGTCGCAGCGAATGCCGGAAAGGCGGCCTTGGCCGCCGCCACCGCCTTGTCAACATCGGCCCTGGAGCCGAGCGAAATACGGGCGTACGCCTCCTCCGTTGCCGGATTGATCACGTCCAGCGTGCGCGGCGTGACGGGGTCGACCCAGGCGCCGTTGATGTAGAACTTCAGGTAATCGCGCATGGGGGACATCTCCTCGGGTCAGACAGCCGGCAACGGACCCTTTATTGGCCGATGCAGCCTAGTTTTCCTCTAGATAGGCCAAGTTTGCCCGCTTGAAGAGTCCCCCCGAAAGGCCGGGATCGCGAAAGCTTTCGTCGCGGCATGCCGGGTCCGCCCCGAGTGCGCGGGGCCCGAATGCGAGGCATGATCTGGATCTCTCCTCCCCAGAGAGCGTCCGTGTCCCAAGCGCGGCGCGTCTCCTCCATCCTCGCCCCGGATGCGCGCTGCGCGTCCGGGGTCCGTTTTTGGATGGTTTGCCGCCGTATCTTACTGCCTCAGCAAAAGCTCGATCGGATTGCCGTCGGGATCAGCGACCATGGCGTAGGTGAGCCCCTCGCCGGACTTGTTGGCGGTTCCGCCCTTGCCGCCCGCCGCAACGACGGCCGCAATCGCCTTGTCCATATCCGGAACCGAAAGAATCAGCGCGGCCATCGAAGGCGGCGGGGCCGCCTTGTCGCGCTTTGTCGCTATGACGATAGGCGTCGAGATCGCTTTCTTCGCCGCATCGGACGTCGCTCCGGTATTGATCACGATTTCCTTGAACGCCGCCGTGTTTACGGGACGGCGTGTTTCGGACATGCCGAAGGCCTTTTCATAGAAGGCTGCGGACGCCTCGGGGTCGGCGGCAAGAACGCGGATCGACCTCACGGTAACGCCGCTTTCCTGCGCAAGCACAGGGCTCGCAGCGCAAACCACTGACAGCACTGCAATGCCAGCCGTCAGAAAACGTATCATGAAATCCTCCCCGATATGACGGCGCCTCTTTCCGGGCGTCGCTTCCAGGGACAATGAGGGCATATTTCCCGGGCCTGCGAAAGGCCGCAGAGCTATCAGGCTTGGGCGGCGACCCGCCGAAACGTGATGCGCCCGACCTCGTTGGTCATGGTGTCGTTGTCGATCAGCGTGCGCATCGTCGAGGTCAACGGAACGCCATTCTCGTCGATCGTGTGCAGCCGGAAACGCTGGCGGTCGACCGGCTCGACACGATAGCGACCGGCCTGGGTGACGGGACCGGTGCGCGCGCCGCGCACATCCATCTGGTTGCGGACGACGAAGCTGCCGTCCTCGCTGAAAATCGCGGTGATCGCGCTGGTGACTTCGCCGCTGACCGTTTCCGCGCGCCATTCCCCGACGAGCGTGCGGGCAAAGGACGGGGCTGCCTTGGTCTTGCCGAACATGAGCGCTCCCTTTACGCGCATGAGCGCCCCGTCAGGCAACACCGGCTGTGCCGTTCTGTAGGACGCCACCCTCAAGCTTGTCCGTTGCGCCGTGTGCATCGACTATCCTCGAAGCAGGTTGGTGCGCAACGTCTTGCCAGCGGCATGCCAGCACAGCAGGACCTGCTTGCCAAGCTGGACGCCAGGGCAAGGATTTGCCGCCTGATTGCCTGTCCTGGATGCAGTTCGGGAGAACGGTATGACAGAAAATTCAGAGCCAGTTCCGTCGATTACCGGCGGATGCCAATGCGGCGCTGTCCGGTACGCCATGCATGTCCCAAGGGTTGAAAACGCCCACGCCTGTCATTGCCGGATGTGCCAGAAAGCCACGGGCGGCGTGTTTGCGGTCCTCGCCGGGTGCTCGAAGGATCGGCTGGAGTGGACCCGCGGACGGCCCTCCTTCTTCGCCTCCTCCAACGTCGCCAGCCGCGGCTTTTGTCCCGGGTGCGGAACGCCGCTGACGTTCGCCTACAACCAGCCAGAGGCCCGTATCTACGTCACAATCGGGTCTCTGGATGACCCCGAACAGGCTGCGATCGGTCGCCAATACGGCGTGGAATCCAAACTATCCTGGGTCAGGTTTTGCGAGGATGTGGTTCAGGAGCGGTCCGGCGAGACCGCAGAAGACGCCGCCTTTTTCGCCTCGATCCGAAGCAATCAGGATGGCGTTGGGGGCGAATCGACCTGAACCGGTTACCTGGCGCTCGCGCCAAGGGTGAATTTCGCCCGGTCCCTTACCAAATAGCTGACAGAATCGCTCGGATCGAAGGGCGCGCTTCGTGCAATCTTACCCAAGATTTCGTATGGGTTTTGTTCGCCCGTTCCCGCCTGGAGTACTCGCGTGCCGGCCAGACGCATCCTGCTGATCATCGGCGGCGGCATCGCCGCCTACAAGTCGCTGGAGCTGATTCGTCTGTTGGCGAAACAGGGGGTGGGGACGCGCGCCATCCTGACCAAAGCCGGCGCAGAGTTTGTGACGCCGCTCTCGGTTTCGGCCCTGTCCGGCGAAAAGGTATTTACCGAACTCTTCAGCCTCACCGACGAGGCGGAGATGGGACACATCGAATTGTCGCGGTCCGCCGATCTTGTCGTCGTCTGTCCAGCGACGGCCGACCTGATCGCCAAGGCGGCGAACGGCCTGGCCAACGACCTCGCCTCGACCGCGCTTCTGGCGACCGACAAGCCGGTGCTGATGATCCCCGCCATGAATGTGCGGATGTGGGGCCACGCCGCCACACAACGCAATGTCGCCCGCCTGAAGGCCGATGGCGTCTTCGTCATGCAGCCGGATGAAGGCCCGATGGCGTGTGGCGAGTTTGGCCCCGGACGTTTGCCCGAGCCCGAGCGCATTGCCGAAGAGATCCGCGGGCTGCTTCACAATTTTTCCGGCGGCCCGCTCAAGGGCGTGCGCGCCGTGGTGACGGCCGGTCCGACGCGCGAGCCGCTGGATCCCGTGCGCTACATCTCCAACCATTCTTCCGGCAAGCAAGGCTATGCGATCGCCTACGCGCTGTCGAAACTGGGCGCTGATGTTCGTCTCGTATCCGGCCCCACCGCCCTGCCCGCGCCGGAAGGCCTGACACGCATCAACGTCGATACCGCAAACGAGATGTTCGAGGCGGTGAAGGCGGAGCTGCCGGCGGACATATTCATCTCGGTTGCCGCCGTCGCCGACTGGCGCCCGGCCAGCCGCGCGCCGAAGAAACTGAAGCTCAAGGGATCGCCGGACCAGGCCGTCAGCCTGCAACTGGTGGAGAATCCGGACATCCTCAAGCGGATTTCCGGGCGACGGAAGGATCGGCCGAGGCTGGTCATCGGATTTGCCGCCGAGACCAACGACGTCGAAGCGCACGCCAGGGCCAAGCTGACCCGCAAGGGTTGCGACTGGATCATCGGCAATGATGTTTCGGGCGATGTGATGGGCGGGGCGGACAACGAAGTGCTGCTGGTCACGCGCGATGGCGTTGAGCGCTGGCCGCGCATGGGCAAAGGCGAAGTTGCCTTCCGCTTGGCGGAACGCGTCGCGGAGGCCTTCGAAAGCCGAACGGACGCGCACTCCGACGCGGCGGAATAACGCGGGCCCAGGGTGTGGCGGGAGCGGCGACCGCGACTTAGGTAGGTGCCACGGCTAGACCGGACCGCGCCTGATGATCCGCCACATCGTTTTTTTCAGCCTGAAGCAGGCGTCCCAGACGGAAGATGTCGTGCGGAGGCTTTCGCGCCTTGGCACGATTCCAGGTTCCACGTTCTTCAAGGTGACGCCCAACCTCAAGGCCGACCAGATCGCCAACGAGATCGATATCGTCGTCTACGGTGAATTTCCTGATGTGGAGACCCTGCGCGCCTACAAGCGGCATCCGACCTACGCCGAGGTGACGGCCAGCGTACGGCCCCTGCGCGAGATGCGCTTCGCCGCGGACGTCGAAATCTGACCCTGTTCATTGCGGACGGACGTGATAGGTCAGCGCCAGCGCCACGCAGTGTTTCAGGGCCTCGACCGGAACCGCATCTCCCAGTGTGAAGATGACCCCCCTGTCGCCAAGGTAACGCAAGCGACCTTTGTAGAGCTCTCGGAAATCGGCGATCAGCGTGGTCTGGCACGGCACAAACAGCGCGTAGTCCTCATCACTCCCCCTGACGGGGCCAATCCGTACAGTCGTGCCGGTACGGGGTTTTGCGGGCCGGTAGGCAGGCTGGCCCCACTTGAGCGTCTCATCGACTTTTCCAACGGACGGCATCGCCTCGGCGACATCGAGGATAAGCGCGCGCAGCTCACGCAGCGCACTCCGCAACTCCTGTGGATAGGCGTCGAACACTGCTTTGACCGCAGGGTCCGAAAAGCGATGGATTGGCATAGACTCCCCAGCGACCGCCCTCCCTTGGGCGGACCGCCGCGCAGGGTGGATAGCAAAATCCGGAAGGCGTCTATCGCGTGACTGTCACAATTCGAGTTGTTCCTCTGGCCCACTTCGAGGGCCTCATGCTGCCGGCCTACGAAACGGCGGGCGCTGCGGGCATGGACCTGCGAGCGGCAGTGGCGGAAGACGCGCCGCTGATCCTGAAGCCGGGTGAACGGGTCATGGCCCCGACAGGTCTCACGATCGCCCTGCCTCCGGGATACGAGGCGCAGGTGCGGCCCCGGTCCGGCCTGGCGGCAAAGCACGGGATCACCTGCCTCAACGCGCCCGGCACCGTCGATGCAGACTATCGCGGCGAAGTGAAGGTGATCCTGATCAATCACGGCTCCGAGCCGTTTGTCATCACCCGCGGCGAGCGCATCGCACAGATGGTGATCGCGCCGGTAACCCAGGCGTCGTTCGAGATCGTCAACGAGCTTGACCCTACGGATCGTGGCGGCGGCGGCTTCGGGTCGACTGGGCGCTAGCCGCCGGATTAACCTGTAATACAGGCGTAACCCTACGCGGCGCGAATGCGTACTATATATAGGCATACGCACCCGAAGCGACCTCCGGAGGATTCTCATGCGTCTCAGTTCAGGCCTCACTCTCGGCGCAGCGGCCCTTGCACTTGGCGTTGCAGCATTCGGAACGCTGCCCGCCGGCGCGGCCGATCTCGACAAGCAGATTCCCGCACCGGTCGTCGACGCGCCAAAGTCCGGCGCCGCCACCAGCGAGACTGTCGTGCTCGCCGGCGGCTGCTTCTGGGGCCAGCAAGGCGTATTCGAACACGTGAAAGGCGTCACGAAGGTGGTCGCCGGATATTCCGGCGGCGCGAAAAATACCGCCACCTATCCGCAGGTGACGACCGAAACCACGGGCCACGCCGAATCCGTCGAGATTACCTTCGATCCGCGCGTCGTCTCGTTCGGCGACCTCCTGAAGGTGTATTTCTCCGTCGCGCACGATCCGACCCAGCTCAACCGGCAGGGGCCCGACACAGGCTCAAGCTACCGGTCTGAAATCTTCTACGAAACGCCGATGCAGCAAAAAATCGCGACGGCCTACGTCAAACAGCTTGGAGATGCGCACATCTTCCCGCGTCCAATCGTCACGAAGATCGAGCCGATGAAAGGCTTCTATCCAGCCGAGGACTATCATCAGGACTACCTGATCCATAATCCGAACTCCGGTTACATCGTGGTCAACGACCTGCCGAAGATCGCGGCGCTCGAAAAAGTATGGCCGTCGCTTTATCGCAGCGAGCCCGTGATGTTGACCAAGACCGCCGCGCTCTGATCGACAAGCCGGACGCCGCCCTTCCCTGATCCCGACTGCGCCCCTATGCTTGGCTGAAGCGCAGGGGGTGGCCATGCATTTCGATCCGTTCTCGATGATCGTCGCCGTCGTCGCGCTCAGCGTCGGCGCAGGCGTGATCAACAACTACTTCCGGATGAAGCGCGCGACGGCGCGAAATGTCGACCAGGACCGGGACGTAACCGAGTTGCGCGCCGAAGTCGCCAAACTGACAGATCGCGTGAAAGTGCTTGAACGGTTGGCTGTCGACGCCGACAAGCAGCTGTCGTCGGAGATTTCGCGTCTGAGATAGGCGTGGCGCAACAGGCTGCTTCAGCCTTCGAGTTGCAGCGCTGGCGGGATCATGTCGGCGAGATAATAGGCGTCGCCGTCCGCGACCGTTTCCAATCTGCCAAGATCGAACGCCGAACGGTCGATGATGATGTCCCGTGGCCTCAGCGGCCTCGACAATTCGAGGCCTTCCAGCGACCGGCACCGCGAAAAGGCCACGTAGGCCTGTCCGTGCGCGAACATGCCGGAATCAAAATCTATGTGAACCTGATCCAGCGTCATGCCCTGGCTTTTATGGATCGTGACCGCGTAGGCGAGCCGCAACGGGAGCTGCTTGAATGATCCGACGACCGAGCGCGTGACCGCCGTGGTCCGCGCATCAAACTCGTATCGGAACTTTTCCCAGGCCTGTTGCGCGACGCGGTGCACGTCCTTGCCGATTTCGACGAACACGTCGCTATCACCGAGCATCGCCACCGTACCCAGAGATCCGTTGACCCATCGGCCAGACGGGTCGTTCCGGATCATCATCACGCGCGCCCCGGGTTTGAGCTCCAGCACTTCTTCAGTTGGAAACGCCTTGGGCTCGAACTGGCCTTCGAGCGCGGCCGCATAATCTTTCGCCTCGCCTGGAAGCTCAGCCAGGCGCATTTGATTGATACGCCAGGCCGCCGCGTTGTTGGGCGTAAGCACAACGTGGGTCGTACTGGCCTCTGCTGACGACCGTTTCGAAACACGACTGCGAAGGATGTCCTCGTCTTCATGTGTGAGCCGGCCGTTCCGCAGACCGTTGAGGATGCGGATGAAGCCGGCGTCCTCCTGACGAAACACACGCTTCAACGCCGCCAGCCGGAAGTTCGCCGCACCAAACGCCGGCGCGCGAAAGAACCAGGGCCCGCCGTAAGACGCCTCGAGAATATGCTCGACATCGCCGCCGACGACAGGCGGCAACTGGTGCAGGTCGCCTGACACGATCAGCCGCACGCCACCGAAGGGCCGTTTGTCGTTGCGGTTGAGTCGAAGCGTGTCGTCGATGGTCTGCATCATATCCGCGCGCACCATCGAGACCTCATCTATGATGATCGTCTCGAGCGACCTAACGAGCCGCTGGTTGCGCAGTTTCTTGGCGTCACCTGCGTCCAGCAGGCGCGGCGGGAAGTTGAAGAAGGAATGGATTGTCTGTCCGCCGACATTGACCGCCGCAAGGCCGGTCGGCGCCAGCGTCACCGTGCGCTCCTGTGAGGCCGCAATGATCTGGCGCAGCAATGTGGTCTTGCCCGTGCCCGCCCGGCCGGTGAGGAAGGTGTTGCGCCGGCCGCCCACGATGTCGGCGATCAGGGGTGCATAGACGTCGGAGACCGTCATCTTGTTCGCGGCATTGGAGTTCGGCTCCCGGAGAGGTAGACGGAGCGTTCGATCAGGGATGCCCCTTCCCGCGCGAACCGGCGAGTCACATGAGTCTAACGCCCGAAGAGCTGGAGCGCTATGCCCGCCACATCATGCTCCGGGAAGTGGGCGGGCCGGGCCAGCAAAAGCTGCTGAAGGCGCATGTTGTGCTGGTCGGCCTGGGCGCGCTGGGCGGGCCGGCGGCGATGTATCTGGCGGCGGCGGGCGTCGGCCGCATGACGCTGATCGACGACGACAGCGTGAGCCTTTCGAACCTGCAACGGCAGGTGCTCTTCCGCACTGCGGACATCGGTCGGCGAAAGGTGGACGTCGCCTCGGGCGCGCTGAAAGCGATCAACCCCGGACTTGCCGTTGTGGCGCGCGGGATGCGGCTAACGGATGAGAACGCCATACCGCTGCTGTCTGGCGCAGATGTCGTCATCGATGGGTCGGACAGTTTCGCGACGCGCTTCGCGGTCAATCAGGCCTGCTACAAGCTTGGGGCGCCTCTCGTATCCGGCGCCGTGGGCCGCTGGAGTGCGCAGGCCTCGGTCTTCAAGGCCGGACTGACGAAGGGCAAACCGCTTAAGGAACGCCTGCCCTGCTATCGCTGTTTCGTGCCCGAGCTGCCCGACAATGAGGAAACCTGCGCGGCGGTCGGCGTGGTCGGCCCGCTGACCGGTGTCGTCGGCGCCCGGCTGGCGCTGGAGGCGATGAAGGAAATTGTCGGCGCCGGCGAAGGCCTCGCAGGACGGGTCTGGCTGTTCGACGGCCTCAGCGGCGATGGCCGGACGGTCCAGCTATCTGCTGATCCGGCCTGCCCTGTGTGCGGCGCGAGCGAAACTGGAAGCTGACGCCAGTTCAGGGCGTCGTGGTTGCCGGAGGCGTTGCAACGGGCGGCGGCGTCTTCGCCGGCGGCAGGGCGGAGCCGCCATTGTCGGGCGGGATGGCCGGGATGTCTGTCTGCTCGGCCGTTGGATCGCGCATGGGAGGCGCTTCCTGTTCGGGCACAAGGACGGGCGCCTGCGGCCCCTGCGGACCGATCTTCCCGGGCACAGGATCATAGAGATGATGCGCCAGCGGCGCCTCGTAGATGCAACCGCCGAGCGAGGCTGCAAAAAGGACGGCAAGGGCGATTCGCGTCATGGGTGTGGTCCTGTTTCCGGCGCTGGCCAATATCTTACAGCGCCGGACGGGTCCGGCCAGCGCCGCGTCCTTCACGGTTCAATGACTGAAACGGACCAGCGCGGATTATCCGGCGCAAGATTTCAGTTCTTCCGTTCTGGCGCGACACAGGCGCTACCATCGAACGTCACGAGATCGACGCGGTGCTGTTTCGAGATGACGAACCGGGTGTTGCACGCGAGCGTGTTGGTCGTTGGCGGCTGCCAGACCGGATAGGTCTCCGAGATCGTCTCCTGGCGTTGCTTGCCGTCCTTGTCGGTGAAGGTGCGTGTCACCTGTCTGGTCTGGTCCTGATAATAGCCCGCCGTCTGGGTTGTGGTCTGTTTCTGGTAGGACCACATCTCGCGACCGTCGGTCATCGTCGCCTTCTGGGTCGGCGGCCCCCATTGCAGCAGCAGGTCGTCGCTCGAGCGCCCCTGCCAATCAGTCATTTGCTGCCGATAGCCTTCGGCCGTCTCGCAGGCTGACGCCGCCAGCGATGCGACCAGAACAAGGGTGGCGATCCGCTGCTTCATCGAACGCCTCATCAATGTGTCGGGAAAACTTCGAATGAAGGCCCTGAACGGCTCCTGAACGGCCGCGAGTCCTACAGCATCGCCGGGATCACACGGTCCGGCGGCTTGTGCCCGTCCGTGAAGGTCTTGATGTTGATGATAACCTTTTCGCCCATGTCGATCCGGCCTTCCAGTGTGGCCGAACTCATGTGGGGCAGAACGACGACGTTGTGCAGTGCCTTGAGACGCGGGTTGAGGTTGGGTTCGTTCTCGAAAACGTCGAGACCGGCCCCGGCAATATCTCCCGCCTCGAGCGCTCGGATCATCGCAGCCTCATCGATCACCTCGCCGCGCGCCGTATTCACCAGATAGGCTTCCGGTTTCATCAGCTTGATGCGCCGCGCCGAGAGAAGGTGGAAGGTCGCGGGCGTGTGCGGACAGTTGATGGAGACAATGTCCATGCGCGCCAGCATCTGGTCGAGGCTTTCCCAGTAGGTCGCCTCGAGCGCTTCGGCCGCCTGCGGCCGGATCGGCTTGCGGTTGTGATAGTGGATCTGCAACCCAAACGCCTTGGCGCGCCGGGCGACCGCCTGGCCGATGCGGCCCATGCCGACAATGCCCAGCCGCTTGCCGTAAAGACGCCTGCCCAGCATCCAGGTCGGCGTCCAGCCGGTGAACGCGCCCGACTGAATGGCGTTGACGCCATCCACGATCCGCCGGGGCACGGCAAGGATCAGCGCCATTGTTATGTCCGCCGTGTCCTCGGTCAGCACGCCCGGCGTATTGGTGACGGTAATGCCGCGCGAAACGGCGGACTGGACGTCGATGTTGTCGACCCCGGCGCCGAACTGGGCGATCAGGCGCAGCCGGTCGCTGGCCCGCGCCAGCACGCGCCCGTCGATCCGGTCAGTCACCGTCGGAACGAGGACATCGCACCGGGTCGCCGCATCAGCAAGCTGTTCGATGGTCATGGGGTCGTCGTGGGTGTTGAGCTCCACGTCGAACAGTTCGCTCATGCGCGTTTCGACCGGCTCCGGCAGCCGCCGCGTCACGATGACCTTTATCTTCGAGCGGGGCATGAGCGTTCCTCGTCGTGCGACGGGAGGCGTTCCCTCCTCGTCCTGTGGGCGCGGTGTATCAAAGCACCGGGGCCGGGCCAACCATGGCCGGACCTATCCGCCCCGGAGATGTCGTCCATGTGGCGGACAGGCAAATTTGCAAGAAATTTCCGCGTCCCATTAAGCGCGTTTTCACCGCTGCATGTTTCTAGTTTTCCTTCCGCCAAAGCCGGCAAACGACCCTGGGTCTACACCGGCCTCTTGCCCGAACTCCTGCCCGAGACCCGATCGCACCGTGAGAAAAATCGCCGTCCGCCTTGCTGGATTAGTGCTGGTTGCGCAAATTTTTGGCGCCGCCGAAGGACAGCTGGCGCTGGCGCAGGAACCTGCCGCTAAGGCAGGGTTCTCCGGAAGTTTTCGCGCCTATGCGCCGGAGGGGGTCGAATCGCGGGTCAGCGACTTTTCCGGGCTGCCGGTGCCGCGTTACTCCAGCCTTCGCTACGACAAGGTCTATGGCCGCTCCGGCCCCAGCCGCGATTATCCTGTGGAGTGGACCTACGAGCGGGCGGGCCTGCCGGTCGTGATCGTCCGGGAGAGCCGCGACTGGCGGAAGGTGCGGGATCCTCAGGGCGATGAAGTCTGGATCAAGAACACGCAACTGTCGGGGGAACGCACCGCCATGACCATGAGCGCGGGAGCCATCCGGCAACGACCGGACGACCGCTCCGCCGTGGTCGCAGACTTCAGGCCGGGCGGGGTGGTCACCCTCGGGGACTGCCTGCACGGCTGGTGTCGGGTCGAGGCGGAGGGCCTCAGCGGCTGGACCCGCCAGGCGCAGCTGTGGGGCGCCGACGCCCTGGACGCGGCGATGGCGTCCCGATAACTGGCCGCCTGCCGGCGCCTGGCACTTGAGCCTCTTTGCGGCGACGTGCTAACGGGCCTGCCTCTCCCGCGCCCGGAGCGGCCCCATGACCCCAACCGAATTCCATACCCCGCAGCCCAGCTATGGCTATGACGATCTGCTCAAGAGCAGTCGCGGCGAGCTGTTTGGGCCCGGCAACGCTCAGCTGCCGGCGCCGCCCATGCTCATGGCGGACCGAATCACCCATATCGACCTGGACGGCGGCGCCCACCATCGCGGGCACATCACGGCCGAGCTCGATGTCCGGCCAGATCTCTGGTTCTTTCAGTGCCATTTTCCGGGAGACCCGGTGATGCCGGGCTGCCTCGGCCTGGACGCGATGTGGCAGCTGGTGGGCTTCTGGCTGGGGTGGTCCGGCTCCCCCGGGAAGGGCCGCGCGCTGGGCGTCGGCGAGGTTAAATTCACCGGGACAGTTCCGCCCACCGCAAAGCTCATCCGCTACGAGATCGACATCCGGCGGGCGATTCGCGCCAAGCTGGTTATGGGAATCGCCGATGGGGTGGTATCGCTCGATGGCGAGCCCATTTACCACGCCAAAGACCTGAAAGTTGGATTGTTCAAGCCGATGGAGTAGCATCCATCGCAGCTGCGGACGCCCGACATCCGTTGGGGCGTAACAGGGAGTTTCCGCCTCAATGGCCGCTTCAGATCTCAGAGGGCCCGATCTTCGCCGCGTGGTGGTCACCGGCATGGGGATTGTCTCCTCGATCGGGGATTCGATCAAGGAAGTGACGGAGAGCCTGAAGAATGGCGTCTCCGGCATCTCCTTCGCGCAGGAATACGCCGACAGGGGATTCCGCTCGCAGGTCTATGGAAAGCCCAGGATCAATCCGGCTGACCATATCGACAAGCGCGCCATGCGGTTCATGGGCGATGGCGCCGCATTTTGCTACATGGCGTTGCAACAGGCGATTGCGGCGGCGGGGCTTACTGAATCCACCATCTCCCATCCGCGCACCGGACTGATCGTCGGAACCGGCGGACCTTCGACCCGTGAAATCGTCCGCGCCGCTGATGTCGCGCGCGAGAAGAGCCCCAAGCGCATTGGTCCTTTCGCCGTCACCAAGGCCATGTCGTCGACAGCCTCGGCGACGCTCTCGACACTGTTCAAGATTCTCGGCGTGAACTACTCGATCTCGTCGGCCTGCACGACCTCGCTTCACTGCATCGGCGCGGCCACCGAACAGATCCAGTGGGGCAAGCAGGACGTCATGTTCGCCGGCGGCGGGGAGGAGCTGGACTGGACGCTCTCGGCCCTGTTCGACGGGATGGGCGCCATGTCCTCGAAGTACAACGATGCGCCACAGCGGGCCTCGCGCGCCTTTGACGCGGACCGCGATGGTTTCGTCATCGCCGGCGGCGGCGGCATCGTGGTGCTGGAAGAATATGAACACGCCAGGCGCCGCGGCGCCGAGATCTATGGCGAGGTCGTTGGCTACGGCGCTACGTCAGACGGTCACGACATGGTGGCGCCATCTGGCGAGGGCGGACTGCGCGCCATGAAACTGGCGCTGGAGACCGCGGGCCGCGCCCCGGACTATCTCAACCCGCACGCCACCTCGACGCCGGCCGGCGACATGGTTGAGCTCGACTCGGTTCGCAAGCTGTTCGGCCAGGAGGCCGCAGAGCAGCCGATGATCTCCGCCACCAAATCCATGACCGGTCACAGCCTCGGCGGCGCCGGCGTGCAGGAGCTGATCTACTCGCTGCTGATGATGAAGGAGCGGTTCGTCGCGCCTTCGATCAACATTGATACGCTTGATCCGCTCGCCTATGGCGTCAACATCATCCGCGAGGCGCGCGACGCCGTGATCAATCTCGTCATGTCGAACTCGTTCGGCTTTGGCGGGACCAACGGCTCCATCATGGTCGCCAAGGTCTAGGCTCCTTGTCGCTGGCCATTGCCGCGAAAGTGTAGCGACCGTCGGGCCGCTAGGACGGGCTTTCCGGCCCGCCTTGACGCCCGTCCGGCCCTCCCCTAACCCGGCCTGCAGTCAATCTGGAGCGGCGCTCATGTCGGACTGGACCTTCCCCAAAGGCGACCTGATGAAGGGCAAACGCGGCCTCATTATGGGCGTCGCCAATGACAGGTCGATCGCCTGGGGCATCGCGCAGCAGCTTGCCGCACAGGGCGCCGAGATCGCCTTCACCTATCAGGGCGAGGCCCTGGAGCGACGGGTCCGGCCGCTGATCGAATCGATCGGCATGTCGACCATGATTTCCGCGGACGTGACCAGCGACGCGGACATGGACGCCGCCTTCGCCGCGCTCAAGGAGAAGTTCGGCACGATCGACTTTCTGGTTCATTCGATCGCCTTCGCCGGCAAGGACGAACTGCAGGGATCCTTTGTCGACAACACGACGCGCGAAGGCTTCCGCCGCACCATGGACATCTCGGTGTTCTCGTTTGTCGACGCAGCAAGACGCGCCGCGGCCATGATGAATGAAGGTGGTTCGATGGTGACGATGACCTATCTCGGCGCCGAGCGGGTCCTGCCCTCCTACAACGTCATGGGCGTCGCCAAGGCCGGGCTTGAAGCCGCCATGCGGTATGCCGCGCGCGATCTCGGAGGCAAGGGCATTCGGGTCAACGCCATTTCGGCGGGCGTGATGCGTACGCTGGCGATGGCGGGCATCAAGGGCGGCAAACAACTGATGAAAGCGGGTCGTGACTGGTCGCTCCTTCGCGAAGACACGTCGATGGAGGGAGTCGCCGGTTGCGCGCTTTATCTGCTGTCGCCGCTGGGCCGCTCAATCACGGGCGAGGTCGTGCACGTTGACGCCGGCTATCATGTTGTGGGCGTGCCGGAGGCGTCCGAAGACGCTGGCTGATTACGGCGCCTGTTCTGCCACATAGGCCGTCATGACGGCGCCCGTGTCGCCGAGCATGACCGTGCGTGTAGCCTTGGTGATCCAGCCGTCCGGTCCCGTCAGTGCGAGCATTGCGCCAAACGCCAGACCCACGATCAGGGCAGACCCAGCAAGCACCACGCACGCGCCCTGAATGGGGCCGTATTCGTGCGGATGACGATCGTCCTGTCGCGGATGGGCGGTTGGCAGATGAGACGCGTGTCCGAAACCAAAGCCCATAGGCAGTCCTCCACCTGACTGACTGCAACGGGCATCACTTCGTTACAGCCTGCGATACACTCCGCTGCGCGAGCGGACACGAACGGCTTCTGCCGGCGATTGGGGGAGGATGAGGCCACCGGCTCTTTCCGCCGTCCCGGGGTCGCCGGGATCAGGTCTGCCTACGTCTTGTTATATACATCACGAACCCGAGAGCGACAACCCGGCAACCGCATTGGGAGTCATTGCTGGGCGGGCGGGCTGGTCGGGGCGCGCGGATTGGACTGATCGGGCGACACCGGATAGGCGCCTGACGTAGCGGCTGCGGCATCGCTTTTGCCCGCATCAGTCACGCTCGGCGGCTGGGCGCGGAGCGCGAGCATGATTCCAAATGCAATCGCGACCAGCACTGTGCCCACAACCAGCACCGCCATCATGCCACTGATTTTCTGTCCTTGCCGGGCCCGCTCGGTGTTTGGTCTTGCGCCATGCTCGTCGGTTGACTGCATCGCCGGTGGCTTTTGATACCCTGTCTGCGCCATCGCTTCCTCCTGCGTTGCCGAAACGGAACGTGTCGCATGGGGCCCTGTTCCCGCTGGGAATCATTCCCCGGGGAGGCTGGATACGGATTGTTATGCGGCAGTGGACGTCAAAGCCTGTCATTCGGCGCTGCAGCAGCGGGTGACTTCAACGTTTCACACGTGCGCCTCAGAGGTCGCCCAGCATCGCCTCGATACGGGCCCAGACAGGCGCAACAAGGTTGTCGATCGCAGCGCCGGATGGCGCAACTTCGTCGCAGATCGTTGGACCGTCATCTGCGACCACGAGATCGCAAATCTGCCGGGCCGGTTCGGTGTAGGCGGCATGCGCCGCCCGCACAAAGGCCAGGTACTGGCGGATGACTCTCTCCGCCGATCGGCCACGCTCCGCTCCGTCGCGGCGAATGCGCCGGATCAACCTGAGATCAGCAGCTGCGTCGACGAAAACCGTGAGGTCGAACAACGGCCGAAAGGAAGGGTCCGACAGAACATGCACACCCTCCACGATCACCACCGGCCGCGCTTCGACCCGATGACTGGCGCCGACAATCCTGTTGTGAGCGGCGAAATCATAAACCGGCTGGTCGATGGCCTCCCCCTTGCGAAGCAAGGTTAGCTGTTCGCGAAAGAGGGCCATGTCTTTCGATCCCGGATCGTCGAAATTGATCCGCGCCTCCACCTCCTCGTTGCTCCAGCCCGTTGCTTGCGGCGACTGCCGGTCACGCGGCAGGTAGTAGTGGTCTTCCGTGATCAGCGCGCAATTGCCCTCACCCAGCCGTGAGACCAGGGCCCGGGCAAGCGTTGTCTTTCCGGAGCCCGATCCCCCGGTTATCGCGATCATGATGACCCGCGCCGGGGGAACCATCCCGATCTAGTCCCTGTCGCCGAGATCGCGGCGCACGCGCGGACTGGCCAACAACTCATCGATCCGCCGCGCTTCGTCGTAGCTGTCATCCGCCAGGAAACGCAGCGTCGGCACGGCGCGCAGCTCCACCTCGCGGCCGAGCCGCCCCCGCAGGAAGCCCGAGGCACGGTTCAGAGCCTCTGCTGTCGTCGCCATGTCCTGCGCGTTTCCGCCCAGGGGGGCGCAAAAGGCGGTGGCGTGTTTGAGATCCGGTGAACAGCGGACCTCGCTGATGGTTATCGATTTTCCATGGAGGTCCGGATCAGCGAATTCCTCGCGGGCGAGGATGTCGGTCAGCGCATGGCGGATCAGCTCGCCGGCGCGCAGTTGTCTCTGAGAGGGCGGTTTCATCGGGCTGACAAAGGGCCGCGAAGCCGGGAAGTCAAGAACGCGGCCCACAACCCGGTCTCCGGTTGGTGGTTTCTTCAGCTTCCCGAGCGAAACCCCGGTCTCCACAGTCCAGGAGACCCTGCGTGTCGCGCCAGTCCCGAATGCTGCTTCTCGTCCGTCTCACGCTTGCCGTCCTGGTCGCCAGCGTCGGAATACTGACGCTCGGACCCTTTCAGGGCGCTGAGGAACATCTCGGCCTGACGGACAAGGAGGCCCACGCCGGCGCTTTCTTCGGGATTACCTTCCTTCTTCTCATGGCATTGCCACGGATGCGGAAATGGGACGTGGCGCTGATATCCGTCGCGCTTGGAGGGCTGGTGGAAGTGCTGCAGACGATCGTCGGCCGGGACGGGGACATCATGGATTTCGTCGCGGATTCCGCTGGCGTGGCGATGGCGGCGATCCCCATGATGGTCGAAACCTTGCGGGGCCGGATGCGAGGCGGCGAGCCCGAAGGTCCGCGAAGGCGCCGCTCGAACAGCTTTATCGCGCCCGCGCCTGAAACAGGTCGCGGGTTCCGCTAAAAGGCCGATCCGCGCCTTTTTCACGACGAATGGTCGTGTCGTTTTTTCAGCGGCGCCTCCGGATCCGGCTGCCTATATTGGCGGGATCAGAGGTTGACCGACATGCTGAACGCCCTGCCCTCCAACGATCAGCTCTACGAAGCGATCCAGCGCCGCGACCCGGAGCTCGACGGCGTCATCTATGTCGGCGTTAAGACGACAGGGATTTTTTGCCGCCCGGTCTGCCCCGCGCGGACGCCTCTGCTGAAGAATATCACCTTCTATTCACGGCCCGAGGACGCGCTGGCGGCAGGCTTCCGGCCCTGCAAGCGCTGCCGGCCGCTGGACCATCCGGACGCGCCGGGCGTTCTGCTCAACCGGCTGCTTGCGCTGGTTGAGGAAGATCCCTCGCGTCGGTGGAGCGAGGACGACCTGCGCGAAATGGGCATCGAGCCCGCAACGGCGCGGCGCCAGTTCCAGAAACGTTTCGACATGAGTTTTTCACAGTACGCCCGGGCGCGACGGCTCGGGCATGCGTTCAACACGATCAAGGAAGGCGGCGAAGTGATCGAGGCTCAACTGGACGCGGGATTCGACAGCGGCAGCGGTTTCCGCGAGGCCTTCTCGCGGGAATTTGGAGAGGCGCCGAACAAGGCCCGCAAGGCCGTGAGCTTCGCGATGGACTGGATCGACACGCCGCTCGGACCGATGCTGGCGATTGCAGACGACAAGTCCCTTCACATGCTGGAGTTCGCTGAACGCAAGACGCTTCAGTCTCACGTCGATCGCTACCGCAAGGCATTCAACGCCACAGTCCTGCCCGGCGACACCCCCGCGTTGAAGAAGATTCGAAACGAGCTGAAGGCTTACTTCTCCGGCGAAGACCTGACGTTCAGTTCCAAAATCGCCGCCGCCGGCACCGAGTTCCAGCAGACCGTGTGGGACGAATTGCGGCGCATTCCCCCCGGCGAAACGCGGTCCTATCTCGACGTCTCGAAGCGCATCGGCCGGCCTACCGCCATGCGGGCCGTTGCAAACGCCAACCGGCTGAACCGGTGCGCCATCATCCTGCCTTGCCACCGCGTGATCGGATCGGATGGCACGCTCACGGGCTATGCCGGCGGCCTGTGGCGCAAACAGTGGCTGCTTGACCATGAGCGGCGGATTACCGGCAGGACGCTGGTTTAGCACGAAGGATTTTCGCGAAATTTCACATTCCGGGCCAACGACCGGTTCGTCCCGGGGCGTCATCTTGATGCGATGACCCCTGTTGCGGCAATTGCATTTTCCGGAATGAGCGCGGCGGCGCTGCACCTGGAGGCGGCAGCCAGCAACATCGCAAACGCCCGGTCCACGGGCGCCCTTCCCGACGCCCCAAATCCCGGCGGAAGGGGACCGGCCTACACGCCCATGCAGATTGTGCAGACGGCCTCGGCCAACGGTGGTGTTACCGCCAGCATCAGCCCCTCTACCTCGGGGGCGCTGCTCCAGTACGATCCCAGCGCGCCATACGCCAACAGTCGCGGGTTGGTCGGCGCCCCGGATGTGACTCTCGAAGACCAGATGCTCGAGCTTGTGACGGCGCGCTATTCGTTCGCCGCCAATCTCGCGGTGGCCCGGACCGACAACGAAATGGCGGACGCGCTTCTGCACATCCGGGTCTAGTCGTCCCTTACATTGACGCCGCGCTTCTTTAGCGCCTCCCGCAGCAGAAACTCGATCTGCGCGTTGACGCTGCGGAGTTCGCTCGTCGCCAATCGCTCGATCGCGGCGTGAAGCGCCGGATCGAGTCGGAGAGGGAACGCCTTGCGCGTCGGCGGAGCAGCCATGCCGGGCCCATTGCCTCGTCAGGTTATTGATAAAGCGATCCTGTGTTGACCACGGGCTGCGCTTCCCGGTCGGCGCAGAGAACGACCAGGAGATTCGACACCATCGCCGCCCTGCGCTCATCGTCCAGTTGCACAATGTCGCGCTCGGACAATTGGTTGAGCGCGGTTTCCACCATGGTGACCGCGCCGTGGACGATTTTCGCGCGCGCCTCCAGAACCGCCTCGGCCTGCTGGCGGCGCAGCATGGAGGACGCGATTTCGGGCGCGTAGGCCAGGTGCGAAAGCCGCGCCTCGTCTATCGTGACGCCCGCAACCGCGACCCGCTCGTTGAGCTTGGCGCCAAGCATGTCGCCAACCTTGTCAGCATCGGCGCGCAGGGTCGGTTCGCTTTCATCGCCATGGTCATAGGCGAAGTGGGACGTGATTTCGCGCAACGCCGTTTCGATCTGGATGTTGACGAACTCGTGGTAGTTGTCGACGTCGAAGATCGCCTGGGCCGTATCCGTCACCCGCCAGACCACCACGGCTGCAATCTCGATCGGGTTTCCGCGCTTGTCGTTCACCTTCAGCGTATCCGACGTGACGTTGGAAACGCGGAGCGACACCTTCTTGCGGGTGTACCACGGCACGACCCAGCGCAGGCCCGGCTTCTTGTCGGTGCCCTTGTAGTTTCCGAACAGAAGGATCGCCGCGCTCTCGTTCTGCTGCAGCGAATAGAGCCCGGACAGGATCAGGATCGACAGCAGCACAATGGCCACTGCTCCGATGATGCAGATCGCCACGACGGCGCCTTCCGCACCGCTCTTCCCCAGGACAATCCCCTCGACCATGAGCGCCGCCGCGCCCAGAAATCCGGCGAGACCGAGCAAAAGCAGAAAGCCGCCACTGGCCGTGCTGGCCGGGCGCTCCTGCGTTGTCTTGCGAGCAATCATCACGTCCTCCAGGAAATATCAAAGTGATATCACTTTGATATTGACACTGCGCCTTGTCAAGCGTCAGCCTGGGACGATGGGTCCGGCGACCAGGGAGATGCCGCCATGATCGAGCAGGCCGCCCTATGGGGTCTTGGCGCCGCCGTGATCCTTCTTCTGGCCGCGCTGGTTGTCGTCGGATTCCAGCATGGCCAGGCCGGACGCGCCTCGGCAGAAGGCGGCGAGGCGGCGCCCGAGCCGAGAGGGTTTGCGGCTCGATTGAGAGCCCGCCGCTCGGCCATGTCGCCCAAAAAGCGCGCCAGCCTTGCAGCCGTGGCGGCGATCGTCGCGGCGTCCGGCGGGCTCGCCAGCGTTTTTACCAAAGACCACGACCAAGGGAGGGCGCCAGTGGAGAGCCAGATTGCGGCGGGAGCCCTGGAAGGCACGATGCTCTCGGCCGGCAAGGATACGCCTGTCGTTCTGATCGTACCCGGGTCCGGCCCGACCGATCGTGATGGAGACAGCCCTCTCGGCATCAAGGCCGCGCCCTATCGTCTGCTTGCCGAAGCCTTGGCAAATGACGGCGTTTCAACCGTGCGCGTCGACAAGCGCGGCATGTTCGCCAGCGCGGCGGCCGGCGATCCCAACGCCGTCTCGGTAGATATTTACGCCAAGGACTATCGCGCGTGGATCGACGCGATCCGCGAACAGACAGGCGCCAAATGCGTCTGGCTTCTGGGCCACAGCGAAGGCGGGCTCATGGTGTCAGCCGCCGCCGAGGGCCGAAAGGATGTCTGCGGACTGGTGCTTGTCTCCGCCGCCGGGCGGCCGATCCTTGACGTGATGCGCGACCAGCTTCAGGCGAACCCCGCCAATGCGCCGATCCTCCCCGAAGCCCTCCACGCGATCGACGAACTCAAGGCCGGGCGCCATGTCGACACGGCGGGGATGAACCCGGCCATCGCCCGGCTTTTCGCCCCGCAGGTTCAGGATTTCATGATCTCCGCCTATGGCGCGGATCCGGTCGCGGTTCTGGAAAAAGCGCAGGTGCGCACCCTGATCTTGCAAGGCTCCACCGATCTTCAGACCTCCGTCGAGGACGCGCGCCTGCTGGACAAGGCGCCGCGCACCAGGCTGGTGATCCTCGAAGGCGTCAATCACGTGCTGAAAGAGGCGCCGGCCGACAGGGCGGCCAACCTTGCGACTTACGCCAATCCCGACCTGCCTCTGGCGCCGGGCGTGGCCAAAGCGATCGCCCGTTTCGTCAAGGACGATGACTGACCGGGGCGGCAAGCGGCGCTCTCAATACTTCTGGTAGGCGCCCGCCAGCGGAACCTGACCGATGCCCGGCTTCTGGTAATCGCACACGCCATCCGGGAAGATCTTCTTCAGGCGGGCCATCTGGGCGGACGTGAACTTCACCCGATAGTCCGAGGCGCTCACCGGCTTGAGTTGGCATTTCATGATGTCGTTGGCGGGCGGCTGGCCCGCGACGAGCCGCGGCTCACTGTGCACCGGATAGGTCTGGTTGAACCCGCCCTCTCCGTCCCAGCTGGCCTTTTCCTCGACCTTCTTGCCGTCCTTGGTCCAGTAGGCGTCAGTCGCTTCGGCAGGCTTGTGCCGCACCACCTTGTCGGTCGACAACGGAGCAGAATCCGCCGCCATCGCATCGAGCCATTTGGTCATGGCGTCGAGCGCAAGGGCGGACAAATCGACCATGTTCGCCGCTTCCGGCGTGCCCGGGCGCCCGCGTGGACCGGCGACCCAGATGACCTGGTTGTCGGAGCGGCCATTGGCGCGTTCGAGGCGGGCGCGAATGGTGAGGTCGCGTTCGCGGCTGTGAATGTCGTTCGCCGTGTCAGAGTACCAGCGATAATCCAGAATCGGCACGTCCTTCAGACCGCCGCCGCCCGAGTTCATCAGGCCGGACGCATAGATCGCCTTGAGGGCGATGGGATCGCCTACCGACCGGGCCTTGACGAAATTGCCGTCGATGTCGTTGCCGCCGACGTTCTCGTTGAGAGACAGGAACTCGTCGACCGAGATCTTTTTCTGGTTCAGCGTCGCCAATCCGTACTGGACGCCGACATTGTCATCCGGCTTGCGGGCGAAGCCGGTCTTGGGATCGCGGCCATAGATGTTCACACGCAGGTCGGTGACCGTGCACCGCGCGCCCTTGGGATTCGTCTTGGGATCATAAACGAGGCTGATGTCGGTGAGGCCGCAGCCCTTCTTGTTGGACGCATCCGTGATCGGCACGAAGCTGCGCTCCCAGCTGGCGCAAGTCGTTCCGTAAAAGCCGGTGACAGCCGCCTTCTTGTCGGCCGACCACTTCGCGCCTTCCTTAGACTTGAAGTAGTGCTGAAGCAGGCCGCAGTCCGGCGTGTGCAGCGCCGAATCCGGGAAGGCGAGCGAGGGCTGCAGGCCATCGAGCACGCCGGGATACATCTCCGCGATCAGCAGCTGCTGGATCGCGCCGCCCGATCCACCCGACCCAACTGTCCATTTCGGAACGCCATAGTGTTTGACGAAATGCTCTTTCAGCATCATCGCCGTTTCGCCCTGGAGGACGCCGTTGCAGTTCAGCTGGTTCACCATCTCCGTCGAGATGACATAGGCGAAGCCGCGCGCGAGATAGAGATCGGAAAGCGCGTTCTCGGCTTTGTTGACGCCCTGGTTGTAGGCCGTGCCGCATCCACCGCCAAAGCTGAGGGCCAGCCGTCCGTTCCAGCCTGCGTCTGCCGAGAAACCGTTGGCCGACGGATCGTCGAGCACAGCGATGCGGTAGATCGAGCGATCAATCACGCCGCTTTCGACGCGAACGATGTAGGGAACCGTCTTGCCGTTGATTGTCGTCGTCATGTCGACATCGGCCGGCGTCGATTTGGGATCGGCCAGCGGCATGAACTTGTCGCCGCCTTTCATCTTGTAGAACCAGTCATACCGCGTGGGCGCCGAACAGTTGTCGTCGGTCGGTTCGCCCAGTCCGGACTCTTTGGTCTTGCATTCAAACGGCGAAATCAGCGGACCGGCGAGCACGGGCCCGGTGATGGGATGATTGACCAGGGGCTGGCTAACCGTGTAGCCGCCCGCGCCGGTCACCTGCAGCGAATTGGGGCCATCGTGCAGACCGGTGACAAGCCCCCGCAGCGTGTTGGCCGAGGCATCCAGCGTCAGCGGTTGCGGCAGGGCTTGGCCGTCAATCGAAACCTTGAGATCGCCGGCCCTGGCGCCCTCGCTCGCCTTCACCTCAACCAGGGCGTCGCCGCCGGTCACAAGATCATACCGCGAGGACAGGACACTGACCTCGATCTTGCCAGGCGCCACCGGTGCTGTGGCCGTTGCGGCGGGTGTGGACGGTTCGGCAGCCGGGGCGCTCGAATTGGCGCAGGCGGCCGCAAGGGCTGCCAGGCCAGCGATGGCGCAGCCGCCGAGACTCCGCAATTTCAGGGTACCGGACATGTAAACCTCCCGCCTGTGGTTTCTGTTTTGCGGGAATTTACACGCGCGACGGGGAATGTCGCGCACAATTCAGTGAACGTCGCAGGCCACGCGGGGGCCTGCGGATTGCCCGAACTAGCTGATGTCGTTGGCCGCCACGGTCTGGGCCGAGGCGTCGCTAGCCGTCAGATATTCGATGCCAAACCAGGCGACGCCCATCATCAGGACCAGTCCGGTCATCAGAAGCGAGAGCTTGTGCAGCATGAGAACGCCTCCTGCGTCCTGCACCGTTTCCGGCGCACAGTACCGCACATCCATACCCAACCGGGGATGAAGATTCAGTTCAGGGAGCCTGACAGGACTGCTGAATCAGGAATTAATCCAGCGACCGCTTGATCAATTCGACCTGGAAGCACTCGATCTGGTCGCCTTCGCGGATGTCCTGATAATTCTGGAAGGCCATCCCGCATTCCATCCCCTGCTTCACTTCCGGGACTTCGTCCTTGAAGCGCTTCAGGGTGGACAGCGTGCCTTCGTGAATCACCACGTCGTCGCGCAGCAGACGAACACCGGACCCCCGGCGCACAAGTCCTTCGGTGACGCGGCACCCCGCAACCTTGCCGGCCTTCGAAATGTTGAAGACCTGCAGGATCGTGGCGTAGCCGAGGAAGGTCTCGCGGCGCTCGGGCGCAAGCATGCCGGAGAGCGTATCCTTCACGTCGTTGATCAGGTCGTAGATCACCGAATAGTAGCGGATCTCCACGCCCTCGCGCTCGGCCAGATCGCGCGCCTGTTTCGAGGCGCGCACGTTAAACGCGATGATCGGCGCCTGCGAGGCCGAGGCCAGCTGGACGTCGCTTTCGGAAATCCCGCCGGCGGAGCCAAGAACGATGCGCGCGCGCACCTCGTCGGTCGAAAGACCTTCGAGCGCCTGTGTGATCGCCTCCACCGAACCCTGAACGTCGCCCTTGATGACGAACGCAGCCTCGGATGCGACAGCGGCGCCGCCACCTTCCTTGAGACGCGCCACCATCTGCTCGAGCGAAGCCCGCGCACCCGGCGCAGCCCGGTTCTTCTTGGTGCGGTTGCGGTACTCGGTGATCTCACGGGCGCGCTGCTCGTTTTCAACCACCACGAACTGGTCGCCGGGATCCGGCGCGCCGTCGAGACCGAGCACCTCGACCGGTGTCGCCGGGCTTGCCTCGGCCAACATTTCGGCGCGCTCGTTGGTCAGCGCCTTCACCCTGCCCCACTGGCCGCCGGCAACGACGATGTCGCCTCTCTTGAGCGTGCCGCGCTGGACCAGAACCGTCGCCACAGGGCCGCGGCCCTTGTCGAGCTTGCTTTCGATCACCACGCCGTCGGCGGCGCGGTCCGGGTTGGCCTTCAGCTCAAGCACTTCGGCCAGCGCCGAGATGGTGGCTGTGAGATCATCGAGACCGGTTTTCTTCAGCGCCGAAACCTTCACAACGGGCACGTCGCCGCCCATCGCCTCGACCTGCACGTCGTATTGCAGGAGCTGGGTCAGCACCTTGTCCGGGTCGGCCTCATGCTTGTCGATCTTGTTGACCGCCACGATGATCGGCGCGTCGGCGGCCTTGGCGTGCTGGATCGCCTCGATCGTCTGGGGCATCACGCCGTCATCCGCGGCGACGACCAGAACGACGATGTCCGTGGCGTTGGCGCCGCGCATCCGCATGGACGAGAACGCGGCGTGGCCCGGCGTATCGAGGAAGGTGATCTTTTCGCCTGACTTCAGCTGCACCTGATAGGCGCCGATATGCTGGGTGATGCCGCCGGATTCGCCGGAGACGACATCGGTCTGGCGCAGCGCGTCCAGAAGCGACGTCTTGCCGTGGTCGACGTGGCCCATGACGGTAACAACCGGCGGGCGCGGCTGAAGATTGGTTTCGTCGTCCTCATCGCCCTCGAGGCCGATCTCGACATCCGATTCCGCCACGCGTTTCACCGTGTGACCGAATTCCTCGACGATCAGTTGCGCCGTGTCGGCGTCGAGCGTGTCCGTGCCGCGCAGCAGTTCGCCCTGCTGCATCAGGAATTTCAGGACATCCGCCAGACGTTCGCTCATCCGGTTGGCGAGATCGGAAACCGTGATGGATTCCGGCAGGACAACTTCGCGCACGATCTTTTCGGAGGCGCCGCCGCCGGCCATCCTGAGCCTGCGATCACGCTCGCGGTCGCGGGCGCGTTTCACGGCGGCATAGGACCGCTGGCGCTCTTCATCATCGCCGAGGGCCGCCGAAATGGTGAGCTTGCCCTGGCGGCGCTTCGCTTCGGCCTTGGGACGATGGGCGGGGCGCGCTTCGCCGCTCGGCTCCTCGCCGGCGACCTTGGCGCGTTTCACCCGCCCGCCGAGATCGCCCAGCGGATTGAACTCTTCCGGCTCAAGCGGCGTCAGCGGGCGCGGACGCGGGGCTCCACGCTCAACACCGCCCCCGAACCGGGCCCGCTCGCCTGGCGCGCCGGTCCGCGCCGCCGGGCCATCCGGACGAACCCGGACAGGGCCTTCGGGACGCGGGCGCACGGGCGCGGAACGCTCGGCTCCGCCACGACCGCCACGGCGGCCGCCTTCCTCGTCATCCCCGTCGTCGGCTTCGCGGGCGACAGCCTGTTCGCTGCGCCGTTTCTCTTCTTCGGCGGCGAGCTTGCGCGCTTCCTCGCGGCGGCGATTGCCCTCTTCGATGGCTTCCTGCTCGATGCGGCGGCGCTCGTCGTCGGCGCGGCGTTGTTGCAGCGCGGCCTGACGGGCCTTGAGTTCGGCTTCGGACAGGCCACGCTTGCCGGCGGCTTTTTCTGCGGCGGCGAGCGGATTGTGCGCCGCGGGTTTCTCGGGCTCTGGCCGCACGATCTTTGGCTGTGCGCCGGGCGTGACCACGACGCGCTTTTTCTTGGTCTCGACCACGACCGATTTCGAGCGCCCGTGAGAGAAGCTTTGCTTCACGGTGCCCTTGTCGGTCTTGCGGCCCACGGTGAGCGGGCGCCGTCCTGTGTTGTCTGCGTCTTTCGTGTCGGTCATTCACTCAGCTTTGGTTTGCAGCCTGCTATCCCAGGGAAAGACCCCGGGGAGAGCGGGCTCGGTGTCGTCAACTATTCACGTCCGGTCCATGCGCGCCGGAACGAGATCTCCTGGCGTTTGCCGCTGCATCTGGCCTGTCATCCAGCCAGACACGCCTGAAGCCCCCCAGACGGGCCAATTCCCCCATCCAGGCTTGCGCAAACCGGCCCTGCTTGAGGCAAGCATGTATCACACGCCCGCGCCCCAAGGCCATGCCCATTTCTTCGGCCGAAAAACAGCCCGCCACGGGCGGTTCACGACCACTTTCAGCGTAAATCGCCCGCGCCAGCCCGAGAAGCTTGCCCCGCCCGTCTTCCGAACCGTCCGAAGCCTCGATCAGGCACGCCGGACGCGCAGTGCGCACGGCATCGCGCACCTGCTCAAAGCCCAATATGAGGTCGCCTGACCGTTTCACCAGACCCAGCATGTCGAGAACCCGCCTCGCGAGCAGGCCCTCCACCATGTCCGCCAGACCGGATGGCGCCTTGGCCTGCGCCTGGAACGCCCGCGAGAAGGCGCCTTTTTTCACGGCCAGATCGACCGCTTCGCGGCTGGCGGAGACCCACGCCCCCCTGCCCGGCAGGCGGCCGGCGATATCCGGCGTCACCTCCGCGGCGGGAGACAGGACAAAGCGGATCATCGACGCAGGGTCGCGCCGCTCCATCGTTGCGATGCAGCGTCGCCCGTTCGCCGTAGGCGCATCGTTTGCCGACGCGAATCGACCCCCGCTGCGGGCGGAAGCACTCGCCGGGCCCGCGTCGGTCTCGACCTCGTCCGTGGTTGCGGTCAGATCCTGATCATGACTGTTCTGCGCTGCCGGCGTCATCCGGGCTCCTTTTCGCGAACAGTTCCTCAGCGCGCGACGTCACGCTGTCTTCAACCATGCCGGCCGCATTGAGTTCGGCCTCTTCGGCGTCGAGGGCGGCGGCGCGGGCAGCCAGCGCATCCTCAAGCGCCCGGGGCTCGACCCAGCCGGCGACCACGCGCGCTTTCAGGATGAACAGTTCCGCATCCTCGCGGCTCATTTCGCCTTTCTCAAGCAGACCCGGCTGGAATTTCTGCTTGCCATCCGGACCCGGCTCCTTCCAGCCGATCAGGTCGTCCGGCACGAGCCCTGCGAGATCGTCGATCGTCTTCACGTCATTCTCGCCGAACGTCACCGCCATGGCCGGCGTCACGCCCTCCATGAAGGCCACATCGTCGGTGACGCCCAGCTCCTTGCGCTTGGCGTCCAGCTCGGCGGCGAGCTTTTCGAGATACTCGCGTGCACGCTCCTGAAGCTCGGAGGCGACTTCCTCGTCGAAGCCCTCGATCGTGGCGAAGCTTTCGAGATCGACATAGGCGATCTCTTCGACCGTTTCGAAGCCTTCCGAGGTCAGCAGCTGGGCCAGCGTCTCGTCTGCGTCCAGCGCCTTCTGGAACAGGTCCGTGCGCTCCTTGAATTCGCGCTGGCGGCGCTCGCTGTCGGCCGCCTCGGTGGTGAGGTCGATCTGCCAGCCGGTGAGCTGCGAAGCGAGACGCACGTTCTGGCCGCGCCGCCCGATAGCGAGCGGGAACTGGCTCTCCTCGACGACAACCTCGACGCGGCCTTCTTCCTCGTCGATGACAACCTTGGAGACTTCCGCCGGCTGCAGTGCGTTGACGATGAAGGTGGCGTCGTCCTGCGACCACGGGATGATGTCGATCTTCTCGCCGCCAAGTTCGGACACCACCGCCTGAACGCGCGCACCGCGCATACCGACGCAAGCGCCGACCGGGTCGATCGAATTATCGTGGCTGAACACGCCGATCTTGGCGCGGCTGCCAGGGTCGCGTGCGCACGCCTTGATCTCGATGACGCCCTCATAGACCTCCGGCACTTCCTGCGCGAAGAGAGCGATCATGAAGCTCGGGTGGGCGCGGCTGAGGAAGATCTGCGGGCCCTTGGCCTCGCGAACCACCTTGTAGAGGTACGACCGCACGCGGTCGCCCGTGTTGAAATTCTCGCGCGGGATGCCGTCATTGCGGCGGATCACGCCTTCGGCGCGGCCGAGGTCGACGATGACGTGGCCATACTCGACGCGCTTCACCGTTCCGTTGATGACTTCGCCGACGCGGTCCTTGAAATCGTTGTACTGGCGATCACGCTCTGCATCGCGAACCTTGCCGGTGATGACCTGCTTGGCCGTCTGGGCTGCGACGCGCCCGAATTCGAACGGCGGCAGCTCCTCGCGGAATTCGTTGCCGAGTTCGGCTTCCGGATCGATCTTCTTGGCGTCTTCCAGATTGAGCTGGGTGATCGGGTTCTCGACCTCTTCAACCACCGTCTGCACGCGCCAGAGACGGGTCTCGCCCGAGTCCGCGTTGATCTCGGCGCGGATGTCGTGCTCGAGGCCGTAGCGCGAGCGCGCGGCTTTCTGGATCGCCTCCTCCATCGCCTCAAGCACGATGCGCTTGTCTATGGACTTCTCCTGGGCGACCGCGTTGGCGATCTGCAGGATTTCGGCCCGGTTTGCGGAAACGCCGACGGCGGCCATGAAACTACTCCCTGTCTTCGGTATCGGAGCCGGCATGCGCCAGCGATGTTTCGGTGTCTTCGGCCTCGACATCAACCTCGTCGAAGTCGTCTGCCAGATCGTCCGGATCGCCGATCTCGGCGGCCTGCGCCGCCTTGATCAGCTTGTCGGTGAGAACCAGATGCGCCTTGCTCATCTCGTTCACCGGAATGGAGGCGACCCCACCCTCCTTCAGCGTGACCGTGACGACGCCATCTTTCTCGCCGTCGATGAAGCCGTGAAACCGCCTGCGCCCGTCGACCGGGTAAGCAATCTCGATCCGGACTTCATGGCCGATCCATTTACCGAAATCGCCGACGCGCGTGAGCGGACGGTCGATGCCCGGCGAGGAAACCTCAAGCGCGTATTCGCCAGCGATCGGGTCCTCGGTTTCGAGAATGGGCGAAATCCGGCGCGACAGCCGCGCGCAGTCCTCGACATCCATCGTGCCGTCCGGCTTTTCGGCCATGATCTGCAGCACGGGCCGGCGCGCGCCTGTCACCCGGACACGCACGACATCAAGCCCCAGGCCCTGAGCCGTGGGTTCGATCATCGCGAGGATCCGCGTTTCGAGTTCGCTCTGCGCCCGCATGGGTCGGGGCTGTCTCCGTTCCCAGACTTTCGCCCGGGGACTCCGGGCCTGAAACTGGAAGCGGCGGCCCAGTTCCCGGGGCCGCCGCTTCAAGTTGTGAACTGTTGGAGCGCCATATAGGCGCTATTTCCATGCCTGTCGAGAGGCTCCTTGATGGCCTCTCGCCCGGCGTCTCAGTTCGGCGCCAGCGCCTTGAGGACGCTTTCGACCAGCCGGCGGGAATAGCTTTCCGGCACCGGGCCGCGCATCGCGATCAGGCGGTGCCAGATCGGACCGAACAGCAGCTCGGTCGCGAGATCAATGTCCCAGTCACGGCGGATCGCGCCCTTGAGCGCCTGTTCGGCGAGGATGTGGCGCAGCGGGATCTTCACCTTCTCCGAAAACCAGGCGCGGAAAGTTTCCCCTGCATCCTGATCGTCCGCCGCCGCCAAGAGCGCGCCGCGCCAGGCATGGGCGCCGTCGCCCGTTCTCACCGCGAGCAGCATGGGTTCGATCAGCGCCGCCACGCGGTCCCTCACATCGGCCGGCGCCGAGTCCACGCCCACAGGCGTCCGCACCGCCGCCAGCCGTCCGAGCGCAGCATCGACCGAAAGACACGCGGCCGATTTCCACCAGCGATAGATCGTCTGCTTGGACGCACGCGCATTCTTGGCGACGCGGTCGACAGAAAAGCCGCGCCAGCCATGCTCGCTCAGCTCGATATAGGCCGCATGAAGCACGGCGTTGGTCGAGGCCTCGCTGCGACGCGGCCCCACGCGGCGTTTTTCGCCTTCTTCCACCGCCTCTGGAGGCAGATCCTGCTCGGACATCGGGGTTTCGTCCCAAAACGGGGCCTAACGGAACTAGGCGTTCCTTGTCCGGCAAAGGACGCCGCTGGTCAATCCATCGGCGCCGGACTTCATGGTTACCGCAATCACCCCGGCCGGCGCAGGGTTTGCCGGCTCGCCGCCGCTGCTATAGGTCCGCAACCGAATTTACTGCGCCAGACCCTGATCCAGACCACGACAAGGAGCCCCATGACCGACTTCGCCGAAGACGCGCAGGGCCTCATCGCCGGTTACCGCCGGTTCCGGCAGGGACGGTATCGCGAGCAGTCGCAGCTCTTTCGCGAGCTGCGCGACGGCCAACAGCCCGCGACCATGATTATCGCCTGCGCCGACAGCCGCGCCGATCCCGCCATGATCTTCGACGGCGCGCCGGGCGAACTGTTCGTTGTGCGCAACGTCGCCGCGCTCGTGCCGCCGTATGAGGAAACTGCGGGGCTTCACGGCGTTTCCTCGGCGCTGGAATTCGCCGTCACGATCCTCAAGGTGAAGGAGATCGTGGTGATGGGTCACGGCGGATGCGGCGGCGTCGCCGCCTCGATCGCCGCCGCGGCCGCCCGCCCGGTCGGCCGCTTCATCGCGCCGTGGGTCGAGATCATGACGGAAGCGCGCGATGCGGTGCTTTCGAATCCCTCCGTATCTAAGACGGACTGGCAGGAAGCGGTCGAGCATGGCGCCGTGGGCCAGTCGCTCGCCAACCTCATGTCATTCCCGTTCGTGCGCGACGCGGTCGCGGACGGGCAACTCAATCTCGATGGCGCGTGGTTCTCGATCGGTCGGGGAGAATTGCACTGGCGCGATCCGGGGACCGGCGGTTTCGCCGTAGTGCCGAGCGAAGCGCCCGTCTGAACAACAAGCCCTGAACAACAAACGACGAGCGGTCTAGGAGGCGGCCCCCGCCGCCGGGCAAGCCAGCGGCTTGCTGGCGTCGCCGCCCATCAGCTTTGTGATGCGCCAGCCGTCAGCGAATTTCTTCAGGTTGTACTGGCTGGCGCGATCCTTCGGCGGCAAGGGTTCGCCGTTCGCCTTGAGGCGCGTGAAGTGCATTCCGGCCCACGCCGTGTCCGGACCGGTGATGCACGTCTTGATCTCGTGAATGTCCGACTTGTCATACCCCTGCGCGACCAGTCCTTCGAATGACCGGGTCAGGCTGGCCTGCTGGTCCTCGACGCCGGGACCCATGCGATAATAGTCGCGCGCGATCTTCGCGGCGTCATGCGCATTCCACGCCTGAGTGTAGCCCACCATGAAAGCGTGCACGTCCGCGTTCTCGGACGGCGCGCTCGCGCAGCCAGCCAGGATCAGGACGACTGGAACGAAGATCGAGCGAAACGTCATGGCGCCGGGTCATCCTTGCAGGAAAGCTTCTGGTCGAATGGCGCGGCGGTTTCGCCTGTGATGCGCCAGCCATCGGCCGTCTTGGCGAGATCCAGCGATTTCGCCTGGTCGCCTGGCGGCATCAGCCCGCCAAACGTGTAGCGCAGGCCGAACCGCATCAGCGCCGTCGCGTGGTCGTCGCCCGCCGGACAGATATCGACGCCGTAGAGTTCGATATTGCTGAACTGCTCGTCGGTAAGATGTTTGAACTGCGCCGCCAGTTCAGTCTGCTTGGCGTCGGCGGACACGCCATCGATGCGGTAGATATCGTGCGCCAGTGCGGAGGCGTCGCCGCGGTCGAACAGATCGACATACCGGTTCACCACCGCCGAAACGTCGTCCCGCACGCCGAGCGCGTGAACCGGCGGCGCCAGGCCGGCGAGGACCAGCAAACCCATCGCATGGCGCATCAAGGCGCAGATCCTTCCTTCTCGGCGAGCCGGCGGGCCAGCCGCTCGCTCGCGCGCTCCTTCACGCTTTCCGACCGCAGCTGGCCGCAGGCGGCCAGGATGTCCCTGCCCCGCGGCGTGCGGATCGGGCTCGCGTAACCGGCGCGGTTCAGCACTTCGGCGAACGCCTCGATGGTTTCCCAGTCCGAGCACTCGTACTTGGCGCCCGGCCAGGGATTGAACGGGATGAGGTTGATCTTCGCCGGCACGTGCTTGAGCAATTTCACAAGGTCGCGCGCCTCGGCCAGCGTGTCGTTGACGCCCTTCAGCATGACGTATTCGAACGTCACGCGCTTCGAGTTGGACAGATCCGGATAGGCGCGGATCGCGTCGAACAGCTCTTTCAGGTTGTACTTCCGGTTGATCGGCACGAGTTCGTTGCGCAGGTCGTCATTGGTGGCGTGCAGGCTGATCGCCAGCATGGCGCCGGTGCGCTTGCCCAGTTCCGGAATTTTCGGGGCCACGCCCGCGGTGGAAACGGTGATGCGGCGTTTCGAGATCGAGATGCCGTCGCCGTCTGCGATCGTGTCGATGGCCTCGACGACATTGTCGAGATTGTAGAGCGGTTCGCCCATGCCCATGAAAACAATGTTTGTGAGCAGGCGGTTCTCGTTGGACGTCGGCCACTCGCCAAGCGCATCGCGGGCGATCATGACCTGGCCGACAATCTCGGCGGCGGAAAGGTTGCGCACCAGCGTCTGCGTTCCGGTATGGCAGAACGTGCAGGTCAGCGTGCAGCCCACCTGGCTGGACACGCACAGCGCCCCCGCCTTGCCGACATCGGGAATGTAGACGCACTCGGCCTCGACATTCGGCCCATAGCCCACCAGCCACTTGCGCGTGCCGTCGACCGACGCCTGCGCGGCGTTGATCGCGGGCCGGGCCAGGTAAAAATGCTCGCCCAGCTTCGCGCGCATCTCCTTGGCCACGTCGGTCATGCCGGAGAAATCGCCAACGCCGTAGTGATACATCCAGCGCCAGAGCTGGCCGGCGCGCATGCGCGCCTTCTTCTCTTCGACGCCGGCGGCGATCATCGCCGCGCGCAGGCCCTCGCGGCCCAAACCAAGCAGGTTGGCGGGACCGGCGCCCGTCGGTGCGGCAGGCGCGCGATGCGAAAGATCAAGCTCGATGGCCATGGCTGGCCCCAGATAGCCGCAAAGGACCGGGAAATCGAGTGCAGCCCCGTCATGAAGCGTATCGGCCACAGGTTCGGCCCTGCGTCAGCCTGCGGCTTGCTTCGTCCGCATCGAGCCCGTATCGCTCCTCGCTTCGGGGAGGCTAGCGCCCGAAATTTATGCGGGAAAACTGTTTTGTCACATATGATTGAGGTCGGCCGCGAGCCCCTTTCGCTGGAAGACGTCTGGGCCGCCGCCCGCACCGCAGGCGCAGCGCGTCTCTGGCCCGAGGGAGCGCTCCGCGACAGGCTGGCCCGCTCCGCCGGGCTGGTCGACGAGGTACTGGCGCGCGAGGGCGTCATCTATGGCGTGACCACCGGCTATGGCGACAGCTGCACCACCGAGGTGCGCGACCAGCTCATCCGGCAGCTGCCGCTCAACCTGACCCGCTTTCATGGCTGCGGCCTTGGCCGGTTCCTCGATCCGGACGAAACGCGCGCGGTGATGGCCGTGCGCCTTGCCTCGCTCACTTGCGGCTGGTCCGGCGTTTCCGTCGAACTTGCGCAGCTGCTCGGCGACATGATCGCCAACGACATCCTGCCGCTAATCCCTGCCGAAGGCTCGGTGGGCGCCTCCGGCGACTTGACGCCGCTGTCCTACATCGCGGGCGCACTGGCGGGCGAGCGCGAGGTGCTGTTCCGCGGCGAACGCATGGTGAGCGCCGCCGCCTTCAAGCTGGCCGGCCTCAAGCCGATCGTGCTGCGCCCGAAAGAAGGCCTCGCGATCATGAACGGCACCGCCGTCATGACCGGCCTTGGCGCCCTCGCCTGGATGCGCGCCGACAACGTTTCGCGCCTGTCATCCCGCCTCACGGCGATGGCGCTGATCGCGTTGCAGGGCAATCCGCGCCATTTCGACGAGCCGCTGTTCCGAGCCAAGCCACATCCCGGGCAGGCCGAAATCGCCCGCCGCATCCGCGACGATCTCGCCGCCTTCGACCGCGAGCATGCGCCGACGCGACTGCAGGACCGCTATTCCATCCGCTGCGCGCCACACGTCATCGGCGTGCTGGAGGACATGCTGCCCGCCTTCCGCAAGCTCCTCGAAACCGAGATCAACTCGGCCAACGACAATCCGCTGATCGACCCCGATACCGGCGAAGTGCTGCATGGCGGCCATTTCTACGGCGGCCATATCTGCTTTGCGATGGATGGGCTGAAGACGCTGGTCGCCAACGTTGCGGACCTGGCCGACCGGCAACTCGCCCTGATGGTCGACGAGAAGTTCAACAACGGCCTGCCCTCGAATCTCACGGGCGCAACGGGCGAACGGGCGCCGATCAACCACGGCTTCAAGGCGATCCAGATCGCCGTCTCCGCCTGGACCGCCGAGGCGCTGAAGCTGACCATGCCGGCATCGGTCTTCTCGCGCTCAACCGAATGCCACAACCAGGACAAGGTCTCGATGGGCACCATCGCCGCCCGCGACGCCATCCGCGTGCTGGAGCTGACCGAACAGGTGCTGGCGGCGCACACCCTCGCCTGCATCCAGGCGATCCGCCTGCGCGAACGCGACGGCCAGCTCACCCGCGCCCGCGTCGGCAAGCCGATCCACGACTTCATCGACGCGCTGGGCGATGACGCGCCGATGCTGACCGAGGATACGCCGATGGACCGCGTGCTCGCCAACCTGAGCGGCAAGCTCGGCCGCCGAGAGATCGCGATCTAGTGTGTGGTTGCAGCGGGCTGGGCAGGTTTGACAACCGTGCCCGCCTCTCTGGGTGAGGCAATCGTATCGTCCGGTGTCGCAGGCTGGATCGAGGGCGCCGCTGGAGCCCGCTTTCGGCTTTTGAACATGGCGTCAAGGCTGGCGCCGGCCCGTTCGAAGAACCCCGCTCCGTCCGAATCGTTCGCCAGCGCATCCTTCAGCACGGCGTCCGTATTGGCGCGCACCAATGCATCGCCAGTCAGGTCCTCACGGCGGATCGTAACCTCGTGGCTCGGATTCAGAAGAACAGAGACTGGAAGCGTCAGTGACCAGTTGTCTGCCGCGATCAACCGCTCGAACGTCTCCATTCGCGGCACAAGCTGCGGAAAGCGCTCCGCCAGCCATTCCTTGCGCGTGGCGACATAGGCCGCAATCCATTCCTTCTCGTTCGCTCCGTTGAGCGGACCGACCTGAGCGACGGTGCGATCGTACATGTTGAGACGACCGCTATTTATGTAGGAATCGTAGACCACCGCGTAGCTGAGCGGCTGCCGCAAGCCGAGTTCCTGGGCCTTGGCGAAGGTCGGCATGAAGTACCCCTTCAGCGAGACCTCAAGTTGCGTGCTTTGCATGACCGGGTCCTGGCCCGCAGCCCGCAAGACGCTCAAGAAATTCGCGTCATCGGCAAGCGAACGGTCCCGGGCCTTTATCCGGTCGAGGTAGGGTCGCAACGCGTCCGCGTATCGCGCGCCGTCTGCTTCCGTATAAGCCGCCACAACCGTGTAGAGGGCGCCGCTGGTCAGCGAAAACCCGTGAAGTCCGTAACTGAGACCCCCGGCGCCTTCAGGACTATGGGACAACCCGGAATAGTCCCCGCGTATCTTTCCCGTCTCAAATACATTGACGAAGGCGAGAATGGTTTCGAGCTGCCCCACGGTCAGTCCGGGTATGCCGATATTCAAGGAGGGATGCACCGGCTCGTCGAGTTGTGCATCGGTGATGCGCCTCACCTGTGCGTCGCGCGCCTCGCGCCGGGCCTGCTGCGCCAGTTGCCCGAAGCCGGCGGCCGCCATGGCGTTCATCACGAACACCTTCTCCTCCAGGCCGGGCGGCGTCGTGCCGTCGCCCCGCGCGAACTGCGCATAGCGCATCGCAAGGTCGGCCTGGTCGATGTTGAGCTTGGCGGCGTTGAACCAGTTGGCGCCGAAGACGGCGACAAACGCCGAGATGGTCGAGGCGACGGCGGCCAGCGTGAACTTGCCGCCCGACCGACCCTCTGACTGCCTGCGTGGCCCGGCGGACCCATCCGTCCCGGCCTGCTCGCTGCTCTCCATGGGCGTCCCTCCCCGGAACGCACGATCCTAGCGTTGCCGGCTGGCGGCGGAATAGCCATGTGCGCGCAATTTTGCACAACGCCGAGGTCTCCGCGCCGCCGAGCCCCGCCTGCGTCAACGTTCACATGTCGGGGGGCTTGCGCTGCGGCGTTCGCCAAGCGATTTCTGCAACGGCAATCCTGACCTTTGGAGATATTCGATTGGCGCTCGGCGACTCGTCACGTTCCACGACAAAGACGGCCACCCCGGCGAAAGCCCCCAGCCCGTACAAGCTGGCGGTGAGGCGCTCCAGCGCAGGCCTCGGCCTCTTTGCGCTTGAGCCGATCCCGAAGGGCAAGCGCGTCATCGAATATGTCGGGAACCTCCTCACCGAGGCGGAATACCAGAAGAGCCGCTCGGTCTACCTGTTCGACATCGGCCCGAGCGGCGCCCTGGACGGCGCCCCGCGCTGGAACCTCGCGCGCTACATCAACCACTCCTGCGTGCCGAACTGCGAGCCCGACGTGATCCGGCGGCGCGTCTTCATCAGCTCCAAGCGCAACATCAAGGCGGGCGAAGAACTCAGCTACAATTACGGCTCGGAGTATTTCGACGAGAGCCTGGCCGGCCGTTGCCGCTGTCCCAAATGCGCGCCCGAAGCGCACGGCAAGGCGCCCCGCGCCAGTAAGGCGACCGCAAAATCAGCGGCCACAAAGAAGACGAAGAAAGCCGCGAAGAAGAAACGCTGAGGCGCCGGCAGTCAGAGCCAGCGGCCAGGGTCGGCGGTGATTACCGGCAGAGCGCGTGCGCCTTCTCGATGGCGTCCGTCGAGCCCTGCAGCGAAAAGCTGTAGGCCGTGCGCTCGGACTTTTTCGAAACAGCCTCGATGCGCAGCTCCCTGCCCTTCTTCACCGCCTTGATCAGCGAGCTTTCCTCGCCGTCGGGAAAGAAAGCCTCCGACCCGGACGCATACATGCGGAAGCGGTCGCGGCCGACGCTCGCCCGCGGCGCCAGATCCGTGCGCAGGTCATAGCCGACGCGCAGGCTGGGCTGGTTCGAGGCCGAGCCCGATTTCCACGTCGCCACGAAGAAATCGACATCGCCATGATCGACATTCTTCGGCGAGGCGTCCTCCGCCGAGGTTGCGGCGAAGCAGATCTGGTTCTTGCCCGTGCCCTCGGTGTAGACGCGCCAGTCCTTGTAGCGGCCAATCGCCTTGGTCTGCGCGCTCGCCGGCAGGGCGGCGCACACCGCGACACAAAGGCCGGCGGCAAGGACAAGACAGGCTGCTGGACTACGCATCATCGCCGGTCCTTCTTCCACGCGTCCGCCCGGCGTCCGCTCCAGACACTGGCTAACCCCGAACTAAAGCATTTTCCGGTCTGAAGGAATCTGGGGATTCCCAAACGGCGACAGTGGGGCGAGTCTTACCCGGTGATTCGGACCTGGGAAGGATGAGCCATGGCGAGGCCGTATTCAGAAGACATCCGTGAGCGAGTGGTTGC
>WGLW01000002.1 GCA_016125405.1 Alphaproteobacteria bacterium | reverse complement strand
TCCAGGCGCAGGAGTGTTTCCGGGGACCGGGGGCGAACAGCCCCGGCCCGCACGCCGCCGGCGTCCAACGCCAGGGGAGTGAAAGACCTCCCCATACAAGACTGGCCTGTGCGAGGCCGGCGAGAACAGGCCGCGGGGACGTGGGGCGATCCGCGCCATCAAGCGCCGGCAACGGCGCACCCGGACTAACAACCCGACGTGGGTTCCCCGCGTCCCCGGCCCTCCACATGAGGGCGAGATGGCAGCTTCCCTCCAGGCGCACCCCGCGTCGTGGAGCGTTTGGCGCGTGCGCGGTCAGCGCGGCTCGACGAACAGCTTCATGCCGCCCTCGGGCCGAAGCGTGATGCGGATATTCGGCGCCACGCGGAAATCCGGATTGGGCAGGAACCGCAGGGCGCGCACCAGCGTCGCGAGGATCGCCACCGCCTCCATGTAGGCGAACTTCATGCCGATGCAGATGCGCGGCCCCGCGCCGAACGGCATGTACTGGAAGCGCTGCAGCCCGCCCGACCGGTCCGCCGAGAACCTGTCCGGATCGAACGCCTCTGGCCGGTCCCACAGCAGCTTGTGCCGGTGCATCACGTAGATCAGGGCGAACACCAGGTCGCCCTTTTTCATTTCGATGTCGCCGAGCCGGATATCCCGTGTCGCCATCCGGTCAATCAGCGCGACGGGCGGATAAAGCCGCATCGCCTCCTTGATGACCTGCTCGTGGAAGGGCATCGCCTCCACCATGCCGGCGTCAACCGGCGCATCGCCCGCGACCGCGCGCACCTCAGCGAGCAGCCGGTCCTGCACCTCGGGCGCGTTGGCGATCAGGTAGAGCGAATAGGTCAGCGCCAGCGCCGTCGTTTCGTGGCCTGCGCCGATGAACGTCACGATATTGTCGCGCAGCTCGATGTCCGACAGGCCCCGTCCGGTTTCGGGATCGCGCGCCGCCATCAGCAGGCCGAGCAGGTCGTTGCGGTCCTCACCCGCCGCGCGCCGCCGCTCCAGCGCGTTCACCGCCGCCTGCTTCAGCCCGGCCGCGGCCCGCCTGCCCTTCTGCGCCCATGGCCTTGGCAGCCAGTGCGGCGCGCCGAACATGTCCAGCATGTCCGGATGGCCCATGCTTTCCATGTAGTCGCTGACCGATTGCGACACGCGATCGTAGCGAAAACCGGGGTCTTCCCCGCCCAGCATGGTCTCGACGATCACGTCCAGCGTCGCATGCTGCATCTCGCCCATCACATCGACAGGCGCGCCGGCCGGCGCCGCCCTGATGCGCCCCACGGTGGCCGATGCGGAGGACGAGAAGGCCGGAACCAGAGCCCGCAGCGCATCGATGCGAAACGCCGGCGAGGCCGCACGCCGCTGGAATTTCCAGTGCTCGCCCACCGCCGACAACAGCCCGTCGCCGGTCGCCGGCTGCACCAGCCTTCGCTGGAAAGGCGATTTCTCGAACACGTCAACATGATCGAGAAAGATGGCCTTCATGTGGTCCGGGCTGCGCATGTAATGGAACGTACGCCCCAGCCACCGCACGCCGTGGTAGGGATTTTCGTACATCGCGCGCGGCCAGACCCGCAGCGGATTGTCGACCATCTGCAGCAGCCCGCGCACCAGCCCCAGCGGCCGCTCGGGCGGCGTGATGGTTTCCGGCACAAAGCCCCGCGCCGTATCGATCGATGGGGGTGCGCCTGTGTCGTGCATCTGCTGTCCGCCGCCTCGCTTGACGGCGACAAGGCGCGCCCGGGCCTTCGCCGCCAGAGCGAGTGCTAACACTGGCGGCGCCGGGGGTCGAGAATGACGCACCGCCGGGCGCCGCAGCGCCACAGCATCTGATGTGAGGTTGGAGGTGGAATCGGCTTCAGAGTTACTCTATGGTCCCAATTGGTTTCGGGTTGGGCAAATCATCAAAGTTACGGTCTGAAGAACTCATGCGCACACGAATTCTGTCTGTAATCGCCTTTGGTCTTGCCGGCGCCGTCAGCACGGCGGCGATCAGCGGCATTGTCGCTCCACCTGCCGTCGCACAGGCGAAAGTGTCGCGTGAATTCGGCGAGCCCTACATGGCGGCGCGCGATCTCATCCAGAGCAAGGATTACAAGGGCGCGCTCTCGAAGCTCGCACAGGCCGAGCCGCACGCCTCCAGCAAGAGCGAGAAGCTGGCGATCGAGCAACTGAAAACAGCCTGCTACTCCGGCCTCGGCGACAAGACCGAACTGATCAAGTCGCTTGAGAACCAGCTGGCGATCGGCGGCCTGCCCGCGAACGTCGTCAAGAACCACCGCACGACGCTCGCCGGCCTCTATGACCAGACACACAACCAGGCCAAGGCCGTGTCGATGACGCGCGACCTGATCAAGGATTACGGCGGTTCGGCCGAACAGAACGCCTACGTCGCCAGCGACGCGCTGCAGCACAAGAACTTCAAGGACGCTATTTCCTACGCCGACAAGGCGATCGAGATTTCCAAGAAGGACGGCAAGAAGCCGAAGGAAGGCTGGTACCAGATCGTTCAGCGCGCCTATTTCGAGCAGAAGGACAACGACCACTTCTACGCCACGGTGGAACGCACGGCTGCGGACTATCCCAGCTCCGCCAACCTCGAAATCCTGATCAACCGCGCAACCAGCGCGCCGCACTTCGATCGCGCCAACAACATGCTCGACGTCCAGCGCGCCCTCGTCGCCGCCGGCGTGAAGCTGAAGCCGCTCGAACAGGCGGAAATGGGCGAAGCGGCGATCTCGCGCGAGAACCCGGCTGAATCGGCCAAGATCTTCGATGCGCTGAACAAGACCTCGTTCTCCGGCATCGATCCCTCGAAGGTCGCCCGCTACAAGAGCATGTACGGCAAGGCGCAATCGGACGCGAAAACCGACGAAGCGACCGGCCTTGCGGGGCGTGAGAAGGACGCTGCCGCCGCCGGCAAGGGCGATCGCTATCTCGCCGTCGCGGACACCTATCTGGGCGCGGGCAACTACGCCAAGGCGATCGAGCTGATCGGCAAGGGCATGGACAAGGGCGGCCTGGACGCGGGCCAGATCGCCTACGCCAAGCTTGATCTTGGACTTGCGCAGTACAAATCCGGCAAGAAGGAAGAGGCGCGCAAGACCTGGGCCGAGGTGAAGTCCGACAATGGTGCGGAAAACCTGGCCAAAGCCTGGATATTGATCTCGAAGAAATAAGCCGGGTCAGGCGCTCAGCGCCTGCTCCAGATCGGCGACAAGGTCGGCGGGGTCCTCGACCCCGATCGACAGCCGGATCAGCGCCTCGGTTATGCCGAGGCGCGCGCGGCTTTCCGGCGGCACGTCCGAATGCGTCATCGCCGCCGGATGGGAAGCCAGCGTTTCCGTGCCCCCGAGGCTGACCGCCAGCTTGATCACCTTGAGAGCGTTCAGCACGGCGAAGGCTTCCTTTTCGCCGCCCTTCACCTCGAAGGAGAAGGTCGATCCTGGCGACCGGCACTGACGCTCGTAGAGCGGCCGGTCGGGATGATCCTCCGGCAGGAAGCCGAGATACCAGACAGACTTCACACGCGGATGGTTCGCGAGGTACTCGGCCACGATCTTCGCTCCGGCGGCCGCCGCGTCCATGCGAAGCTTCAGCGTCTCCAGCGAGCGCAACAGCAGCCATGCCGTATGCGGATCGCCCATTGTGCCCAGTATGGTCCGCATGACACGCACCGGCGCGAGCCAGGCTTCCTCGCCCGACACGCTTCCCGCGATGAGATCGGAATGGCCGCCGACATATTTGGTAAGCGACGTGATGCTGAGATCTGCGCCCAGCGACAGCGGCGTCTGCCAGAGCGGCCCGAGGAACGTGTTGTCGACGAGCACGGCCGGCCGGCCCGCGGGTGTCGCCATGCTTTCGGACAATTGCCGCGCAAGCGCGATGTCCACCAGGCCGTTTGTCGGGTTCGCGGGCGTCTCGACATAGATCACGCCCACCCGGCCGCCTGTCTTCCCGGCAAGGGCGACCGCCTTCTGTGCAGCCTCGCGAAAACCGTCCGCGCCCGATTCGGCCATGAAGCCGACGCCTTCGATTCCGAACTGGGGCAGGATGTTGTGCACAAGAAATTCCGTGCCCCCATAGACTGGCTCGGAAAACACGAATGTGTCGCGCGGCCGCAGATACGACCACATCGCCGTCGAAATCGCCGCCATGCCGGACGCGAATGACAGCGATTTCTCGGCCTGGTCCCAGACCGCCAGGCGATCTTCCAGAACTTCCAGATTGGGGTTGTTGATGCGCGAATAGATGAGCCCTATCTCTTCGCCCTGGTGCTTTTCGCGTAGGCCATAGGCCAGTTCGAAAAAGGCTTTTCCCTCTTCCGCCGTGCGAAACACGAAGGTGGAGGTCTGGAAGAGCGGCAGTTTGAGAGCGCCTTCGGAAAGCGCAGGGGAGTGTCCGAATCCCATCATGAGGGTTTCGGGAGACAGGGTCCGGTTCCCGACCTTGCGCGAGCGGTAAGGCTTCGGCGGCTTGGCCATGACGATACGATAGACCCCTTGCTCACTCAGGGAAGTGATTTGTTTGCAGAGGACGCTCGACGGATATGGAATCCAGCTATCTTTATAGCCAGACGAGACAACGCAAAATTGCTCGCCTTCGGATAGAACCGGATTTACCTGATCAACGCCACACTGCTAGAGGCTGAGAACAGCGAGGGAGGGCTAATTGGACCGCGGCGCGACACCGAAGGATTACATCGGCTATCAGTCGCTGGTCGAAGACGCACGCGATGCGGCTGCCCGCGGCGTCATGCGCGCCGCCCTCAGGAAAGTGTCCGGCCTCGGCGCCCTGCCCGGCGAGCACCACTTCTACATCACGTTCCGTACGCGCACGCCTGGCGTGCAGATGGCCGATCATCTCAAGGACCGCTTCCCCGACGAGATGACGATCGTCATCCAGCATCAGTACTGGGACTTCGAGGTCCACGACGACCGCTTTGAGATCATCCTGAAATTCGGCGGCGTGCCGCAGCATCTGCGGGTGCCTTTCGCCGCCGTGACGCGCTTCTTCGATCCGTCGACGAGCTTTTCGCTCGAGTTCCGCCCGCCGGAAGGGATGAGCCCGGTTGGTGAAACGCTGGCGGTCGAGCCGCGCAAGGCCCAGCCGTCGTCCGGTCCGCTTTCGCGGCCGGCAGATGCCTCCCCCGATGTCGAGGCGCAGGAAGGCAACACGGTTGTCTCCCTCGACGCCTTCCGCCGGAAGTGACCGACGCTCCGGATGAAGCCGCGGGCGGTCCGCCCCGGGTCAGCGACGAAGCGATGCTGGCGCGCTTCCGCAATTCCAAGAAACGTCCGCCGTGCAGCGAAACAGTCGGCATGGCGCTCACCGCGGTCGACCAGGAACGGATGACCATTCGCCTGGAATTCGAGGCGGTGCCCGCTTTCGCCAATCCGACCGGCGCCATCCAGGGCGGCTTCATCGCAGCGATGCTGGACGAGGCGATGAGCACCTGCGCGATCATCGCCTCGAACATCACGATGAATGCGCCGACGCTGGAGATGAAGGTGTCGTTCCTGCGTCCCCTCTTCGCCGGCAAGGCGACATGCGAGGCGCGGGCGCTGAAATGGGGCAAGTCCACCTGCTTCATGGAGGCCGAGCTTTATGATCCCGCCGGCCAGATGGTGGCCAAGGCCAGCGCCACCCAGGCGCCCAAGCCGTTCAAGCGCTTCTGAAGCGCCTCTCAGCCGCCAACCAGCTTCAGCCACTCGTCCTCGGTAAGCACCTTCACGCCCAGCTTCGTGGCATCGGCCAGCTTGGACCCGGCGCCCGGTCCCGCGATCACATAATCGGTCTTCTTGGACACCGAGCTCGACACCTTGGCGCCCAGCGACTGCGCCCTCGCCTTGGCCTCATCGCGCGTCATTTTCTCCAGCGTGCCGGTGAACACCACGGTCTTTCCGGAAACCGGACTGCCGGCCGTGTTCGCCGCTTCGAAATCCTCCACCGTGACCTGTTTCAGCAGCGCGGCGATCATCTCCCTGTTGTGTGGCTCGGCGAAGAAATCGACCAGCGCCTCGGCCGCGGCCTCGCCCAGTCCGTCGATCGATGCGATGGCCGCAAAGCCCTCGCCCGGCCGGCCCTTCGAAGCCGAGATGATTTCGCTGCGGAATGTCGGCCAGTCGCCATACTCCGCCGCCAGCGCCGAAACCGCCGCCTTGTTGAGCTTCAGCCCGAGGCCCGCGACCGCCCCTTCAAGACTGGAGTCCAACGACTGCGGGGGCGATTTTGGCAAGTCTCCAGCCGCATCAAGCAGCGCGAGGCGCGCCGCCGGTCCAAGCCGCTCCACCGCCTCCAGCCGCCGGAAGGCGTCGTTGGGCCGCTCGCCTCCGGCCTTCGACATCGCCTCCTGCAGCGCAGCGAAGGAGCCGAAATGCCGCGCGATGAGCAGCGAACTGGTTTCGCCCACCCGCCGCACGCCGAGCGCATTGAGGAAGCGCGCAAAGGGCTGCGTCCGCGCCTTGTCGATGGCGGCGAAGAGATTGCGCGCCGAAACCTCGCCAAAGCCTTCCCACTCTTCCAGTGGCGGCTTGCCGGCCCTGGCTATACGGCCCTTCAACGTGAAGATGTGCTGAGGCGCCGTAACGACGCCCTCGCCGAAGAACAGTTCGATCTGCTTCGAGCCAAGACCATCAATGTCGAACGCCCGGCGCGAAACGAAATGCTCCAGCCGCCCCACCGCCTGGGCCGGGCAGATCAGCCCGCCGGTGCAACGCCGGTCGACGTCTTCCTCATCGCCCGATCCGCCGCGCTCGGCCGCCGACCCGCAAGCCGGGCATTTGTGGGGGAACTTGAAGGGATGCGCATCCTTCGGCCGTTTCTCTGGCACGATGCGGACAATCTGGGGGATCACATCGCCGGCGCGCTGCACGACAACCCAGTCCTTCACCCAGACGCCAAGCCGGGCGATCTCGTCCTCGTTGTGCAGGGTCGCGTTGGACACCACCACGCCGCCGACGGTCACCGGCTGCAGCCGCGCCACGGGCGCCAGCTTGCCGGTGCGGCCGACCTGGATGTCGATGCCAAGCAGCTGCGTGATCGCCTGTTGGGCCGGAAACTTGTGCGCCATCGCCCAGCGCGGCGAGCGCGACACGAAACCCAGCCGCTCCTGCCAGTCGAGACGGTCGATCTTGTAGACCACGCCGTCGATGTCATATCCGAGGCTGGCGCGCTGCGCCTCGATGGCGTGATAGACCTTCAGAAGGGCTTCGGCGCCGTCTTCGCGCTTCATCTCGGGATTGATGGCAAAGCCCCACTTGCCGAAAGCCTGCACCGCCTCCCACTGCGTTTTCGCGAATGGTTCGGAGACGTCACCCCAGGCGTAGGCGAAAAAGCGCAGCGGCCGGGCGCGCGTGATGTCAGGATCCAGCTGGCGCAAGCTGCCGGCGGCGGCGTTGCGGGGATTGGCGAAGGTCTTGCGGCCCGCCTCGGCCTCTCGCTTGTTGAGCTCGGCGAAATCCTCGTGGCTCATATAGATCTCGCCACGGACCTCAATGCGCTTCGGCCACCCCTTGCCCTTCAGCATCTCGGGCACATCGCCCACGGTTCGCACATTGGCGGTGACGTCCTCGCCCACCTGCCCGTCGCCGCGTGTCGAAGCGCGCACCAGGCGTCCGTTCTCGTAGAGCAGATTGCACGACAGGCCGTCGATCTTCGGCTCTGCGGTGACGACGACCTTCTCGCCGGCCCCGAGGCCGAGAAAGCGCCGCACACGCCCGAGGAATTCGCCGACCTCTTCATCCTCGAAGATGTTGTCGAGCGACAGCATCGGCTTCAGGTGCTCGACCTTGCCGAAGCCGGACACGGGCGCTGCGCCCACCGTCTGCGTCGGGCTGTCAGCGGACTTGAGGTCCGGGAAGCGCGTCTCGATCTCTATCAACCGCAGACGCAGCCCGTCATAGTCCGCATCGCTCATATGCGGCGCGTCGCTCTGGTAATAGGCCTGATCGGCTGCGCGGATCGCCTCGACCAGACGCGACCACTCGGCCTTCGCCTCGGCCTTCTTCAGTTTCGAAACCGGGATATCGCTCATCGGCGTTCTATAATCGCCGGCCGGTTTGACCGCCAGCGCGGAAAACCCAAACCCCGGCGGCTGCGCATTTTAGGCGCCGGCCAGCAGCCGCGTCGCGGCCGCCCTTGCCTCGCGCGTGATGCTGGCGCCGGCCAGCATGCGGGCGATTTCCTCGCGCCGGGCCCTGGGCTCAAGCACGTCGACCGATGTCGCCGCCGCGCCGCTCGCGTCATCCTTGGCGATACGCCACTGGTGCGTCGCCGCCGCCGCAACCTGGGGCGAATGCGTGATCGCCAGCACCTGCCGCTCGCGCGCCAGCGCCGACAGCCGCTCACCGATCGCAGCTGCAACCGCGCCGCCCACGCCGACATCGGCTTCATCGAACACCAGCGTCGCACAGGGCGATGCGCCCGCAAGACAGACGCTGATCGCCAGGGCGAAGCGCGCCAGTTCGCCGCCCGAGGCGATGCGGGTCAGCGCCCCAAAGCCCGCGCCGGCGTTGGTCTCGATCTCGAATGCCACATCGTCGAGCCCGGTCGGCCCTGCATCGGCCTCCTCGCGCCGGGCGACGAGAACCCGGAAACGGGCCTTGTCGAGTTTCAGCGGCCCCAGTTCGCGCGACACCGCACGGGCCAGTTTGCGGCCAGCCTGCTCCCGCGCCGCCGAAAGTCTCGATGCCGCGTCGAGATAGGCGACGCGCGCCAGGGTCTCGGCTTCCAGAGTTGCGGCGAGCGCGCCGTCCGATTGTTCGATCTCGTCAAGCTGCAACCGGAGGCGGCGACGCAAGGCCGGCAGCTGGCTGGCGTCGACATCATGCTTGCGAGCCGCCGCCCTGAGGGCGAACAGACGCGCCTCTGAGGCTTCGAGCGCCGCCGGGGAATATTCGCAGGCCGCCATGGCCGTATCGAGCGCCGCACGGGCCTCGCCCGCCTCAATCAACGCGCGTTCCAGCGCCTCGCCGGCCGACCGCACGCGCGCCGCCAGATCACTGCCCGAGGCTTCCCCCGTGAGCGAGGGCAAAGCCAGCGCCCGCGATATCGCGCGCGACGCGTTGGCGAACACGCCTTCGACATTGGCCTTGGCCATCGCCCCGGAGGCTGCATCGATCGCCTCCGCCACGCGCTCGCCGGCCTGCATGGTCGCCCGGCTTATCGCCAGCCGCTCGGGTTCGCCATCTTCCGGATCGAGCGCCTCCAGCTCGTCGAGCGCGTGCATCAGCCACGTGCGTTCCGACGCCGCGCGGGCGAGCCGGGCCTCAAGCGCCGCGCGCGCTTCCTTTGCGCAGCGCCAGCGCGTCCAACAGCCGGAAACTTCGCCGAGCAGGGTCTCCGCCTTGGCGTAAGCGTCGATCAGGAACCGGTGACGGCCCTGATTCAGCAGCCCGCGTCCCTCGTGCTGGCCATGGATGTCGGCGAGCAGCGCGCCCGCCTCCTCCAGCAGGTTCGCACTGACGGGCTGGTCGTTGAGAAAGGCGCGCGCCGTTCCACCGCGCTTGAGCGTCCGGCGGAACACAAGCGGCTCGCCGGGTTGGGCGGCCACCCCACGCTCCGCCAGAAAGGCCCAGACCGGGTGGTCCGTCGCTGACTCGAAGCTCGCGGCGACGCTGGCGGCTTCAGCGCCCTGCCGGATCAGGCCCTGATGACTGCGGTCGCCAAGGGCCAGACCGACCGCCGAGAGGAGAATGGACTTGCCCGCCCCCGTCTCCCCTGTGAGCGCGGTAAAGCCGCCGCCCAGATCGAGATCGAGGGCGCGGACCAGAACGAAGTCGCGGATCGAAAGGCCCGTCAGCATCACCGGGCCATATCACGTCTGGAACATAGAGTGAACACTTGTTTGTGGAGTCGCTGAAGTCCCCAGCATTCCCCCAAGCATTCCGGGGGCTTTCGGCCGAAGAAAAACACAGTCGTGATGCGCCGCGGCAGTGACGGCCATCATGGGTTTGGCCATAGTCCGCCCCCAGGGTCTTTGGGACTTGATGGGAGAAACCAATGAAACGCCTTTTCGCCGCCACGGCCGCTGTCGCCACAGCCGCAGCCTTGCTGGCCACGCCCGCCTTCGCCGCTCTCGACAAGGGCGTGACCGCGCCGGACTTCCAGGCCGAAGGCATGCTCGACGGCAAGGAGTTCACCTTCAAGCTTTCCGAAGCGGTGAAGAAAGGTCCTGTGGTGATCTACTTCTTCCCGGCCGCGTTCACCGCCGGCTGCACCATCGAGACGAAGGCGTTCGCTGACGCCGCCGACCAGTTCAAGGCAGCAGGCGCCACCCTGATCGGCGTGACCGGCGGGGCGAAGCTGGCCGACGGCACGATGGCCAACGCCAAGGACAACCTGGAACGCCTTGCCGAATTCTCGAAGGAAGATTGCCGTGACAAGTTCCCGATCGCGGCCGTGACGCCCGAGACGATCAAGGCCTACAACGTCGTGCTGCCGCAGAAACCCGACTGGAGCGACCGCACCTCCTACGTCGTCGGCAAGGACGGCAAGATCCTTCTCGCCTACACCGACATGAAGCCAAACGACCACATCACCAAGACGCTCGAGACGGTGAAAGCCTACAACGCCGCGCACTGATCGGTCTCGAGCACGACGGGACAAGAAAAGCCCCCGCGATCACTCGCGGGGGCTTTTTCTGTTGGAGTGGATGAAAGCCTAGGATTTCTTGGGCAGAATCGCGTCCCAGGCCCGCTTGAACAGGTTGATGTCGTTCGACGGTTTGGCCGCCTCGACGCCCGCGGTGGTCATCAGCTTGTAGGCGTCGGCATACCACTGCGAACCCGGATAATTGTAGCCGAGCACGGCGGCTGAGGCCTGCGCCTGACCGTTGAGGCCGATCGACAGATAGGCCTCGACAAGCCGGTACAGCGCTTCCGGCGCATGGCTGGTCGTATCGTAGGTCTCGACCACCTTGCGGAACCGGTTGATCGCCGCAAGGTCTTCGTTGCGCTTCAGGTAATAGCGGCCGATCTCCATTTCCTTGCCGGCCAGCTGGTCGCGGACCATGTCGGTCTTCAGCGTCGCATCGCGCGCATAGGACGTGTCTGGAAACCGCTGGATCACCTCGTTCAGCGCCGTAAGCGCCAGCTCCGTTCGCGCCTGCTCGCGGCCGACATCGATGATCTGGTCGAACTGGCATACGGCGATGAGGTAATAGGCGTAGGGCGCGCCATCGCCGCCGGGGTGCAGGGAAATGTATTCCTGCGCGCTGGAAATCGATTTGTCGTAGTCATGCGCGCGATACCGGGCGTAGGCCGCCATCAGCATCGAGCGCTGGGCCCAGACCGAATAGGGGTGCTGGCGCTCGACCTCGTCGAATTGCGTCGCCGCCGCCTGCCACACGTGGCGGTCCAGCTGGTGCACAGCATCGTTGTAGATCTGCTCCACCGGCCGTTCGACGTAGGCGAGGTTCTTCTGTTTGGTATTGGTTGCGCATGCGCCAACGGCCACGGCCAGTCCCGCGGCAAGGCAGACGCGAACCAGCGGCGAGACAGCCGCCTTTTCGCCAGTCACCATCTTGAGTGTCATGTGGGGCTCACTCCGGCGGTTCGGTTCCGGGCGCCTGTCCAGGCGTCGGATAAGGCTGATTTTGCTTGCATTTCCATGGCGGCGAACCGGTCCCCACCTCGCCGGAAATGCAGGTGCTGGCGACGTTCTAGAACATGGCCCGCCCGACGTCCAAGCTCATTAGCTGTCGCAGGGCTCATGTCTCGACCGGCCTGGGCCCTTTTGGACCCAGCGGGGGCGGCGGATCGGCCGGCGGACGGCGGCGGTCTCGCGCCCTCGCCCGCCGCCGCAGAAGCGCCAGCCCGCCCCAGACAAGCCCGGCCAGCAAGACGATCCACAGCAGGGCGTAGCTGATGAACTCGATGACAGCGGCCAGGGAGCTCACGAGATTTGGCAGGAAGCCGCTGAACGCGTCGGCCAGCGGACGCCAGATTGACCGCGAAACGGCGGTGTAGCGCGCCTCGTAATTCAGGGTCAGCGTGGACATGGCGACCCGCGCCTTGAGCGCGGCAATCACCGATTCGGTGGAATCGATCTCGGCCTGCACGCGCGCCAGCTCCCGCTCGATATCGAGCAGGTCCGAGAGCTTGCCCGGGCGGTCTTTCAGAAGGCCATTCAGCCGCTCGCGAAGCATCTTCGATGAGTTCAGCCTGGCCGACGTGTCGACGATCTGGACCGTGAGGTCCTCGGACGAGGTGTTGCTGGCGTCCAGCAGGGCATCGAACGGTTTCAGGCTTTCCGGCAGGCCGTCGAGAAATGTCTTGAGCCAGTCCGGTGTGGCGTGCAGCTCCAGCATGCCGGAGGAATTATCACCGCCCAGACCGCTGATCTGCGAATTCGAGACATAGCATTTCGCAGGGCCCGCTGCTTCGCAGGCGGCGCGATTGGCGTCCATCAGGTCCTGCATCCGCTTGGTCGGAACCTCGAGCGTGCGCGAATAGGTGTAGGCGATCTGACGGTCGTCGCTCGCTTGAGCCGAGTCCCCTCCACCGGGAGACTGCTGGTCGATTGTCTGACGCGGCGCCTGGTCGTAGGCGGCCTTGGCCGCGATCGATGCGACAGGCATCGGCGCGGACTCTGGCGGAGGCGGAGGCGCCGCCGCCTCGTATCTCGCATTGCCGCCATTCCCGCAGGCCGCCAGCGAAACCGCTGCCAGGCCCGCCGCCACGAAGTGTCGAAGCATCACCGTCCCCTGTTCATCGTCCCAGCAGGCGCGAGCAGTTCGACAGAATCAAGGCGGATTCAACCTGCAGAGCATGAGGACTCAGCTGGACGCAGCGCCAGTCGACCATGAAAAAGCGGTTTCGTCCGAAAACAATGCCCGCAACAGGCGATTGTTGAGAGCATGCCCCGGTTGCTCGCCTTCATAGGCCCCCTCGATTGGCGCGCCGGCAAGATAAAGATCGCCAATCACATCGAGCACTTTGTGGCGGACGAACTCGTCCTCCACCTGAAGACCGCCCGGATTGAGGATAGTGTCGCCGTCAACGACAATGGCGTTGTCCAGGGATCCTCCGCGAGCCAGGCCGAGCGACCGCAACTTCTCCACATCCTGCGCAAATCCGAACGTGCGCGCGAATGCGATATCCCGGCCGAAAGCGCCCGGCTGCATGTCGAACGACAGGGTCTGCCGGCCGATCGCCTGCGAGGCAAAATCGATCGCCACGCGCATCGAAAAACCTGCCGCCGGCGACAGCCTTGCGAACTTGTCGCCATCGCGCACTTCGACCGGTTTTAATACCCGCAACTTCCGTCTCGGAGTATCCTGCGCCTCAAGCCCCGCTTCGGCGATCAGCTCAACGAAGGGCGCCGCCGATCCATCCATGATCGGCGCCTCCGGGCCTTCAAGTTCGGCCGTGATGTTGTCGATGCCCATGCCAGCGCATGCAGCGAGAAAATGTTCGACGGTGGCGACGGTCACTCCGGCCCGGTTGGTCAGGTTGGTGCCAAGCTGCGTCGTCGAGACATTGAGCGCATGCGCGGGAATGACAGGGTCGCGGTCCGTCACATCGCTTCGCACGAAGCGAACGCCATCACCTGCCTTCGCAGGATGCAGGGTGAGACGCACCCGTTCCCCGGAATGAAGACCAACCCCGGCACAGGTCGCAGACCGGATTATGGTTTGCTGGCGGTCCATGGCCTCGCCGCGCTCCTGGCATCATCGCACCGCCCTAAGCTGCGAGGCGCTACCGCGCAAGGCAAGCGTTGTTGCCAGTTGTTGCAGTGCCTGAAGAGCCGGCGCGGACCGACTAGTTGTTCGCGGAGCGGCGAAGGAAGGCAGGAATTTCGAGTTCGTCATCGAACCCGTCGTCCTCGGACTGCGCGCGCGGCTGCGGCGCAGCCTGAGCTTCGTCCGCCGGCTTGGACTTCCAGCCGAAGAGCGATGCGAACGACCGGCCGCCGTTCTCACCCTGCGTCCCGGAACGTGGTTCGGCCTCGCGCGCGGATGACAGATCGTCCTCCGGGGGGCTCGCCGGAGCGGGACGCGGACGGATGACGGGACCGGCCGGCCGTGCGGGCTGATAGGCTGGCGCGGAGGCCTCCGGTGCGGGCGCAGGCGCCGGAGACACTTCGTCGACCACAGGGCGCGGTTGCGGCGCCACCGGCGGCGGCGACTGGAATGCGTCCGGCTTCGTGCCCAGCGGCGCCTGCCGCATGGGTTGCGGTGACGGACGCACAGCCGCGGGGGTCTGCGCAATGCCGGCCGCAACAACCGAAACGCGGATCTTGCCGGCCATGTTCTCATCGAACGTGGAGCCGAGAATGATGTGCGCGTCCGTGTCGATTTCCCGGCGGATCTCGTTGGCCGCCTCGTCGACCTCGAACAGCGTCATGTCGTAACCGCCGGTAATGTTGATGAGCACGCCCTTGGCGCCCTTCATCGACACATCATCGAGCAGCGGGTTGGCTATGGCGTTCTGCGCGGCCTTGAGCGCGCGGCCCTCGCCCTCGCCCTCGCCCGTTCCCATCATCGCCGAGCCCATCGCCGACATCACCGTGCGAACGTCGGCGAAATCGAGGTTGATGAGGCCAGGCATGACCATGAGGTCGGTAATGCCCCGAACGCCGGAATAGAGCACGCGGTCCGCCATATGAAAGGCGTCCGTCATCGTCGTATCCTTGTTGGCGATGCGGAACAGGTTCTGGTTGGGCACGATGATCAGCGTGTCGACTTCGCTGCGCAGGTCGACAATGCCTTTCTCTGCGGTCGTCATGCGGCGCTTGCCCTCGAAATCGAAGGGCTTGGTCACGACACCAACTGTCAGGACCTGCTGTTCCTTGGCGATGCGCGCGATGATTGGAGCAGCGCCCGTGCCCGTGCCGCCGCCCATGCCGGCGGCGATGAAGCACATGTGGGCTCCCTGGAGGAGCTTCTTGATCTCGTCCGACGACTCCTTGGCGGCTTCCGCGCCGACTTCGGGGTTGGCGCCGGCGCCCAGGCCGGCCGTCTTTCCAACGCCCAGCTGAATGTGGACCGGGGCCTTGGACCTCACCAACGCCTGGGCGTCCGTGTTGGCGACGACGAACTCAACCCCCTGCAGGTTGGCGTCGATCATGTTGTTCACGGCATTGCCGCCAGCGCCGCCGACGCCGATGACAACAATCCGTGGTTTCAGCTCAACCGTCATGAACGCCTTACTCCGACACGCCGGCGCAGCCCCTCGGGACCGCGAACTTACTGCGGAGACTCGCGGGTTTTCGCTAAGCGCGTCTTAAGAGCCGACGGTTTCAGGAGATCCCGGTCAGAAATTTTCCTGCAGCCAGCTTGCGACACGCCGGAATACCCCGACTCCCGCCTCTGCATGGGCTGACCGCTCGGAATTGCTTCGACTCGCGTCCGGCGCGCCCATTAGCTCCCACCTTAACAGGCCTGCCGCAGCGGCGAAAGCCGGAGAACTGTAAGTCTCGCCTAATCCCTTCACATTTGCGGGCTTGGCGAGACGCACGGGAGCGCGGAACACGTCCTCTGCGAGCTCGCTCAGACCCGCCAGCTGGGAGCCGCCCCCTGTCAGAACGATCCGTCTCGGCAGCGGCCGACCGGCCGCCGACGCCTTGGAAATGCGCATGTCGATGAGTTCGAATATCTCCTCGACGCGGGGTCGAAGAATCTGGGCGATATCGGCGCGCGAGCACTGGGCTGCTTCAAGCCGGCCATCCCCGCCGAGCCGAGGCGCGTCGACCATCTCCAGGGCGTCGATTTCTGTAAGGCCAACCGCTCCCTTGAGGGCTTTCATCCGCTCGGCGGCCGCGAATGTGGTGCCAAGGCCCTGGGCCAGGTCGGCGGTGGCGCGCGCCCCGCCCATCGGCATGGCCTCAACGTGGATCAGTCCGCCGTCGCAGAACGCGGCGGCGCTTGTCACCCCCGCCCCGAAATCGATGACCATGGCGCCGTGTTCCGCCTCGTCCTCGACCAGCACGGCCAACCCCGCGGCATAGGACGACGCCAGGATCGCCGAAGCCTTGAGGTGGGCGCGCGTAACGCACTGAAGGATGTTGCGGAGGCCGGATGTGGGCGCCGAGACAACCAGAAAGCTGGCGGTCAGCGTGTCGGCATACATGCCGCAAGGGTCCTTCACCCCAGACGCGCCGTCCACCGAAAAACCCAGCGGCGCCGAATGCAGGATTTCCCGACCGGATGAATTGAAGCTGTCGAGGGCCGCCGCCCGCGCCGCCCGGACATGGACGGGCGTCACTTCACGCCCGTTGAGCGGCAGTTTCGCACGCACTACGTCAGAGCGGATGTCCGGACCGCTAACCCCGAGAACGACCTCCGAGATGCGCACATCTGCGGTTCGCTCGGCCTGTTCGACGGCGAGACGTATCGAACGCTCCAGCGCATCGAGATCGACTACCGCTCCGGACCGCACGCCCTTGGTCGCCTGGCAGCCGGCGCCGGCGACGCGCGGTTCGCCGTCGGTCGCCTCCGCCCGGCGCGATATCATGCAGGTGACCTTGGAGGAGCCAATGTCCAGCGCGGCCATGACCGGGCTGCGGCCGTGTGACCGGTCCCGGACGTGCGCGCGATGGGCGAGGCTCGACATCAGGTCAGGCCCCCCTGGATGAAGGAGCGCCGGGGGTTGGACGCAGCGCGAACCGGTCGGGGTCACGCGCATCGATGCGCGTCAACGGCAGTTCGAGCAGCCGGTTACGGTCTTCCAGCAGATTCAGGGAGGTGAGCGCGTCCTTCAGATGCGCATCTTCCGGCAGGGCGACTTCAACGCCGCCCTTGAATTTAACGTCCCAGCGCCGGCCACCGACGCGCTGGGCGGTATCGATGCGTCCGCGGAGGTCGGGGTATTCGGCAATTGTCGCGAGCAGGCCCGCCGCCGCCTGTGCGCCATCCCTGCCCGTGATGCGGGGCAGATGCAGATAGTCGTCAGGATCGACGCGAGCGAAAGTCTTGCCGTGCTGGTCGATGACCCGCCAGTCGCCCTGGTCCTGCCACAGAGCCACGGGCTGTCGGGTCTCCGCGATGATGGTGATCTGGTCCGGCCAAAGGCGATGAACGCTCACCCCGCCGACGGCGTCGACCTTCTCGATGCGCTTCTTGATCAGATAGGGATCGGCCGAAAGCATGCTCGTGCCAACCTGGATGCCGGCTGCCTCGCGCGCGCGCTGCTCGACCAGTGGCTCGAGCCCGACGATCTGGATCTTGTCCACGCTGAGGCCGGCTGCGTGCATGATCACGCCCATGCCGGCGTCCATGCGCTTGCCGAACGAACCAAGCGAACCGCCCATCCAGGCAGCCGCCGTAATCATCGCGGCGCCGCACACGATCGTGCCGAACGCGTAAGTCGCGATCTTTTCGCGCAGCCAGGCGCCGGAATACGGCATCGGCCGGCCGGGCCTCAGGGCCGGCGGCGGCGCTTCATCTTCGTCTTCATCGCGCGCGGGCGCGGCCTTGATGCGGGGCTTTACCTTGGCCATGCACTCATACCTCGGCGGCAGGCTAACGGGGACAGGAAGCGTCCTCGATCATCCAGCGAACGAGTGAGGGATAATCATAGCCAATATGCGCAGCCTGCTCCGGGATGAGCGAGGTAGGGGTCATGCCCGGCTGCGTATTGGTTTCGAGTATCACCAGTCGGCCCGTCGCATCGTCGTATCGGAAGTCCGATCGCGACACGCCCCGGCAACCCAACGCCTGATGAGCCTTCAGCGACGCCGCAAGCGCTGCTTCAGTCACCTTTGCCGGCAGGTCAGCGGGGATGACGTGGCGCGATCCACCAGCTTCGTATTTGGCGGCAAAATCGTAATACTCTCTTAACGGCACAATTTCGGTCACCCCCATGGGTCGATCGCCCATGACACCGACCGTCAGTTCCCTACCCGGAATGAATTCCTCGACCAGGGCCTGGTCCCCGAACGTCCAGGTTCCGTCCACCAATTCCTTCGGCGGCCGGTTGGCCCCTTCCCGGACGATGAACACCCCGAAACTGGAGCCCTCGGCGATCGGTTTGATCACATAGGGCGGGGCCATTATGTGCTCGCGCGCCAGATCCTTGACGTCGTACGCCCCGCCCTTGGCGATATCGATGCCATGCTGGGCATAGATTGCGCGGGTCTTGTCCTTGTCCATCGCCAGGGCCGAGGCCAGCACGCCCGAGTGCGTGTAGGGAATGGCGAGGATTTCCAGCAGCCCCTGCACGCAGCCGTCCTCCCCCCACGGCCCGTGCAGCGCGTTGAGCGCAACGTCGGGCCGCGCCTCGAGCAATTGCTGTGACAGCGTCCGCTTGGCGTCGATCTCGACCACGTCGAAACCTGCCTGCCGCGCCGCTTCGGCCATGCCCTTACCAGAGGAAAGCGACACCTGACGCTCGGAGGACCAACCTCCCATGATGACGGCGACGCGGGTCATGTCATTGCTCCTTCGGCACAGCCTTGCGCCAGACAGATTACCGGCGGCCTACCGCCGATTGGCATATCCGTGTTCGTTTTGCCCGGCAAAGCGGCGGCATCGCGGCGACATCAAGAAATGATACGCGCCGCCCCGGCGGCGCCTGCTTGCACCCGATTGACGCGGGAGCCGCGCTGGTCCTACGCCATGTAATCGTGGACCGAGGGGACTCATATGAAACTTTCGCCATTTCGCCTTCTCGCAGCGCTGGGAGCCGCATCTGTCCTTGGCCTGTCCAGTTCTGCTCAGGATGCCGGTAATTCCACCCGCAAGGTGACGGTGACGGACGCCAGCTTCGACTGCATCCGCGATCTCAAGCCGGTGCGCGGCTACTATGTCGGCAACCTCCTCGGCGATGTCGACGCCACCGTTAAGGCCGCCGAAGCTTCAAGCAGCTCTTACCCCGTTGGTTCCGTCGTTCAGCTCGTGCCGACCGAAGCCATGGTGAAACGAGAAGCCGGCTACAGCCCGGAAACCAACGACTGGGAGTTCTTCGAACTCACGGTGACCGGCAAGACCACGACCATCCACGTCCACGGCTCGACGGAGGTGGTCAACCGGTTTGGCGGCAACTGCCTCTCCTGCCACGCACCGGCGAAAAAGTTCGACATGATCTGCGAGCAAACACACGGCTGCTCCCCGATCCCGATCACGCCAGTAATGGCCAAGGCGATCCAGAACACCGACAGCCGCTGCGAGCCGGTCGCCCTTCCGCCAGAGCAGGTCGAAGCGCTGAAGCAGTTGCAGGCGATGCTGGGCGCGGCTGCGCCGAAACAGTAGCGAGGGTTTTCATTCCGCGAGACGGGCGGTATTCCCCCCTCTCGCGGAGACCCTATGCCCCTTTCCCTGGTCGGCATCGATGCAGACGACACGCTCTGGCACAACGAGCCAGTGTTCCGGCTGACGCACCAGCGCTTCAACGATCTGCTGGCCGAGTTTGCCGACGCCGAAGTCATCGAGGCCAAACTGGCGGAGGTCGAGCGCCACAACCTTGCGACTTATGGTTACGGCGCAAAGGGCTTCACGCTCTCCATGCTTGAAACTGCGCTCACGCTCAGCAATTCGAAAATCGCGGCGACGGCAATCAGGGAGATACTGGGATTCGGTCGCGAAATGATGACCCATCCGGTCGAACCACTCGAGGGCGTTGAGGACGCGCTCAAGGAGCTGGCGCAAGCCGCTCGCCTGATCCTCATCACGAAGGGCGATCTCTTCCACCAGGAAAGCAAGCTCGCAGCATCGGGCCTCGGATCGCATTTTTCCGGCGTCGAAATCGTCAGCGAAAAAACGCCAGAGACCTATGCCCGAACATTCGCGCGGCATGGCGGGTCCGTGGATCACGCGGTGATGGCCGGCAATTCGGTAAGATCAGATATCCTTCCGATGCTGGAGGCCGGCGGCTGGGCGGCGCTCGTGCCCTATCCCCTCGTATGGGCGCACGAAGCGGCGGAGACGCCTGTGAACCATCCTCGTTTCCGGACGCTGGGGAGCCTGCGGGAACTTTCCGGTTGGCTCGGGGACCTGTCCTAACCGGCAGTGCGCGGACCTGCCGGTCGGGTCCCGACGAACAACGCCGAGCCGACGAGAATCGCCGCCACCAGCCAGTCCACCCAGACCGGCGCCGGGGAGAGGCAGACTAGGGTCATGGAGATCGCCATGGAGATGATGGCGACGAGCTTGATGGGCCGGGGGATCGCGCCAGTCTTGCGCCAGGCGACCACGGTGGGGCCGAGCTTCGGGTGGGTGACCAGCCAGTGCTCCAGTCTCGGAGATGATCGGGCGAAACATCCTGCTGCAAGGATCAGGAACACCGTGCCCGGCATCACCGGCAGGATGTAGCCCGCTATGCCCAGCGCAACGAAAACCAGCCCGGCCGCCAGGTAGAGCGGTCGGAATGCGCCGCCCGCGTTCGGCGGCTCTGGAGGTCTGGCGCTGGTCTCGGACATCGGGCGCACGCGTTGATCAGGGAACGGGCAGCCTAGCCCCGGTCGGGAGATTTGCAATTTGTTCTCAAACCGGCCGGCGCAGGCCTGCCGGCGCCTTCATTCCGGGCACCCTGGCTCGCGGCATCGTCAACCGCCAGTGTCTTGGCGGTGCACGGAAAACACGATTATGGTGCCGCCAAACCTACAAAAAGACGCGTATCAAGGGGAGACGACCATGAGGACCATCACACTGGGCGCGCGCGCCTGGCTGGCCGCAGCATCGGTATTGGCGCTGGCCGCCGCGGGCTGCAACAAGACGCCGACAATCCCGGCGACCCCGGCCGCGGAAGCCGCGGCCAAGCCCTCCGACAATCAGGCCTGGCCCGCCGCCGCCGTCGCCGATCCCGGCAAGCTGGGCTTTACGGCCGACGGCCTTGCGGCGCTCGACGCCCGCATGTCGAAGTCGGTCGCCGACCACGACGTCGCCGGCATGGTGACCATCCTGGTCAAGGACGGCGACGTCGCCCAGTTCAAGGCTTACGGTCTTGCCGGCGGCGACCGGCCGATGACGCAGGATTCGCTCTTCCGGATCTATTCGATGTCCAAGCCGATCACCGGCGTCGCCATGATGCAGCTCTACGAACAGGGCAAATGGCAGCTCGACGATCCGGTCACGAAGTACGCGCCGGAACTCGCCAACCTGCGCGAGCTGACCTGGAAGGACGGCAAGCCGGTGCTCGACAAGTCGGGCAAGCCGGTGCTGGCGACGCCCAAGCGCCCGCCGACGATGCGGGAGCTGATGACCCACACAGCCGGCTTCGGCTACGGCCTCTCGGGCGACGATCCCGTGAACAAGGCGTTCCGCGACGAGGGCGTGCTGGCCTCGAAAGACCTCGACGAACTGATGCAGAAGGTCTCGAGCATTCCCCTGCTCTATGAGCCGGGCACGCGGTGGTCGTATTCGGTGGCCGTCGATATTCAGGGCTATCTGGTTCAGAAACTGTCGGGCCAGAAATTCGGCGACTACCTGAAGGAACACGTCCTCACGCCGCTGGGAATGAACGACACGGCCTTCTACGTGGCGCCCGACAAAGTGTCCCGCTTCACCGACGTCTATCACTGGGACAAGACCGAAGGAAAACTGGTCGCCAATCCGGACCGGCCCGACCGTCCCGGCTTCACCGATCCCAACCGCCTCGAATCCGGCGGCGGCGGCCTAGTCTCCTCGACGCACGATTATGCGCGCCTCTGCGAAATGTTCCTGCAGAAAGGCGAACTGGGCGGCAACCGCGTGCTGAAACCTGAAACCATCGACCTGATGACGCAGAACCATATCGGCGACCTTCGCCTTTACAGCGACGGCACCAACGCCAATCCGGGCTTGCCGGGCGTCGGCTTCGGTCTCGACTTCGCGGTCTACACCGACCCCGCCGCCGGCCAGAATCCCTATGGCAAGGGCACGTTCTACTGGGGCGGCGCTGCGGGCACGTGGTTCTGGATCGACCCGGTCAACGACCTCTTCTTCATCGGCATGATCCAGAGCATGGGTGGCGCGCGGCCCGACGCCATGAACTACCGCAACGAGTCGGCGAAGCTGGTCTATTCGGCGCTCTCCGCGCCGGCCAGCGGGGGCGCCCCGGCGGAGCCCGCGAAGGCGCAATGACCGTGGACGGGCGGAACGCACAAACCTGTTCCGCCCGCACCGGCGTTTCCTCGGCGCTCGCAGCTGTCGGTCTCGCCGCGCTTGCGGCGCCGGGCGCTTTCGCTGAACCGCCATCGGCGCCGGCGCTCGACGGGAAAGCCGTGATCGCCAATGCCGACACGTTCGACCGTCTCGTGAAACTCGGCGCCGGTCCGCTGGGCGAGGCGGACGGAATCCAGCTCGTTACATACCTGCTCGCGGATCACACCCTGACGCCGGACGAAGAGGACCTGCTGGCGGAGCTGAACGCCGCGCCGGGCGCTGTTACGGTGGAGGCGGACAACAAGGAGCCGCTCAATGTGAGCGTCACGTCCGAAGGCCGCGGCGTTGTGGACCTGTTCGCCTCGAAGCGGAACCTCAATGCCTACTGGATGGCCGGCAATGACCAGATGCGCAAACTCTGGGTGTTCGCTTCCTGTGGCCCTACGGCGAAGGCACGCGTGGAGCAGTTCGTCGCCAGCAAGCTTTACCCGGAAGCGCAGCACAGCACGCTGCAGAACGGCTATTCCCCGTTTCGCGACATGATGGTCGACCTGATGAAGACCTTGCCGGACTTCCAGGCCGAAGCCGCGCTGAACCGGACAGCCAAGAGCGCCAGCTACAACGCCGCGAAGCTCGTCGACAACGCGCTTCAGGACAGGCTTCCGGACTTTACCTACGACTGGATCCGGCCCGGGCCCGACCAGTAACGACCGACTTTCACAAGCGGTGGATACAGCCGCCTGTGACGATCCATAACGCAAAGGGAGCATCCTTAGATGTCCAATCGAAACTTCAGCGGGCGAGCCAGATTCTGGCTGGTGGCTGGCCTGGCCAGCGTGCTGGCCGCCTGCGCGACCGGCGCCGGCGGCGGCGGGTCTGCGTCTGCGGCGTGGCCCTCGCCGGCCAATGTCGTCGCCGACCAGAAGGCGTTTGCGCCCGACAAACTTGCCGAACTCGACGCCCGCATGAAGGAAGCCGTCGACAAGGGTCAGGTGACAGGGGTTCAATACGCCCTGTTCAAGGACGGCAAGCTCGACGACTTCAAGGTTTACGGAAACCAGTCGTTCGACGGCCCGCCGATGACGCCGAACACGCTCTTCCGCATCCGCTCCATGTCCAAGCCGATCACCGGCGTCGCGATGATGCAGCTCTACGAACAGGGCAAGTGGAAGCTGGACGATCCGGTGACCAAGTTCGTGCCTGAATTCGCGAACCTCAAGGTCATCACCGGCGAGGATCCGACAACGCACGAGCCGATCATCGTGAACGCCAACCGCCCCGCGACGATGCAGGAGCTGTTCACGCACACGGCGGGCCTCGGCTATGGCCTCTCGGACCGCACGCCGACGGACCGCATGTTCATCGCCGACAACCCGATGACCAAGAAGGACTTCAAGGCGATGATCGACCGCATCGCCGCAATTCCGCTGCTCGCCCAGCCGGGCGAAAAATGGTCCTACTCCATCGGCATCGATGTGCAGGGCGCTATCGTCGAACGCATTTCGGGAATGACGTTCGGCGAGTACCTGAAGAAGAACATCTTCACGCCGCTGGGCATGAACGATTCGGGCTTCTGGCTGACCGAGAAGGACCGCCCGCGCTTCGCCGAAGTCATCACGCGCGATCCCAAGACCGGCAAGATGGTCGATTATCCGGACCTGCCGGACCGCGACTTCTTCAAGCCGGACCACGAGGAATCCGGCGGCGGCGGCCTCGTCTCCACGACGCATGACTATGCGCGCTTCGTGCAGATGCTGCTCAACAAGGGCGAACTCGACGGCCATCGCATCCTGAAGGCCGAGACGGTGGACATGATGTTCAAGAACCACCTGCCTGACGGCGTGAGCGCGATGGGCGGCGGCGGCTGGGGCCTTGGCGGCGCCATCACGGGGCCGACCAATGCGCGCTCGCCGCAACCGGAAGGCACCTTCTGGTGGTTCGGCATTGATGGGTCATGGTTCTGGGCCGACGCCAAGAACAACCTCGGCTTTGTCGGCATGATCCAGCGCCGTGGCGGCGGCGGCCCGGGCGCCGTCGATTTCCGCGGCGATTCCGCCAGGATCGTCTACGACGCGCTGCAGAAATAGCGGCGACGCAAAACCTGACGAACGAGGCCCGGCGGAGCGATCCGCCGGGCCTTTGCTTTCCGCCTATTCGTAAACGAAAGCCGGATCGTCGAGATCGGTTTCCGGCAGGGACTTCCGCTCGGACCAATAGTCCTGCGTGTGTTGCCACTCCGGCTTGGCGCCGCGCTTCGGCAGCAGGTGCATGCCGCGCATCAGATAGCCCGGATTGAAATTCTCCGGGTCGATCCAGGTCGACAACGGCATATCCCTGTCTTCCGGGCGAAGCGCGACGGAGACCTGACGGGCGCCCTTCTCCTTCATGTGGGTGAGCAGACGGACGACAAAGTCGCCGATCAGATCGGCGCGCAAGGTCCAGCTGGCGCGGAAATACCCGAACACCCAGACCATGTTCGGCACGCCGGTGAACATCATGCCGCGATAGGTGACCGTCTTCCCGAAATCCAGCGGCTTGCCGTCGATGCTGAAGGCGATGTCGCCGAGCACATTGAGATTGAAGCCTGTCGCCGTGACGATGATGTCGGCCTCCAGCGTCTTCCCGGATTTCAGCTGGATGCCGGTTTCGGTGAAGCGTTCGATCTCGTCGGTCGCCACGGAGGCCTTGCCGGACCGGATCGCCATGAAGAGATCGCCGTCCGGAACAAAGGCGATGCGCTGGCGCCAGGGCCGGTAGCTTGGCGAGAAATGCGGCTCGATCTCGAAGTTCTCGCCAAGATACGCTTTTACGCCGGCAAGCAACTCCTCGCGCGCCGCCTCGGGCTCTTCAAACGTGCGGCGGGTGAACTCGTCCTGATCGTAGAGGATTTTGCGCCGGACGATTTCGTGGATCCAGGTTTCATCGACATCGAGCTGCCGCAGCGTGTCGGCGAGATCGATCGCGTTGCGGGCCGGAATGAAATAGGTCGGCGAGCGCTGCAGCATGGTGACATGCTTGCAGGCCTTCGCGATCGAGGGGATCAGTGTCGCCGCCGTGGCGCCGGATCCGATGACGATAATGCGCTTGTCCTTGTAGTCGAGGTCTTCAGGCCAGGTCTGCGGATGAACAATGCGGCCCTTGAAGCTCTTCATGCCCGGCCATTCGGGCGTGTAGCCTTCGGAATGGCGGTAATAGCCCTGGCACATCCAGAGGAAGTTCGCGGTGAAGCGCGCCGCCTCGCCGGTGTCCTTGCGGACGGCTTCGATAGTCCAGAGCTTGTCCTTGCCCGACCAGCTGGCGGACCTGATCTCGTGCCCGTAGCGGATGTGGCGGCCCAGATCGTTCTCGTCGATCACCTCGCCCATGTAGCGCAGGATTTCCTCGGCCGATGCGATGGGCGCGCCGACCCAGGGCTTGAAGCGGTAGCCGAACGTGTAGAGATCGCTGTCGGAGCGGATGCCCGGATATTTGTGCGTCAACCAGGTGCCGCCGAAGCTTTCCTGGGATTCCAGCACGACGAAACTGGTTCCCGGCATTCGCGTGGCGAGGTGCCAGGCGCCGCCGACGCCGGATATTCCTGCGCCGACAATCAGCACGTCGAAATGTTCGGTCTTTGGCGACCGGGCTGGTGAACGGTCCGCGACAGCCGACGCCTGAGCCATGATGATCCGCTTTCATTGCCGAGCGATGGCGCCAATCCTTGCGCGCCGCCGACGTCAGTGCAACACCTTCCGGTGTTTGCCGCCCTTCGCCTTGATCTGCGCCAAGGCGGACGCGCCGTCAGGCGTCGCGGGTGGCGAAGGGATCGGTTTCGCCGGTCCACGCCGGGCGGCCTATGCGCCGGATTTCCCAGCGAAGTTCGACGCCCGATTTGGCCTTCACGGCGGCGCGGACATCCTCGCCCAGCCCCTCGATATCGGCCGCGGTGGCCCCGCCCGTGTTGATCAGGAAGTTGCAATGCAGTTCGCTCACCTGCGCCCCGCCCCGCCGGGCGCCGCGCATGCCGGCCTCATCCACCAGCTTCCAGGCCCGCCGCTGGTTGGGCGTGCCGGGCGGATCGGGGTTGGCGAAGGTGGAGCCGCCTGTCTTCTCGCGGATCGGCTGCGTCTGTTCGCGTCGCGCCTTCAACGCCTCCACCCGCGCGAGGATGGCGGCGGGATCGTCGGGCGTACCGGCGAATGTCGCTTCGATGAAGATCAGGTCTTCCGGGATGTCCGTGTGGCGGTAGGAAAAGCCGAAGTCGGCCGGTGAAAGCGTCACGCGCCTGCCCTTGCGATCCAAGGCTATCGCGGAGACCAGCACGTCGCGCGTCTCGCGCTCGTAGCAGCCGGCGTTCATGCGCAGCGCGCCGCCGATCGTGCCGGGAACGCCGGAGAAGAATTCCAGCCCCGCGATGCCGACTTGCGCCGCCGCCTGGGAGACGCGCGCGTCGAGCGCCGCCGCGCCGGCCGTAACGGTCATGCCGTCGGCGGCGACCTTTCCGAACGCGGGCGTCAGGCGGACCACAACGCCCTCAATGCCGCCATCACGGACGATGACATTGGAGGAGGCGCCAAGCACAGTCACGGGCACGTCGCCGGGCAGTGCGGCGAGGAAGTCAGCCAGGTCCTGTTCGTCCTTCGGCAGGAACAGCGCATCCGCCGGGCCGCCGACCCGAAACCAGGTGAAGGGCGCGAGGCCCTCGCTGGCGAGAAGCCGGCCGCGCACGGTCGGAAGCGGATCGATGATGGATGTCATCCACCGGACTTAGCTTGCGCCCGCGCCCGGAGGCAAGCTCGCTGCGTCACCGGCAGGAATGCCCGCCGCCAACGTCGAGATGGAAATGGTTGTAATGGTCGGCGTTGTAGTCCGGGCCGAGCGTGACATCGAAGATATCGCAGGCGCGATCGTGGATCTCGCGCAGGAACGCGCCATCCGCTCCCTTCGACCGGAAACTGTCCTCGACGGTGATCGTGCGCCCGTCAGCCAGCCTGAATCCGGCGATGTCGGCGGCGCGCGCATAGGCATGCTCGCTCATCCGGCCTTCGCCACGGATGCGGCGGCAGGAAAATGTGCCCAGCGCCGTCACGCCGGTGAGCTGCGATCCGAAATACTTCTCGGCCGCCGGGGCGACGACCTCGCGTTCCCACAGCTCAAGGCGGGCGGCCATGCCGCACGTCATGATCAGGTCGCCCGGGCCGGACATCCTGACGAACGGCGTATCGAGCAACACAGCGTCGTCGTAGTAGCCGCAGCCCTTCTGGTTTCGGGTTGCGGAAACGCGGGTGTAGTGCACGCCCGCCCCTGCGAGGGCGTCGTAACAGGCTTGCGGATGCGAGGACAGCGACGCAAGCCGCGCACGTTCGCCCAGCATCCAGAAACGGTTGAGGTTGACCGCATCGCCCGGACGCGCCGGTTCGAAATTCGGCCGGACGAAGGGCGAGCGTGCCGAAGCCAATGCCGGACGCGTCACCATGACGGTGGCGCCAAGGGTCGCCACAGCGAGAAGACCGCCGGCAAGTGCAAGAAGTGGCAGGGCGCGTTTCATCGCAGGGTTGGCGTCGATCCCGGTCCGCAGGAATTGGCGAACACGCAGGTAAAGCGCCCGGAAAGTTGCCGGAATCCTAATGGAATGGCTCCCGGGAAAACGCGACTGTTAATATTGGCGGGCCCGACGAACCATTTTCACTACAAACCGCCCCGCGGCCAAGCGACCAAGGGTTGTGCGAAGGCTCAGGCCGATTTCAGGTCTTCGGCCAGCGTCGCCGCGTGGCTGGTGATATCCCCCGCCCCGAGGCAGACGACCATCTCGTCCCCCGTCTTCACGGCGGCGCGCACGGCTTGAGGCAGATTGGCCAGGCTGTCCAGCGCGCGGGCCGACCGATGACCGTGGTCGATCAGGCCCTTCACCAGCGCTTCAGCCGTGACGCCCGGGATGGCTTGCTCGCCGGCCGCATAGACGGGCGCGACAAGAACCTCGTCGGCATTGTTGAAGCAGGTGCAGAATTCTTCGAAGAGATCGCGCAGGCGCGTGTAGCGGTGCGGCTGGACGACGGCGATGACGCGCTTGTCGCGTCCCTGCACGTCGCGCGCGGCGCGCAGCACGGCGGCGATCTCGACGGGATGGTGGCCGTAATCATCGATGATGCTGACGCCCTTCCACGACCCGACCGGCGTGAAGCGCCGCTTCACGCCGCCGAACTTCGACAGCGCCACGCGGACCTGTTCTTCCGTGCCGCCAAGTTCGCGCGCCACGGCGATGGCGGCGAGCGAGTTCTGCACGTTGTGCCGACCAGCCATGGGAATCTTGAGTCCGACCCAACGCGCCTGATCCGCCTCGCCGCGCGCGCGGATCACCAGATCGAAAGTTGAGCCCGTCGCCTCGGACCGGACGTTGACAGCCCAGATGTCGGCCTGAGGGTTGAAGCCATAGGTAATGCGGCGGCGATCCGACATCCGGCTGGTCAGCGCCTGCACCTCGGGATGATCGGCGCAAAGGACGGCGAAGCCATAGAATGGCAGGTTTTCCACGAAGGTGTCGAAGCCCTTGCGCAGCGCTTCCATCGATCCGTAGTGGTCCATGTGTTCGGGGTCGATGTTCGTGACGATGCACACCGTGGGGCGGAGTTTGGTGAAGGTGCCGTCGCTTTCGTCGGCTTCGACCACCATCCACTGGCCCTCGCCGCGTTTGGCGTTCGACCCGTAGGCGTTGATGACGCCGCCATTGATGACCGTGGGGTCCAGACCCACGCCATCGAGCAGCGCCGCAACCATCGATGTCGTTGTCGTCTTGCCGTGCGTCCCGGCGATGGCGACCGTCCATTTCAGGCGGATCAGCTCGGCCAGCATGTCGGCGCGGCGCACGACGGGGATCGCCCGCTCACGTGCGGCGTCCACCTCGGGGTTGCCGCCCTTGATGGCAGTCGAAATCACGAGCGCGCCGGCGCCTTCGATGTTTTCCGGCTTGTGACCGATGAAGATCTTGGCGCCCAGTTTGGCCAGCCGCTGGGCGTTGGGGTTGTCGCGGATATCTGAGCCCTGGACCTGATAGCCGAGGTTCAGCATCACCTCGGCGATGCCGGACATGCCGATGCCGCCAATGCCGACAAAATGGACGGGGCCGACTTCGAAGGGGATTTCACTGCGCATGCACGGCAGCCTTAACGCCTGCCGCCTGTTCGGCAAGGTCCGCCAGATCGCGGGCTGCATTCGGGCGGCCCAGCGACAGGGCGGCCTTCGCCCGGGCGCGCAGGACGCCCGCATTGGGCAGGCGTTCAGACAGGAGCGAGGTGAGCGCGGCGGGGCTGAATTTCTCCTCGACCAGAACGTCCGCCGCAGCGCCCATCACCATACCTTCTGCGTTGGCGGTCTGGTGGTCGTCCATGGCGATCGCGAGCGGCACGAGGATGGACGGGCGCCCGGCTATGGCCAGCTCGGTGACCGTGGAGGCGCCGGCGCGGGCGATGACGAGGTGGGCGGCCGCCAGCCGGTCCTGCATGTCGCTGAAGAAGGGCTCGACCACGGCTTTTACGCCAGCTTCGGCGTAGGCGGCGCGCACGGCGTCGACCTGCTCCTCGCGGGCCTGCTGTACGACGTCCAGGCGGCTGCGCAACGGCGCCGGCAGGGCGCTGATCGCCGCGGGAATGACCTCGCCGAAGAGCCGCGCACCCTGGCTGCCGCCGGTGACGAGAAGATGGATCGGGCCGCCGTCCGGCATCGGAGGATACGGCTTTTCGCGCACCGCCCGGATGGCGTTCCGGACCGGATTGCCAACGACGCGCTTCGCCTGGGCGGCGGCGGGCGGCAGACGGTCGAGCCGGTCGAAACCACAGGCGACATATTTCGCCGACGTCGCAAACAAGCGGTTCACCCGGCCAAGAACCGAATTCTGCTCATGGATGATGATCGGCAAGCCGAGCGCACGCGCCGCCGACAGCGAGGGATAGGATGGATAACCGCCGAATCCCGCGATCAGCCTGGGTTTGGTAAGAACGAAATTCCGTTTCGCCGCCGCCGTGCCGGCGCGCAGCTTCAGCGCCGCCTCGATCAGCTTGTGCGGCATCTTCGAGCCAAAGGTCGCCGCCTCGACTTCCTGCTTCCAGTCGGACGGGAAATCCCGTGCGTATTTCTTGCCGCGCTCGTCCGTGACCAGCGCAATCGTCCAGCCACGGCTGCGCATTTCGTCCGCAAAGGCCTGGGCGGGGAACATGTGGCCGCCGGTTCCGCCGGCGGCGATGACGACCAGCGGTTTGGTCGGCGGAGTTTGATCGGTCATGCCGGTCTCAGTTGCGAGAATTTGGTCTCGGGCCGATAGCGCGTCAGCGCGAAGGCGAGGCCCAGCGTGAGCGCCGATCCAAGCAGCGACGATCCGCCGGAGGAAATCAATGGCAAAGTCATCCCCTTTGGCGGAATCAGGCTGACATTCACGGCCATGTTGATGGCGGCCTGAAGGCCAAACAGTGAAAAGAGCCCCACACCGGCGGCGCGCGAATAGACGTCCGGATGTTTCGAGGCCGCGACAATGCCCTTGACCGTTATGACGGCGAAAACCAGCGCCAGCCCGGCGCAGAGCACGAGGCCGAATTCCTCGCCCGCCACCGAATAGATGAAATCCGTGTGCGCATCCGGCAGGTCGGACTTGACCGTGCCCTCTCCCGGTCCGACGCCGAAGAGGCCGCCGCGTTCGATCGCCTCGCGCGCCTTGTCGATCTGGTAGGTGTCGTAGTCCGACGGGTTGAGGAAGGAATTGATGCGCAGCCGCACGTGGGGCAGCAGGTTGTAGAGCCCGAAGGCGAGCGCAGCGCCGCCCAGTCCGAAGGCGCCGGCCCAGAGCCATGGCAGGCCGGAAACGAAGAAGACAATAATGAAACCGGCGGTGAGCAGCACGGACTGTCCGACATCGGGCTGAAGCAGGAGCATGCCCACCGTGACGGCGTAGATCGCGAAGGCGATCGGCGCCCAGGGTCCCTTGGGAAATTTCCGACGTTGCGCCAGCAGCCAGGCCGTCAGCACGATCACGGCAGGCTTGATCAGCTCCGACGGCTGGAAGGTCGAGCCGCCGACCCGGATCCAGCGCGAGGCGCCCTTGGCCTCGTGGCCCACGAGCAGCGTCGCAGCCATGAGGACGAAACATACGAGAAACAGCAGCGCGCAAAAGCGCCGCGCCCATGTGGCGTCGAGGGTCGAAGCGGCGACCATCAGTAGCGCCGCGAGCGTGGCGAACACCGCCTGGCGGTAAACGAAGTGGAACGGGTCGGCGTAACCGATGCGCGCCGCAGCCGCCGGTCCGGCCGCGAGCGACAGCACGAGCCCGGCGCCCAGAAGGATCAGCGCCGCTGCGATGAGGCCCTTGTCCACCGTGCGCCACCACTCTGCGAGCGGGGATGCATCGGAGCGCCGGAACACCTGCATGGCGTCACGCGGTCTGCTTCAGGAAGCGGCGTGCGGTCTGCGAGGCGATGGTGCGGAAGGTGTCGCCGCGCTGCTCGAAATCGCGAAACTGGTCGAAGCTGGCGCAGGCCGGAGAAAAGAGCACGACAGGCGCCGGATCGCCGGATGTGCGCGCATCGTTGAACGCCGTCTCAACAGCGACATCGAGCGTGCGGCATTTGACGGCATCAACCTTGCCGGCGAGCGTGCGTGCAAAGGCCTCTGTCGACTCGCCGATCAGATAGGCCTTGCGGACCGAGGAGAAGTACGGCTCGAGATCGTCGATGCCCTCTTCCTTGGGGCGGCCGCCGACGATCCAGTAGGCGCTGGGAAAGGCGCGCAACGCCTGCTCGGCGGCCTGGGCGTTGGTGGCCTTGGAATCGTTGATGAAGCGTACGCCCTCGATCGCGCCGATGGTCTCCAGCCGGTGCGGGAGACCAGGGAAGGTTGCTATGCCTGAGAGAATTTCGCGCGCATCGAGCCCCAGCGCCCGGCAGGCGGCGTAGGCGGCGGCGGCGTTCTGCTCGTTGTGCCGGCCTGGCAGGGCGCGCGCGCCGGAAATGTCGACCGGATCGCTGGCGCGGCCCATCATGGAATCGCACAGCCGCCCGTCGAGCACGGAAACGCCGCGCCCCAGCGCATACTCGGCCGAAATCGGCACGACATGGCGAGAGCACTCGGCCGAAAGCTGTGTACACATCACCTGACTGCGCACGTCGTCGACGCCGACGATGGCCCAGTCGTTCGGCGCCTGGTTGCGGAAGATGCGCCGTTTGGCCTGAACATAGCCATCCATTCCGCCATGCCGCGCGAGATGATCCGGCGAAATGTTGAGCATCACCGCGACATCGCAACGAAGCGTCTCGATCAGGTCCAGCTGGTAGGAGGACAGCTCCAGCACGTAGATCGCGCCGCCATGCAGGCGCTCAAGATCCAGAACGCCCACGCCGATATTGCCGCCGACGCGGACATCCTTGCCTGCCTGCCGGAGAATGTGGCCAATCAGCGCCGTGGTGGTGGATTTTCCGTTGGTTCCGGTGACGCCCACGATGCGCGGCCGCTCGTATTCCTTGAGGTCGGAGACGGCGCGGGCGAACAACTCCATGTCGCCGATGACCGGGACGCCGACCATCTGCGCCATCTTCACGAGACGATGGGGCTCGGGGAAACGGTAGGGAATTCCTGGCGCCAGCACGAGGGCTGCAAACGTCTGCCAGTCGCGACGGTTGAGATCGACCAGCGGGATGCCTGCATCCGCCGCCACCTTGCGCGCCGCCTCGTTGTCGTCCCACGCGCAGACGCGCGCGCCTCCGGCCATCAGCGCGCGGCATGTCGCGAGGCCCGACCGGCCAAGGCCGTAGACCGCGACATCCTTGCCATTGAAGGTGTGAACCGGGATCACCCTCGCCTCACCTCAACTTCAGGGTTGCAAGGCCCGCGAGGGCGAGAAGAAAGGCGATAATCCAGAAGCGGATGACGACGGTAGGCTCGGACCAGCCCTTCTTTTCGAAATGGTGGTGGATCGGCGCCATCAGGAAGAAGCGCTTGCCCGTCAGCTTGAAGTAGCCAACCTGGATAATCACCGAAAGCGCCTCGAACAGAAACAGGCCGCCGACGATCGCCAACACGATCTCGTGCTTGACGCAAACCGCCGTAATGCCCAGTCCGCCGCCGAGGGCGAGCGAACCGGTGTCGCCCATGAACACGCGGGCGGGCGGCGTGTTGTACCACAGAAATCCCATGCCGGCGCCGACCAGCGAACCGGCGACGACCGCCAGCTCTGCCGTTCCCGGCGTCGCAGTCAGCAGGAGATAGTCGGCGAAGCGCGGGGTACCGCACGCGTAAGCAATGAAGCCGAACGTGGCGCCCGCAATCATCACGGGTCCGATCGCCAGTCCATCAAGGCCATCAGTGAAGTTGACCGCGTTGCCGGCGCCCACCACGACAAACGCGCCAAAGGCGATAAAGCCATAGATGGTGAGATTGATCAGCACATCCTTGAGAAAGGGCAGCGCCAGCGACTGCTGGAATTCCGCTGGAGGCGGCTTGATCGTCAGCCCGCGCGAGGCCGCTTCTGCGATGGCATCGTTGTAGGCGATTGGAGCGTATTGGGTGATCCAGAACACTGCGGCGCCGGCGATGACGAACTCCATCAACAACCGAACCTTGCCCGAAAGGCCGGCCGTGCCGCTCTTGGCGACTTTCTGGTAGTCGTCGATGAAGCCCACGGCGCCAAAGGCCAGCGTCACGAGGAAGACAATCCAGACATACTGGTTGCGCAGGTCAGCCCACAGGAGGACGCCAGCCGAGAGCCCGGTCAGGATCAGGAAGCCGCCCATCGTGGGCGTGCCCTTCTTGGAGGCGTGGCTCGCTGGCCCGTCCTCGCGGATCGGCTGGCCCTTGCCCTGACGCTTGCGCAGGAAGTTGATCATCGGACCGCCGACAATCAGCGTCAGGAAGAGCGACGTCGCCAGCGCCAGCCCGACGCGGAACGTGATGTAGCTGAACAGGTTGAGGGAGCCGCCCGCCAGGGGCGACAAGAGTTCAAACAGCATCCGACGCCCCACCAGCTTTCTGCGGCTTCGCGACGCTTTCGCTCAACTTCCGAAGCGCCGTTCCTACCCGGGCCATGCCGGACGCATTCGAGCCTTTTATCAAGACCGCATCGCCCGGCATCAACCACTTCCGGACAACGTCTGCCGCCTGCGCGGCGCCATCGACACACTCAACCCTGATCGCCCCGTGGCGACTCGAAAGTTCCTTGCCCAGAGGCGCCATTCCCGGGCCTGAAAGCACTGCGGCCGCAACACCGGCTGCGACGATCGGTCCAGCGAGACTGGCATGCAGCTCCGCGCTGGCAGCGCCCAGCTCGCGCATCTCGCCCAACGCGACGATGCGCCGCCCCGGCCGGCTGGCGAAACCGGAGATCGCGGCGCGCATCGATTCCGGATTGGCGTTGTAGCTGTCGTCGATCAGCGTGAATGTGCCGCCGCCAGGCAGGTTGAGCGTTTCGGCCACACCCCTGCCCGCCGGCGGGGCATAGCCTGACAGCGCTTCGGCCGCCGTCCTTGGCGCAACACCGGTCATTGTCGCCGCCAGCAGCGCCAGCGCGACGTTCGCCGCCCAGTGCTCGCCGACGGCGTTGATCGTCACGTCGACCACATCGCCCATCACGTCGACCCGCACGCGCGACGTGACGCCATCGGTTGCGTATTCCACAGGCGCGGCGCCCGTTTTCGATGGCGCCCCGCCAAAGTCGAGGATTTCCGCCGATGGCTGCAACCGCAGGGCGGCCGCCTTCAGATAGTCGAAGAACCTGTCCTTCGCCGGCAGGATCGCAGCGCCGCCGGCCTCGAGACCGGCGAATATCTGGGACTTTTCTTCCGCCACCGCCTCGATCGTGCCCATGCCTTCGAGGTGCGCGCCGGCAATCTTGGTGACCATCGCAATCTGCGGACGGACCATTCTGGACCGGGGTGCGATTTCGCCGGGCGTGTTCATCCCGATCTCGAAGATCGCACGCTCGGTTTCGCGCGGCATCCGCGCCAGTGTCAGCGGCACGCCCCAGTGGTTGTTGAATGACTTGTCCGACCAGTGCGCATGACCCACCGCGCGAAAGATGCGGGCGAGCATTTCCTTGACGCTGGTCTTGCCGACGCTGCCGGTTACCGCTGCGCAGGTTCCGCTCGTGCGCGCGCGCGCCGCCACGCCAAGCTTTTCGAGTCCCTGCAGCACATCCGGGACCAGCAGGCCGGGACGCTGGCCGAGCAGATCGCGCGACACCAGCGCGGCGGCGGCGCCTGCATCGAACGCTGCGTCGAGAAAATCATGGCCGTCGCGCACATCCTTGAGCGCCACGAACAACGCGCCCGGTTTCAGCGAGCGCGTGTCGATCGATACGTCATTGACCGACCAGCTTCCCGAGGCATGGCCGCCCGTCGCCTTCGCAGCTTCGTCGGATGTCCAGAGCGGATCCGCCATCAGCGTCCCTCCCCGGCTTCGGCCAGCGCGGCGCTGGCGACATCGAAATCCGAGAACGGAATGGTCTTGCCCTTGATCGTCTGGCCGGTCTCGTGGCCCTTGCCGGCGATCAGCAGCGCATCGCCCGGCTTGAGGCGGCGCACGCCCTCCTGAATGGCGGCGGCGCGATCACCGATTTCGCTCGATTCCGGAGCCGCCTTGCGGATCGCGGCGCGAATGGCGGCGGGCTCTTCGGAGCGGGGGTTGTCGTCGGTGACAATCACTTCGTCTGCGAGGCGGCGGGCCACATCGCCCATGATCGGCCGTTTGGTGGCGTCGCGGTCGCCGCCGCAGCCGAACACAAGGATCATCCGGCCGCGCACGTGCGGGCGCGCCGCGCGAAGCAGCGTCTCCAGCCCGTCAGGCGTGTGCGCGTAATCGACAAACACCGGCGTTTTCGTGCCCGCTGCGCCGACCAGTTCCAGCCGCCCGTGAACGCCCTTGAGCGTGGTCAATGCGTCCAGGACAGCTTCTGCCGGATCGCCGAGCGCGATCGCGATGCCGGCGGCGCACATCGCGTTCAATGCCTGGAACTCGCCGATGAGCGGCAGGTGGATCACCCGCTCGCGATCATCGCCGGGTGCGTGCTCCCATTGCAGGCGCAGGTCCTGCCCTGTGCCGCGCGGCGTGATCTCGTCAAACCACAGATGATCGCCGCGCCAGCCGACGGTGAATGGCTTGAGACCCGCCGCCTTCGCCGCCGCCTCGAAAGTTTCGCGCTCGGGACTGTCGGCGTTGATCACCGCGGGCGCCCCCTTCGGAAGCAAGTCGGTAAACAGCCGGAGCTTGGCGCGGCGGTAGTCGTCGAAGTCCGGATGGTAGTCGAGATGATCCTGCGTCAGGTTGGTGAAGGCGCCCGCCGCCAGTTTCACGCCATCGAGCCGGTGCTGCGTCAGGCCATGCGACGACGCCTCCATGGCGGCGTGCGTGACGCCCTCGCCGGCCAGGCTGTCCAGGGTTTCGTGGATGGCGACCGGATCGGGTGTGGTGTGGCCAAGATCGATGACGCCGGATGGTCCGATGGCGCCCAGCGTGCCCATCGACGCCGCCTTGCGCCCCCTGTGCGCCCAGATCTGGCGGAGGAAGTCGACCGTCGAACTCTTGCCGTTGGTGCCGGTCACCGCCGCGATCGTCGCCGGCTGCCGCGGGAAGACGGCGGCGGCGGCATGCGCCAACACTGTGCGCGGCTCGGCGGCCTTGATCGCGGGTACGGACCATTCGCCCGGCCGGTCGTCCGTCAGGATGGCGACAGCCCCCGCCTTGATCGCCGCATCGATGTAGTCGCGTCCATCGGCGGCCACACCCTTCAGCGCGGCGAACAGGTAGCCGGGTTTCACCTTCCGGCTGTCGGCGGTAAGGCCAGCGATCTCGATGCCGGATGCGGGCGCCGGGGCGCCGGGAATGAGCTGGGCGAGTTTCATAGCGTCCGCGACTCCGATGCCGTGCGCGTACCCGGCTGGCCCGCCGGCCCGATGGGCGTCTCGACCGGTTCCTGAAGAACCGGGTGGACGTCGAGCAGCGGCGCCGCGCGCGCAATGAAGCGCCCGACGATCGAGGCGGAGGTATAGGCGGCCGTTCTCCGGTCCCCGGTCTTGGGCTGGGCGTCATCCAGCACGACAAGCACGACATATTGAGGGCGGGATGCCGGGAAAACCGCGGCGAAGGAGGTGACGTTGGCGTTGGGATCGTAACCGTCCGGTCCTGGCTTTTCGGCCGTGCCGGTCTTTCCGGCCACTTCATAGCCGGGCGCCGCGGCGTTCTTGCCGGTACCGACCAGGACGGTCTGGCGCATCATGGCCACGACCGTGTGGGCGGTTTCCGGGGACATGACCCGGCGGCGCTTGATCGCGGCGGGGTCAGCCGGCTCCACGAACAAGGGCTGGAGATAGTCCCCGCCATTGGCGAACGGCACGTAGCTCATGACGAACGACAGCGGCGAGACGGCGATGCCGTGGCCAAAGCTGACCGTTGCGGCGGTGAGCGGATCCCATGAAGCGGGCGTCAGGGGCGCGGCCGACGACGGCCCGTCAAACGACGGGCGGTCCAGCAGACCCACGCTGTCGAGAAACGCCTTCAGCTTCTCCGGGCCAAGACGCTGCCCGATCTGAACGGCGCCGACGTTCGAGGAATAGGCGATGATGTCTGTCGCCGTGAAGGCGCTCGAATGCTCGAACGGATGTTCGTCGTGAATAAGCGCCGAGCCGACCTTGATCGGGTTGGTGACGTCGAACGTATCCTGCGGCGTCAGATCGCCCGCTTCGATCGCGGCGGCGACCGTGAGCGGCTTGTAGATCGACCCCAGTTCGAAAACCGAATTCGTCGCACGATCCGTGGCCGCCGTGTCGGTGCGGTCGCCGGGGTGATTGGGATCAATGAACGGCCAGGAAGCGATGGCGCGAACGGCGCCGGTGCTGGCGTCAACGACGATGCCGGCGGCGCCCTTGAACGTGAAATCCTCGGTGGCGCGCTCGAGTTCGGATTCAAGCGCGAACTGCACGCCTGAATCGATCGTCAGCTTCAGCGGCGCCCCGCCCTTCGCCAGCTGGGTGTTAAAGACGCGCTCGACGCCGTCGATCCCCTTGCCGTCGACGTTTGCAAAACCAAGCAGGTGACCCGCCAGATGACCGCCTGGATAGACGCGGACCTGCTCCTCCTGGAAATGCAGTCCTTCAAGGCCAAGCTTGAACACCGCCTGGCGCTGGGCCGGCGTGAGGCCCCGCTGCACCCAGACAAACTGCCTGTCCTTGTCCGACAGCCGCTTGGTGAGATCGCGAACATCTAGGCCCGGCAGAACCGAAGCGAGACCCCTTGCGACATCGCCTGCGTCCCAGATCACGCTGGGGTCGGCGGAGAGCGAATAGGCCGGCAAAGTTGTCGCGAGCAGTTCACCCTTGCGGTCGACGATGTCGGCCCTGCGGGCGACTTCCCGACTGGCGTGCGGGCGCGATGTGCTGGCGTCGCCGGCCAGAGCCACTTGCGCAGACCTTCCGACAATGACCGTGAACGCAGCGCCGATCACGACCGCGACCAGTCGCGCCCGGCTCGACCCCCATCGGTCCTCGGCTGGCTCCGCCTCATTCCTCATTGTGCGGGCTGTTGACCCTGCGCTGGCGCCGGCGTCGCGGCGGCGGGAACGGCGCCCGCGCGCCGGGCGATCATTTCCGGCGCAGTGAATTGTTCCGGCGCGGCGGGCTGCAAGCCAAGCCGCTCACGCGCGAGCGGCCCGATGCGCTCCGGGCGGGAAAGATACGCCTCATCGGCCTTCAGAACCGAAACCTCCTCCGAAGCCTTGCGGATTTCGGTGTTGAGAGCCGCGATACGATCCTCGTTCTCGCGCGCGCCCAGCTTGGCGCGATAGAGCCCGACAGCGAGGCCGGCGACGAGAAGCAGACCGACGATCCACCAGCGTTTCATCCCGCGACTCCTTCAAGTTGCTGCAGGCCCGGCAGGCGGGGCCCGTCATCAATCCCGCCGCTCCAGCATGGAGCCTCGGTTCGCAGAGCCCAGCGCAGGCGGGCGGACCGCGCCCTGGGGTTGGCGTCGACCTCCTCGTCCGTCGCTTCGATCGCCTTGCGCTGCAGGACCTCAAAGGACGGTGCAACGGCGCGCGGCGCGCCGGGCGTATGCCGCGACATGCCGGGCGCATGGCCAGACCGGTCGCGCAGGAAGGTCTTGACGATGCGGTCTTCGATTGAATGGAAGGTTACGACAACCAGGCGGCCGTGCGGTTTCAGCACCTTCTCGGCGTCCAGCAGAGCCCGGACCAGCTCGCCTCGCTCGTCGTTCACGAACATCCGCAAGGCCTGAAAGGCGCGCGTCGCCGGATGCGTCCGCTTGCCCTGCCGCCCGCCAACCGTCCGCTCAATGAAATCAGCGAGGTCCATCGTCGTGACGAACGGCTGCTCTTTCCGCCTGTGCACGATGCCCCTGGCGATGCGCCGCGCAGCCGGCTCCTCTCCGAGCACGTGAAAGATATCCGCAAGTTCAGCTTCGGTGAGTTCATTGACGGCGTCGGCAGCCGAGGGACCGCGCCTGGCCATGCGCATGTCGAGCGGGCCGTCACGCATGAAGGAGAAGCCGCGGTCCGCCTCGTCGATCTGGAAAGAGGACACGCCGAGATCAAGCATGACGCCATCGACCTGTTCGTGGCCGGCGGCGCGAACGATGGCCTCAAGCTCGCCAAAGCGCCCGGCGGCCGGAACCAGCCGGCTGTCCTTTCCGGCATGCGCCCATGCACGCTCCATCGCCTCGGGATCGCGATCGACTGCGAGCACCGTGCAGTTGGCCACCGCCAGCACGGCCCGCGAATACCCTCCGCCACCATAAGTGCCATCGACGATCACAGCGCCCTCTACCGGGGCGACCGCCTCGATCACCTTCTCAACCAGGACGGGAACATGAGCCTGAGCGGCAGCGGAGTCGGACGGTGCGGACATCACGAAATCGCGGCCTCCACATCGTCAAAAGGGTCAAGCAGATCGAGGCTCTCCAGCGCGAGCTTGCGCATCGACTCGACGCGCGCGAGATGCGCCTCCGGCGACCAGATCTGGAAGCGGTCGCCCAGGCCGACGAAGCGCGCCTTGCCGGAAATGCCCGCATGCAAAAGGAAGTCGCCCTCGAGCACGATCCGTCCACCCTCGTCGAACTTGCAGTGCCGGCCGGCGCCGAAGATGTTGGTGGCCAGCGCTTCGCGGCGCGGGTCCATTGGCCTCAGCCGGGATATGGCGCGCTGGAAGCGTGTGACCAGCGCTTCGCCGCCCCCCTCCAGACACCCCTTGTCGAGCGCAGGCCAGAGGAAAACGCTGTCCTCGCCAGCCAGCGCCTTGCGAAAAGAAGCGGGGATGGACACCCGCTTCTTCGCATCCACGCCACTCTCATACGAGGAGAGGAACATACCCCGTCAGCCTGTCCGCTTACGCCCGCCCGAATGGGCCCCGATTTCGTTCCGAATTGCGCTTCGCCCCCGAAGCGCAGCGACCCATAAGGGATAGCATGGGACCTCGTGGGCAAACAATGGGAGTTAATGGGTATTAACAAATCTAGACAGGAATACTTCGGGAACAAAAAGCGGATATACCCAGATAATCCAAGTGCCGAACCTGTGGATATTCTGTTAGTGAAAAGTAAAGACGACGAAAGCGCCAGTTGAACTGGACGACATGTCGCGAGAAGGGGATCTCAGCTGCCAGCCACGCGCGCAACGATCCCAATATATTGCGATACGTGCGGCAGAATTTCACAATATATCGATCAGGCGGCCTGTAAGCCGGGTTCTGTCCACCGCCCGGATCCGAAGATCGGCGCGGATGGGCGACCATTCCTCTGGGACGGCCCTTGCGGACCGCCTCACGCGACCAACCCGGACGGAACGCGAAGGCGCGTCTGCCCGGAAACCGGGCGCCCGTCCCTATTCGGTCTTGCTCCAGGCGGGGCTTGCCATACCGGCCCTGTCACCAGAACCGCGGTGGGCTCTTACCCCACCCTTTCACCCTTACCCTGACGCCGAAGCGACCGGGCGGTTTGCTTTCTGTGGCGCTATCCCGCGGGTTTCCCCGGGCGGGCGTTACCCGCCGCCTTGCCTCCGTGGAGCCCGGACTTTCCTCCAGCAGGGATCGCTCCCCGCCAGCGGTCGCCCGGCCGCCTGATCGATTTTCAAGTTTAGCACAGGCGGGAGGGAACGGCAGCCCTGCGAGCTCAGCACCCTGCGAGCTCAGCAGGTTTTTTCCTTGCCGTTGCCATCCTTGGGCGGCAGCTCGTGGATGTAGACGCCGAGCGCTGTTGCATCCTCATCGGAGTATTTGCTGGTCGAGGCGATCACGTCCCGCATGCCTTCCGGCTCGTTGAAGCACTTGTCGGTCCCCGACTGCAGGAAGTCGGTGATGTCCTGAGCGCTCCAGTCGCCGATACCGTCCTTCGACGGCGTGATGTTGTTGGCGAAGCGGCCGCCCGCCTCGAGGTTGGGCGCGCCAGCGTACATCTTGTCTTCCTCGACGCCGCCCAGTGCGTTGCGCGGGGTATGGCATTCCGCGCAGTGGGCCGGGCCCTCCGCGAGATAGGCGCCGCGGTTCCATTCGTCCGACTTTGACGGGTCCGCTTTGAACTCGTGCGGATGGAAGTAGAGAAACTTCCAGCCGCCGACGGCGAGGCGGATGTTGAACGGGAACTTCAGCTGATGGGGAGCGGTCGGCTTCGCCACCGCCGGCAGCGTCTGCATGTAGGCGAAAAGATCGCGCACGTCGGACGTTTTCAGCAGACTGTAGGATGCGTACGGGAAAGCCGGATAGAGATGCTCGCCGTGACGACCCGTGCCGCGTTTCATGGCGTTGACGAACTGACGTTCCGTCCAGGCGCCAATCCCGTACTGCTTGTCGCTTGAAATGTTCGGTGTAACGAAGGTTCCGAACTGGGACTTCATCTCCAGCCCACCGGCGAGAACCGTGCGGTCATCCTGGCCCGGCGCCATGTGGCAGGCCGAACAGTTGCCGGCGTTGAAGATCACCTCGCCATTGGCGACGTCAGGCTTGTAGTCCGCGGCAAACTGCGAAGCCGGCACCGTCTGCGGACGGGTGATGAACAGGCCGACGCCCGCCACAACGATGGCAAGCACCAACAAGCCAATCAGAATGCGTCCCAGCATTGCCGCCATCCTCCCCGATGTGTCCGTCCGTCAGGCGCGAGCCGGGTCTCTTATCAGCCCGGCTTCTTCTTGCGATAGACGTCATGGCACGACTTGCAGGTCGCGCCCACCGCCTTGAACGCCGGACGATAGTCATCAAGGCTGGTCGCATTGCCGGCCGTGGTCGCCAGGGTCGCCAGTTCGACGAGGCGCTTGTTGAAATCGTCGCTGTTCTGCCAAATTTTCGGGTCGGCGGCCGTCTTCGGATCCGTATCGCTCCCGGCAGGGAACAGCGTCGACAGCTTCTTGGCGTCGGCGGCGACGGTTCCCATGGCGGCCTTTGCCTTGGCTGCGTCGAATGTGGCCGGCGCCGTGAGACCAACGCCGTCCTTCATCGCCTGGCCGATGGACTTCATCGTGTCCTGCCGTTCGCTCACCGGATCGGCCGACGCGACGGCGAGGGAAGACAGACCGGCGGTCATTACGGCAGCGGCCGCAAGCGCGCGAATGAAGCTCGTGGAACGCATGATTCGAAACTCCGGATGCACCCGCAAAGACGGCGGGCCGAGGTTAGGGGCTAGTGAAGGCTCGCCAGATACGCGGCGATCGCCTTGTCGGCGTCGGAATCCGACACGCCAGGGAAGTCCATATTGTTGTCAGGGATGACCTTGGCAGGGTCAGCGACGAACGCCGCCAGGTTCTCCGGCGTCCAGACAATCGTGGATGCCTTCATCGCGTCGGAATAATCGTAGCCCGGAACGCTGCCGGCCTTCTTGCCGGCGACGCCGAACAGGTTCGGTCCCAGCGACGGAGGCGCGTCGGCCGTGGTTCCGTGGCAGGCTGCGCAAACCGCGAATGCGGCTGGCCGTTCCACCACTGCGGGAGTTGCGGCCGCCGCAGGTGCAGCAGCCGGGGCGCTGGCCGCCGCGGGCGCTGTCGCCGGTTGGGAGGCGCATGCAGTCGCAGCGATGGCGGCCAGGGCGGCGAGCACGACAGTCGCAGGTGGGCGGCGGAAGCTCATATTTCCAGAAATCCCCGTATGTTGATGGCCCAAGTCTTAGCATCGGTTCGCGGAGCGGCAACAGAAAACCGCTGCTGGATAGCAGCGCCATTTGCTCGCTTTCGGGGGGGATTTCGAAAGAACTCTAGACTGCCGCGAACTCGCGAAAACTTGAAAGAAACGACCAGAGATGATCGCCAATCGAGGTTTGCGGCGCCGGGCGCGCGGGCGTTCGCGCACGGGTGGCGGCTAGCAGGTCGGCAAAGTGCGTGCGCCGTCCATTCGACAGATTCCGCGGCGCGACATATCCCATCGGCCAGTCGGGGAATGCGCGGGTCTCACAGGCCGCTGATTCAAGGATGTCGAGGTTCGTGTGACGCCGGTCGCGCTGGATGCGTTCCATCAGCGTGTGAACGGCCAGACCCGGCCCCTCGATACACTGAAGAAAATCGCCCTCGTGGAACAGCAGAAGCCCGGTAATTCCAGCGCTTGCGTTGAATGCCTGCGAGCGCAGAAGAATGCGATCAAGCTGGTGAGCGGGCAGCACGCCAGCAACCGAGCTGACATAGATCAGGCGATGTAGTCCGGGTTGGTCTGCAGGCGCCATGACTGGCTCCTCTGACGTACCAATACGCTCACAGCGTTTGGTAAACACAAGATTAGCGCCCACCCCCCGCAGGAGTTCCATGCGACAATTGATCAGCACGACGACTCTGGGGGCGAGTGTGACTTCCTCGCACTCGCGCTGCGCCGTTACCTAATCGGCGGCGCCGCAAGCTTCGCCACTGCGTTGATCAGAAGCACCGTGGCCAGATCCCCCTGCCCGGTCACCGACGCAGGACGCCAGCGTCGCTGAAATGCGCGGACCACCGTTTCGGTCGCCACATCAAAACGGTCTGTGACCTCGATGCGATAGCCGATGTTGGCGAGCGCGCGCTGCAGGGCGGCAACCTGTTCGCCGCGATCGCCCGGCCTCAACCCCACCGGCGCGACACGATCATCGCCGGAGGACTCCGGCCACAGACCGATTCCGGCGTCTGCAAGGCGCTTCCAGGGAAACCGTTCGCCGGGATCCTCCTTGCGGTCGGGCGCTATGTCGGAATGCGCCACGATCCGGTTCTGCGGAATGGCCCATCGCGACAGGATGCCCTGCGCCAGTTCTGTCACAGCCTCGATCTGCACGTCCGGAAACGGTGGCAGGCCGTAATCATGGCCGCCATTGACGATTTCGATGCCGATCGAGCGTGAATTGAGATCGTCGTCTCCGCGCCACCAGCTCCTTCCCGCGTGCCAGGCGCGTTTCCGCTCCGGGACCAGCGCGAAGACCGTCCCATCCTCCTCGACCAGATAGTGGGCGGACACCTCGCTTCCCGGGTCGCGAAGACGCGCCAGCGCCGATGGACCATCAGCCATGCCGGTGTAGTGCAGCACGAGCATGTCGACCGGGTGCCGCCGTTCGTTGGAATTAGGGCTGGGGGCGTCAACGACTCGGAGCGTCATGGACTAAGAGCATGTCGCGATCCGCGACCGCTGAGAAGCTCATCAATTTGCCGTGAAGGTTAGCGCCAGTTCGCGCCGTGCCGCTCGATCACCCAGCCATCCGGCGTGCGGTGGGCGTCCAGCGTATTTGGGTCGTCCGGCTGCCGGCCCGACCGGGATCCCCGGCCGAGATGATAGGCGAGGGTCAGGAAACCGGCGGCGACGGCAAGCATCAGGCCGATAAAGGTGGTCGCTACAAGGGCGATCGCAATCGCCGCCACGACAAACAGCCCAAATCCGGCGCGCCCCATGAAAGCGACAAACCGCTTGAGGAAAACGCTGAAACTCGAAGGCTGTCCGAGTGTCTCCGTCATCTGGTCCTCCTGCCTCAAAAGGTGCGCCCGGCCGGCCGGAAGTCAATCGGCGCGTGTGAGAAATCCCCGCTCCGTGCGGATTCGTGCATAGGCCGTGGTGATCGCTGCGGCCTTTTCATGCGCCACCGGCTCGAACTCTCGCGGCGCCGATTTCGCGCCCGTCGCGGTATCCGGGTGATTCTCCCGCATCAGCTGGCGATAGGCCGTCCGCACCTCATCGAAGCTCGCAGTATGGGGAAGTCCCAGTACCGCGTAGGGATCATCGGCGTCCGGCCCTATGTGGCTGGCCTTGATCCGCCGGAAATCCGCGTCGCTGAAGCCAAAGGCGTCCGACACGCTGCGGAGATAATCCATCTCCTCGCTGGTCACGACGCCGTCGGCGATGGCGATCTGGAACAGGCCATCCAGCACGCCTTCGAGAAGGCAGGGACGGTCGTGATACTTGCGGGCAATACGTCTCGCATAGCTCTCATACCCGAGCACGGTCTGGCGGGCGATATTGAAGACCCGCCGCATGGCCGGCTCGTCGCGCGGCGCGGCGCGAAACACACGCGCAAATACGTTCATTTCATCGTCGGTGACCAACCCGTCCGCTTTGGCGAGCTTGGCGCCCAACCCGACGATTGCAGCGGTGAAATCGACGTCCCCCGGATCGGGTGCGCAGGCCAGCGGACCCGCGGCCCCGGCTGTGGCCAGCGCCAGGCCGGGCTCCTCAGGCTCTTCGAAGGCCCGCCGCGCGAGCCGCGCCAGTTGCGACCAGATGCTCATGACTTCCTGTATGGCCCGCCAAGAGGGCGCTGGTAAGGCGCAATCGGCGCCAACTTGTCCCAGCCCCCGATTAACTATGCGTCAGACCGGGAACTCCGGCCCGTCCCAATGCCTTAATAGCCCATGGACGTCGCGCCTGAGCGCGGCCGGTGGGCGCGAGACACGCGCGTGAACGTGATTTTGGCCAGTTCGCATCCAGCCCTGACACGGAGTTTGAAAATGACACGGTATTACAAGGCTGCCCTGGGAGCAGTCGCCCTTTCCGCCCTGGCCCTTGGCGCCTGCTCGAAGCAGACAGATCTGGCCAATGACAACTATACCCCGCCCTCCACGACGCCGGCAGACCAGGTTGCGGCCAATACAACACCCAGCACCACCATGCCGGCCACGACCGACTCAACGGCGCCAGTCTCTACGGCCCCCGGCGGGGCCATGCCGGATGCATCGACCAAGACAATTGCGGATGTCGCGGCATCCGATAGCCAGTTCTCCACACTGCTGACCGCCGCGAAGGCGGCCGGCCTTGAGGACGAATTGGCGGCCCCGGGCCCGATTACCGTCTTCGCGCCGACCGACGCCGCGTTCGCCGCACTGCCGCCGGGCAAGCTCGACGACCTGATGAAGCCTGAAAACAAGGACCAGCTCGCGGCGCTTCTGAAGCACCACATCGTATCCGGCAAGGTCACCTCTACCGACCTTCAGGGTACGACGACTGAAACGGCGATGAACGGCACGCTGTCAATCGACGCCGCCAATCCGGATCAGATGAAGGTCGCCGACGCCAATGTGGTTGGCCCCGACATCACAACGTCGAACGGGATCATTCACCCGGTCGACAAGGTTCTGCTCCCAGCGACCTAGTCCCCCCACGTCCCCCCGCTGGGAGAGAAGCGTCGCCGCTCATCGCAAGATGGGCGGCGATTGCGCGTCAGACGTAGGCCGCGATGCTGGTGACAACCTTGCCGTCCGCACCAAAGACGAAAGTCTCCGCGACGCTTTGCGAGCGCTCGTTGGTGTAGAGAATGGTCAGCGCGTCCGACCCTGTAAGAACCTGGTCAACCTCGAAATAGAGGTCCCGCAGCAGGCCCAGCGCCTTGCCCCAGTAGGCGCGAAGCTCCGTCTTGCCCGTCACCGTGTCGACGTTTCTTCCCGTCACCACGCGAATGCGCGGACTGTGAAACACCACGTCTTCGGCATAGTGCGTGAGGATGCGCTCTAGGTCGTGATCGTTCCACGCCTGCACCCAATCACGCGTGAACGTTGTCGCAAAATCGGCATCAATCATGTCGAAACGGATCGTCCCTGCAGCCGCCATACAGAATGAGATTGAGATCGCGCGCCTTCGCGGCCGCACTTACCTGCGCCAGCGTCAGCGCGTGGCTTGCAAGGTATGCATCGCTTCTCGGATCGGGATAGTCCCGCAGGATCCAGTAGACCACGCGGGCGTGCTGCACGCCGTGTCCGCCGAGATAGATCAACGACACGTCCGCATGGGTCGAGCGCGCCGCAAACTCCGAGAGCGCGTCGCGCACTGCAGCATCACTGGCGTCAAGGAGCGACTGCGTTTCGAAACCGGCCTTCTCCAGAGCCTCCGTCAGCCGTTTCGCATCAAAGCGCGCGCCGGGCAGCGATGCGACGCCGCTGTTTCCATAATCCGAATTGGTCAGCACCAGCGCCACGCGCGTCTGTCCGGCGCCCGGGGCCAGCCTGAAGCCCGGGTCCGGCAAGCGTTTTGGAACCTGCACGCGTTGCCATTCGCCGCTGTGCATCCAGGTCGACACGGCAAGGCGCGAGCTGAACTCGGACAGCGACACCGGCAATTTCTGCAGCACGTCAATCAGCCCGCTCGCCAGCGGATTGCCGCCTTCCCTGTCGCGATCCATGGTCAGCTGCCCTGCAGCGTTGCCATAGTAGATCAGGGGCGGCGCAGACGTTTGCGCCCGCGCAGCGAAACCGCCCGCGATCAGCGCGGTGACGGCAAGAATAGCGATGCGCCTGATCATTTTCTGCGCCCGGTTAACCGGCGGCCGGGAAACACGGGCCGCCGGCGCAACCTGCAATCAGCGGCTCAGAACTTCAACACCGTCACATAGCGCACGGCCGGCAGCGCCTTGATCGCGTCCAGCGTTTTCACCGGTACGTCCTGATCGACGCCGACCAGCGCGATCGCATCACCGCCCGAGGCCTCGCGGCCGAGATTGAAGGTCGCAATGTTGACCTTCGCCTCGCCCAGCAGGCCCGCCATGGCGCCGATAAAGCCCGGCTTGTCGGAGTTGTTGACGAACAGCATGTAGGGCTGGAAGTCGGCCTCCAGCGCCATCCCCTTGACCTCGACAATGCGCGGACGGCCTGCGGCGATGGCCCCGGCGACCGAACGCCACTTGCCGCCCACCTTCACCTTGATGCGCATCAGGCTGTCATAGACCGGGCTGTCGTCGCGCTTGCTTTCCTTGAGCTGTCCGCCGCGCTCCTGCAGCAGGGCGGGCGCCGAGACCATGTTGACCTCTTCCAGGAAGGGCCGCAGCAGGCCGGCCAGCGCCGCCGCCGTCATCGGCTTGCGGTTGAGCTGGCTGACTTCGCCTTCGTACTCGATCTCGACCTCGGAGAGTTCGCCGTCGGCCACCTGCCCCGCGAACTGACCCAGTTTCTCGGCCAGCGCCACGAAGGGCTTGAGGCGCGGCGCTTCCTCAGCGGTTACGCTCGGCATGTTGAGCGCGTTGGTGACGGCGCCGGTCAGCAGGTAGTCCGCCATCTGTTCGGCGACCTGGAAGGCTACATTGTCCTGCGCCTCGACGGTGGACGCGCCCAGGTGCGGCGTCGCCACGAAGTTCTTCGCGCCGAACAGCACGTTGGATTTCGCCGGCTCTTCAACGAAGACGTCGAACGCCGCAGCGCCGATATCGCCGCTGTCGAGGCCCGCACGGACGGCCGCCTCATCCACCAGCCCGCCGCGCGCGCAGTTGACGATGATGACGCCCTTTTTCGTCTTCTTCAGCGCATCCGCAGAGAGGATGTTGCGGGTCTGGTCGGTCAGCGGCGTGTGCAGCGTGATCACGTCGGCGCGGGCCAGCAGGTCGTCAAGTTCGACCTTCTCGACGCCAATCTGCACGGCGCGCTCAGCCGAAAGGAAGGGGTCGTAGGCGACGACCTTCATCTTCAGGCCCAGCGCCCGATCGGCCACGATGGACCCGATATTGCCGGCGCCGATCAGGCCCAGCGTCTTGGCGAACAGTTCGACGCCGACATAGTCCTTCTTCGGCCACTCGCCCGCCTGGGTCCGCTGGCTCGCCGACGGGATCTGGCGCGCGGCGGAAAACATCATCGCGATGGCGTGCTCGGCCGTGGTGATGGCGTTGCCGAACGGCGTGTTCATCACCACGACGCCTTTGGCCGTCGCCGCCTTCACATCGACGTTGTCGACGCCGATCCCGGCGCGGCCGATCACCTTCAGATTTTCGCCGGCAGCGATGACGTCCTTGTCCGGCTTGCAGGCCGAGCGGACGGCAAGGCCGTCGTACTCACCGATAATCTTGATAAGTTCGTCCTTCTTGAGCCCGACCTTCCGGTCGACCTCGATACCGCGGTTCCTGAAAATGTCGGTTGCACCATCCGCGAGATCGTCGGCGATAAGTACTTTGACCATTGGAAATCCTCCGAGAGGAAAAATTGTGAAGGGAACTGCTCCGGCTGCGTCATGGAGCCGGAGCCAGAATCTACGAGAGCTCGGCCGCCGCCGTTGCGAACGCCCAGTCGAGCCACGGCGTCACGGCCTCAAGGTCCGAAGCGTCCACCGTTGCGCCGCACCAGATGCGGAGGCCGGGCGGGGCCGCCTTGTAGCCGCCAATATCGAACGCCGCGCCTTCCTTTTCGAGAAGGCCCGTGAAGCTCTTCACGAACGCCTGCTGGCCCGCTTCGTCCAGTTTGGTGACGCGCGGGTCGACAATCGAGAAGGTCACCGATGTGTTGGAGCGGACTTTCGGATCGGCCGCGAGGAATTCGACCCAGGGCGTTTTCGCAACCCATTTTTCCATGACGGCGAGATTGGCGTCCGAGCGTTTGTACATCGCCTCGACACCGCCCAGGCTTTCGACCCAGCCAAGCGCATCGAGATAGTCCTCGACCGCCAGCATCGAGGGCGTGTTGATCGTCTCGCCTGCAAAGATGCCTTCGGTGACCTTGCCGCCCTTGGCCATGCGGAACAGCTTCGGCATCGGCCAGGCGGGCGTGTAGGTTTCCAGCCGCTGGATGGCGCGCGGGCTGAGGATCAGCATGCCGTGTGCGCCCTCCCCGCCGAGCACCTTCTGCCAGGAATAGGTCAGTACATCGACCTTCGACCAGTCGATCGGCATGGCGAACACGGCCGAGGTCGCGTCGCAGAACACAAGACCTTCACGGTTGGCCGCGATCCAGTCCGCATTGGGAACCTTCACGCCGGAGGTCGTGCCGTTCCAGGTGAAGATGACGTCCGCGTCCTTGCGCGCCTTCGACATGTCCGGCAGCTGGCCATAGCCCGCCTTGTGGACCGTCGCATCGACCTTGAGCTGCTTGGTGACGTCCGTCACCCAATCCTCGCCAAAGCTTTCAAAGGCGAAGACATCAACCGGACGGGCGCCCAGCATCGACCAGAACGCCGCCTCGATGGCGCCGGTATCCGAGCCCGGCATGATGCCGATGCGGTAGTCGGCGGGGATCTTCAGAAGCTCACGCGTCTTGTCGATCGCCAGCTTCAGGCGCGCCTTGCCGAGCTTGGAGCGGTGCGACCGGCCCAGGCTGTCGAGCTTGAGATTGTCAGGGGACCAGCCGGGGCGCTTGGCGCAGGGGCCGGAAGAAAAGTTCGGGCGCGAAGGTTTCGCGGCCGGCTTTGCCGGGTTCGTCATCTGTTTGTCTCCCATCCTTACAGATGGGCTGGTCGCCGTTGGGGGCGACTGGCCCGGGGGCGATATGGCCCCGAACCGGTTGCACGTCAATTAACTTGTCGTGACAGCCCCTCTCAAAACGCGCCTGCCCGGAAAGCGTCAGGCGCTTTCCGGGCTATCGCGCGGCGCCAAGGGGATAACGCCGTGCGGATGGCGGCAGGCCCATCCGAGGGAACGAGAGAGCCTGCCATCCGGGGTTTGTGCGTCACCAGGAGCGGCGCTCTTCCTTCTTGATTTCCTTGTCCTGTTTTTTCGCGTCGTCTTTCATGTCGCCCATGGCCTTCTGCGTCTTGCCGATGGCCTCATTGGCGGCGCCTTTGATCTGATGCTTCGGCGAATCCACGGCATCACCGAATGCTTTTTCGGTCTTGCCTGCGACTTCTTTCGTCGCGCCTTTCACTTGATCCTTGTTCATGGCGGAGTCCTTTCATTACGGGCTCGTTTCGCCCGTTTAAAGAACGTGACGCCTGGGGAAGCGTTCCGGCGCGAGTGACCGGGACAGCACTGTTCCGCGAAAATATTCCGGGGAACTTTTTCACGAGTGGTCGAGCGCGCTAGGTGCGGAACACGCCTTCAATGACAGTCCGCGCCCGGCCGCTCAGTTTCACCCGCTCGCCATCCATCCGCGTTCCGATATCAGCGCCGCGACCCGGATAGGCCTGGAAGCATTTCAGCTCCGCCTTGCCCAGCTTCTGCGAAAACAGCGGCGCGATGATGCAGTGTGCAGAGCCCGTCGCCGGGTCTTCGGGGATGCCGGATCCGGGCGCAAAGAAACGCGAGACAACGTCGTAACCGTCCGTTCCCGGCGCGGAACAGATCAGGTTGCCGCGGCCGCCAGTGGCGCCGCCGGATATCTCCTTGATCGCCGCAAGGTCGGGCGCCAGCGCACGCACCAGTTCCGGCGTTTCGAACACCGCCAGCAGGAACTGCGCCGCCCACACTTCCGCCGGCTCGGCGCCGATCGCAGCGGCCAGTCCATTCGGCGGATCGATGCGGTGAGGCATCGTCGCCGGGAAATCCATCTCCAGCCGCCCGCCTTCAAGACGCTTTACGGTCAGCCGGCCCGACTTCGTGTCAAAGCCGATGGACGGCCCGTCAAACGAAAGATGGCTGTAGATGGCATGGGCCGAGGCCAGCGTCGCATGCCCGCACAACGGCACCTCCAGCGTCGGCGTGAACCACCGCAGATCCCAGACGCCATCGCCTTTCGCAACGACAAAAGCCGTCTCCGCGAGGTTGTTCTCGGCCGCAATGGCCTGCATCACCGCATCCGCCGGAAAGGCGTCCATCGGCATCACGGCGGCCGGGCCGCCCGACATCGGGCGCTCCGCAAACGCATCGATCTGGAAGAACGTGAAATCGGCCATAGCCACCTCCCGCAACGAGATCGGGAATTAGCACCGGCCTGAAGCTCCTGCCGAACGATATTCCCTCAGCGGTCGATGAGATTTTCTCGCCGATAGCCTAGGCCGGTCGCCACTTCCCGAACATGGCGGCGAACGCTTCCGGGTCGCGGCTGGGCCAGCCATGGTCGACCGGGCCATGGCCCTTGCCCAGCCCCGGCGCACGTCGGATCGCCTCGATCAGGTAAGCCCGGGAGAGCGCCACTGCATCACCCAGCGCCAGGCCCCGAGCCAGGCCGGCGGCGATGCCGGAGGCCAGCGTGCAGCCTGTGCCATGCGTGGAGGTCGTTTCGATGCGCGGGCCCTCAAAGAAACGCTCGCCGTCGGTTGTCGCCAGCACGTCGACGATGGGATCGCCGGGAACGTGACCGCCCTTCACGAGAACAGCCCTGGCGCCCATGTCCAGCACGCGCTCGGCCGCGCGGCGCTGGCCGTTGATCCCGTCCACCGCCTTGCCGGTGAGAATTTCCGCCTCGCGCGCATTCGGCGTCACAAGTGCTGCACCCGGAATCATTAGCCGTCGCACGACATCCACTGCCGCCGACGGCAGCAAGAGATCGCCCGATGTCGCCGCCATGACTGGATCGACAATGCGGGGCGTTCCGGCGGCTCGTTCCTCGAACGCCTCAGCCAGCATCTCGATCAGGGACTTGTCGCCCAGCATCCCGGTCTTGATCGTATCGGCGCCGATGTCGGAGAGCACCGCCTCCATCTGCGCACGAACGGCGCGCGGCTCGACCGGGATGACGCCGGAGACGCCCAGCGTGTTCTGGACGGTCAGCGCGGTGATCGCCGTCGCCGCATAGCCGCCCAGCGCCGTCACCGTCTTTATGTCGGCCTGCACCCCCGCCCCGCCGCTGGAATCCGACCCGGCGACGATCAGCACGCGGCCTTTGGGCTTGTCGTTGCCAATTTCTGACACTTACTAGCTCCCAACGGATCTTGTCCGCATTTGGCTTCTGCCTACACTCCAATTGCGTCTCAAACCATGGAGCCTTGGGGAGATGAGAGCGATCCTGCTCGGAGCGGTGTTGGCAGTTGCCTTTAGTGGCCCGGCTGAAGCCCAGAGGGACCCATTGAGCCTTCTGCTGGCCGAGCCAAAGTTCGAGCGGACACTCTTGTACGCAGGAGCAGACACGCCAGAGGACAAGCCAAGACTTCTAGCGATCGTGAATGGCGCCATCGCCGATGTCCGCGGGTTGCCGATCCCGCGCGATCCCGAGTTGGTTCGCTCACGGCTGGCAAGGGGCATAGCGGAATTGGACACGTTCGCGACTGAGGACAGGGATCGCGGCGACTGGTATCTGCTTCGCGCCTGGCGGGCTTCAGGCTTCAGGGTTGAGAGTGGATTGTTTGAAGTTCCTGACCAGCGCATCCTCTCGTTGCACTGATACTGCGAACCGGATCGGCACGCGCGCGTTCCTCACGGACACACGGAGGAACTCATGCCCGCAAAATCAAAAGCCCAGCAGGAAGCCGCCGGCGCCGCCCTCGCCGCCAAGCGTGGCGAACGCTCGAAATCGAGTCTCCGGGGCGCGTCGAAGGAGATGGTCAAATCGATGAGTGAGAAACAGCTCAAGGAGTTCGCTCACACCAAACAGAAGAACCTGCCGAAGAAGAAAGGCTAGCTAGCTGCACTCTTCCAGAACCGGCTTGACCGTCGCGCCGCCGGGCGGCGGAAATGGCTGTTTGAACGTAAAAGCTTCCTGCGTCGGTCCCAGCCGCGCCAGCAGGTCGAGCTTCGCTTTTGCATCTTCCAGCGTCGGCAGCGTTCCGGCGGGGACCCACCACAGCGCCATGTAGATTTTCATCTCCTCGAACCATTCACCGCGGCGGCGCATGACCGACCGATGATCCATGTTGCGGTAGGCGAAGCCGGCCAGAGCGTCGACGCTTTCCCACACCGACATGTTGATCGCCATCTGCGGATCGTCGAAGGCGCGGATGTCTGTGGCGTTGCCGCCCTCGCCCGTCAGCCGCCATACAAAACCCGGCGAGCCCTCCGCCAGCGCGTTGACGCGATCCAGCGCATCCATGAAATCGGCGTTGGCCGGATCATCAATCGGCTTGATGAAACGGCCGATGTTCACCTGCGCAAGATGGAAGCCGGTCATCTGGCCCTCGCTGTATTTCACCCACTCGTCAGCGCCACGAACACGTCTTCAAGGTCCGGCTCCTCGGTCGCGAGGTCGCCGATGGAGACCCCGGCCTGACGGAAGCGGGTCAGCAATTGCTCGATCGAGGTCTCGCCGGTGCGGTAGGTCACCGCCAGTGCGCCGTCCTTGCGCACGACCGGCTCAAGCGGCTGCAGGGAGTCCGGGATCGCCGCCACGCTCTCGCCGGGCCAGATCACCAGCGTGCGGTAATTGAGCCGCTGCAGCAATTTGGCGGTTGGTTCGCAGGCGACGACATTGCCCTGGTTGATGATGGCGATGGTGTCGCACATCTCCTGGGCTTCCTCGAGATAGTGCGTCGTCAGCACGATGGTCGTCCCTTGTGCGTTCAGCTTGCGCACATATTCCCAGAGACTGCGGCGCAGTTCGACGTCAACGCCGGCGGTCGGCTCGTCGAGGATCAGGATCGGCGGGTTGTGCACCAGCGCCTTCGCCACCATCAGGCGCCGCTTCATGCCTCCCGAGAGCTGGCGCACATAGGCGTTCTTCTTGTCGCCCAGCCCCAGCGCCTCGAGAATCTCTTCCGAGCGGCGCTCCGCCTTCGGCACGCCGTAGAAGCCGGCCATGAGGTCGAGCGATTCCATCGGCGTGAAGAAGGGGTCCATGTTGACCTCCTGCGGCACCACGCCCAGCGCCGCGCGCGCCTCGCGCGGGTCCTTGTCGATGTCGATGCCCCAGATTTTCGCCATGCCGCCGGACTTGTTCACCAGCCCGGCGAGGATGTTGATGAAGGTCGACTTGCCCGCGCCATTGGGTCCCAGCAGGCCAAAGATCGATCCGCGCGGGATCGCCAGATCGACGCCTTTCAGGGCCAGCTTCGGCCCCTGCTTGCGTGAGGCGGCGTAGGTCTTGGTCAGGCCGACAGCTTCAATGGCGTATTCGGGCGCCGCGGTATCGCGCATGGCCTTGTCCCTCGTCTCTCGGTGTCGGCCGCTCAGATTGACGGGAGGCGCGGCGCACCCATAGGTAGGGCGCTTCCCGACGCGCGCAAAGAGGGCGGGCCGGATCGGGGCGAAGAGGACGGACATGAGCGCGACCCCCCGAGACCCGAGCTGGTACATCGACCACCCTGAAGTGATCGTCGTCACGACCAAGAAGGTCTCGTGCGACGGCGGCGGCGGCGCGCTCGGCCATCCCAAGGTCTGGTACGACATGTCCGAGGACGAGTGGGTCGAGTGCAAATACTGCGATCGCGTCTACGTCCTGAAGGGCGGAAGCCACGACCCGCACGGCTGATCGCCGCAAGTCACAGGTGCCGTTTCGCTCGCCAGCGACGCTGGTACGCTTTGAAATCATATAACATTTCGAATTGCCCGGGCTGCGATTGCGCGCTTTCACGGCGACGCGACGGAAAGTGAGTGGCATTCGCATCGAGATTGTATACAAAGTGGCCTCCTCCGGAGTCTGCTGATGACACGTACTGCCTGCGCCGCCCTTGCCCTCGTCTCGATGCTGGTCGTGGATCCGGCCGCCTTCGCCCAGTCTGCGCCGGAGGCATCCGCCCCTGATGCAACGACGCCGGACGCCCCTCCTCCGGACGCGACCGACGGCAAAAAGGCCGCAGACAAATCTAAGAGCGACGTGGTCTACGTCTTTGGCCGCTCGACCGAACTGATCGGCGAGGCCAAGTCCGCCTCCGAGGGTGTGGTCGGCGAGGCCGACTTCGAGACGCGCCCCCTGCTCCGTCCTGGCGAACTGGCGGAAGTGATCCCCGGAATGATCGCCGCCCAGCATTCCGAAGGCGGCAAGGCCAACCAGTACTTCCTGCGCGGCTTCAACCTCGACCACGGCACCGACTTCGCTGGATCGTTCGACGGCGTGCCACTGAACCTGCGCGCCCACCCGCATATGAACGGATATCTCGATCTCAACTTCATGATCCCCGAGGTCGTCCAGTATGTGAACTTCTACAAAGGCACCGGCTACGCCCAGAATGGCGACTTCTCGGCCGCCGCCGCCGCCGACTTCAGGAGCCATGACCGGCCGGAACAGAACTTCGTTCAGATCGAAGGCTCGGACCGGAGCGAATACCGCGCCGTCGGCGCTGCTGGCTATGATATCGGTCCCGGCACGCTGATGGCGGCGGGCGAATACGAATGGGGCGATGGCGCCTTCGAAAATCCGGCGGACCTGCACAAGTATTCAGCTTTCCTAAAATGGACGCAGCAGGACGTGCTCGGCGCCAAGCTGCACGCCGAAGCAATCTTCTACTCCAACGACTGGCACGCCACCGACCAGCTGCCCGAGCGTGCCATTTCATCCGGCCAGATCGACCGCTTCGGATTCCTCGATCCCGATCTGGGCGGCCACACGCAGCGCTATATCGTCTCGGCTGGCCTCGACTGGGACAATGCAAGCGTGCTGGTCTATGGCCAGAAATACACGTTCGGCCTGTTCAACAACCCGACCTTCTACCTCGACCAGGTTCACGGCGATGAATTCCAGCAGGTCACCGACCGCAGCCAGCTCGGCGCGCGCGGTAAGATGAAACACACCTATCAGCTCGCCGGCTTCGACGTGGATACGCAGATCGGCGCCGACATTCAGGCCGACTTCATCAACCGCGACGGCCTGCGCCTGACCGAGAACCGCATCCCTTATCAGGTCATCCGCGACGATAGCGGCGACGTCACTCTGGCGGATGTCTGGGCTGACGCCACCGTCCACTGGACCCACAAGTTCCGCACCACCTTTGGCGGACGCGAGGACATCATCTATCTCGATTTCCGCGCCATCCAGCCGGAAAACTCGGGCAACCACGAGGCGAATATCTTCAGCCCCAAGTTCAACGCTGCTTACACGCTGACCAACGACCTCGAAGTCTATGGCTCCTACGGCGTGTCGTACCACACCAATGATCCGCGCGGCGCGGTGCTGCACGTCGATCCCAACACCGGCGATCCGGTCACCCCCTCGCCCGTCTTCGTCCGCAGTCATGGCGGGGAAGTCGGCGCGCGCTTCGAGCCGTCGGACAGGTTCAACCTCACGGCGGCAGCGTTCGAACTCGACTTCGACTCGGAGTTGATCTTCTCTGGCGACGCCGGGACGTCAGAACCCTCGGGCGCGACGCGGCGCTACGGCCTGGAAGTCTCGACCTTCTACAGGCCTTTCGACTGGCTGACCTTCGACGGCTCCGGCGCCTGGAGCCACGCACGCTTCAAGGACGTGCCCAAGGGCGAGGACCGCATCCCCAACGCACTCAACTTTGTCGGATCGGCAGGCATCACCTTTACGCCCGGTGACGGCTGGGAGGGCAGCCTTCGCGTCCGCTATATGGGCGAATCCGCACTGATCGAGGACAATTCCGTGCGCTCTGACCCGTCTTTCCTTATGAATGCCGGCGTATCGAAGACGTTCGACACATGGAAGATCGGGCTCGACATCCTCAATCTCACCAACTCGAAGGATAACGAGATCGAATACTATTACACCAGCCAGCTGCAGAACGAGACGACGCCGGTCGACGACCTCATCGTCCACCCGTTGGAGCCGCGCTCCTTCCGCCTGTCGCTACGCAAGAACTTCTAGCATTGGCCCGACGCCGCCGCCGATCTAGCTTCCCCGGAAAGAAACGAAGGGGAGCGACATGTCCTGGGGATTGAACCGGCTGTTTATGGCCCTTGCGGCTAGCGCCACACTGGCGGCCTGCACGACGTCCGCCCAGCCGGCGCCAGCCGCCCCCGCCGAACGGCTTGCCACGCCGGCTCCCCGTTTTGATGCGGCCATCGCCGCCTTCGAGGAGCAGGACAAGGCCAATCCACCGCCCAAATGCGCCATTCTTTTCGTCGGGTCATCGACGATCCGCTTCTGGAGCACGCTGAAGGAAGATTTCCCAACCCACACGGTGATCAATCGCGGCTTCGGCGGTTCGACGGTCTGGGAAATCAACCACTATTTCGATCGCGTGGTGGCGCCATACCATCCGAAACAGATTGTCTATTACGCAGGCGACAACGACATCGGGTCCAATCACCATTCGCCCGAGCAGGTTTACGCCGACTTCCAGACCTTCATGAAGCTGAAGACCAAAGCGCTGGGCCAGACGCCCGTCTGGTTCATTGCGATCAAGCCCTCGAAACTGCGGTTCGACATGCTGCCCGACATGCAGAAAGTGAACGCGCGCGTGAAGGCGATGGCCGACCGGCGCGATGATCTCGCTTTCATTGACGTTGTCCCGGTCATGCTCAAGCCAGACGGAACGCCGAAGGACATCTTCCGTGAGGACGGACTGCACATGACGCCCGAGGGCTACAAGCTCTGGACGCCTCTGGTCGAAACTGCGCTCGACGCTGGCCAGCGCGGCAAGGCGCCGGGATGCACCTGACGCCGGGGCCTGTCCTAAAGCATTTTCCGGTCTGAAGGAATCTGGGGATTCCCAAACGGCGACAGTGGGGCGAGTCTTACCCGGTGATTCGGACCTGGGAAGGATGAGCCATGGCGAGGCCGTATTCAGAAGACATCCGTGAGCGAGTGGTTGC
>WGLW01000052.1 GCA_016125405.1 Alphaproteobacteria bacterium | reverse complement strand
GGATAGATGTCGGCTTCGCCGGCCGCCACGAGGCAGAATTTCAGCGACGAGCCGATGGCGGTCGAGCCGGCGATTTTCCGGACCGCGAGGAAGGCCTTGGTCTGCTCGTCGAGATGCGAAGAGGAGGTGACGGCGATCAGGCCGTCGGCGGGATACTCCCGCGTCCGCAGGATGCGTCCATCGTCCGCGCCAACCGCCGCGCCCGCCTCGAAGCCCGAGATCAGCCGCGCCCCGGCGCCGCCGAAATACATGTCCTTGCGCGCCGGCGCAAAGACGCAGCCGACGATCGGCCGGCCGGCCTCCACCAGGGCGATGTTGACGGTGAACTGTCCGTTGCGCTTTAGAAACTCCTTGGTGCCGTCCACCGGGTCGACCAGCAGGAATGTTCCCTCGCGGGCCTCGCCGATGCCGTCGCGGGCGCATTCCTCCTCGGCCAGCACGCCCACGCCGGGAAGCGCCTCCGCCAGCCGCTTGAGGATGATCTCCTCGGCGCGCTCGTCGGCGTCTGAAACCGGGCTCGAATCAGCCTTGGTCCGGGCCTCGAAGTCGGTGGCGTAAACCTCCATCACGGCGACGCCGGCGTCGCTTGCGATTTCGGCGAACAACCGCGCCAGGCGATCGCGTTCGGTGGGGAACAGGTGGGGCTTGTTCATCATCACGCCATTTACCAAGATCAGCCCCACGCTTTGCGGCCCCCGGCTCCCGTGTCAATGCGAGAGTCGGCAGCATGGCTCTTGCAGGTCGTAAACCTCCCGGAACATGTGGGAAAAGATGGGAAGACGGTCATGACGGCGAAGCGCGTTCTTGTAGCAGGCGGAGCCGGATATATCGGCTCCCACGCCGCCAAGGCGCTGGCGCTCGCCGGGCGCATTCCCATTGTTTTCGACGATCTTTCGGCCGGCCACGAACACGCGGTGAAATGGGGTCCGCTGGTGCGCGGCGACATTCGCGACGCGGACGCCCTGCGCGCCGCCATCCGCGAACACCGGCCGGACGCGGTCATGCATTTCGCCGCCCGCATCGAGGTGGGCGAGGGCGAGCGCGAGCCGGTCGATTTCTACGAGAACAATGTCGGCGGCGCGCTGAATTTGATGAAGGTCATGCTGGAGGAGGGCGTCAACACGCTGGTCTTCTCCTCCACCTGCGCGATCTATGGCGATCCTGAACGCTTGCCGCTCACCGAAGACCTGCCGAAACGCCCGGTCAGCGTCTATGGCCGCACCAAGGCGATGGTGGAGCAGATGCTCGAGGATGTCTCCCGCGCCAGGGGCCTCAATTTCGCGGCGCTGCGCTATTTCAACGCCGCTGGCGCCGACATGGACGGAGAGATCGGCGAGGAGCACGATCCGGAATCCCATCTCATCCCCAACGCCATCAAGGCCTCGGTCGGCCGTGGCGGGCCGATGAAGCTGTTCGGACTTGATTATCCGACGAAGGACGGCTCCTGCGTCCGCGATTACATCCACGTCTCGGATCTTGCAGATGCGCATATCCGCGCCGCCGACCGGCTGATGGAGGCCCCCGGCAACGTCCAGGTCAATCTGGGCACAGGAGACGGCTATACCGTGCTGGAGGTCCTGAAGGCCGTGGAGACCGCGACCGGCCGGCCCGTGCCCTACGATCTCGCGCCGCGCCGTCCGGGCGACGCGGTGGCGCTGCTCGCCGATCCCTCGAAGGCCCGGGCCCTGCTGGGATGGACGCCGCAGCACGGCATTGACGACATCGTTTCCTCGGCCTGGAATTTTCACCGCCGCGTCTGGGGCATGGGCAACGAACCCGCGTTGCAGCGGGCGAAGTAGGGTCACCTGCCTTTAATCAGTTGCAAAACAGGGTCATGGATGGTCACGAACATCACGTCCGCCGTTTCGGGGCTTGGCCTTTTGCATCCGGCGCGGCTTGTGTGCCGGCGAACGACCGGGGGCAGATTGTGAATCTGGAGAAGCGATGACGGCGCGCAAGATATTCGGCACGGATGGCATTCGCGGCGTCGCCAACGCCGGCAATGTCACGCCGGAAATGGCGATGCGGCTTGGCATGGCCGCCGCCAGCTATTTCCGCCGCGAGGGCTCGCGCCGGCATCTCGTCGTCATCGGCAAGGACACGCGCCTGTCCGGCTACATGCTGGAGCCGGCGCTGACCGCGGGCTTCACCGCAAAGGGCATGGACGTGGTGCTGTTCGGTCCGCTGCCCACGCCTGGCGTCGCCATGCTGACGCGCAGCCTGCGCGCCGATCTCGGCGTCATGATTTCCGCCAGCCACAACCACTACGCCGACAACGGGATCAAGCTGTTCGGGCCCGACGGCTACAAGCTGTCCGACGAGGCCGAGATCGCGATCGAGACGCTGATGGCGCGGCCGCTGCACGAGGGCCTCGCCGCCTCCGCCGACCTTGGCCGCGCCAACCGGGTCGACGACGCCCAGTCGCGCTATATCGAGATCGTCAAGGCGACGTTCCCGCGCAAGCTGCGCCTGACCAATCTTCGGATCGTCATCGATTGCGCCAACGGCGCCGCCTACAAGGTTGCGCCCAAGGCGCTGTTCGAACTTGGCGCCGAGGTCTTTCCGATCGGCGTCGAACCCTCCGGCTTCAACATCAACCGCGAGATCGGCTCCACCGATACGCGCGCCATGGTCGACGCCGTGCACCGCTACCGCGCCGATATCGGCATCGCGCTCGATGGCGATGCAGACCGGGTGGTCATGTGCGATGAAACCGGCCGCATCATCGACGGCGACCAGTTGCTCGGTCTGGTGGCGCAAAGCTGGAAGGCGCAGGGCCGCCTTGCGAAGAACACTGTCGTCGCCACGGTCATGTCGAACCTCGGTCTTGAAAACCATCTCAAGTCGATCGGCGTGAAGATGGAGCGCACCCAGGTTGGCGACCGCTATGTTGTCGGCCGCATGATGGAGAAGGGCTTCAATCTCGGCGGCGAACAGTCCGGCCATATCGTGCTGTCGGATTTCTCCACCACCGGCGATGGCCTGATCGCCGCACTGCAGGTGCTGGCGGTGATGATCGAAACCGGCAAGAAGCTGTCTGAAGTGGCCCACGTTTTCGATCCGGCGCCGCAACGGCTGGTCAACCGCAAGTTCAGCGGGGCCGATCCCTTGAGCCGCAAGCCGGTTCAGGACGCCATTGCCGCGGCCGAAAAGGCGCTGGGCGCCCGAGGCCGTCTGCTGGTCCGCAAGTCGGGCACCGAACCGCTGATCCGCGTCATGGCGCAGGCCGAAACCGAAGACCTGGTCAACGAAGCCGTCGACGGCGTTCTGGCGGCGCTGGACAAGGACTGACGGCGCCGCATCCCTAACTGGCGCGCAGATTGCGATGTCTCCCCGGCAAAGCGGGAGACGGATCGACGATGCGTGTGGACGGACCGGGCTCAGTCTCGGCTTTGGCGTTGAGATCGTTGCTGAATGTGGGCGCCGCTCCAGCCTCGGGCGGGACGGACGCGCCATCGCCTGCATCCGGCGCCGGGCAGCAAAAGCCGGCAGTTTCTGCAGCACCCGGCAAGATTTTTCCGGCGTCGCTCTATGGCGGCCTGAGCGCCAACACCATCCTGAGCCTGCAGGCCGACAATCCGGCCTCCAGCGATGGGGCGGAAATCGAACCTTCGCCCGAAGAAACCTTCCTGAAGGAGGCCCGGAAAAATCCCCTCGAACGCCTGATCGAGCAGTGGCGAAAACAGGCGCTCGAATCGATGGGCCTTACCGAGGGGGATCTCAAGGGCATGGACGCCGGCAAGCTGGCGGGCGTGGAAAAGAAGATCGCCGACTTCATCCGTCAGAAACTCAAGGAGGCGCTGGGAACCGACGCGGCGGCGTCCGGCGATTCAGGTGCCTCGGCAGAGGACGCCGGCGCCCTGATGGTCAAATTCGGCTAGGGGGCGGTCAGCCCGCCAGTCTGGCCTTCGGGCACGCAGGCGCGCTGCCGCACCCACTGGCAATGCGGGGCCAACGGGTTCATATGGGGCCCATCGAAAACGGGAGCCCCGCCATGGCAGACGGCCTCGACCGCACGCCCCATTCCGTCGTTGAAATCCCCGCGCCGCGCGGCACGGTCCGCATCGGCCAGGACTTGCCGGTCGCCTTCATCATGGGCCCCTGTCAGCTGGAAAGCCGGGCTCACGCGATGGAGATGTCCGCCGCGATCCGCGAGATCGCTGACCGGCTGGGCGCGCATGTCGTCTACAAGACCTCTTTCGACAAGGCGAACCGCTCCAGCATCAACACGGCGCGCGGCCTTGGCCTGTCCGCCTCACTCGAGATCTTCAACGAGATTCGCGAGACCTCGGGCCTTCCGGTCCTCACCGACGTTCACCTGCCGGAACAGTGCGCCGAAGTCGCAGAGGCGGTCGACGTGCTCCAGATCCCCGCCTTCCTGTGCCGCCAGACAGACCTGCTGGTCGCCGCCGCGAAGACCGGCAAGGCGGTCAACGTCAAGAAGGGGCAGTTCCTGGCGCCGTGGGACATGAAGAACGTCGTCAACAAGCTGGTCGCCTCCGGCTGCCGCGACGTGCTGGTCACCGAGCGCGGCGTCTCGTTCGGCTACAACACGCTGGTCTCGGACATGCGGGCGCTGCCCGAGCTTGCGGCCACGGGCGCGCCGGTTGTGTTTGACGCCACCCATTCGGTTCAGCAGCCCGGCGGGCAGGGCACGACCTCCGGCGGACAGCGCCAGTTTGTTCCCGTTCTCGCCCGCGCCGCCGCGGCCGTGGGCGTCGCGGCGGTCTTCATCGAAACGCACGAGAACCCGGACAATGCGCCGTCCGACGGCCCCAACATGGTGCCGCTGAACCAGCTCGAGGGGCTGATGCGGCAGATCATGGCCTTCGACAAGCTGGCGAAGTCGCTCGACTAGGCGCGCGACCGTTTCGCCATTCTGGTCTGATCGAGAGTCATTTGGTTCAGGGCGGAGCGGCGCGATGACCTCTCGGTGTCTGCACGTGGACATGCTCGTCTGCTGGCTTGCGGTTGCTATCCTGGCCGGATGCGCTTCGCCTGGGGTTGGCGGGACCAAAGGACCCGACGCCATTGGTTCCGGAGCGTATCTCCTTCGCGGAACGTTCGCAGCCAACCGGCAGCCGGATGGCAACACCGTTCTGCTGGAGGGCCGGACCGGACTGATCGTGTTTGACACCGGCCGCCACCCCGAGCAGGCCGAGAAGATCGCGGCCTTCGCGCGATCCCGCAACAGACCGGTTCTCGCCATCTTCAACAGCCATTGGCACCTGGACCACATCAGCGGCAACATCCCGCTCAAGGCGACCTGGCCCTATGCAAAGGTCTACTCGAACGATCCCGCACTCAGTGAGGCGCTCCGAACCTTTCTGGCGCAGGGCGCGGAATTCAATCGCAAGCGTCTCGCAGACCCGGACACTCCTGCCGATCAACGCGAGGATGCGCGCATAGACCTTGCGACCGTCGAGCAAGGCCGAATGCTGCACCCCGACATATCGCTTGAAAGGGACCAGGTGCTCATGATCGACGGGCGCCGACTCGAGGTCCATACCGCCGCGGGCGCCAGCGCCGGAGACGTCTGGATATATGATCCCCGGGCGCGCCTTGTCGCCGCCGGCGACCTGATCACGCTACCGGCGCCATTCCTCGACACAGCTTGTCCCGCAAAGTGGACAGCCGCGCTGGGCGATGTTCTGGCGGTTCCGTTCGAGCGCGTTGCGCCAGGTCACGGCCGGATCATGACGCGCGGCGATGTTGAGCGTTATCGTGACGCCTTCGATGCCTTGATCGTTTGCGCCAGGGGCGACCTGTCTGCCGAAACATGCGCCGGCGCATGGGCTGATGCGGCCAGCCCGTTGCAGGACGCGCCATCCGGTGACCGGGCCGCCGCCGCCAGATACGCAGCCTATTATGTGACGGAGATCCTGCGGAAACCGTCGAGGCGAGCCGACTGCGGAGGATGACAAAGGCGCTTTTCCGGTGCATTGCACAGCGATGCCGGAAACACCCGAAAGTCACCCCGATATCGCCACCGCCCGGCGCGTTCTCGACCTCGAGATCGACGCGCTGAAGGCGATGTCCGCCAGCCTCGACGGACAGTTCCACCAGGCTGTCGAGACCATCCTCAAGGCGAAGGGCCGGATCATCTGCACCGGCATCGGCAAGTCCGGACACGTCGCCCGCAAGATCGCCGCCACCATGGCCTCGACCGGCACGCAGGCGATGTTCGTCCACGCCACCGAGGCCAGCCACGGCGACCTTGGCATGATCTCGCCGGACGACGTGGTGCTCGCCCTCTCGAAATCGGGCGAAACCTCGGAACTCTCCGACGTCATCCACTACACCCGCCGCTTCGGCATTCCGCTTATCGCCATGACAGCGAGGCGCGAGAGCGCGCTGGGGCAGGCGGGCGACATCAAGCTCATCATTCCCGACGCCGCAGAGGCCTGCGCCGAAACCAATGCGCCGACCACATCCACCACGCTGATGATCGCGCTTGGCGATGCGCTGGCTGTCGCCCTTCTGGAGCGTCGCGGCTTCAAGGCCGACGACTTCAAGCAGTTCCACCCGGGCGGCAAGCTCGGCTCGATGCTGCGCTCGGCCGCCGACCTGATGCACCGCGAAGGCGAGCTGCCGCTGATCCAGCTCGGAACGCCGTTCCGCGAAGGCGTGCAGCGCATGTCCGAAAAGGGCTTCGGCGTTATCGGCGTGGTCGACACCATCGGGCACCTCAAGGGCATTGTGACGGATGGCGACCTCCGCCGCTTCATCGCCTCTGGCGGCGCCGCCTCGAAGATCGAGGACGTGATGACCAAATCGCCGATCACCGTCGCGCCGGACACGCTCGCCGCCGCCGTCCTTCGCACCATGAACGAGCGCAAGATCACCACGCTTTTCGTCGTCTCGGATAATCGCCCCGTCGGCCTGGTTCACATGCATGACCTGCTCAAGGCGGGCGTTGCGTGAAGACGCTTATCGTCATTCCGGCCCGCTTCGAATCGAAGCGTTTCCCCGGCAAGCCGCTGCACCTGATCAACGGCGTTTCGATGCTGGCGCGCACAGCAGAGGTGGCCCGCCGTGCCGGGCAGGCGAGCGGCGCCCGCGTCGTCATCGCCACTGACGACCAGCGCATAATGGATCACGCGAAGGCCATTGGCGCCGAAGCGGTGATGACCGATTCCGCGCTGCCGTCCGGAACCGACCGCGCCCGGGCGGCTGCGCAGCTTGTGGCGCCCGACGCTGATTTCATCGTCAACCTGCAGGGCGACGCGCCGCTGACGCCGCCGGGCCATGTCTCGGCGCTGATCGAGGCCGCGGCAAAGGGCGACGTGGTGACGCCGGTTGTCCGGCTGTCGTGGGAGAAACTCGACGACCTCCGCCGGCGCAAGCAGACGACGCCCTTTTCCGGCACAAGCTGCATTCGCGCCGCCGACGGCCGGGCGCTGTGGTTCTCGAAAACCATCATCCCTGCGATCCGCAATGAAGAGAAGCTGCGTGCGGCGGCGCCGCTTTCGCCGGTGTTCCAGCATATCGGTCTTTACGGCTATTCCCGCGCCGCGCTTGAGCGGATCGCGAGTCTCGGCCCGTCCCATTACGAAGAACTGGAGGGCCTCGAGCAGCTGCGCTTCATCGAGAACGGGCTGTCCGTCCACGCGGTCGAGGTCGCGCCCTCGCGCCTGCCCATGTCCGGCATTGATACGCCCGCTGACGCCGAGCACGCCGCGGCGATGCTGGCGCAGCATGGCGATCCGCACCTGTCATGACCGCGCGCCTCTACATCGTTCGTCATGGCAACACCTTCGACAGGGGTGATGTCGTCACCCGCGTCGGCGGCCGCACCGATCTCGACCTTTCGGTGTCCGGCCGCGCTCAGGCCGAAGCGCTGGCGGCGCATTTCGCGGCGAACGGGACCCACTTCGCGACGGCCCGCTCCAGCCCGCTGAAACGCACGCGCCAGACCGCCGGGGCGATTCTCGACGCTCAGCCAGATGCGCCGGAACTCGCGACTGACCTCTTCCTGCGCGAGATTGATTACGGCCCGGACGAGAACCAGCCTGAAGATAAGGTGATTGCCCGCATCGGTCGGGCGGCGCTGGAGGCGTGGGAGCAGAATTCGGTTCCGCCACCTGGCTGGCGCGTCGATCCCGACGCCATTGTCGGAAACTGGCAGGAACTGTTCGCCAGGCTCAGGGCGACGGCGGGCGCACACCTGATCGTCACGTCCAATGGCGTCGCACGCTTCGCACTCGAAGCGGCGGGCGCTCACCGGTCTGACGCAAAACTCTCGACCGGCGCCTACGGTGTTATCGATGTGGATGGCGACAACGAGACGGTTCGCAGCTGGAATATCCGCCCCTAGGCTTATACCCTGGATGTGAGGCGGATCAGGCTCTAGCCGGCGGCATCCTTTGGGCCGGTCGCGTGGACGCGGATGGAGCGGATCTCCATCGTCCGCCGCTTGTCCGGGGCCACGGGGCGCACGCCCAGATAATCATAGCCCAGGGTCTTGCCCCGGGGCGGCGTCTTGTAGGTGAAGCTGTAGGGCGCAAACTCGCGGGTCAGCTCAAATGTTTTCCATCCGCTTTCCTGGTCCGGCCGCGCCATGTAGTCGGCCTGGAATTCCGAGGCGGCGAATTCGCCGGTCGAGCGCGCCTCGATAGTGACCTCGATCTCGCGGTTTTCGAGGGCGTACTCGACATCCTCGGCGAAGACGAGGTTCGGGCCCGATTGCGGATTGTCGTAGACTTGGTCGGCAAGCCGGGTCACCCGAAGTATGGGCGCCTGTTTTGGTTGCAGGGCCACAATGTCCAGCGCGCCGGCGTTGCCCGCGATGAACCGGTGCAGCTCTTCGCCGGAAAGCGTCACATCCTCGGCGTTGCGTCCGCCGCCGCTGACCGGGCCGTGCGGCGGCCGGACCGCCCACGGCTGCAGGGCCAGCAGCACGAAAGCGACAGCGACAAGAAAGGCGGCCGGAAAGAACAGGCGATCGGACATGGCCGCTATCCCTAGCCGTGTCCGGCGCGAAGCGGAAGGCGGGCCGGACAGCGCCGCCGGCCTTCCAGTCGGCGACCTACGGCCTTACATGTGGCCGCGCACCCTGGAGGTCCGGGCATGGCGGCTGATATCGGCATTTCACGCGAAGGCGACGCCCGGGGCGGACGATATGTCTCGGTCGTGGACGGCCATAGATCGGAGATGACCTTTGTCTGGGCCCGCCGGGCGGGCGTGAAGCTGATGATCGTCGGTCACACAGGCGTTCCCAAGGCGCTGTCCGGCCGGGGCGTCGGCCTTGCGCTGGTGGCGCGCGCAGTCGAGGATGCGCGCGCGGAAGGATTTCGCATTGTGCCGCACTGCTCGTTCGTCCGCGTTATGCTCCAGCGCCACAAGGACTGGCAGGACGTCGCGGCGGACGCATCGGCCAATGTCTGAGAGCGGGAGCGTCAGCTGTCATGTCCGGGACCAGTGCAGATTTTAAGATCGTTCGCGAGGACCGGTCGACGGGCGGCACGTATATCGCCCGGAGCCCCGGCAAGCCGGACGCGATCATGACGTTCTCGCGGGCCGGCGAGCACATCATCATCATCGATCACACCCTGGTGCCGGAAGAACTGGGCGGCCGCGGCATCGGCAAGGCGCTGGTCGAATACATGGTGAAGGATGTGCGCGAGCGCGGGCTGAAGATAGTTCCGCTCTGTCCCTTCACGCGCGCCACGCTGGAGAAGCATCCCGAATGGCAGGATATCCTGAGGGACCCGTTCTGACAGCCATGACCGATGCGCCGTTCTGGAAAACCAAGACGTTGAAGGAAATGTCGGAAGGGGAGTGGGAATCCCTTTGCGATGGTTGCGCCAAGTGCTGCCTGATCAAGATGGAGGACATCGACACGGGCGATGTCTACTTCACGGGGCTGCACTGCCGCCTGCTCAATCCCGGCACGTGCACATGTTCGAATTACGCCGAACGCCAGCGCCACGTCGAGGGATGCGTGAAGCTCACGCCCGACAATATCGGCGAAATCGACTGGCTTCCGAAAACCTGCGCCTACCTGCTGGTCCACCAGGGCAAGGACCTGGAAGACTGGCACCATCTCGTCTGCGGGGACCGCAACGAAGTGCATCGGCGCGGCATGTCGGCGAAGGGCAAGACGCGCACCGAGGTGGGCATCGCCGATGAAGACGCTTTCGATTACGTGATCGACTGGGCGCACGGCCCGCCGCCGCCGAAGCGCCGGCGCAAGCGCAAATAGCCTCTGCGCCCCTGGTCAGTGTCCCATTGAGGCGTTGGCTTTCAGTTCCGGCGTCGCCAGTTCCTGCAACCGGCGTTCGAGCGTTTCGCGCAACGCCACCAGCGTCTCGCGCCCCGGATCTCGCGCGTTGTCGAACGGATTGAGCAACGATTTCTGCGGCAGGTTGGCGGTCGCCGAGGCGATCGGCGGACCGCCGGCCACATTGAGCAGGTAGGCTTCCCCTGTCGTCTGGTCATGCGGCGTCAGGCTGGACCGGAGGCTGGAGAAGGCCCTGGCGAACCATCCCTTGCCGGGGGCCGGCGCCTTGTGGCCCTCCTGCGTCGCATAAAGGATCACATAGCCAAGGCCGCGTTCCGCCGCGAGCCCGCGGGCGGCAATCGCGCAGGAGGCTGCGCCGTCGACATCGGGCGCGACTTCGCCCGTGAGGCCGGTCGGCTGTATCGGCTGGATCGTTTCCAGCAGTCCGCCCAGCCGGGTCTGCATGGCGGACCAGACGTGCTGCTCCCGGCTGCCGGTTGCGAGAAAGCCCTTAGGCCCCATCCGCATGTAGCCGATGCGCATCGGAAAGCGGTTCGCCGCCCGCGCGGAGGGCGCGAGCACGGCGAAGGCGGCCAGCCCAAGGCCGAAGCCGCGCCGGGACAATCGGTTGGCGGAATGCTCCATGCCTTCAAGCGTTGGCGGGTCTCGGTTTCCGACTTGTTAACGGCTCCCGTTCACTAATCGTTCGGCTTCTGCGAGGGTGAGTCATGGCGGCGATTCGCATACTCGGGATCGATCCTGGCCTCCGGCTCACGGGCTGGGGGGTCATCGAGGCGTCCGGCCCCCGGCTCTCCTGGGTCGCCCACGGCGTCATCGCGCCGGATCCGTCCGCAGAGCTCGCCGACCGTCTGGCCCTGCTCGCCGAGGGGATCCGCGAAGTCATCATCGCCCACGAGCCGGATGCGAGCGCGGTCGAGGAAACCTTCGTCAACATCAACCCGCGTTCGACCCTGCTGCTCGGCCAGGCGCGCGGCGTCGCTCTTGCGACGCTTGCTGCAGCTCGCCTGCGCGTCGCTGAATTTGCAGCCCGCAAGGTCAAGCAGTCCGTGGTCGGCACGGGCGCGGCGGACAAGACGCAGGTCGCCTTCATGGTTCGCCGCCTGCTGCCCAAAGCGGGCGAGGTGTCGGCCGACGCCGCCGACGCGCTCGCCGTCGCAATCTGCTGCGCCCATCACCGCCCGGCGCCGGCCGTGAGGCTCAACGCATGATCGGCCGCCTGCGCGGAACCATCGCCGCCATCGGAGACACACAGGCGCTGATCGATGTCGGCGGCGTCGGCTATCTCGTTCACTGCGGCGCGCGCACCCTGCAAAAGCTCGCAGTCGGTTCGCCGACCGAACTCTTTATCGAAACCCAGATGTCGGAGAGCGCCATCCGCCTTTATGGCTTCGCATCCGGAGAGGAGCGCGCCTGGTTCGCCCGGCTTCAGGATGCGCCCGGCGTCGGCGCCAAGGTCGCGCTGTCCATTCTCGACATCATGGCGCCGCACCAGTTGATGGATGCGATTGCACTGGCCGACATCGCAGCGATCACCCGCGCCAATGGCGTGGGCAAGAAACTCGCCGAGCGCATCGTCACGGAGTTTCGCGGCAAGCCGCCGCCCCTTGGGCTTTTCTCTTCAACCCTCGCAGCCGCGGCCGCCGCTGCGCCAGCGCCGATGGCCGGCGCCAGGGCCGATGCCGCCTCGGCGCTGGTCAATCTGGGATACGCCCCGGCCGACGCCGCCCGCGCCATCGCAGAAGCAGCGCGCGAGTTGGGCGAAGGCGCGAAGGAGGCGGATCTGATCCGGGCTGCGCTCAAGTCGCTGGCGCCCGCCGGCTAGTGGGGAGCGCTGTTCTCGGCTTGCGAGATATAGCCGTAATCGCACTGCGCAACCTCCCGATCACACGGGAAGTCGACATTCCTCGTCCCGGCGGGCTGGCGTATTAGATCATGCGCTCATGATGCGAGTTCGCCACGGTGAACTAGCTGGTGGTTGTAACCGAGGCGATATGTTTTGCGGTTATGGTCATTCGGGCAAGACTCGTTTCGATCTGACTTCGCCATCTAGGTCCGCGACTCATGGCGTTCTCGTAGGCTTCCCTCAGTTCTTCCGGTCTTGTCTCTGCTAGAACCGCGATAAGGAAATCCGCCTGTGCGCGATCCTTCATCGCTTTTAGGCTGTCTTTGCGTCGCTCCGCTATGATGAGTTTGTGTATGGCGTATCGTTCCGGCCGAGGAACTTGAACTAATACTCCAGACCGATACAGAGACACCGCCGGAATAGGGTCTTCTAAAAGGTAACCGAGATGGCGTAGCGCTCTTGCGCTTACGCCCAGCGCCGGTAACTGACGAATACCCTCCTTCCCCTCAGCTGGCATGAGGAATTCAACAACTGCTTCGCTCGTCGTCTGTCCCCAACGCCAAATTCCCTTGCTATCCAGCGAGGGCACGGGATCAAATTTCAGTTCGGAGAACACCTTAGTGAGAGGCTTCTCAACAGCATCGCCGATGGCGAAGGAGAGGCGCTCAAAACTTGCGATGTCGATATCGCCGGTTTGAGCCATTTGATCAAAGCCCAAGGCGACGCCGAGTTCGCCCTCGTAGTGGCGAAAGGCAACAGTACCAACGAGGGTGCCGCCCAATCGAAATACGCCTGCATTCGAAAATGCCGATAGAAGACTTCCCGTCTGCTGATCGGTTGATGCATAGCCCTCTGCGCGAAGGACGCGGACGAGGCGGGTTCTCTCCTTCCGCCGGTTGTCTTGCGACTGCTTCAGTTTTTCGAACTTTTTGAGGCGCTCTTGGAGCTCGTCGGTATCGGGGCCTATGTATCGCTGGCGCATATCATTCCCGACGCGATACTTGTCGTACCAGTAGGACCGTCCCTTCACCGTCACTTTGGTTGGCGTCCCGCGGATGTCTGCCGCTTGATCGTCCAAAAGCATCCGGCGGAGGTCGTGATAGGCGGAAGACCCCACTTGGCTGTGATATCGAATGATCATAGAGGGGGTATACAGCAAAATATATTTTTGTTGTATAGGAGAGCGGTCAAATATACACAGCAAAAAGTCTTTTTGCTGTACAATTATGTCCCGAGCGCCAGCCGCCGTTATGCCCTAGGCGTATGTTGGCTGGCCGACCGGCGATGAAGGCCCAACAGGCTGTTGAAGAGGGCGCATCAGCTGATGGATGCGATCGCTCTTGGCGACATCGCAGCGATCACCCGCGCCAATGGCGTGGGCAAGAAACTCGCCGAGCGCATCGTCACGGAGTTTCGCGGCAAGCCGCCGCCGCTGGGCGAGGGCGCGAAGGAGGCCGAGCCGATCCGTACTGCGCTCAAGTCGCTGGCGCTCGCCGGTTAGTGGGGAGCGCTTTTCTGCGCCTGTGAGATGTAATCGTAATCCCGCTTCGCAACCTCCGGATCACACGGGAAGTCGACAATCTTCGTACCAGCGGGTTGACGATCCAGCGTCACGCGCCGCTGCAGCGGATGGACAAGATAATTCGGATCGCTGATCTCGATTACGCCTTCGATCCGGTCGGGGCTCACAAGACGATAGGTCTCGCGTACGGTGCGTGCCGCGCTCCCCGGCGCGTTGCGACCGAGACCACCCCATTCCGCAGTAAGGTTCGCTGTGTCGATTGTGAGAGTGTCGCCGTCGATTCTGCCGATGGCGTGTCCTTCCAGCGTATGCGCCAACGCCGGATGCGAAGTCTCATCAAAATGCACCTTTCGTTGAAAACCATAGCTCTCGTGGCGGATGGTCAACGTCCTCCCATTCGCACTCCACTCCTGTAGTTCCGGAATGACCGCCACGGACGGGAGGCCGGGCGAGGCGCAGTTGCTGGTTGGATGATCAAGCGGATTGAACGTTGCAAAGAGCGCCCGGCCTTCGGGCGTCATCTGGCTTCGGGTCATGACATCGCCCATGTCGAGGCCTTTGGCCTCGTCGTCGGCGCTGAGCCCGGGCGGGGGACCTTGTCGGTTCGGATGGGCCTGACCTCGTGCTCAGGTTCGCGGTCTGGGCCGCGACCTGGGCCGCGAGCCGGCCCGCCTGGCGGTCCGCGCTTTTCAGGCGCCCAGACGCCGGAGAATTTCACGAGCGATTGGGACGGGTCAGGACCAGCATGGGCTTCGGGCGACATTAAGGGACCCGACAGCATGAGAAAAAGAAAGGCTGTTGCGCCCAAGACTCTCGCTCGCATGTCGTTCTCCCTCCGGCCGCTTTTCGATGAGAGCGAGCAAGCCCGGGTTTGGCGCCCCAAATGTCCCGCTCACGGGCCGACACTGTCGCGGTTTGTATCAGTAGACCCTGGCCGCAACGTCAGCCGATGAGGCTGGCGCCGGCGTGCAGCGCCACGCCGACCAGGCCGCCAATCACTGTGCCGTTGAGCCGGATGAACTGCAGGTCACTGCCGACATTGGTCTCCAGCTTCTCCACCACAGTACGGGTATCCCACCCGCGTATCGTCTCCGACACCAGCTTGGCGACGTCCTCGCCATGCCGGTCGGCAAGCTGGATCAGCAGCGAGCGGATACGCCCATTGAGCGCCTCGCGGACGGCGGCTTCCTGCATCAGGCCCGATCCCAGATTGGTCAGCGCCCCCGTCATCCATTCCCGCAGCCGGCTTTCCGGAGCGGCGCAATCGCGGCGCAGCGCAGCCTTGAACTCGGTCCAGCCCGCCTCCACCGCGCCGGTGACGCTGGGATGACCAGCGGCTTCGCGGATCCAGTGTTCGATGCGTTTCTGCAGGATCGGATCATCGCGCAGGTCGTTCGCGAATTTCTGGACAATTTCAGAGATGCGCTCGCGAAACGGATGATCCGGATCATAGGCGACGTCGCGCAGCAGATCCTCGATGCCGTTGATGATGGCGTCGGCGGCCTTGCGGTCGGCGTCGACCAGCCGCATCAGCCAGCCGGTGCGGTCGCGCACCCGCGCGCGGATCATGTACTGGTTTTCCTCCAGCAGCCGGAAGCCTTCCTTGAGTAGCGCATCGAGGATGGCCTGATGCCGCCCCTGCTGGGCGAGCGCGTCGAGCACCGATCCGAACGCCGGCGCCACGCTCGCGCCGCTCGCGCTGCCGGCCTGCTTGCGGAGGAATGCGGCCACCGTCTCGTCGTCCAGCGCATCCAGCAGGCCCGGAACGGCTGTGACGGCGCCCGACGCCAGCGCGCTGGATTGCGCCGGGTCGGCCAGCCACTTGCCGAGGCCCGCGCTGAGATCGACATCCTTCACGCGTTCGGCGACGAGGTCGGGCTTCAGGAAATTGTCGGCGATGAAGCGGCCCACGGCGTCAGCGATGCGGGGCTGGTTGCGCGGGATCACGGCGGTGTGCGGAATCGGCAGGCCCAGCGGACGGCGGAATATGGCGGTCACGGCGAACCAGTCCGCCAGCCCGCCCACCATCGCGGCTTCGGCGAATGAACGGACATACCCCCACCACCATTCCTTGCCGCCCCAGATGTGGGAAACGAGAAACAGCGC
>WGLW01000043.1 GCA_016125405.1 Alphaproteobacteria bacterium | reverse complement strand
TGTGTCTCACCGCAGCCGCCCTCGTCTCGATTTACGCCGTCCACGGCGCGCTCAATGTCGATGCCGCGCCGAGGCTGACTCTCAACGAACTGACCGACCCCGGGACATGGCGCAGTCTTGATGGACAGAAGCTCCTCGACGTGCTTCCGGAGGCGCTCTTTGCGCTCGGCGGACTTGCCTGTCTCGGCCTTTGCGGCGTGCTCTTGCTTGCCCCGGGCGATGCCGGTCCGAACTGTTTCGGCGAGAACGACTGAGCTTCGGCGCCCTTGGCGAACCACCACGGCCCTGCGAGCGTCCCTCTCCCGGTCTGGTCGGGTCTGGCCGAGCGCGACAGAGGCTGTCACTGAACCCTCATTCGGAACCTCAAACGCCCCACATCGTTGGTTTGGGCATGAGCCCCAATTTGAAGATCTGCGCGCCCGCAACGGCTTCCTTGCTGAGCCTGTGTGCGTGCGCCTTTCCCCGCGATCCGGCAAACACCACCCAGCAGGTCCTTGAAGGCGGACACGTGCGTGTGGGCCTTGTCGCCGGCGCCTCGCCATCCGAACGCACCATAATGGAAGCGTTCGCAAGGTCTGTCGCCGAAGCGCAAAACGCTACGCCTCAATTCGAGAGCGCGTCAGCCAAACATCTCATCGACGAGCTTGACGAAGGCGATCTTGATCTCGTTGTCGGCCCCTTCGCAAAAAAGTCGCCGTGGAAAAAGCGCGTTGCACTGACGCGCCCTTATCACGCCAAGAACGACAATGGCGCGGGTGCGCCGATCCGCGGCGCCGTCCGTCTCGGGGAAAATCGCTGGCTCATCGATGTTGAACGCGAGACGAGGCCGCGCGGCTCATGACCCACATTCCCGACCAGATCAAATCGGACATCAGGACGGCTAAACGCCTCGAATACTGGACCATAGGCTGGCAGGCGAGCATCATCGTCGTGATGTTCCTGGTGATGGGCGCCAGCCAGGCCATGAAGTCGGCCTGGGCGGAAGACCTCCTCGGGCTTGCCCCCGCAACCGTCTTCCTTATCGCCCTACATTTCGAGAAGAAGGCGCCGACCCGGCAATTTCCCTACGGGTTTTCGCGCGCCAACAGCATCGCCTTTCTGGTTTCAGCTACCACGCTCATGCTGATGGGCGCCTACCTGATCTACGACAGCAGCACGAAACTTATCCAGCAGGAGCATCCGACGATCGGGCCGGTGCATCTCTTTGGAAAGGACATCTGGCTGGGATGGGCGATGGTGGCGGCCCTTATCTATTCCGTCGTCCCGCCCATCATCCTCGGCCGGCTGAAACAACCTGTCGCCAAGCGGATGCACGACAAGGTGCTCCACACCGACGCGCTGATGCAAAAAGCCGACTGGATGACGGGACTTGCAGCCGCAGCCGGCGTTATCGGCGTGGGGTTCGGCCTCTGGTGGGCCGATTCCCTTGCCGCCCTGGTCATCGCGGTCGATATCGTGCGCGATGGCTGGAACGCATTCCGGATTGCGCTGGCCGAACTCGCCGATGGCGCGCCGCGCGCGCTGGATACAAACGAGATCGCGGACGACGCCAGCGCCCTCAAACAACGCCTCGAGGAGCAATTTCCGGAAGGTCACGTGCGCATGCGCGAGAGCGGACGTCTGATAATGGCCGAGATTGCCGACGCCAAGCCCGGAAACGACGTCAGCCTTGAGCGCCTTTGGCCCGGTGACCGCAAGACGCGCTGGCGTCTCGGCGCCGTTTCATTTCTGCCCGAGCGCGCAAGAAATAACAGCCAATGAACCGCCGCGCAGAGCCAGGAGCCGCGTCCCCCAGCCAAAACACCTCCAATCTCCCGATCTTCGCCGCGGGCGCGGCCAATCTCGCCATCGCGATCTCGAAATTCATCGCCTTTGGCTTTACCGGCAGCACCGCCATGCTGAGCGAAGGGTTTCACTCGACCGTCGACACCGCCGATCAGGGCCTCCTGTTGCTGGGCAGCAGGCTGAGCCGACGCCGCGCGGACAAGCTTCACCCCTTTGGCTATGGCATGGAGCAGTATTTCTGGAGTTTTGTCGTCGCCATCCTGATATTCGCACTCGGCGGGACGGCCTCGATCTATGAAGGCGTCCACCGCCTGGCGAGCCCGGAGCCAATCCGGTCGCCATGGATCAATTTCACCGTTATTGGCGCCGCGATCCTTTTTGAAGGAACCTCCTGGACCATCGCCATGCGCAAGTACGCCAAGCGGACTGGCGAACTCAGCCTTGGCTCGCTTCACCGCAGCAAGGATCCAGCGCTCTTTACGGTTATCCTGGAAGACACAGCCGCCCTGCTGGGATTGTTGATCGCTGCAGCCGGCGTCATCGGCTCGGCCTATTTCAACTGGCCGCAGGCGGATGGATACGCGGCCATCGCGATCGGCGTCCTGCTGATTGGCGTAGCGCTCTTTCTTGCGAGGGAAAGCCGCAGCCTTCTGGTCGGAGAAGCCGCAACGCCGGATCTGGTCAACGCCATCGAAGGCGTTGTTCATGACGCCCCTGAAACGAGCGATGTCGCAGACGTCGCCACCTTGCACCTGGGCGCCGATCGGATCCTCGTCGCCATTACGCTCAAAAGACCGGCCGACGCAGCTGATGTAACGCGTCTCACACACGCGATCCGCGCCATCGATCCGCGGATAAAGGACGTGTTCTTTCGACCCGAGAGCGCAACCAAGACGCAGACCAACGCGCCCTAGCCTTCGGTCCTGGCGAGCGCACAATTCCCAAAAATCGCGAGGGGTCATTGCAGCGGGCCGGCCCTGCTGGATCAGGCCGATCGAGGCGAGGGCGAGCCCGCTGGCAATAGAGTTATTGGCCGCAATCCGGAAGTCTTCGGCCCATGGCCGGTCTCTCATTTATCGAATGCAGAAGTGGTGGAGCCGAGCGGGATCGAACCGCTGACCTCGTCATTGCGAACGACGCGCTCTCCCAACTGAGCTACGGCCCCGAACCGGGAATTTGGGAGCCGGTTTGCTAGTCCCTCGGCGAGAGGACGTCAAGGACGGCATGCAAGGCGCCGTTAAGCCTTGAAGACTAGGCTCTATCGATGCGCCCGACCTCGTCGATCCGCCATTTTTGCCCTGCCCGCCTTGCTGCGGGGGTTGCGCTCTTTCTGGCCCTCGCCGCACCCGCCCTGGCCGGGCCTGAGGGCGGGGAAAGCTCCCAGAAGGACCCCCAGGCCAAACGCATAACGGGCTCGGAAAACTATATCCCTACCTTCGGCCTGCGCGCCTCGATCATGCGGGGGTATTCGGTCTCCGGGGTTCTGGCCGTCGATGCCGGGCTGGATGTGCCTTCAAAGGATGCCCGCAAAAAAGCGGCCGCGCTGATGCCGCGGCTCACAAGCGAGATGCGCGACGCCGTACAGACCTACGCCTCGCTCTCCTACGTAACCGGAAAGGTCCCCGACGCCGACATCCTCGAGGCGCGCCTGCAAAAGGCAGTCGACAATGTGCTGGGCCGGGGCGAGGCCAGGGTCACGCTGGCCTCCGTGATCGTTTATTCGAACTAGTCCCGAAGCGCCGGGGTTAGTTTCCAGCGACGCCGTCCATGAAGGTCGCGAGATCGATGTCCTTCTCGGTGACGCCGCCGGCATCGTGCGTCGTCAGCGTCACATCGATACGGTTATAGACGTTGAACCACTCCGGATGGTGATCCATCTGTTCGGCCTTGAGCGCGGTGCGGGCCATGAAGCCGAACGCGGCCGAGAAATCCTTGAACCGGTAGGTCTTTGAAATCGCGTCGCGGCCGGGCGTTTCACTCCAGCCCTCGAGCCGGGAAAGCGCTGCCTTCGCGCCGATTTTAGTCGTCATGGCCGGACCTCCCATTTTCCGCTTGTCTCAGGATAGGACGCATCCGGCAAGCTCACCGGCCGGTCTAGCCTTCCCCCGTAATGAACCACAGCCACGCGCCGTCGGCGCGAATGCCCAGGCTGTAGCCCGGCCAGGGGACGCCCCTTTTGAACGCCGCGCCCTTTCCGGCGCCCAGAAGAGCGTCGATCCGGCGCTCGACCTGCGGCGTCACCGCCGCCGGCTTCAGCGCAGCAAGAGCCGGCCACACATAGACGCGATTGGGCCCCGACCCGACCACCGCTGGCGAGCCAATCAGCAGACGGCCGAGCTGCACGGTGGGATCATCTCCTGCGCTGACCTTGAGCCGCCAGTAATCCCGCGCCGACATGCCGCCGTCATTGGAGCGGAAGTTGGCGTGCGCCGCAGCCAGGCGCGCCATCGCCCGCCAGTCGCGCTGGGTCGCGACGATCGCCAGCTGGTTCACCATCGCCTGGACGGCGTCCGGCAGCACCGCTGGCGCAGCGGGGACGATGACGGACGCTGTCGCGGTATCGCCGCCGCCCGGCCGGTCGCAGCCGGCCGCGCAACACACGGCGATCAAGGCGGTCATGAGCCGGAGAGGCGCAAGGCGGATGAAAGGCACGTATCGATCCCGGTCAACTGAGCCGCACATCGCCCCGGAGACCTTGCCGGTCAAGCGCGGGGGCGGCGGCAGAGCCAAAGATCAGGCGCCGCTGAACGACAGGCCGACAGCTTTTGACAGGTCCGCCAGAAGTTGCGCCTCCGAGGTCACCTTGATCGTCGCCATGCCCATGGCGCGCGCCGGCTTCAGATTCATGCCGAGATCGTCGAGATAGACGCAGGCGGCGGGATCCACCTCCAGCGCCTCGCACATCATTGTATAGATGCGCGGATCCGGTTTTCGCACGCCGGCCTTCGAGCTTTCGATGACATGATCGAAGAGCGAAAAGACCTCGGCGATCTGGCGCGCCTTCGCCGCGTCGCTGGTCATGCTGGGGCCTCTGCCGGTCGGCGCATTGTTGGTGATGCACCCGACCTTGAACCTGGCCTTGCACGCCTTGAAGGCATCGACGACGCGCGGCCGCAGGCTGCCAGACAGGATGGCGAGAATATCGCGGCCGGGGACCGAATGGCCGAGCGCGCGGGCCTCCTCGTCGAACACCCGGTCGAAGGTCTCAGCGTCGATTTCTGCGCGCTCGAGCCTGGCCCAGGCATTGGTGTCCGGATTGATCGTGTTGATGCGGCGAACGAGATCGTGCGGCAGGCCGTGTTCGGCCTCGTAGCGGTTGAACGCATCGAACGGCGAGGTGGTGAACACCCCGCCGAAATCCCAGATGACGGCCTTCACGTCGGCCGGCGTCGGCGCCATCAGAGCGCGGCTCCGGGCTTGTCGGTGCGCGGGCCCCATTCGAGGCCCAGCGTTTCGAGCAGCGCCTCGTCCTCACTGGCTTCGGGATTGTCGGTGGTAAGCAGGCGATCGCCGACGAAGATCGAATTGGCGCCGGCGGCGAGGCAAAGCGCCTGGCCCTCTTCGCTCATGTTCTCGCGGCCAGCCGATAAGCGCACCCAGGAGGCGGGCATGACGATGCGCGCCGTGGCGATGGCGCGGGCGAGTTCAACCGCGTCAATCGGCGTCGAGCCGCCCAGTGGCGTTCCTTCGATGGGCACAAGCGCGTTGATGGTGACGCTTTCGGGATGCGGGGTCAGCTTCGAGAGCTCGTGGATCAGGCCGACGCGATCGGCCCTGCCCTCGCCCATGCCGAGGATGCCGCCGGCGCAGACATTGACGCCGGCGTTGCGGACGCGGGCGATGGTCTGAAGCCGGTCGTCATAGGTCCGCGTCGAGGTCACCTTGCCGTAGTATTCGCGCGAGGTGTCGAGGTTGTGGTTGTAATAATCGAGGCCGGCCTCCTTCAGCCTTTCGGCCTGTCCGTCCTCGAGCATGCCGAGCGTGACGCAGGTTTCGAGGCCCTCGGCCTTCACCGCAGAAATCATCGCGCAGACCGCCGGCATGTCGCGATCCTTCAGCGAGCGCCAGGCGGCCCCCATGCAGAAGCGGTCGGCGCCGTTGGCCTTCGCCTTCTTAGCCTCGGCGACGACGGCCTCGACCTCCATCAGCTTCGAAGCAGACAATCCAGTCTGGAAATGCGCCGACTGGCTGCAATAGCCGCAGTCTTCCGGGCAGCCGCCCGTCTTGATGGAGAGGAGCTGGGATTTCTGGATGCGGCCGGCGGGCCAGTTGTCGCGCCGGACTTCCAGAGCTTTCAGCATCAGGTCCGGCAGCGGCAGGTCGTAGAGCGCCGCGATCTCCTCGCGGGTCCAGTCCGAACGCGGGGTGGACGCCGTTGCGGCGGATGGGGACATGCTCAGCGCTCCGGTCAGCTTGCGCGACGGGATAGCCGCCGGCGCGCCCGAGCGCAACGGCAAGGCGTGCTAGCCGCCGCCTTCCTGAACCGGATCCGGCTGCTGGCCGCTGAGGCCAAGATCGGCCTCAGGTTCGTGTCCGGTGACCACTTCGCCTTTCGCCAGCTTCGAGTTCCACAAGCCGTAGGCGAAATAGATCACGAGGCCCACCGCCAGGTAGATGAGGAAGAAGTTGCGCGTGAAGGCGTGCGCCATGAGAGACATCAGCAGCACGAAGCACATGATGGCGCCCAAGGCCGCGATCGGAATCGTGGCGTAGGCTGGCATCTTGAAAGGCCGTTCCAGATTCGGTCTGGCGAACCGGAGGTAGATCACGGTGATGCAGATGATCCCGAACGCCACCAGCGTGCCGACATTGGTGATGTTGCCGAGGAAGTCGAGCCCCATGAAGCCGGCAAAACCCGCCGCCACGCAGCCGACGAGAATTGTATTGATCCAGGGCGTCTTGAACTTGTCGTGCACCCTGGCGAACACTGATGGCAGCAGGCCATCGTGCGACATTGAATAGAAGATCCGCGTCTGGCCATAAAGCAGCACCAGCATCACCGAGGACAGGCCGGCGAAGGCGCCCAGCTTCACGAGGAAGGCGAACCAGGGCAGCCCGATTGCATTGACCGCCTTGGCGATCGGCGCAGGGTCGTTGAGTTCGGTATAGGGCACGATGCCGACCAGAACGGCGCAGGTTGCGATGTAGAGGATCGTGCAGACAACCAGCGACCCGAGGATGCCGATCGGCATGTCGCGCGCCGGGTTCTTCGATTCAGCGCCAGCCGTGGAGACGGCCTCGAAACCGATATAGGCGAAGAAAATCGTCGCCGCGCCGGTGATCAGGCCGCCGACGCCGTAGTGCGAGGTGTTGTTGCCGGTGAGCACATTGCCCATGGCTCGTGTGATCTGGCCCCACATCGACATGTCCGAGCCGGGCGGCGGCGGCGGATCTTGGGGCGGGATCATCGGCGACCAGAGTTCGGGCTTCACGTAGAAGGCGCCGATGATGATGAACGCCAGAACCACGGTCACCTTGATCGCCACAATGATGTTGTTGGCTGTGGCCGATTCGGTGACGCCGATCGTGAGAAGCGAGGTGACGGCGATGATGCCGATGAACGCCGGCAGGTTCATGATGCCGTGAACGACCGCGCCGGTGTTCGGGTCGGTGGCCGTTTCCGTCGGCGCGATCGTCAGGGCGACCGGAACGTGGATGCCGAGGTCGTGCAGCAGGCTCACCGTGTAGCCTGACCAGCCAACCGCGACCGTCGATGCGGCGACGCCGTATTCGAGCAGCAGAAGCAGGCCCATGATCCAGGCCGTGAACTCACCCATCGAGGCGTAGGAATAGGAATAAGCCGACCCCGAAACCGGAATCGCGGCGGCAAGCTCCGAATAGGACAGCGCCACGAAAGCGCACAGGCAACCGGTGATGATGAAGGAGATCATGATGCCGGGGCCGGCGAATTCCGCCGCGGCGCGTCCGGTCAGCACGAAAATACCGGTTCCGATGATACAGCCGATGCCAAGAAGGACGAGGTTGAGAGCGCCGAGCGATTTCTTCAGTTCGCTGCCGGCATGTTCGGCGTGCATCTGCTCCACGGATTTGCGCAGGAAAAGCTGGCCGATGCCGTGCTTCGTTCCATTCGCCATTTAGACGTCCCTCCGCAAATCAGCCGGTTTCGTTCAGGGAAACCGGCTGTTGATGAAGAGAACGTTAGCCAGACCCGGGCGCGGCGGCAACCAGCGGACCCAAAAGTCGGGCTTCAAGGCGAGATATGGCCGCCGGATGAGCGTATCGCGCACGGCTGGCCCCCATCTCAGCTTCATCGCCTGCAGCTTCGCCGCGGCGGAAAGCCTTCAGATATCCACCGTGGATGGATCATTCGCGCGGCGCCAGGGGCCCTTGTGGCGGGGGTCGTCGCGCCGGCGGCGGTCCGGGCCAAAATAGTTACCACATTTCACAAACGGACGGCGGCGGTCGATGACAGCGTTCACCCGGTTTGCGAGATCGACGGCCCGGACAGGCTTTACCAGGAACTCGTCGACGCCGGCATTGATGGCGCCCAGCACCCGGTTACGCTCGGAATAGGCCGTCAGCATGATGATCGGAAGATAGACGTTCGGACTGGTCGGCGAGGTTCGGACGGACCGGCAGAATTCAAGACCGTCCTGGCCGGGACCGCCCAGTTTCATGTCGACGAAGGCGATATCGACGTCTCCGGAAGCGACCATGTTGAGGGCGCTGGGGCAATCGCTGGCCTCTTCGATCCGCCGGCAGCCAAAGCCGGCAAGGATCACGCGCACGAGCCCGCGCATGTGCGCGTTGTCGTCGAGGATCAGGGCCGAAACCTGGTTGAGCGGCATAATGGACTGTCCCTCGCCCGACCGTTCCTGCGCAGGCCGAAAGCCTGCCAACATCCTACGGTCCGGACGTTTCCCCAAGTCGAACGGTCATTTTGCCGCCCATTTATTGAAGCTTTGTCTAATCGCCTGATCCGGTCTGGCAAGTCGAGCGGGAGTTTTGCCCTGTCTTGCCCTCCGATTCCCTTTGTCTGTTGCCGTTGCGCCGCCTCGGCTGACTTGAGCAGATTGATTTGCGATAAGACAGGAGGATCCGCCCTGCCCGACCGGGGGATGGCGGCGCGTGCGGCGTCGGATAGACAGGACGGATGACCCTTAGCCCGAAGACCATCGACCAGTTGTCCTCCGGCGCCGTCCTGGTGATCGGCGACGTGATGATCGACCATTATGTCTCCGGACAGGTCTCGCGGGTGTCGGACGAGGCGCCGGTGCCGATCATCCGGGTCGAGGACGAGCGCTGGACGCCGGGCGGCGCAGCCAATGTCGCAGCCAACATCGCGGCGCTGGGCGGCCGTGCAGCGCTGGCGGGCGTTGCGGGCGAAGACCCGGCGGCGGAGACGCTGTTCCGTCTTCTGGGCAATTTGCGCGACGGAATCGAGCCGCATCTCGTTGCAGAGACAGACCGGCCGACCACCATCAAGACGCGTTACATGGGCGGCCAGCACCAGATTGTGCGCGTCGACCGCGAACGGCAGGCGGCGATCGGCGCTGCGTCCGAAGACGCGCTGATCGCCACTGTTTCGCGGCTGGCCAGTCAGTACAAAGCTGTGGCGATCTCGGATTACGCCAAGGGCGTGCTGACCGACCGCGTGCTGAAGGCGACCATCGCTGCAGCGAAAGCGGCGCGATGCGCGACGCTTGTCGATCCCAAGCGGACGGACTGGAGCGCCTATAAAGGCGCCGCCTTGATCACGCCCAACCGCAAGGAGCTGATGGCGGCAACCGGCCTTCCCTGCGCAACGGACGAAGACTGCGCCAGGGCGGCGGCGGCGGCGATCCGGACAACGGGCGCGGCCATCCTGCTGACGCGATCGGAAAAGGGCATGTCGCTTTACCGCGAAGACGCCGAGCCGGCGCACCTGCCGGCCAAGGCGCGCGAGGTGTTCGACGTGTCCGGCGCCGGCGACACGGTGGCGGCGGCGGTTGCGCTCGCTCTGGCGGCGGGCCTTGCCATCGAGGAGGCGATGGCGATCGCCAATCTCGCCGCCGGCATCGTGGTCGGCAAGCGCGGCACGGCGACGGCGAGCCAGGGCGAACTGAAAGCCGAACTGGGCGGCTCGCGGTTTGGCGCCGGACCCGACGCATCGGGCGCCCTCCCCCTCGAGGAAGTCGCCGCGTTGCGCAAGCGCTGGGCGCGCGAGGGATTGAGTGTCGGGTTCACCAACGGATGTTTCGATCTCCTGCATCCCGGCCACATCTCCTTGCTGCGCCAGGCCGGCGCGGCATGCGACCGGCTGATCGTGGCGCTCAATACCGATGCATCGGTGCGGCGGCTCAAGGGGCCGTCGCGTCCGGTGCAATCGGAAGCGGCTCGGGCGGCGGTCATGGCGGCCGTGAAGGGCGTCGACGCCGTGGTGATGTTCGCGGAGGAAACGCCGCTGGAGCTGATCCGCGCGATCGAGCCGGACGTGCTGGTGAAGGGTGCGGACTACGCGGAAGGCGAGATCGTCGGCGCCGACATCGTCAAGGCGCGCGGCGGACGCGTGGTGCGGGCGCAACTGGTTGATGGCCAGTCGACCACGCGGATGATCGAGAAGTCCGGCAAGAGCTGAGGCGACCGCTTTCGCCTAGTCGGCGTCCGAATGCGTTTCGACGGAAACGATCCGGTTGGCTTCATCGACGAAAACGACCTTCTGGGTGAAGGTCTTCAATTCGCTTTCCTCGAACTGGCCCAGCGAGAGAATGATGACCTCATCGCCGGGCTGGAAGAGGCGCGCCGGGCAGCCATTGAGGCAGATCACGCCGGGCTTGCCGCGGATGGCGTAGGTTTCCCAGTGGACGGCGTTGGCCATGGAGTTGATGTGCACCAGCTCGTGCGGCCGGATGTCCGCCGCCTCCATCAGGTCCTCCCCGATCGTGATGCTGCCCGTGTAATGGAGCTTCGCCTCGGTCACGCGGGCGCGATGGATCTTGCCCTTGCACATGGTTCGAAGCATCGCGGGGTCTCCTTCAGGCGGCCGTTAATATTCCGGTTCGGCGGACACGGGGGCCTGCCGACGCTAAAGCGGATATTCAGTACTTCGGGTTATGCTGGCGCACCATGCCTGACCAGATCGCCCCTGAACGCGACGATCCGCGCTATCGCGCGTCGGACGACATTGTCTCGTGGGGCCGCGTCGTGCGGGCGTCGCACCGGGTGGCGAAGCCGGCCTTCTCCGATGAACTGCCCGGCCTCATCGCCGGCCTGACCGCGACCGATCCCGGGCTCGCCATCGGCCTCAGGCGCTCCTACGGCGACAGCAATCTCAACCCCGGCGGCCGGCTGATCGACATGACCGGCCTCGACCGGCTGATCACATTCGATCGCGAGACCGGCGTCGTGCGCGCCGAGGCTGGCGTCTCGCTGTCGCAATGCCTCGCCGTTCTGGTTCCCGCCGGATGCTTCCTGCCGACGACGCCGGGGACGCGGTTCGTGACGCTGGGCGGGGCGGTCGCGAATGACGTTCACGGCAAGAACCATCAGGCGCAGGGCAGTTTCGGAAACTGGGTGCGGAAGATCGG
>WGLW01000011.1 GCA_016125405.1 Alphaproteobacteria bacterium | reverse complement strand
GCGTGATGAGCCTTGCGTGAATGAGCTAACCCCTCCAGGCGCAGGAGTGTTTCCGGGGACCGGGGGCGAACAGCCCCGGCCCGCACGCCGCCGGCGTCCAACGCCAGGGGAGTGAAAGACCTCCCCATACAAGACTGGCCTCAAGCGAGGCCGGCGAGAACAGACCGCGGGGACGCGGGGCGATCCGCGCCACTCAGCGCCGGCAACGGCGCACCCGGACTAAACACCGACGTGGGTTCCCCGCGTCCCCGGCCCTCCACATCGAGGGCGAGATGGCAGCTTCCCTCCAGGCGCACACGCGTCGTGGAGATTTCGGTGCTTGACGGACCGCCGCGTCGTCTGTATTTAACGCTTAGCTTAATTAACAAAAATGTGAAATATAGATGCCGGCCGATCCTCTCTCCGCAACCTTCGCAGCCCTTGCCGATCCCACGCGCCGGGCGATTCTCGCGCGGCTGTCGCTGGGCGAAACGTCGGTCAACGAACTGGCCGAGCCGTTCGACATGACGCTTCCGGCTGTCTCGCGGCATCTAAAGGTGCTGGAGTCAGCTGGCCTGATCACGCGCTCCCGCGAGGCGCAGTGGCGGCCATGCAAGCTGGAGGGCGGGGCGCTGAAGAACGCCAGCGCCTGGATCGAACAGTACCGCGCATTCTGGGACGGCAGCTTCGACAAGCTCGAGGCCTACCTCCAGGCAATCGACAAGACGCAGAAAAAGAAGAAAGGCAAAAGGTGATGCAGGCGACCACAAGCAAGACAAAGGCGACCGTGGTGGACGGTCAGCCGGTGATCATCATGGAGCGGATGGTTGCGGCCAGCCCTGAAGCGGTCTGGCGCGCCTGGGAGGATCCCGACGCCTTCGCCCAGTGGATGGGGCCGGGCCAGACCACCATCACCATGCAGTCCTCGGATTTCCGCGTCGGCGGCATGCGGCGCTACATCATGCACGTGCCGGAGATGGGCGACTTCCAGAACCGCACCACCTATCGCGAACTGAAAGCGCCGCAGCGGCTGGCCTACACGCACGACAGCGGCGTTGACAACGATCCTCGCGGTTTCGAGGTGGTGGTCACCTTCACGGCGAAGGATGGCGGCACGCTGGTCACCATCCACTCCACCTTCCCCTCGATCGAAGCCCGCGACGGTGTCGTCTCGTTCGGCGCGGTCGAATATGGCAAGTCGAGCTGGGACAAGATGGCCAACTTCGCCGAGGCGCATCCCTGAAGTTTTTGATCCGATGCGTAAATTCTCGACGCCGCCTGTCGGGACAGGGCCTGCCCATTCGTTCTAGGCTGGACGAATGGGCGTCCGTTGCCACGGGGAGAGGCGCATGCCGAAGTTCAAGACCAAACTGCTGCAGGCCGAAAAGATGGACGCGATGGGCATCGAGGTGCCGCCCGCCATCGTCGAGGCGCTGGGGTCCGGCAGGCGGCCGAAGGTCAAGGTCACGCTCAAGGGCTACAGCTACCGCAGTACGGTCGCCGTCATGCGCGGCAAATTCCTGCTGCCGCTGGCGAAAGTTCACCGCGAGGCGTCTGGTGTGAAGGATGGGGAAACCGTCGAAGTGACGCTCGATATCGACGATGCGCCGCGCACCGTCGAAATCCCGAAAGACCTCGCCGCCGCCCTGAAGAAGGCCGGCGCAACCAAGGGCTTCGATGCGCTCTCCTACACGTTCCGCAAGGAACACGTCCGCTCGATCACTGAAGCGAAGGCCGAAGACACCCGCGCCCGCCGGATCGACAAAGCCGTCGCCCAGGCGCTGACCAAGAAGGTCTGAGCCTACTCCGCCGCTTTCATCGCCGGGGTTTCTGGCGTCCAGCGCAGACGCGGAGACCGCGCCGCCCGCGTTTCATCGAGGCGTTTCACCGGCGCCAGATGCGGCGCGGTCTTCAGCGACGGATCCTTCTGCCTGGCCCGCCGCGCCACCGATGACAGCGCGTCGATGAAGCGGTCGAGTTCGGCCTTCGATTCCGTCTCGGTCGGCTCGATCAGCATCGCCCCATGAATGACCAGCGGGAAGTAGGTGGTCATCGGGTGGTAGCCCTCGTCGATCAGACCCTTGGCGATATCAATGGTCTCGATCTCGGTGCCTTTCAGGAAGGCGTCGGAGAACAGCGCCTCGTGCATGCAGTAGCCGGAGAAAGCGGGGCTCATCTCGCCTTTCAGCTTGGCCTGCAGGTAGTTGGCGTTCAGCACCGCGTCTTCGGCCACCTGGCGCAACCCGTCCGCGCCGTGGCTCAGCATGTAGGTGAGGGCGCGGACGAACATGCCCATCTGTCCGTGGAAGGCGCACATCCGGCCAAAGCTTTCCTGCGCCTCGCCGGCGCCTTCGTGCTCCACCAGCTTGTAGCCGTCTGCAGTTTTCACCACGAACGGCACCGGCGCAAACGGCGCCAGCGCCTTCGACAGAACGGTTGGTCCCGATCCCGGACCGCCGCCGCCATGCGGCGTCGAAAACGTCTTGTGCAGGTTGATGTGCATCGCATCGACGCCCAGATCGCCGGGGCGCACGCGCCCCACGATGGCGTTGAAGTTCGCGCCGTCGCAATAGAAGTACCCGCCCGCCGCATGGATCAGTTTCGCGATCTCGACGATGTCCTTCTCGAACAGCCCGCAGGTGTTCGGGTTGGTCAGCATGATGCCGGCGATGTCGGAGGAGTCCGCCAGCTTCTCTTTCAGGTGCGCCATGTGCACCTTGCCGTCCGGCCCCGCGTCGATCTCGTCGACGATGAAGCCGCACTGCACCGCCGTCGCCGGGTTGGTGCCGTGCGCCGACGCCGGAACCAGAACGCGCTTGCGATGCGGCTCGCCGCGCGCCAGCAACGCGGCGCGGATCGCCAGCATGCCGCACAGTTCGCCATGCGCGCCGGCCTTCGGGCTCATCGCGACAGCCGGCATGTTGGTCAGCTTCATCAGCCATCCGGCCAGTTCGTCGATCAACTCCAGCGCGCCCTGGACGGTCGCCTGCGGCTGCATCGGGTGGATGTCGGCAAAGCCGGGCAGCCGCGCCATGCGCTCGTTGAGCCGCGGATTGTGCTTCATCGTGCACGAGCCCAGCGGGAAGAGGCCGAGGTCGATGGCGTAGTTCTTCTGGCTGAGCCGCACATAGTGCCGCATCATTTCCGGCTCCGAGAGTCCGGGAAGGCCGGTCGACGCCGAGCGGTCGACGCCGCCCAGCCGGTCGCCCCGGCCCCTCTCTTTTCCAAGATATCGGGGCTCGGGCAGATCGACGCCGGTCTTGTCGGCCGAGCCGATCTCGAAGATCAGGCCCTCGGCCTGCAGAAGCCCGCGCGAACCGGAAACGGTCGTGGTCATGTTGGCTTCGCCGCTGGCTGGAGTGGTGGAACGGCCGGTGGAGTTCATGGTCATTTCAGCACCTCCCAGAGCGCGGCGGCGTAGGCGTCGATGTCGGCCGGCGTCGTGCATTCGGTGGCGGCGGCGATGATGATGTCGTCGTACTTGCCGATCGGGAACAGCCGCGAGGCGCGCACCCCGCCGACCACGCCTCTCTCGTCCAGCGCCGCCAGCACATCATCGGCGGGCTTCGGTGTACGGAACGCGAACTCGTTGAAGTATCGCGGCGTCACCAGCTTGACGCCTTTCACCTTCTCCAGCGCGTCGGCAAGATCGCACGCCGCTTCATGGTTCAGCTTCGCCAGCCGCGTCAGGCCCTTGTCGCCCAGCAGCGTCATGTGCGCCGTGAAGGCGAGGGCGCAGAGGCCGGAATTGGTGCAGATATTTGAGGTCGCCTTGTCGCGCCGGATATGCTGTTCGCGCGTCGACAGCGTCAGCACGAAGCCGCGGCGGCCATCGGCGTCCACCGTCTCGCCGCAGAGCCTGCCCGGCATCTGGCGCACGAATTTCGAACGGCAGGCGAAGAGGCCGACATACGGTCCGCCAAAGCCCATCGGCACGCCGATCGACTGGCCTTCGCCAACCGCAATGTCCGCGCCCATCTCGCCGGGCGGTTTCACCAGCCCGAGCGACACCACTTCGGTGAATACGCTGACCAGCAGCGCGCCCTTGGCGTGGGCCGCATCGGCGGCAGGCGTAAGGTCCGTCACCGTGCCGAACACGTTGGGCGACTGGGCGATGACGCACGCGACCGTGTCGTCCAGTGCATCCGCCACGCGCAGTTCGCCATCTACCGCCGCCGGTTGCTGGATCACCTTGATGCCTGCCGCTTCGCAAAGCGTGCGTGTGGTCTCGGCGTAGTGCGGGTGCAGCCCGCCCGACAGCACCACAGTATTGCGGCGCGTTACGCGGCAAGCCATCACGGCGGCTTCTGCGCAGGCGGTGGAGCCGTCGTACATCGAGGCATTGGCGACATCCATCGCCGTCAACGCCGCTACCTGCGACTGGAATTCGAACAGGGTCTGCAGCGTGCCTTGCGCGATCTCCGGCTGGTAGGGCGTGTAGCTCGTCAGGAATTCCGAACGCTGGATGATGTGGTCCACGCTGGCCGGAACATGATGCTTGTAGGCGCCGCAGCCGACGAAGAACGGGCCTTCGGAGGCTGTGCGGTTCTTCCTCGCCAGCTTGCTCATGTGGCGTTCGACCGCCAGCTCGCCCTGATGGTTCGGCAGGTCGGCGACAGGCTGTTTCAGCCGCGCAGCGACGGGCACGTCGGTGTAGAAATCGTCGATCGATGCTGCGCCCGTCGCCGCCAGCATGGCGGCGCGGTCGTCCGGCGTCAGGGGCAGGTATCTCATCGGGAGGCCGTGTCCTTGCTCATGTGGTCTGCGAGGTCTCTTGCGGACGGGTGGGGCGAATTCGAAAATCCGGCCAGCACGCCGGCGCGATCTGGCTCGGGCCGGTTCTGGCTCAGCTTGCGCATGCCCTCGATGCGGTCGATGCGCAGGCGAAGGCCGGTGATCGCGCCGGTCATCTTCGAGATGTAGTCATCCGGCGCGTCGCTGACCGCCCAGGGTGTTTCAGCGTCGCTTTCCATCAGGTCGGTGAGCTCGGCGACGTGAGTGCGCAACTCGGCGGGATCGGAAAACGCCTCGAGCGCGCCGCCGGCTTCAACCGCGATGTAATTCCATGTCGGCACGGTCCGCCCGTGCTCACGCTTGGAAGGATAAAGCGACGGCGTCACATAGGCGTCGGATCCGTGGAACAGGGCGATGGCGCGCCCGCCAGCAGCCGCAAGGCCCGCCACGGGATTGGATCGCGCCACATGGCCTTCCAGCACGCCGTGGCCTTCGCCCGGCTGCAGGATCATCGGCAGGTGCGCTGCAACCGGGCCCTCCGGACCGGAAACAACCAGCGTGCCAAAGCGGCGGGCGGCGATGAACGCCTTCAACTCGTTGGCGTCGCTGATCCGGAAGGAGGGCTGCGCGTACATGCTATCCCTGGCTTTCGCAGAAGGCGTCGTACGCCGCCTTGTCCATCAGCTTCGAAAGCTCGCCGGCGTCCGCGATCTTCAGCTTGCAGAACCAGCCCGCGCCTTCGGGGTCGGCGTTCACCGTCTCGGGCGTATCGGCCAGCGCGGCATTGCCTTCGGTCACTTCGCCAGCGACGGGCGCATAGACATCGGACGCGGCCTTGACCGATTCCACCACGGCCATGTCGCCGCCCTTGGCGACCTTCTTGCCAACGTCAGGAACCTCGACAAACACGACGTCGCCAAGCTTCTCGGCGGCGAAGGCGGTGATGCCCACCGTTCCGGTGTCGCCCTCGACGCTGATCCATTCGTGGTCTTCGGTGTAGTAGGTCGTCATCTGGCGATCCTCTCAGCGCTTGTACTGGTGGGGCGTGAATGGCAGAGCCGCGACTTCGGCGTCGAGCGCCTTGCCGCGAACGATCAGTTTCAGGGGCGTGCCCTTCTTCGCGTAGGGCGTTGCGACATAACCCATGGCCACCGGGCCATTTACCGTCGGGCCAAAGCCGCCTGACGTGATGACGCCGACAACCTTGCCGTCCGCCGTCTGGATTTCGGTTCCCTCGCGCGCCGGGGCGCGGCCCAGCGGGCGTACGCCGACGCGCTTCGCCGGCGGGCCGTCTTTCAGCTCTTTCAGGATGCGGGCTGCGCCCGGGAAGTCGCCACGTTCGCGTCGCGATTTTGAAACCATCCACGCAAGACTGCCCTCGATCGGCGATTTCGTTTCGTCGATGTCATGCCCGTAAAGGCACATGCCCGCCTCAAGCCGCAGCGAGTCGCGCGCGCCAAGTCCGATTGGCTTCACCCGCTCGTCGGCCAGCAAACGGTTGGCGAAGGCTTCGGCATGCTCCGGCATCACCAGAACCTCGAACCCGTCCTCGCCGGTGTAGCCGCAACGCGCGACAACCAGCGATCCGAAGTCGGCGCTGTCGATCCGCGTGAACGTCATGAAGGTCAGACGGGCGACGCCGGGAACAATGCTCTCAAGCACCGCTTCGGCGTCCGGGCCCTGGATCGCCATCAGCGCACGATCGTCCGCCCGGCGCAGCTCGGCGCCGGACCCGGCCGCCGTCTGGAGGAGGGCGAAGTCCTGTTCCTTGGTGCCTGCGTTGACGACGATGTAGAGCATGCCCTGACGGCTCTCCCATTCGGGCCGCCCGATCATCAGATCGTCCAGGATGCCGCCTTCTTCGTTGAGCAGCACGGACAGCTGGATCTTGCCGGGCGCCAGACCCGCGATGTCAGAGGGGACCAGCTTCTCGACAATCGCCGAAATCTTTTCATGAGAGGCGTCGCCGCCAGACCCGGCGCCTTCCGGCAGCACCAGAAACGAAGGGCCCATGTGGCTGACGTCGAACAGGCCGCAATGCGTGCGTGTCCAGACATGCTCGGCGAGAATGCCGTCCTTGTACTGGATCGGCATGTCGTAGCCGCCGAACTCGACCATACGCGCGCCCAGTTTCAGGTGCAGCCCGTGAAGCGGCGTGGTCTTGAGAGGGGTATCCGGGGCGTTCGCCAATTTGGTCTCCGACAGGTGCGCAGCGTCGCTTTCGCGATCGCGGCCCCCGCTGTCGGATCAGCCTGAGAGATTCACGGCGCACAGCGGCGCAGCTTACTCCGTCGGCGGCGGGGTCATTTCCCCGCACTTTCCAGCGTTTTCGTCACCCTGCGGCCCTTGGTGCCTGAGCGTTTCCGGGGCGGTTGCGCCTTCGGCGGCGGCTTTGAGTACAGCCGCTCTCTCCCGCGGGGGTCGATCGATTGGCCGGCCGGATGCGCCTCTCGGCGGGCCCGGTCGTTAGTGCCATCTGCCGCGAGGCAGGGCAGGAGGTCAATGGGAGGGCGGGGAAAGGTCACAGCTTCCCGCCGCCTGCCCGGAAAGGGCTCAAAGACCGCCCAGCCACTCCAGAAGCAAGGCGTTCACCTCGGCCGGCCGCTCCTGCTGGGTCCAGTGCCCGCAGCCTTCCAGCATGTGATAGCCGCGCAGGTCGGTCACTTTCTCGCGCATGCGCGATTCGATATCGCGCCCGAACATCCGGATCGCCATGTCTTCCGTCCCGGAGATGAACAGCGCGGGCTGGGCGATCTTGCGGTCCGCGAATTGTGACAGCCAGGCGAAGTCGCGGTGAAAATTGCGGTAGCGGTTGAACGCGCCGCGAAAGCCCGAGCCTTCGAACTCCTTCACGAAGTAGTCGATGTCGGTGTCCGTCAGCCAGGCGGGAAACGTTTCCGGGTCGGGCAATCTGTGCAGCAGGGTATCGCCATGCACCTTATCCCTTGGCCAGGCGTCAGGCGGGGCATCGCCCGATATCGAATAGTAGATTCTGCGCAGGCCTCCACGAACGTCGGCCTCGAGTTCTGCTTCGGCGATGCCCTCGTCCTGAATGTAGATCTGATAGAAGAACCGGCCTTTCTCGGTGTACCGCTTTCGGGCCCTTTCTATGTACGGCTCCTTTCCCTGGCCGACATAGGGAATGGCCATCGCCGCGACCGCAGTAAAGCGTTCGGGATCGATCAGCGCACTGTCCCAGACGATGGGGGCGCCCCAGTCGTGACCGATCAGGATCGCCTTGCCGTCGCCGAGCTGGTCGGCGATCGCCTGCAGGTCGCCGACGATCGACTGCATGTCATAGGCTTCGATCGGCCATGGCCTGTCCGATCCGCCATAGCCGCGCACATCGAGTGCGGCGGCGGTGTAGCCGGCCCGCGAGATCGGGCCCATCTGGTGGCGCCAGGAATACCAGCTCTCCGGCCAGCCATGGACCATAAGCACCAGCGGCCCGTCGCCCTCGATCGCGAGCCGCAGCCTGCAGTCGCCGGACTGGACGTAGCGGAACTCATGGGCCATATACCAGCTCCATACAGCGACCGTGTGTATCGGTTGCGCATCGAAGGCAGATGCCCGGAATCGGGACGGTCTGGCTTCACCTTAACCAAGAGCTGGCGTTTTGAGGCAAGCCGTCCTCCGCCGCCAGCGGTGCTGCGCAACTTTTTTACCGCGGGGAAACGTCTCCCCCTCTAACAGGTTTGCGCGATCTCCCGCGTATGCGGGCGTGGAGGCAATCGATGCTGTTGAACATGATGAAGGGCAAGCTTCATCGCGCCGCCGTCACCCAGTGCGATCTGCACTATGAGGGGTCGGTTTCCATCGATCAGGATCTGATGGAAGCCGCAAACATCATTCCGCACGAGCGCGTCGATATCTGGAACGTCACCAACGGCGCCCGTATTGCGACCTACGCCATCGAGGCGCCGCGCGGATCGAAAGCCGTCGGGGTCAACGGCGCGGCGGCGCGCTATTTCCAGGTCGGCGACCGGATCATCATTGCCGCGTTCGCCCAGATGGAAGAGATGCAGGCCTGGCAGCATGCGCCGTCGGTGGTGATGCTGAACGAGCGCAATGAACAGGTCACCGGCGTCGCCTGAACCGACTGGGCCTAATTCGGGGGATCGAGCGGGCCCGGCGCCTTTGCGGTCGCGATCGCGGAATCGACCATGGCGAGCCCGTCTGCGATCCACTTCGCATTGCGGCACTTGCCGCGGCATGCGGCATCCATCTTTGCAAGTTCCGCGCGTTGGGCGGTCGCGCCTTCAATGTCTCCTAGCTGCACGAGCGTGACGCCCAGGCGGCTTCTTGGGTCGGGTTCGCGCGGGCTGGCGGCGACGGCCACCTCAAGATACTTCTTCGCATCCTCCCACTTGCCGAGAACCATTTCCGTCACGCCGAGCATCAGGTTGGCGCGCGGCTCCTTGGGTTTCGATTGGAGCACTTCAAGGAACATGGGTTCAGCCATCGCGTAGTTGCCGGCCTGCATCGTGTCCATTGCCTGGCGAAGCGTGGCGTTGGAGCCATAGAGGTCACTGGCGGAATAGGCGCCAGGTCCCGAATTCGCGCTGGACCCATGAGCCTGAGCCGAAGCGTTCTGGCTCAGGACGATCAACGCCGTCGCTATGATCAGGCATTCTATAAACGTCTTCTGCAGCATGATGATTGCCCCCATCCGGCGGGAAACATCGCCGGACTTTCGTGAAAGTCTAGCGACTTTGCCGGCCGGCGTCATGCCTTACGCGGCGGGAAGGCGTCCAAGCGTTTTGGGCCTATTTCACCAGCTCGAATGTCACATTCACATCCGCGTTGATGGTCAGTTCGCCTGAGGCGACGGGCGTTGAGGCGTCCGACTGGACCATGCGCGCCATGGCGACCGGACGGGGCGGGGCGTAGCCGCCGCTCTCGTTGACCGTCACGATCCGCTTGACGCGATAGCCCACGGCCTTGGCGTACAGGTCAGCCTTGTCAGCGGCGTCCTTGATTGCCGCGACGCGGGCTTCGTTCTGCAGCGGCTCAGGCTTGTCGATATCGAAGCTGACATTGTTGATCGTGTTGCCCCCGGCCTTCACCACGGCGTCCAGCGTCTTGCCGAGGTTCTTGAGGTCGCGCACGCGGATCGTCAGCTGGTTGGAGGCCTTGTAGCCGGTCAAACGCGCGGGCTGGTCTTTGGGGTAGGTATAGACCGGATTGAGGGTGAGGTTGCTGGTTTGCATGTCGCGGTCGGCGATGCCCGCCGCCTTCACGGCCGAGAAGACGCCGTTCATCTTGCTCGCCTGCTGGGTCATCGCCGCCGATGCGGTGTCGGCGTCGACCGACACGCCGACATTGATCTCGGCGATGTCCGGTTCATGGGCGACCTCGCCATGGCCGTTGAGAGAGATCGTCGTCTCGGGCTGGATAGCGTTGGGCGAAATCGGAGGCGGTGGCTGCTGGGCCGAGGCCGCAAGCGGCGTGGCGGCGCACGCTGTTGCAAGCGAGGCGGCGGCCAGGGCGGCGGCAATACGAGACATGATCTTCCCTTTCATGGCTGATCTGTTCAGCTCCGTCCGTGCTGCGGGTCAATCTAGGCGCTCGAAAGGCCGGGTAAAGGTGAAAGCAGCCTCGTTTGAGGCCTGTTCCCTCAGGGGCAATTCTGCGTAATGTGCCGCGCTTCCAAGCGGGCATGCGTGGGGCCTGTAGCTCAATGGTTAGAGCCGGCCGCTCATAACGGTCTGGTTGCAGGTTCGAGTCCTGCCGGGCCCACCATCCCCTTGGCTGGATTTCCGTGCGCAGGCGGGCGCAGGATTGACCCTGGGCAAAGCAGGATACTAAATGGTATCACTTTCCGGAGGCGGTCGGGACCTCCGCATGGGATGGTCATCGCGATGACCAGGACATAAGTCTGCGGGCGTCGAGGACGCCGAAGCAGCAGGACGGATCAGGGGAGGGATTTGCATGTCACGCCGGAAATTTATCGTTCGCCCGGGGTTGGCGAGTGTTGCAGTCGCCGCCCTGATGTTGGCGGCATGCAGCGCAAAACCCGGCGACGACGCCAAGACGGCAGATCAGGCGGCCAATCCGCCGGCGGCGCCGGCGGATGCGCGCCCGCAACCCAATCCGCTCAAGAACGCCTATTTCGGCGACCTCCACCTCCACACGCGCAATTCGTTCGACGCGTACATCTTCAATGTTCGCGCCTCGCCCGACGACGCCTACACCTACGCCAAAGGCGGCACGATCAAGCATGCCATGGGCTTCGACCTGCACATGGATACGGGTCCGCTGGACTTTCTCGCGGTCACCGATCACTCGGAATATCTGGGCGTCCTCCAGTCCATCAACACGCCCGGCACCGAGTTCTCCAAAGTGCCTTACGCCAAGGACCTGTTCAGCAGCGATACGGCGCAGGTCAACAAGGCCTTCCGCCGCTTCGCCGACAGCATCGGCGAGGGCAAGCGCATGGCGGAATTCTCGGATATGGCGGTCACCCGGTCTGCCTGGCAGGACGAGGTCGAGAGCGCACAACGCAACAACGAGCCCGGCAAGTTCACCAGCTTCATCGCCTACGAGTTCACCTCGGCGCCGGAAGGTCGCAACCTCCACCGGAACGTGATCTTCTCCGGCGACAAGGCGCCGGACATGCCGTTCTCCGAACTCGATTCACAAAATCCGGAGGACCTGTGGCGCTGGATGGACCAGCGGCGGGCCGAAGGAATCGAGGCGCTGGCGATCCCGCACAATTCCAACGGGTCGGACGGCACGATGTTCATGCGGACGATGTGGGACGGCAAGCCAATCGACAAGGCTTACGCCGACCTGCGCATCCGCAACGAGCCGCTGGTCGAAGTCACGCAGGTGAAGGGCCAGTCCGAAACCACGCCGCTCTTGTCGCCAAACGATGAGTTCGCGGGCTTCGAGGTGATGGACTGGTACATCGGCACCGCCAAGAAGATCACCAAGTTCCAGGGCGGCTATGTGCGTGACGCGCTGAAAACCGGCCTCGAAATCCAGGACAAGATTGGCGTCAACCCGTACAAGATGGGCATGGTCGGCGCGAGCGACAGCCACAACGCCGCCGGCCCATATGAAGAGAACAACTATTTCTCCAAGATCGGCGTCATGGATGGCGAGCCCGATCGTCGCGGTTCCGTGCCGCCTCCGAACTACAAGAGCTGGGACGACTACAAGGTGCCTGACGGCATCTCCCGCTTTTCGTCCTGGGGCTCGGCCGGCCTGACGGGCGTCTGGGCGGAAGAAAATACCCGCGCCTCTCTCTATTCGGCGATGCGCCGCAAGGAGACATTCGCCACGACCGGTCCGCGTATCCGCGTACGGTTCTTCGCTGGCTACGGCCTCAAGGGAACGGAACTCACCAGCGATGCCGGCGTGAAGGCCGCCTATGCCGGCGGCGTGCCGATGGGCGGCGATCTCGTCGGCAAGGCGACAGGCTCGCCGGACTTTCTGGTCATGGCAATGCGCGATACGCACTCCGCGCCGCTGCAACGCGTGCAGATCGTGAAGGGCTGGACAGACGCTTCCGGCAAGGCTTTCGAAAAGGTCTACGACGTCGCCTGCTCGGATGGCGGCAAGGTTGATCCCAAGACGCAGCGCTGCCCGGACAACGGCGCCAGCGTTGATCTGTCGACCTGCGCTTTCAGCCAGGACAAGGGCGACGCGGAACTTGCCGGCGCATGGACCGATCCGGATTTCGATCCGAAGCAGAACGCCTTCTACTACGCCCGCGTGCTGGAGAATCCGACATGCCGCTGGTCAACCTGGGACGCCATCCGCGCGCACGTTGAACCCAGCCCGCATCTCGAAAAGACGATCCAGGAACGCGCCTATACCTCACCGATCTGGTTCATCCCCACCAAGGCTGGCTAGGCGACATGACCGAAGCTTCAGGGCGAACGGGCGGACTGCTGACCAAAGCGGCCCGTCTGCTGGGGCGCGCGGTTCGCGAGCCGTTGGTGCAGTTCCTGGCTGCGGGTCTCGTCATCTTTGGCGTCAACGACCTGATTCACGGTCCTGACCGTGGGCCGCCGGGAGAGTCCATTACTGTTTCGCAGGGCCAGGTGCAGCAGATCGCGCAGAGCTACCGTCTGCTTGCCGGCCGGTTGCCCAGCAAGGCAGAACTCGACGCGCTGGTCGACGATTTCGTTACGGAAGAGGTCGATTACCGCGAGGCGGTGGCGATGGGCCTCGACGCCAACGACACCATTGTCCGTCGCCGCATGCGCCAGAAACTCGAATTCCTGCTCGAGGACGCCGACGCAAGCTCCGAACCGACGGAGGCGGACCTCAAGGCCTGGCTGGACGCCCACGCCAGCCAGTATCGTCTGCCGGAGCGCCGCGCGTTTCGCCAGATCCTCGCCAGCGGAGACAAGCGCGGCGAGGCGGCGCCGTCTGCGGCTGCAGACATGCTGAAGCAGTTGCGCGCAGGCGCCGATCCATCCAGGCTTGGCGATCCCTCGATGCTGCCCGCAGCGATGCCGCTGACGACCGAGCAGGGTGTCGAAGCCCTGTTTGGCGACGCCTTCGCTCACGATCTCTTCGCCCATGAAGGCGATGGGTGGTTCGGGCCGGTCGCCTCGCCCTTCGGCGATCACCTGGTCATGCAAACGTCCCGCGAGCCCGGCCGGTCGGCCAGCGTGGCGGATGTGCATGACCGGCTGCGCAACGACTGGATCGAGGATCGGCGCAACCAGCGGCGCATAGCCTTCCAGTCCAAGCTGCGGAAGCGTTATCAGGTCCGCATCGACTGGCCGGAACCCTACGCCAGCCAGTCGGCCGCTCCTGACGCGACGCCTGCCGGAACGACACTGGGCACGGCGGCGGGACCGGTTGAAAGCGTGGCGCCGCTCTCGCCTGGAGGAGGCTTGCCGGAGGAATGACCCGCGCGATCAACCGCCTGCTGGTTTGTCTGATGAGCCTGTGCGCGCTTGCGTCTGCAGCGCCCGCAGCCTTGGCGCACGAGATTCGTCCGGCGTTTCTTCAGATCGAGGAAACCGATCCGGACACCTACGACCTGATGTGGAAGACGCCGGCCCAGGGCGATATGCGCCTTGCGCTCAATGTCGAGCTGCCGGACGCCTGCAGCAATGTGTCGGATCCCCGATCGACACTTGTCGACGGCGCGGTCATCCAGCGCTGGCGGACCAAATGCCAGGGCGGACTGGTCGGCAAGGACATCCGGATCGAGAATCTCGGCGCCAGTCTGACCGACGTCATCGTGCGTTATGAGCCAATGGAAGGCCGGGCCCGCACGCTGAGGCTCAACGGTGCGACGCCCCACGGCGCCATTCCCGCCCGCCAGGGCTGGCAAGAGGTCGCCTTCACCTATTTCCGGCTTGGCGTCGAACACATCGCGTTCGGGTTCGACCATCTCCTTTTTGTATTGTGTCTCCTGATCCTGGTCGGCGACCTCAAGCGGCTGCTTGGCGCCATCACCGCCTTCACGGTCGCCCATAGCCTCACGCTGGCGGGAACTACGTTTGGCTGGCTGAAGCTTTCGTCCGCGCCGGTGGAAGCCTCGATCGCTCTTTCCATCGCGTTTGTCGCCGCCGAGATTGTTCGCACACGGCGCGGCGCCGGGAGTCTCACGCAGCGCTGGCCGTGGCTCGCCTCTTTCTCGTTCGGCCTCCTGCACGGCTTCGGGTTTGCCTCTGCGCTGCGTCAGATCGGCATTCCCGATGACGCTGCGCCGCTTGCGCTTCTGTTCTTCAACCTTGGTGTTGAGGCAGGGCAGGTCATGTTTGTTGTGCTGGTGCTTGCCGCCGGCTTCGGCGGCCGCATGCTGATGCGGCTGGGCGCCCCGGCGCAGGCCGTCGCCTGGCCCTATAGGGCGGCGCCCTATGTCGCCGGGGGCCTTGCCGGTTTCTGGTTCATCGAGCGAACCGCCCGTATCCTAACGGGATGACATGCGACAAGGCCGCCTCCGGTGAACGGAAGCGGCCCTGACGTCCTGTGGTCCGGTCTGATTCCCTAAAGAACCGATCGGCCCTGAACCGCTCTCACAACGAAGGCGAGAACCGTCAGCACCAGGAACACAACAAACAGAATCTGCGCGATGGACGCGGCCATCCCGGCGAGACCGCCGAAACCAAGAGCCGCTGAAACCAGCGCCAGAACGAAAAATACCAGGGCCCATCCAAGCATGGCGCACTCCTTTTTGTTCTTATCGTTTTGAACCAACGCGAGGGAGGGCGGCGGCGTTCCCTTCCCATTGCTGAGGGTTAAAGGAACCCGGCTTCTCGCCCGTACGTTGATACGCCGGTCGGCAATCCGCCGACGGGAGATGTGGAGATTCCAATGAAGTTCGCTTTCATTGCCTTGTCACTGGTGCTGGCCACAGCAGCGGCGGCCTGCAACACGGTAAAGGGCGCGGGCCAGGACGTTAGCGCCGCCGGCGACGCGGTTAGCGATGCCGCTCAGGACGCGAAACCCAACTAAATGCGCCGACGCGAGGCCGCACCGTCAGGTGCGGTCTCCGTAGCTCCCGAAACCGGCGCCGGTCCTGCATGGAGACCCGGAAGCGTTGGGCGAAAACCAGAGGATGACGTTCAGGACATGATGCGCGTTGTCGCCACCGCTTTTGCCGCGAGCCTGCTGGGTTCAGCCGGCGCCGTCGCTTTGGCGCAGGCCCCGGCCGACGCCGCACAGCTTTCCGGGGCGGAGTGTCCGGTCGGTCCTGTCTCAATCTATTTCGCCTCGGGCGATGTTACCCCGTCTCCACAATCGCGCGCCGTGCTCGACAAGATTAGGCATGCGGCTGACGCATGCGCGACCGACCAGATCGAAGTGGTGGCTCACGTCGATGCTGCAGAAGGCCCCGGCGCGCTGCGGTTCGCGCTTCAGCGGCTGCAACTGGTCTCGGACCGGCTGGTGGCGCTCGGCCTGCCAGCGACGCGCATACGCACGGCCACAGACGCGCCGGATTCAGATCAGCGGACAGATGTGGGGCGCCGGCAGATCGACATCATGATCGGCCGCCCGGAAGATCGCGCTCCGGCGGTTCCCGCGGATGCCCCACGGCGTGCGCCGCCTATTCCGGAAAACTGGATTTAGAAAGCGTTGTTGCTTTAAACCGCTCTCGGTCAGCCGAGCAGGTCGGAACGCCTGGCAATATCCTTGTCGTTGCAGCCATAGGATGGAAAATTGCGCGCCGTCTTGGCGTCAATGCGCTCCGAGGCGATCACTTCTCCGTCCTGCTTGTAGACCACCACGAATTGCTTGCTGGCTGTGGGATCGTCGAACGAGACGGGCAGCATCTCAAGGCGCATGCCTGAGGCGCAAACCCAGCTGTTTGTGATCTTCCTAGATCCTGACGCGGAATTTGGCTGCGCCGTGCGGGGCGAGGGCGACACCGAAGCGAGCGCGCTATGAACCGTCTGTCCGAACGCGGGGACGGTGACAACGAGGCTCGCGCCGACAAGAAGTGCAAGTTTAGAGAATCCAGCCATCACGATCTTCCCAAAAGCCCAAGGGAGAACGTGGCGGCGTGAGCCCGGTTCCGGTCTTTGAAGAATTGACTAACGGGCGAGCCCGGCGTCCCTGTCGAGCGCGCCGCCATCGACATTCGTCGCACCGAAGGTCGTTACCTCGTCCATTGCTTCAGCGCCATCCATCCGCCCGAGCCATTGATCACTGGGGCGGTTGGTGGCCGCCACACCCCAGGCGATCAGGATGATCGCGCCGATCGTTGCTGCAATCAGTTCGCGCACACGATGCTCCACCCAACGGCCGGAAACTTCCGCCGAAACCAAAAAACGTAGATTGGGACCGATCGTTCCGGCGGTTACGCCAGTCGCCGATTGTCAGGCCGCGACAGGTCGTTCCACGTGGAAGAACAGGGCCTGGCCGATCGCGGCCTTCACTGTTTCCGGCTGGAACGGCTTGGTGATCAGGAAGGCCGGCTCGGGCTTTTCGCCGGTGAGCAGGCGTTCCGGGAAGGCGGTGATGAAGATCACCGGCACGTCGTGCCCCTTGAGAATGTCGTTCACAGCATCAATGCCGGAAGACCCGTCCGCGAGCTGGATGTCGGCGAGGACGAGTCCGGGCTTGTGCGCTTTCACGGCGGCGACCGCCTCGCGGCGCGTCGTTGCAACGGCGGTGATGTTGTGGCCGAGGTCGCGAACCAGCGCTTCGATGTCGGCCGCGATGACGGGCTCATCCTCGATGATCAGCACCTGGGTGGCCAGTTCGGTCTCGATGTCAGATTGCGCCTGCGAAATCAGCGCCCGGACGGTCTCCGGCTTTTCGCCAAGGATTTGGCCCACTTCGTCGATTGAGAACCCCTCCAGCGCCGTCAGCAGGAACGCCTGGCGATGAACGGGGGGAATGCGCATGACCCGTTCGGTGATTCGGTCGCCCGTCCCGCTGCTGTTCTCCAGCTTGGCCCCGGTGGCGCCCCAGATTGCCTGGAAAAGCTGGTAAAGGGCGAGGCGAGGAGGCAGGTCAGCCAGTTCCGCTTCCCCGGCGGCAAGCGCCTGCAGGGCCGCCTTCACATAAAGATCGCCGCTGCGCTGATCGCCCGTCAATGCGCGCGCATAACGGCGCAGATACGGCAGATGTGGCCCAAGCTGCTCAACCAGACTCATGAAATTTTCCCTCGAACTCGTCCCGCATAGAACCGTTCTGCCATCAACGTTCCGCTTGATGCCCGGTTCCGGAGAATTTCACAAATTTAGGGAACCATGGTCAGAGAGCGGCGTTTGTGCTGCACAAGCGGGGAGTCTGCGCGCCGCAGGCACAAGAACGAAGTAGTACCGGACACATGGCAAACAAAAATGACGGCGATTCGTCCAAGGACGGCGCCCCGCCTAAAGACGCCGAAAGCTCGGGAGGGAAGGCAGTGGATGCCCCTACGGCGCGTCGCCGGCAGGAAGCAATCGGTCGCCGGCTCAGGCAGATGTACGAGGAAGTGGTCAGCGAACCCGTGCCTGACGACTTCATGAGTTTCCTGCAACAGGCGGACAAGGCAAAGAAGCCCGGAAGCAGCGGCGGCTCGTCCACCGATCCTTCGTCTGACACTTGAGTTGCGAACCTAGCAGGCGATGATGTCGGAAGACGAAGAACAGACATTCAAGACAGAGCTGGTTGCGGCGATCCCCCATCTGCGGGCTTTCGCCCGTAGCTTGTGCAACGATCCGACCATGGCGGACGACCTCGCGCAGGAGGCGCTCGCCAAGGCCTGGAAGGCGCGCGAATCATTCGAGCCCGGCACAAGCATCAAGGCCTGGACGTTCATGATCCTGCGCAACCAGTTCTATTCGGAAAAGCGCCGGAGCTGGCGCTCCACGCCGCTCGATGTCGACATGGCCGAGAATACGCTGCTCGCGAATGACGACCCTACCATGCCGATGGAATTGCTTGAACTTCGCTCGGCATTGGCCAAACTTCCTGACGACCAGCGTGAAGCATTGATCCTCGTGGGCGCGGGGGGGATGTCCTATGAAGAAGCCGCCCAGGTCTGCGAGTGCGCTGTGGGGACGATCAAGAGCAGGGTGAGCCGGGCGCGTCGCGCGCTTGAGGGCCTGCTTCTGGAAGCGGGGTCTCGAAGCTCGAATGGCGACCACGATATCCCTGCTCAGGACGCTTTCGACGATATTCTCGAACAGGCGGCGGCGCTCGCCGACGCCGGCGGAAAACGATCTGGAGATGGCTGAGGCCGGCGCCCGCCGGTTCGCCCGCCCATCGCTTCGGGTTTTCCTGTTGCTGATCCTTGCGGTCGCGCTCTCCCCGGTGCTCGTCATCGGCGGCGTGCAATGGTCCAACGACATCCAGCGAGACAATCAGCAACGCCAGCTGATCATGTCGCTTGTGGCGGAGGAGGCGGCCGACCGGTCGCAGATCGTGCTCGCCAATGCTTCGGCGCTGCTGGACGTCATCGCCGCAATCGAACCGAAGGAGGCCTGTTCGCAGGAGTTCGCCCGGATCGTCGCCCGCTTCCCCCAGTTCAGCAATCTCTCGGTTGTGGACGCCGAGGGAAATGTCAGGTGCTCGGCGAAAGATTATGCCGCCGGCCTGTCGGTTGCGGATCGTGACTGGTTCAAGAAGCTGCGCGACACCAGCGTCGAAACGGTGCAGTCGACCGCCTATCCAGGGCGGGTCACCAAAACCTGGCTCATGGCGGTCGCCCGGCGGCGTCAGACGGCTGACGGTGACTTTGCCGGCGCCCTGGTGCTCGGCGTGCCGGTTACATCCCTCACGTTCAGTCTCGACAAGTCCGGGTTGCCGGAAGACAGCGAGATCGCGCTGGTCGACGCTTCGGGCCGCGTCTTCGGCTCGACGCACTGGAAAGCGCTGGACCACACCGTCCTGGATCAGATCCAGCTTCGGCGCGGCGGGTTCTTTGCGGCCAAAGCCGACAATGGATCGGTTCGCGAACTTGCGATCGTTCCGCTGTCTACCGGGCCGTTGTTCGCGATCCTGTCGTCGCCTCAGCCGCCGCCGATCGCCGTTCAGAACATCAGCGCGTTCGGAAACTTTGCGCTGCCGCTCCTTGCCTGGTTCCTCGCCCTTCTGACGGCCTGGCTCGCGACCGATCGTCTGGTTCTCCGCTGGCTGGATTATCTGCGGCGCATCGCCGGCCTCTATGCCAGCGGCAAGTTGTCGGTTCAGCCGCTGCGGGCGCGGCGGTCCGCGCCTACCGAGATCACCGAGCTGGCTGACAGCCTGGAGGACATGGCGGTAAAGGTGCGTGATCGCACAACCCACCTGCAGGAGGCGGTCGAAGCGCGTGACGCGGCGATGAAGGAAATCCATCACCGGGTGAAGAACAACCTGCAGATCATCAACAGCTTGCTCAGCCTGCAAAGCCGGAAGGTGCGCGATGCATCGGCGGTCGCGGTGCTGGACGACGCCCGCGCCCGCATCAACGCGCTCTCGCTGATCCACAGGGCGCTCTATGAGAATGCGGACATCCGGTCTGTATCGGTGAAGAGCTTCTTCGGTGAGCTTGTCCAGCATCTGGACGAAGCGCTCGGCGCCGAAGATCTCGGCATCCGCATCGAGTCCGATATCGACCAGGGCATGATCGACGCCGACATGGCTGTGCCGCTCGCACTCTTCACAGCGGAGGCCGTCACCAATGCAATCAAGCACGCCTTCCCGGACGCCCGCCCCGGTCGCGTGCTGGTTTCCTACAAGATCGGGCCCGATGAGACCGTCCTGTCGATCGAGGACAACGGGGTGGGCGCCGGAGACAAGACATCCGCAGGCCTGGGTTCGACGCTTATGACGGCCTTCGCCAAGCAAGCGCATGGGGCGTTGGTGGAGGAAACCATGCCCTCGGGCGGTCAGGCGGTCCGCATCCGCATTCCCCGGCCCGCCGGCCTGGACCGGGACGAGGCGGCCGCGTCTTCCGCTTCGTGACCCTTTACACATCCTGAACGGGCCAGCCGAAACTTGCCGCGCAGCCTCAGCGCCGTTTCAACCGTGATGCGTTATCACCTTGGGTAATCTCGGCGAGTGATGTGAGCAGGTTGCCGCGGAGGGTGAGGGGACCATTCATGTTTGATCAATACAGGCTGTATCGGATCATCATCGCCGATAGCCTCGCACAGACCCGGAACCTGGTTTCGGAGGTGCTGCGCGGCGCCGGCTTCATGAATATCATTCATGCGCGCGACGGCAATGAATTGCTCGATCTGACCGAAGAATATCTACCCAAGATTGTCATCACCACATCGCGTCTGCCTGGCCTGTCGGGCCTGGAGTTCACTCGCCTGATCCGCGGGGGATACCGGTCCGTTCCGCGGGAGACGTCGATCATTGCGATGACCGATACCCCCACCCGCGTCTTTCTCGATGCTGCGCGCGAAAGCGGCGTGGACGAAATGCTGGTGCGCCCGTTCACGGCGCAGGCCATCCTCGTGCGGGTTCGGGCGGTGCTGGAACGGCCGCGAGAGTTTGTCGACAGCGCAAAGTATATCGGCCCGTGTCGCCGCCGGCGGATGGTCGAGGATTATGACGGTCCGATGCGCCGCTTCATTGATCCGGTCGATGACATGCCGGGCGCGCCTCCGTGGGAGGCCGAACCCAACCGCGCCGTTGTCCGCATATGCGTCCAGAAGATCAGCGAGCTCGCCAAGGTCCTGACCGACGGTGACCGGCGCAAGCTGCGCGAAATCTATGGAGCCGTTCAGGAGACGCAGCAAATCGCCGACGAGACGCGCGATGTTGTTCTCGCCGCCGCCGCCCGCTCGCTTGGCAGGTACATCATGGCCATTGGCGCGGCCGGCGTGCTCGACCAGGAAGTGGTCAGCACGCACATAGACGCCATGCACACGCTGGGGATGCTGACCAGCGCGCAGCACGAAGAGCGCCAGAAACTCGTCGACGGTCTCGAGCGCATCGTGGACAAGAAGCTCGGGCGCAAGCGCGCGGCCTGATCCTGTATCCAGTGTCCAATACAGAAGCGGCCCGGTCGCGAGACCGGGCCGTTCTCTATCTGATTTTCGTTCAGGTCAGGTGCGCCGTCTCGTGGCGCCCATGATCGCCGAAACCACGAAGAGGACGAGGAAGACGAAAAACAGGATTTTGGCGATGCTCGCGGCGCCTGCCGCGATGCCGCCGAAACCAAGCACCGCTGCAATGACGGCGATGACGAGAAAGGCCAGTGTCCAGCTAAGCATGTTAATACCCCATGGTTAGATACCGGCCGACTGGCCGAGTGCTGTGGGATCAACGGATCACGGTGGCGGCGGTTCCTCGTCTGCGGCCCAGACGTAGTTACGCCTGATTTCCAGCGCGCCGTCTTCGACATGAACCACCTGCTGCACAAGCGTATCGCCGTCGATCTCGATCACGCAGAAGCTGGGCGGGGTGGCGCGGAGCCGGGTGGACAGGGTCCCGGCGCCCATCTGCACCATGGGGCGCGCGGCGGTATCGATGGCATGAGCGAAGGCGTCGTGGATGTGACCGGTGAGGATAGCATCGACGTGGGCGGCGGAGGCGCGCTCCAGAGCCTCGTAACCGCGGCGGGTCGAGACGGCGATCCTGGAATGACCGGGCTCAACCAGCGGATGGTGGCAGACGAGGATGCGCCACGCGTCTTCTTCGCCGTCGGAGAGCAGGGCGAGGGCGGCGTTGAGGTCGTCCATGTCGACAACGCCGTCAGCCCAGTTGCGTCTTGCCTGCACGCCGCGGGCTGTATTGATGGCGGCGATCCGGATGCGGCCCCCATCGAATTCGACCAGCCGGTCCACGGCGTCGAACTCCTTGAGGTAGCGCTGGTAACGGTCGAAGGGTGAGAAGATGCGGGCGGTGACGTCCAGGACGGGCGTATCGTGATTTCCCGGCGCCACGATGGCGCGACCCGCGATTTGCTTCAGCCAGATCCGCGCCGCTTCAAATTCCCGCCGCGCCCCGGTCTGAGTGAGGTCTCCCGATACGATCACCGCATCAGGCCGGACGCGGTCAGCGAAGGCATAGACCTGCGCCAGCGCCTCGACGTCCTCTGCGCCGAAATGCAGATCGGAGAGATGAAGAAGCCGGATCGGGCGCCTCAGGCCGCCGTCAGGCATTGTGCTGCTTCCTCCTTGTAGGTGATGCGAACGCGGTCGCCCGCCTCGACCGCCTCGCCGTCGAGGATGACCGGAATCTCATCACCCTCGTCGCTCTCGATAACGAGTGTCTCCGCCGGAACCACGGTGACGCCTGGAGCGCTCCGCCAGTCGGAAAGGAAAGACGTCCAGATCACGTTCAGCGCCACGGCCGTGGATGCGTCGCTCAGCGAGGCGACTTCCATCTGGTGTTCCTTCACCAGCGGGCCAACCAGCGCGCCGATCACGCTGGTCGGCGGCAGCCGGTCGCCGGTGGCGTAGCGACCGGTGCTGTAGCGGGCATTCAGGTGGAGCGTCTGCAGCGTATCCAGCGCGGCGCGCGCGCCCGCGACCACGCTGCCGATTTCGCCCCGCCGCAGGCTCTCGCGCGCTTCGGCGAAACGGGCCGGGGCGCCCGCCAGCATCGCGCAATAGAAGAGGTCGCCATTGAGTTCGCCGGCAGGCAGGTTCCGGACGCGAGGAGACTCTATGACGGCGGAAAGAATCTGGTTCCAGGGGTGGTCGCCGTGGATCGACTTGGTCAGCAGGTTCATCGTGCCGCCCGGAAGAAGAAGCAGGTTCGGAGTCTTTCGTCCGACGATTGAAAGCGCCGAACGCAAGGTCCCGTCGCCGCCCCAGACAATGAATACGTCCGGTTCGTATCCGGCGATCTCCCGGATTTGGGCCTGACCGTTTTCCGGATCCAGCACTTCGATGGCCGCCCCCGGAAGACCGGCTTCATCAAGGGCGTGTCGAATTCGCATTTCGCCGTCAGCCGGAACGCCGCCGGCTGCGGGATTGATCAGCGCAAAGGCCTTCATTGGAAACCCTTCGGTTGGTTTGCCGATCTGGATGAGGTCTGTCGCCCCTCGGCATCAACGTCGGCGCCGTCCTGCGGTTCCCGTCGGGATGAACGGCGGTCAGGTCAGGATACCGACAAGTGCGGAAATCAATGTGACTGCGAGCCCGCCGATGGCGACGAGAAGCAGGATCAACCAGATGCGCCCCCCAGAGGCGGGTCTCCCCGGCAACCCTGATTGGTCGTTTCGCTCGCCCTCATCCATGGCCAACAGGTTTCCTGGGCAACGTATGGCGAGCTTGCCGACCCGTTCGGCAGCCACGCCGGCGATGAGGGAAGCGCCGGCGTCAACCGGCGCTTCCTTTCGTGGTCGACCGGCAATCTGCTAGCCGCGGTACTGCCCATTCGCCCAGTAGGTGTGGCCGTCGCGGCGGTCGACGTAATAGTAACGGTTCGCGCGGCTGTCGAAGTACAGCTCCTCGCCGTTAGGGCCGCGATCGGCGTACGCGCCGTTCGCGTTGCGCGCCGCCTGCGTTTTGTCCTGCTCGTGGCCGACGGCTGCGCCGCCAACGCCGCCAGCCAGCGCGCCAATCGCCGCGCCGGTCGCCGCGTCGCCCGAGCCTGTGTTGTTGCCAATAATCGCGCCGGCCGCTGCGCCCAGCGCGGCGCCGCCCAGCGCGCCGCGCTCGGTGTTGCCGGTCGACGTGCACGCGCCCAGCGCCATGGCGGCAGCAAGGCCCGCAGCTGAAATCATTATGAGTTTCATTGTGGTCTCCTTGTCGGTCTGCTGGTCAACGCGCCGCCTATGTCGCGGGTTCCTGCCTAGGCGCGCGCGATGGAGCGGAGAGCTGCCGAAAGTCCGCCGGCAAGCGCGCCGATCGCGATCGTTTCGATAAGGATCGGGAACGCTGCAAGGCCGGGATACGCCACGAGCAACACAAGGCCCGCGGCAAGGCCGATCGCTGCTCCCACACCGGTTCCCAGGCCAATGCCCTTGCGCGGACGCGGCGCTGGACGCCTCACGACGTCAGGGGTCTTGTCCATGGCCTTGAGTTGCAGAAGGCTTTTGGAGATCTCGCGCAGGTGCGATTCTTCGCCGCCCGACATATTCTCCGAGGTGCTGTCCGCGAGGCGCGATTCGTCGAGCTTCCAGCTTTCCAGAATGCGGCGCTTCTCCTCGTTGGTAAGGTCGTCTTCCCGGAGCACGTCGTCAGGACGGGTGAAATACTGTCGGGGACTCGAAATGATCTCGTCAATCTGGGCCTGCATGATCTGCTCCATCCGTTCCACTGCGTCATTGACTTCCCAAATCAACGTGTGCGCCGGGACAGGAGTTCCCGGCGCAGCGGCGCGGCATTGTGGAGCGGTGTGATGGAGGATCAGGCGTCGCGTGTGGGGAGGCTGGCGTAAGCAATGCCTCCGTCCACCGCAATCGAATCGCCGCAGACATAGTCGCCGGCCTTCGAGGCGAGGAAGATTGCGGCGCCTGCCATGTCTTCGTCGCGGCCGATGCGGCGCATTGGCGTTCGCGAAGCGACCGCGTCTTCATGATCGCGCGCTGCGCGATTCATTTCCGATGCAAAGGGACCGGGCGCAATTGCAGTCACGACAATGCTGTCCTGCACCAGCCGCGCCGCCATCCGTTTCGTGAGGTAGAGCAGGGAGGATTTGGAGGCGTGGTAGGAATACGTCTCAAGCGGATTGAGCTTGATGCCATCGATCGAGCAGATGTTGATCACCTTGGCCGGTTGGTCCGCCGAGGCGGCCTTCTTCAGGGCGGCATGAAGGGCCTGCGTCAGGAAGAAGGGTGATTTGACGTTGAGGTTCATCACCTTGTCCCAGCCGCTTTCCGGAAACTCGTCAAAGTCCGCCGCCCAGGCGGCGCCGGCATTGTTGACGAGAATGTCGAGCTTGCCCTCGCGCTTGTAGATTTCTTCCGCCAGCATCTTGCAGCCAGCGACCGTGGAGATGTCCTGCGGCAGGGAGATGCAGGTTCCGAGTTTCGAGAGTTCTGCGGCGGTGGCGTCGCAAGCGTCGGCCTTGCGGGCCGAGATGTAGACCTTGGCGCCGGATTCAACGAAGCCCTGCGCAATCATCTTGCCGATGCCGCGCGATCCGCCGGTGACGAGGGCGACGCGGCCCTTCAGCGAGAACAGGTTTTCGATCATGGGTCGCTCCGTTGCATTCGGGCCGCCGGCTCGCGGCCATTGTGTTCTGGTTGGGGCCAACCTATCGAGGCGCGGGAGAATGGCCAGTGGGCTGGCCGTAATTCCGGGAAGGCGGCGCATGCCGAACACGCCAGTCGTCATCCGGCCATTCGAGGCCGGCGATCTTCCCAGGCTGCAGGAGATCCGCGCGGCGGCCTTCGCGCCGGTGTTCGCGTCCTTCCGCAGCCTTGTGGGGGACGAGCTTTATGCGCTGGCCCTGTCCCGGTCGGACGCAGAACAGGCGGACCTGCTCGAGAGCCTGTGCGCGCCGGCCTCGACCGCCGAGGTGTTTGTGGCGATGCATGACGCCGGGATCATCGGATTTGTCAGCCTGACGCTCGACGCAACCAGACTGACGGGTGAGATCGGGCTCAACGCCGTCCATCCGGATGCGGCGGGCGAGGGCGTCGGCCAGCAGCTTTATGAATTTGCTCTCGATCGCATGAAAGCTGCGGGCATGAAGGCGGCGACGGTCAGCACCGGCGGGGATGCGAGCCACGCGCCAGCGCGACGCGCCTACGAGAAGGCTGGCTTCGCCGCCTCCGTACCTTCGCTCTGGATGGTTCGGTCACTCTGAGGCCAGCGACGCCGGGACCGGATGATGACCCCGGCGCGCGCCAACAGATCAGGCCAGCGCTTTTTCAAACAGCGCAAGCTGCCGCGACCAGGCTTTCTCCGCACCGTCGTGATTGTAGACGGCGCTATCGATTGGGCACCAGCCGTGCTGGCAGCCGTCATAAACCTCGACTTCGGCAGGCAGATTGGCCGCCGCAAAGCCTTCACGCAGGCGGGTCTTGGATTCCGGATCGTTCTTGTCGTCATTGGCCGCGACGCAGCAGAGGAAGCTCGCCTTCATTTTCGGAATCAGGAGATGGGGGCTGTTGGGCTTGTCGGTTGCGATGCCGCCGCCATGGAACGTCGCTGCGGCGCCGACCCGCTCAGGCACATAGGCCGCCGTCCGGAAGACCAGCGGGCCGCCCATGCAATAGCCGGTCGTGGCGACCTTCTTCGACGTGCTGACCTGTTTCTGCTTGTCCAGCCAGGCGATGAAGGCCTTGGCGTCGGTCTCGTTGCCTTCCGGCGTCAGCGATTGCATCAGCGGGACGAGGCGGCCACGCACCGCCGGGTCCGAGAAGCTCTCCCCGGCATGGAACACTTCACCCTGCACCTTGCGGTAGTAGGGGTTGACGGTAAGGACCGCATAGCCGGATTCCGCAAGACGCTTGCCCATCGTGCGGAAGGCGGGCCGCAGGCCCATGATATCGGGCCAGACCAGCACGGCGGCGTGCTTGCCGGTTGAAGGCGCCACGAAATGGGCGTCGCATACGCCGTCAGGCGTTGTGATCTTCACGTCCTGCTCGGCGACTTCCTTGGCGTTCGCCGGGCTGGTGGTGCAGGCGGCTAGGGCGGCGGCGGAAAGCGCCGTGAAGCCCCGGCGGGACATGCCGCCCTGTTTGAAGAATTCTTCGTTGTCGAGTTCAGTCTGTTCGTCGCACATCGCATGTCCCTCCATCGTGTCGCGTCTGGCGCGCGGCACAATAACGCAGTTTTCCCGGGCGGTGGCAAACATTCCCGGCTTCACGAGTGCGATAACGGATTGCGGCCCTAGAAACCGTGGAGTTTTGCGTAGCGGTCGCGGTGGAAGCTTTCCCCGCCATAGAGCGCTTCCAGGACGCGGGCGCGTTTCATGTAAAGGCCGCTGTCGTGGGCGTCGGTCATGCCGATGCCGCCATGCATCTGGACCGTTTCGTTGGACACCAGATGCAAGGTTTCCGCTGCGCGCGCCTTGGCCAGCGAGGCCAGTTCCGCAACATTGTTGGCTTGGGAGTCGAGCGCGTCGAGGGCGGCGGCCACGGAGGAGCGGGTGAGCTCGAGTTCCGTGAACATCTGGGCCGCGCGATGCTGCAGCGACTGGAACGAGCCGATCAGCTGGCCGAACTGCTTGCGCATCTTGAGATAATCCGACGTCATCTCGAATGCGGCGTCGGCGGCGCCCAGCATTTCCGCCGCCAGGCCAATGCGGGCGCGGTCCAGCAAGGCTTCGAGAATGGCGTAGCCGCCGCCGATCGGACCCAGCGCGGCAGTGGCGGGGACTGTCAGCCGGTCGAAGCGCAGGTTGGCGGCCGGATGCGCATCAAGCGTGGAAAGCGGTGTGCGGGTCAGGCCGGATGTGTCTCCCGCTACGATGAACAGTGTGACGCCCTGCTTCTCGCCGGGTTGGCCAGATGTCCGTGTCGCGACGATCAGGAGATCCGCTGCGGCGCCGTCGACGACGTAGCGCTTCTCGCCGGTGAGTTCGTAGCCGACGCCGCCTTCGCGGGCCGACATGAGAATCTGTTCCGGGTCGTGATGCGCGCCTTCATCGACCGCCAACCCAACGATAAGTTCGCCCGCCGCGATCTTCGGGAGGTATTCGGCCTTCTGGGTGTCCGTACCGTAAAGGGTGAAGGCCGATGCGCCGATCAGCGCCGTAGACAAGAGCGGCGTCGAGGCGAGCGTCCGGCCCTGGGCTTCCAGAACCTGGCCGAGGCCGACATAGCCAAAGCCCGATCCGCCGAACTCTTCCGGCACCAGCACGCCGGCGAAGCCGAGATCGGCCATCTCCTTCCAGGCTGACCGGTCATACCCTTCCGGGCCGCCTTGCTGGCGCAGGTCGCGCAGTTGCGCGATCGGGAGCTTTTCGGCCGCAAACGCCTTGGCGCTGTCGCGCAGCATCTGCTGCTCTTCGGTAAGCACGAAGGCCATGAGCGTCTCCCGGCGCCTCCGGCCGATTGCCGGAGTTTCAGTTGGTCTGGCCCGGTCTTAGCGTTCCGTGCACTGCCCAATCAAGGGCGTCCTCGAGTCGGTCATTGCCCCAGAAAACCTCGCCGTCCGGCGTGATGAAGGTGGGGGCGCCGAAAATCCCGAGGTCAGCGGCGAAACCGGTTTCGTCGCGAAGCTGCGACTTGATCTCCTCGGACCTGAGCGCCGCCATGATTTCCAGCGGGTCGACCCCGGCCCGGCGCGCGGCGGCGTGCAGGATCTGGGGGTCGGAAATGTCGCGGTCGTGGACGAAGTTGGCCTGGTAAACCGCCTTCACGAAATTGCCCCGCTGGGACTGGTCGAGCGAGAGAGTGATGCGTGCGGCGTTCAACCCGTTCTGCGGAAAGCGGTGGGGGCGGGTGAAGGGCAGGCCGTGCTTTTCGCAGACCCGCTCGAGATCGCGCCACATATAGGCGCCCTTGACCGGATAGACGTTGAAGGGGCTGTCCTTCAGGCCCTGCTGGGCGTGGAAAAGCGGGCCCAGAAGGAACGGGCGCCATTCGACCGCGACGCCGCGCGCCGCCGCCGCCTTCTCGATCCGCATGACGGCCGGGTACGAATAGGTGGAGGCGAACTCGAACCAGAATTGAAGCTTCAACCCGCATCTCCCGCCACGGCCCAGCCAGGCCGCGCACAAAGTCTATCAGAGGGGGCTTATGGGGAAAATGTTTCCGGCGCTTCGAAGAGGGACGGTTTGCCGGGGCGTTTGCGGCGTGGCCTTTCACGGACGACGCCGGGATAGCCCTTCAAGGGAGAGACGGCCTCGCCTGTGTAGACCCAATCCTGCAGATCCTCGATGCCGATGTGGTAGCGCGGCTCGCGGCCCACACGATCAGCAAAGAGGGCGCGGGGCAGGTTGACCATCTTGGGAGAGCGGGCCCGCTCGTAGATTAGGGGCGTGCCGCATCGCGAGCAGAAGCTTCTGGCGCCGCCGGCCGTCTTGTCCTCGAAACGGGTGATGCTGGCTTCGCCCTTGGTGATGCGGAACTTGCTTCGCCAGGAGCCGACGTAAGTCGCGTAAACGGCGCCATGGGCGCGGCGGCTGGGTTTCGTGTGGTCGTGCCACGCCCAGACCGCCGGGATCACGATCTGCAGCTCCACGGCGCCGCAAAGGCACCGGCCTGTCGCGGTTGGGCGGTCGGGCTCGGCCGGAGGGGTGGATGACTTTCTGGATGCGCGAGGCACGGCGGGCCGGCCCTCCTGAACCTAGTTGCGCCTCGCGAGAAAAGCGAAGCGGGACAAACGAGCTTCCGCGGCAAGGCGGGCGGTCGTCTCGAAAAAGACCTGCTGGCGGTCGAACGCGTCCCGCCCCTCGATGGCGATCAGCTCCACGGCATGCCGCGCGCGGGCATCATGGCGACCGCGGGCGCTGGCGGACATGTTGGCCGTGCGGTCCTCGCGGGCCTCAAGATGGAACCCGCATGTCTCCAGCATGTCTTCGTCCGCGCCGGGGGGCGAGAACAGGAAGGCGCCGATCGAGGACCGGATGGCGAGGTCGCGGCCAGTGACCGGCCCGGTGATGATTGCCGGATCGGTGAAGACGGCGAGGCCGCCGGGCCGAAGCACGCGCCGCCATTCGCCAAACATGGCGATCCGGTCGGGCAGGTGGTTGACCGCATCGATGCAGATGACGGCGTCGAAGCTGGCGTCGTCGAAGGGCAGCCGCACGCCTCCGTCTCCGGTCATGAAGCGGACACGCTGCCGCGCCGAAGATTGGGACGCGAGGCGATCTGCGGCGGCGATGGCGCGGGGGTCGAGATCGAGACCGGTTACGGTGCATCCCGTCCGCTCGGCGATCCGGATCGCCGGACCGCCGGCGCCGCAGGCAAAGTCGAGCACCTGCGCACTAGGCCTGAGATCAAGCCACGACAGGAAGAGGTCCAACTCGGCGGCGGTCTGCCAGCCATTCTGGCCATAGTCCTCGCCAAACGCCTCACGGCGGACCTCCGCCGCGACGCCTTCGCCGAAGTTGGCATAGCTGGCGTAGTGATCGCTCTTGCCCGTGCCGGCTGGGGCCTCATCGCCTGTCATTTCAGGTCCTTGCGCCGCTGGTTGCGATTGAAAGACTGATAATGCAGTCTTTGTCCGATCCTGCACGGGAGACGCTCATGAAATATGGCCTGTTGATCACCGCCGCCAGCCTTGCCGTTGCCTGTTTCGCCGCGCCAGTGGCCGCCGCGCAGCAGTCCGGGCCGCCGCCGGAATGGTGCGATGCGCCTGCGAGCCGGCAGTTCGATTTCTGGATCGGCGAGTGGACCGTCACCAACCCGCAGGGCGTGAAGGTGGGGGACAGTTCGATCACGCGCGAGGAGAAGGGCTGCCTGATCGTCGAACACTGGACCAGCGCGCGGGGCAACAAGGGCCAGAGCTACAATTTCTATGACCCGGAGACCAAGGCGTGGCGCCAGGTCTGGGTGGCCGCCAGCGAGATGACCGATTATTCGGGCGCCCTGAACGCCAAGGGGGAGATGGTGCTGGAGGGCGTCTCCCGGCTGGCGGGCGGGAAGACGCAGAAGTCCCGCGGCACATGGACGGCGAACAAGGACGGCACGGTGCGCCAGCGTTTTGAAGACTGGGACCCGAAGTCGAAGACCTGGCAGGAATCGTTCAACGGGCTCTACACGCCGAAGGCCGGCTGACCGCTACTGGTGGTCGCGCAGGCCGAGGACGCGCTTGGCGACGACGTTGAGGTTGACCTCGGACGTGCCGCCTTCGATCGAGTTGCCCTTGGCGCGGAGCATGGCGCGGGTGGCCATCAGCTCGCCGGGGCGGAAGCCGTCGCCCGCCCAGCCAAGCCCCTGATGGCCCATCGCCTCGACCTGAAGTTCGGTCTTGGTCTGGTTCATCTTGGCGGCCGCGTATTTGATGATCGAGGTGGCGGGGCCGACATCGGCGCCGGCTTTCGCGAGTTCGGTGTTGCGGCGGATGGTGAGTGCGAAGGCCTGCTCGTACATCATCTGCTTTGCGATGCGGCCACGCAGGTCGCCGTCAGCCAGCACGCCGTACTTGTTGAGGCCGACATAGCGCTTGGCGATGTCGCCGAGGCTGGGGCCCGAGCTGCGGTCGGCGCCGAAGCCGGTGGCGGAGATGTTCTGGCGTTCGTACTGCAGCAGACGCTTGGCGATGTCCCAGCCCTTGCCGGGCGTTCCCACCATCTGGTCCTTGGGAACCTTCACGTCGGTGAAGAAGGTTTCGCAGAAGGGCGAGGATCCGGAGATCAGCAGGATCGGACGCGTTTCGACGCCGGGGCTCGTCATGTCGAAGAGAACGAAGGAAATCCCTTCATGCTTCTTCGTCGTATCGGTGCGGACGAGGCAGAAAATCCAGTCGGCGTAGTTGGCGTAGCTGGTCCAGATTTTCGAGCCGTTGATCAGCCAGTGATCGCCCTTGTCCTCGCACTTGGTCTGGAGGGAGGCGAGGTCCGATCCGGCGCCCGGTTCGGAATAGCCCTGGCACCACCGGGTCTTGCCGGCGACGATGTCGGGCAGGAAGCGTTTCTTCTGTTCCTCGTTGGCGTATTCGAGCAGCACCGGGCCGAGCATCCAGAGACCGAAGGAGGCCAGCGGCGCGCGGGCGTTGATGCGCTTCATTTCCTGGTCGAGGACGATGGCTTCCGCTTTCGAGAGGCCGCCGCCGCCATAGGCCTTGGGCCAGGTTGGCGCCGTCCAGCCCTTCTCGGCCATGCGATCCAGCCAGACCTTCGAGTCCGGATTGACCCACTCCTGCTTGCGGCCGCCCCAGACGACCTCTTCCTCGACCATCGGCGTGCGCATGGACGCCGGGCAGTTTGCTTCCAGCCAGGTGCGGGTTTCAGCGCGGAAGGTGTCGAGGTCCGCCATGGCGAGGTCTCCAATCTGTCGTCGTAGAAGGGCTAGGCGCGGGGCGGCGGGCGGTCAAGCTCGTGCGCGTCACGGCCCGCCGATGCTGTTGCGGCCGGTGTGAAAGCCCAGCTTGTTCACGATGTGCACGGCGGCGATCAGGAGGAAGGCGGCGGCCAGCATCATCATGAAGCGCCAGGAAATCCAGCGCGTCCGGACCGTGTCGACGCGCGGACGCGCGTTCCGCCAGAGCGAGACGGCCAGCAGGACGACGGCCAGTGCGGCCCCGGCAAGGGTGAGTATCCAGTCCAGATCCAAGGCGGCCCTCCGCGTGAGGCGAGCCCCTTAGCGCGCCCGGCTGGAGAGGGCCAGACCGCCGGCGGACGCGGCGAGCGCTTATCAGCGTCCCGTCCAGCTTTGGCGCACGGATGCTGGGCGATGCGCATGACGCGAGCGCGCCCGGGCCTCGGCGGCGGCGTGGAGCGAGAGGGGGGCGGCCGGGGCGCTCGGCGCCGTCGATTGCAGCGCGAAGCCGTGGGGCGTCTTGGCCCAGTGATGCGGCCGGAGCTTCAGCTCCCAGAGGGCGCGGATCATGGCGAGGGAGAGCAGCGGCCAGTAGAGGGGCGGGGTGACAAGAGCCGCCCATGACGGTCGGCGCAGCGTGGCGATGGCGGCGAGAAGCACGCTGGCGTAGCCCGCGCCGAGCAGGCCCGCGCTCCAGCTCGCGACAGGCGCTCCGGCCAGCGCCGACGCCAGAAGGAAGATCATGATCGGCGCGTGCAGCATGGACGCTAGCAACGATCCGCCAAGCGTGACCTGAACGCCAAGGAAGCGGGCGAGGCCCATGTCCCGGATCGTCGCCAGCGGGTCGCGCATCAGCAACAGCCAGGTCTGCATGTGACCCTTCATCCAGCGCGTGCGCTGGGCGCACCAGTGACGGAAGCGCACCGGCGTCTCCTCGAATGTGGGAGAGGTGATGGTCGCCGCGCTCCAGCCGCGGCGCGCCAGCCGGAAGCCGAGATCCGCGTCCTCGGTGACATTCCAGGCGTCCCAGCCGCCAGCGGCTTCCAGCGGTCGCGCCGGAAATAATTGCTGGTTCCGCCAAGCGCGAGCGGCGCGCCGAGACCCGCAAGGAAGGGGAGCCAGATGAGGAAGTGAATGGCGTATTCGAGATCGAACTGCCGCGCGATCCATGTCTGGCCGCCATTGTGGGCGAGCAGCGGCGCCTGGACGACGGCGAGCGTATCGCCGCCCGCGCGCAGGGCCGCTGCGGCCTCGCGGGCCTGTCCGGGCGATGGCCGGTCCTCGGCGTCGAGCACGGCGATGATGTCTCCGCGCGCGTGGAGCAAGCCGTAGTTCAGGGCGCGCGGCTTGGTTCGTGGCGCGCCGGGCGGCACGGGCAGGATTTCGAACCCGTCGGGCAAAGGCGAACGCCGCAGGGCGGCCAGCGTTTGCACGTCGTCGCTCTCGACCAGAAGCTTCACTTCGCGCAGGTCCGCCGGATAGTCGATCGCCGCGATAGCCTCGACGAGGGCGGCGGCGACGTTTTCTTCGCGATAGAGGGCGACGAGATAGGTGATGACCGGCAGGTCTTCGTCGGCCGCGTGGTACAGCGGCAGGCCGGGCTTGCGCAGCGCCGCCGCCATCGCGGAGGCCAGCCGCATCGCGATCAGGATGGCGAAGAGGAGCGAAGCGAAACAGACCGCGACCAGACCAAGCGCGCCCGGAACCAGGATCGCAAACACGACGAGCGCGCCGAGCAGGCTCCAGCCGCCGGCGCGCTGGCCGGCCGACAGTCCGCCGCGCGCGCTTAGCTCGGGCCGGAGGCTGGCGAGCCCCATGGAGGCGTCGCCGAGCGCCCGCGCAGCGCGCAGCCTTCGATCGAGGATCGCTTCGCTTTCGGGATCGAACGCATGTCGCGCCGCACGGGCCATGCCCGCGGGAGTGTCCCCGTCGCCACCCAAACCTGCCCCCCAAACTTCCCAACTGCGTATTGTTCATACCGTCGAGAATACCGGCGGCAAGATGCCTGTCGGACAAACTTGCCTCCGGTCCGCGTGGTTGGGCCCGCGCTGCTCTTGCCTCGTCCAGCTTTCAGCCGCATCAGCGAGCGATGAATTTCTCCTCGGATACCGCCGCGCCCGCCCATCCCGCCCTGCTGGCGGCGCTCAACGAAGCCAATGCGGGCCCGGCCCCGAGCTATGGCGCGGACCGCTGGGTTGAGGCGGCGCGGCGAGGGCTGGAAGACATGTTCGAGACGGAGCTGGATGTCTGGCTGGTCTCGTCCGGCACCGCCGCCAACGCGCTGGCGCTGGGCGCGATGTGCCCGCCGACGATGTCGATCCTCTGTCATGCCGAAGCACATATCGAGCGGGACGAACGCGGCGCGCCGGAATTCTTTACCGGCGGCGCCAAGCTGTCGCTGCTGCCGGGGGACCACGCGAAAATCGATGTAGCGGCGTTGAAGGCGCGGCTGGCGGCCAACAATCCGGACTTTGTTCACGAGACGCCGTTGCGGGTGATGTCGCTGTCGAACCTGACCGAAAACGGTGCGGCCTACAGCGCGGCCGAGATCTCCGAGCGCAGCGCGATGGCGAAGGCGGCCGGGCTGCTGGTTCATCTGGACGGCGCGCGCTTCGCCAACGCCGTGGCGTCCTCCGGCGCCTCTCCCGCGGAAATGAGCTGGCGGGCCGGGGTGGACGTGATGAGCTTCGGCGCCACCAAGAACGGCGCGTTGGGATGCGAGGCGATCCTGCTCTTCGGCGAGGCGCGCTCGCTGGCGGAGGAGTTGCGGGCGCGGGCCAAGCGGGCGGGGCACATGCCGCCCAAAATGCGTTTTCTCGGCGCGCAGATGGCGGCCTATCTCGAAGGCGGGCTCTGGCTGGATCTCGCGGGCCGGGCCAATGCGGCGGCGAAGCGACTGTCCGAACTGTTCACCAGCCGGGCCGGCGGCCGGATCGTGCATCCCGTCGATGGGAACGAAGTGTTCGTCGAGCTTCCCGATGCGGTTGTTGCGAAGCTGAAGGCGGCGGGGGCGAGCTTTTACCCATGGCTGGGCGGCTCGTTCCGGTTCGTTTGCTCGTGGGCGACGGGCGCTGACGAGATCGACGCGGTGGGCCGGGTTCTGGGCTGAAAACCCCGACCGGCGCGAGGCTTTGCAGGCCCGGATTTCCCGGGACGTTGCCGCGATCGATTGAATTTCACCGACCCGCTCAGCCAAAAATCCAGCTTGTTCCGGCATTATCCAAACCTGCGGCAACCAGCCTGAAGACGGCCGGCGGACGCGGGGGGGGACTCGGAGCGGGCATGCGGACCTTGTCATTCAGAAAGACGCTCCTCGGCGAGGTTCCCGTACCCGCCGAGCATCGCGCCCTGGTGCACGCTGCGCGCTACCGGCAGTACCAGCGGCTGGCGCCGCTTGCCGCCTTGCACAACCTGCTCAACGCTGTCGTGCTGACGATCGCCTTCTGGCATGCGCCGATGATGCCGCTGGTGTTTGTCTGGTCCTATGCCAGCGCGGTCATGGCGTTCATGCGGATCCGGGAAAGCCGCCGCTATTTCGCCAATCCCTCCGACATACCGCCTGACGCGGGCGAGATCATCCGCAACACGATCATCAGCGGCGTCGCCTGGGGCGGCATCATGGCTGCGCTGATCGCCACCAGCGGCGCGGGCCACGAAGTTCTTCTCGGCGTTTTGACTGCGGGCGTGATCTGCGTCGGCGCGTTTCTCAATTCGAGCTTTCCGCTCGCCTCGCTCGGCTTTTCTTCGTGCGTCGCGATCGGCGCGGTGGTGGGGCTTTACTTTGGCGATGCGCCGCGTGTGGTGGCCGCCGCGTGCCTGCTGGCCGGCTATGTGACCGCGCTGCAGCGCTTTGCGGCGGTCAACGCCGGAAACTTCGTCCGCCGCCGCCTCGCGTCGCTGGCGCTGGAGGAGTCGAAGGAAACCATCAGCGTCCTGCTGCACGACTTCGAGGACTTGTCTTCGGACTGGCTGTGGCGGACGGACGTGACCGCCCGGCTTGGCCATGTCTCGCGCCGCTTCGCGGAAGCGGCCGGCCTGCCGCCGGAGTCGATGGAGGGGGCGAGCTTCCTTGCGCTGTTCCACCGCGATTCCGCGGACCTCCTGGAAGCGATGATGCGCGAGCGGCGCGCCTTCCGCGACCAGGTGCTGGAAGTCTCAATCGGCGGGCGCACGGGATGGTGGTCGCTCTCAGGCCAGCCGACGCCGGACGGCGGCTATCGCGGCGTATGTTCGGACGTGACGCGCTCGCGCGATGCCGATGCGCGCATTGCCTACTTCACACAGTTCGACGGCCTCACCGATCTGCCCAACCGCTCGATGCTGCTGAAGGAGCTGGAGCTTGCGGGCGACCGGCTGCAGACCGGCGAGATCAGCTCTTTCGCGCTGGCGTGCATCGACCTCGACAACTTCAAGGCCATCAACGACACGATGGGCCACCCGGCCGGCGACGCCTTCCTCAAGGTGGTGAGCGACCGGCTGCGCGACTGCCTTTGGCCGGACGCCTTCCTGGCGCGCCTGGGCGGGGACGAGTTCGCCGTGCTGCTGCCCGGCGCGGGTGAAGACGAAGCGGCTGAATTTACGGACATCATCGTGGACGCGCTGCTGGCGCCGGTGATGCTGCACGGCAAGGAAATCCTCTCCGGCGGAAGCATCGGCGTCGCCCTGGCGCCGAAGGACGGCGTCCATCCCGACCTCTTGATGAAGAATGCGGAGCTCGCGCTCTACCGCGCCAAGGACGAGGGACGGGGCTGCGTCCGCTTCTTTGCGTCGGGCATGGACGAAGACGCCCGCCAGCGCGCCGACCTCGAGGCGGACCTCCGCAACGCGCTCGCCAACGATGCGATGGACATCTACTTCCAGCCGCTGGTGAACACGCGGACGCACAAGGTGTCGGGCTACGAGACGCTGCTGCGCTGGAACCGGCCGGGGCGGGGACTGGTCTCGCCGGCGGTGTTCATCGAGTGCGCGGAAGAAACCGGCGTCATCGTCCCGCTGGGCGAGTGGGTGATCCGCAAGGCCATCCAGGAAGCCGCGCAGTGGAAGAACGAGGTGACGGTGGCGATCAACCTGTCGCCGGCGCAGATGAAGAACCCGTCGCTGGTGGCGACCGTCATCAACGCGCTGGGCGCTGCGCAACTGGATCCGTCACGTCTCGAGATCGAGATCACCGAAAGCGTGCTGATGCAGGAGACGGATCACAACATCCGCACGCTGCATGCGCTGAAGGACCTCGGGGTGCGGATCGCGCTGGACGATTTCGGCACCGGCTATTCCTCGCTCAGCTATCTGCGGGCCTTCCCGTTCGACAAGCTGAAGATCGACCAGCGCTTCGTGCGCGAGATGGAGACCAGCCCGGATGACCGCGCGATCGTGCGGGCGGTGATTTCCCTGGCGCGCGACCTCGGCATGCGCATCACGGCCGAGGGCGTCGAGACCGAGGCGCAGGCCGATCTGCTGGCCGATCTCGGGTGCATGGAAGTGCAGGGCTATCTCTACAGCCGTCCGGTTCCGGCGAACGAGCTGGAGCGCAAGGATCCGCTGGAGCGCAAGATGCCGCGCGTGCTGCCGGTGTTGAGGCGCGCAGCGCGCTGACGCGCATGCGCCGGCGCCCTCGCAAGCGGGGCTTGCAAGGCGGATCAGGCGGCGAGTTTTGTCGATGGAAGGACAGGCGGAGCGCGGGGCTGCATGCCCCCCGCCAAGGTCGCCATCCTCGCCACCGCCCGAAAACTGCTCATCGCACTCAACGCAATGATCAGGGACGATCGCAACTTCGCCTGATCAAGACAGTTGCTCCGTCTCGCGACTGCGTCGCGATCCCATGGATGCTGTCGCATCCAAACCCCCAGCCTTCGACTGGTGGAGGCAAAAGTGCAGAAGCCTTGCCTCCACCTGCGAAGCAGGGGGAGGTGGACGCACGCGGAGCGTGCGGACGGAGGGGGCGAGCGCGTTGGAGACGCCGGAGGCGCTTGGCCACGCGGCGGTCGATGAAGAGGCAGTCGACATGGATCTGCCGGTAGCGTCGGATGAACGCGCCCTGACGCTTCGGGCAGACGGGAAGCACACGCGGACAGGAAACGGGT